>CALXKM010000042.1 GCA_944388865.1 uncultured Duodenibacillus sp. | reverse complement strand
GGAATAATTAACTTTTTCATAGTTCTATCTAGTGTTATTCAACCGGGACAGGTTGATAGTTATCGGGAACGATAATTTCACGCGATAATTGAACACGCTTGCCATCAACAATTTCCCAGACGTTTAGTACCTTGGCTTTAGTGACTTCGTCACATGGATAGTCCGCAAAGCAGTATTGCGTTTCATTAGTCCTTGCCTGGCCGAACGGTTTGACTTCCATAAGCGCTTTGTAGACTTCTTCGTCACCGTTGTAGAGTCCGACCTCAATCTCCAATGGATTGTCAAATGGAGCGCTGGCAGTCAGGTTAAAGACGAGTGAACAATAACCTTGACCTGCCAGTCCAATGTCTACATTGCGCATGGAGATATAGCGCTCTTCTGCGCTTGCGGTGCAAGCGAGAAGGGCGAGTAGCGTGCTAAGCAGAACTTTTTTCATTGGGAGTATCCTGTTTGGGTAATAAGGATACGGCTAGTTCTTCTCGGCGTGTAGCCTGTTGCTGCCGTATATAAGACGGTATTCTAAACAGGTCAATAATCAACCAGATGCCGGCAATGGTTAAAAAGATAAGCCCCCAGGCAAGGCTTGCGCCGCTTTGCCCGGCCATTGCTGCGCTTAACCCTACCAGGGTCAAAATCCATCCTAAACCGCCAAGAACCAAGCGAATTAAGCCAATCTTGGTTTGTCCCAGATAGAAACAATGAACGGCTAAAGTTCCCAAAAAGAACCAAAGCAAGTAGGCGACGCCTGCAGACTTTGTTTCGTTTGCAAGGCGTGCTTCAATGGACATCTTTTGATCGGACGTCAGATTTTCGTAGGCTGTCATATAAATCTCCACTATTAGCGTTAGAATGAATATCCGCCTTTAGCTTTTGTATATTCAATTGCAATGCTCCCAGGAACTACTCCAATGGTGGGATTTATAACTACTCTTCCATTTCTAATGGTGCCCTTGTGATAAGGGAGGCCTAGAATATTTGTGCCAGATGAGAAGTTTTCAACGTCATATTGTCTGACAAACGCCACGATAAAACTATCATCAATGCTTCCGGCGTTCCAGAAGGATGGGCCGTGAATAATGATTTCACTCACGTGATTTGTTTCGTCGATAATGGCAGTAATGTCTTTGGCAAAGAATGCTGTTCTTCTGCTTTTCGTAACGCCAATGCTGGCTTCAAGCCCTAAAGAGTTTGTACAGGTACTAAATTCTTCCCAGTTTTGACGCAGTTGCAAACAACGGAAACGAGGCCCCGCTTTATCAATTGCGCCTGTAAGTTTAATTTTTTCAGCTTGTTTTTTGAATTCGATTTCAGCGGCTAGACTTGCTTTCTTTTTTTCAATGTTGCTTTTAATATATTTGCAACTATCAGCTTTTTTCTTCAGGTTTTTCTTTTTCTCAGCATAAATGCTGTTCATGTTACTTGGAGCTTTAGCCTTGAGATCCTTGATTTCTTGATTGGTCTTGGCTACTAGATCCTTGTATTCTTGTCGGCATTGGTTAAGCTGATTTTCAAGATTGGTAATGTCTTCAGCTGTACCTGCAGATGCACAACCAATGAATAGCGCTCCGACAAAAGCAGCAATATATTTGATATTAATCATAGTTAAAACTCTTCCGCAGTGAATTCACCAAAACCACCCTGTTGGATTTGTTTTTTGACTTGTTTTCTGTCAATTTCTTTTTGGATGTCAGAGCGAAGTTCTCTCAAGAGTTGTTCACGTTTAGATGCCGAATTGAACAATGATTTGTTGTATCGACTACAGAAATTGTCCGCTGTTTTGTCAAATTGAGATGCATTGCAAACATATCTAAGGCCGCCGATTTCAATGCGAGTGGCAGCTAAATATGCGTAGTCAATGCATTTCTGTTTGGCCTGAGGGTGCCCGACTTCGGCTGCATCACAGAAATTCTCGCAAGCCTTGGCGTAATCTTTGCGTTGAGCAGCAGCGTTGGCATCGTTAAAAAGATGGTAACCAGGAGGTGCATTCTCGGGCGTAGTTTTTCCAATTGTGCTGAGTTGATCATTGATCTGGGCGCACCCTGAGAGAAGAGCACCCGCAACAGCGCCGAATGCGAGCAAAAGGACAGATTTGGAGTGATGCATTTTTAGATCCTCGTCTAGTTTGATGTTTTGATTGGCAGGTTGTTGTTAGAAACATCGTTAGAAGTCATTTGCTCTTGTGCTCTGAGACCTTTTCCAATAGGATTAGTGGCCTGGTTGAGCGGCGCCGTAAGGCGCCCGAAAAACGACTTCAGCTAACCAAACAAGTTTAGATTGCGTGTCAACTTTTTTTGGTGGGTTTTTTGGTGGGCAAAAATAAGAGGACGTACTTCTTTCCCGATTTTAAAGGGAGCTTTTGAGGACTCCCCACCCCGAAGGTTCAGTAGGCCTTCGGGGTTTTTCATTTCAAATCGGTGTATTCGCGAACTCGCTCTCTGCTTATAGGTTTTTAGTCGCCGTTGTTCTGGTTGGTTTTTTGTTGATAGCCAAGCTGAGTCAACGCACGCAAGACCGCAGCTTGGTCGGTTGGGGAAAGTCGGCCATAACGCGAACACCCGGCAAAATCTCCAAGAGCAAATTGAGCGATCTTGGAACACCGGACAACTGAGGGTTTTGTGAGACCCGCTTCCTGCCAATGCTGCAAAACAACTTCGCCGGGACTGTCAAATCTTGGAGCATGGCTTGTCACTTTGGCTCCTGCAACGAGGACTTCGCCCGTCTCGTTATTGAGGTCAAGAACGACAACCGGCCGATACTTGAAGACATCGGGCTTGTCTTCAAAATAGAAAGCCAGCCGCCAAACTTCAAAAGGCTGAGGGAGACTGTTTGGGCTATTCGTCATCTTCATCGTCCTCATCTCGCCATTGGGCAGGCATCATCAATTTACCGTCTTGACGATACGTTTTAATGATGCGGGGATCGTCCCAATTAATGCGAGGACGCTGGATTTTCACGGCGAAAGGAAAACCGCCTTCTTCTACAAAGCGCGTGATGAGGACTTTCAGCGCTGTAGCGGCAGGCATGCCGAGCGCTTCGGCAGTTTGTGAAAACTCTTCTTTCAACTCAATAGGCAATTTGAGATTCAAGCTAGCAAGCTCAGACATAAAACACTCCTAAAACTAAGCAAGAAGTCACCTTTTAGCTATCTATGTTCTTAGCATTTTACAGCTGAGTCATTCAAGCCGCATGGGCCTATTGTATGAAGCGCACGTCCTCTCAATCGTTCGGCATTGCTTCAAGGTGAAGGCCGGTTGATCTGTGTCGGAAAAAGCAATATGTTCCAATAAAATTTCGGATGCAAACGCAAAGCAGCTCATGGAGTTCAAAGCATGCCATCTTGTTTCACAAACGTTGCTGTCGCAGTCATGGCTGCTTTTTCCCTGATTTCACCGGCAGCGGCCCTTCCTGCTGATTTTGAAATCGAAGAGTATTACGCAAGCGGAGCGCTTGACTTCATCAACGCTTCTGAAGCCTATGCATTGGGGTACACGGGCTTAGGCCAGAGCATCGGCATTCTTGACACAGCCGTGCGCGTCGATCATCCGGAACTTGCCGGCAAAGCCGACATGATGCCCTTGCTTGACGATGGACAGGCGATCAATCCGATCTGGGACAGCAACAACCTGCACGGCACGCATGTTGCGGGCATTGCTGCCGCCAAACGCGACGGCTTGGGCATGCACGGCGTTGCGTTTGATTCGCAAATATGGGTTGGGGTTTTGCTAAGCGAATACGACGCGCTTGATCTAACGGAATATTTCACCAGCCGACCAGAAGTCCGCATTTCAACAACAGCTGGTCAAGTTCAAGCTACATCGCTTCGTTTGATGATGAAGGCAATGAGATAAGCCTTGACGATTACCTCGTAGAAATCTTCCTTGAAGACACCGAGACGGTGAGTCTGAGCAACTACGTCCAAACGCATCCACAAACCGTTTTTGTCTTCGGCACGGCCAATGACGGACAAGTTGCCCCAAACTTTCCGGCAAATTTGCCGAGATATCTCGGCGTTGGGAATCTCGCAAACTGGATTGCCGTGGGCTCAATCAACGCCAACAATGAATGCATAACAAAAGACGAGGAAGGAAAGCTTTCCGTAAAAGAAGCCGGCGTCTCTTGGTTTTCCAATCTTTTTAGAGGCTCCGAACTCTATTCGGTCATGGCGCCCGGCTCCAACATCGTTTCGCTTGCAGCCAACACCAACGGCTACATGATCGATTCGGGCACCAGCATGTCGACGCCCGTCGTAAGCGGCGCTCTGACGCTCGTTGCCCAAGCCTTTCCATGGATGACCGGCAAGCAGCTTGCAGATGCGGTGCTGACCACGGCAAACAGCGATTTTGACGCTCCGCCTTACACGATTCTCTACAGCCTGGCCGGCTTGAATCCGCCTGAAGACAGATTCGGCACAGTGCGCTTGGTCATCATCGCTGAAAATAGAGAGAAGGCTGCCGCAATCCAAGAAAACAGAGAAATAGAGATTGACGGCACAACAATTTCCTGGGCTTCAGATGTCGTGAAGCCCGAAGAGCTGCTTCCACTTTTGCAAAAGAACATTGAGCAAGACCCCTCTGCCTGGATCGGAGGCGCCGCTTACGCTTTGGCAGCGCTCGAAAAAGGCGACTTCACCATAGAAGTGCTGACCAAAGAAGAGGTTTTCGGGCAGGGCATTCTTGATGTAGGCAAAGCCGTGCGCGGCATTGCAAGACTTGACGCCAATCGACTAACGGCCGCAAACGTTATTGCCGTGAGCGAGCTTGGCGCTGTCGACGCAATCGAAACCTTTGACACCAACGGGTGGAGCGCTGAATTTTCAAATGACATTTCCCAAAGAAAGTGGGATGACGCCTACCACCACAAGGATTTTCATACCGACGGCAACCCTCAGGTAAACGCCTCTGCATTGGCTTTGCAAGGCAAAAACCTCGGTCTTTTGAAGACAGGCGCCGGCACATTGGTTTTGAGCGGCGAGAACGCCTATGAAGGCGCCACGATCGTCGAAGGCGGAGTTCTTGCCGTTGCCAAAAGAAAGGATGCGACGGGAGGTGTACTTGAAAAAAGCAGCGTGGTCGTGCGCGAATCGGGCACCCTCACGGGCGACGGAGAAATCAAAAACAAGCTCGTCAACAACGGCACGGTCATGCCGGGCTGGCGCGGCAGCACGCTCAATGCGGGAAGCTACGAGCAAGGATCGCAAGCCGTTCTTGCCGTCGTCTTTGACTCAAAAGGAAGCCACGCCTCGCTATCCGTGACAGGAGAGGCAAGTCTTGACGGCACTCTGGTCTACATGCCGCAAAGCAATCTTTTCTACCAAAGCGGCCTCTACGAGATGAAGGGCGCGGCGCTCACGGCTGCCTCGATCAAAGGCCAAATTGACGTGACGACGCAAACAGAGTCTCCAACGCTTGATGTGTCCGTGATCGAGGGCTTTGAGGCCGCCCTCGTCGAGCAATCAGCAAATCAAGGCACCTGCCTCGACTCGAGTCGGCAAAGCGAGACTGGTCTAGTCATTGAGGTCAATCGCGCCGCTGATGCCTACAGCAAATGGGCGCAGAACTCTTCGCAGGCAAGCCTCGGAAGCGCCTTGGCGGCGTTGGCGCAAACAAGCGGCAAAGACATGCAGCAGCTCATTGCCGCCGTCGACTGGTCAGGAGCCGACGGACGCGGCGTCACTCGCGCTTTGCATGTACTGGGGCCAGCCGCATATGCGCGCGCCGGCCAGTCGGCAGCAATTGAGCAAAACGAATTGAACGCCTCGATTCTCACGCACATGCTAAGCGGCAGGCTCGATGATTTTCATCGTCCTGCAAAACGAGACGCCCTTTGGGTAAAGCCTTTTCACGCAGACTCCCGTCAGGGCATCACCGGCAGCGGCCTGATGGCAGGATTTGATCGAACCGTAAACGAAGACCTCAAGCTCGGCGCTCACTTCGTTGTTTCTGAGCGTGAGACCGAAGTTGAGGATCTCGGTCGAACGCAATCCGAAAGCCGCGGCGTGCACCTCGGGGCGCAGGCGCTCTATGGCCTCGAAAAGTGGAGGGGAGCATACGCAGCCGCTGGCTTTCGTCTAGGCATTCAGGACTCAGACATGAGCCGCGAAGCGGCCTTTACCGGGTATTCGGTGCACTTTAAAAGCGATTGGACGCAGCTTTCGGGCAGCGCCTTTTTGGCCGCAGGCAAAGATTGGGGAGGGCGGCTTGACAACGAGGCGGCCGCTTTCGGACCGATCGCCTGGGCTGAATACGCCTTCGTTAAGCGCCCAAGCATCACGGAAAAGGGGCCTGGGGCAGCCGCCTTGCACGCGCAGGCCGCAACCTACGATTCGCTCTTGCTCTCGGCAGGCATGCGTGCGCACATGCGCGCCGATTTGGATGATCAAGGCTCGAGTGCCTCCGTTCAGATTCTTGCTGCCTGGCGGCATGAGGCGCTCGAGGATTCGTGCCTGACGCGCGCAGGCTTCAGAAACTACGATGCGTACGCATTTTCCGGAGAATTCGCCGATCAAGACCGCGATGCGCTTTTTATGCAGACGGCGCTGCATCTGAAGGTGCGGGAGAATTTCCACGCCGGTCTTGAAGTCGGAGCCGAATTTTTCAGAGACGACAGCTCTTCGGTCAATTTCGCCTTGACTCTGGGCTGGGAATTTTGATTGAGCCTCGAAAAAGCAAACGCCCTCGCGCAGATTGCAGAGCGTTTGCAAGGCTTCAAAAAATTCAAAGCCTTCTCCGAAATTTGCCGAAAACATGAAAAGAGCTTTCGGCAACCGGGAAAAGCAAACGAGTCGTTTGCAAAAGGCTCTTTCTTATTTGACGAAGCCGTACTTCCACTGCAGCGTGCCGTAGGCGTTGTAGACATTTTTATAGCCCGACTCAATGAGAATCTTGGCTGCACGTTCGGCGCGCACGCCTGAGCGGCACTGTACGAGAACCTTGTCGTTGAGATTGGGAACCGCTTCGAGCTTCATGCCGGGCTTAAAGACCGACAAGGGCACATTGACGGCTCCCTTGACGTGGCCTTCGGCAAATTCCTTGGGCTCGCGCACGTCAATGAGAACCACGCCTTCTTCCATCATCTTCTTGGCGACCTCAGGAACAACCTTGTGGTAGCTCGCGTTGACGTAGGTCAGAGGCTGAGCCGGCTGCGGGTCGACAGGTTCCTGAGCAAAGGCAACGCCTGCACAAAGAACAGCGCTCATCACGGCGCTCATGCCAAGTTTGAAGAGATTCATTTCTATGCTCCGAAAAAAAAATTAGCCACGGCAACCAGCCAATGTCCAAAAGAAGACACCGTGAGCCGCTCTTCATCGTTGATTTTGACTGAGAGCGTCTGCAGCCGCAAGCCGCATTTTCAGCCATGTGCAAATAGTGAGCCGCTCAGCATTTGCTGAGCGGATCCGCGGGCTTGTGCTTTAAGCGGCAAGCTGCGCCAAAAGCCACATCCAGGCTGGAATGGTTGCCAGCGAGGCGATGACTTCGACCGAAGTCAAGTCGCTCACCACCGGGCCGTTGCCGCCCATGCGCACGGCCATGATGTAGCAGGAGTTTGCCGTCGGCACCACCGCGTAGCACATCAATGCGCCAAGCTCGAGATCGTTGAATTGCAGCACCAGTCCCACAATGCAGGCAACGGCCGGCAGCACCACCAGACGCTGAATCGTGGACAGGGCAATGAGCTTTGCGTAGCGTCGAAAATCCTCAACGGCAAGCCCTGCACCGATTGCCATCAACGCCGTGGCGACCGAGGCCGACCCCAGAGACCCAAAGAGGTCCATCACGAACTCCGGCATCTTAAAGCCGTAGAAGGTTCCTGCGAGATTGGCGGCCAGGCCGCCCAGCGTGCCAACGATCAAGGGGTTTTTGCAAATTGAGGCAATGATTTCAATAGGGCCCGCCTTTTTGCCGCTCTCGGAGCCTGACTTCACAAGATCGGCAACGGCCAGCGCATTGGAAATCGGCACCCAGAATCCGGTTAAAAGCGCTACCAGCGCCAGCCCCTCTGAGCCGTAGATTGAAAGGGCAATGGCAAAGCAGATGTAGGAGTTGAACCGATAGCCAGTCTGGCGCACGGAAGCATCCGTCATCGGATCGGCCGGCGCCAGACGCGAGACGACATGCGCCATGTATACGCCTGTTGCCATGGCAAAGATGCCGCCCGCGAGAAAAAGCCCTGTTTCGCTCAGAACAAAGTCAGCCTTGGCAACGCTCGTAAAAAGCAGCGGAGGAAACAGCACGTAGTAGACGAGCTTTTCGACTCCCTCCCAAAGCGTTCGGGGAAAAAGCGGCAAGTGCACAAGCGCAAAGCCCAATGCAATGAGGCAAAAAGGCTGCATGATGGCGGCAATCGTATCCATATTCCCCGTCCCGAGAGTCTGTTTTTTTCTAAGGCATATTGCCTAGGCATCAAATGATCATAGCCCGTGCGCGGTCAAAATGGCTCGAAAGGCCGAGAAAACACCTATGCCAAAAAAGCATTAGGCGCTTTTTTGCACCTCTACGCCCGTACCGCTGGCGATATTTGCGTTTGCAAGCCTCGAAGTCGGCGCATCGGTGATCAGAACATTTGCTGCCGACCCGCGATCGAGCCTCTCGTCTTCTGGATCAGGGTCAAACCAAGCGCCGTGCTCGAGCACAACGACGCCCCGAATCAAATCACTTGTGATCTCTGCACGAGCAAGCACGCGCCCGAGGCTATTGAAGACCACGACTTCATCTCCTGAGCAAATGCCGCGGCTGGCGGCATCTTTGGGATGCATGCGGCAAGTTTCGAAAACGGCATCGCGAGCCTCTTCAAGCGCCGCCCGAGCAAGCTGCGAGTGCAGTCGTTTTGCGCTTTTGATGCTCAAAAGCGTCAATGGATATTGGCGCGCATCAGCCAAATCGCAAGCTTTATACGCCGGGTGCGAGGGCACCTCTTCGTAGCCCAAGGCGGCAAGTCTGCTGCTTGCGACTTCAATTTTCCCGCTCGGCGTCGGCAGGGGCGCCTTTGCCGGATTTTCAGCAAAACGCCGCCAAAAGCTTTTGGCCGGATCGTCGCTTTTCTCCTTGAAAAGAACAACTCCCTCACGCCAAAAGTCGTCAAAGTCGGGCAAGGCAACACCAGAAAGTTCTTGCGCCTGGGCATAAAAACGCCTGAGCCATCCTTCTTGGTCAAGCCCCTCGTCAAAGGCATCCTTAAGACCGAGCTCTCGTGCAAGAGCCGAGAAAACGGCAAAGTCGCTTCGCGCTTTCCCAATGGGATCAACGACCTGATGCATAGCCGCCAAACCCATGCGTGAATAAGTTCCAATCGGCGTGATGTCGTTGCGCTCAAAGCAGGAGGCAGCCGGCAGCACAATGTCGGCGTGACGCGCCGCAGCGCTCCAGTGCGTGTCGGCAACGATCACTGCCGAGGGGCGTCTGAAGCCTTTTTGAAGCAAGAGTGTATTGGACTGGTGCGAGAAAGGGTTGCCGCCCGCCCAAACGATGAGATCGATGTCGGGATAGACGATCGTGCGGCCATTGTGCTCGATTGCTTTGCCGGGGTGAGCAAGAAGGTCAGCCAAGCGCGCCACAGGGATAGGAGGCATGCCCTCAACGCTGCTGGGCAAGTCTGGACGCTTGACGGGCTTAAGACTGGAAATGGCATCGAGCATCGGTCCGGAGCACAGCGCGGCTCCCCCGTCGCTATAGTGGTGATGCGTGGAAATGCCGCAGCCAGGCTTGCCGATTTGTCCCAAAAAGAGCGCCAGCGCATAGCCCATGAAATGAAACTGTTCGCCAAAGCGCGCTCTCTGCGGTCCCCAGCCAAAGCAAAGCATGGTTCTTTCGCGAGCAAGCTCAAGCGCAAGATTTTCTATTTCGCATGCGTCAATGCCGGTCACTGCCTGAGCCCAGTGCGCAGTTTTCGGCAGGCCGTCTTCGCGCCCGAGCACGTAGTCGACAAAAGCATCGACGCCATGGGCAAGTCGGCGGCACTCGTTTAAATCTGCCGCTCCTTTATCGATGAGCACGTAAATCATCGCCAGCATCAGCGCGCAGTCGGTCGACGGCCGCACCGCAACCCAGCGGCTTGAGAGCATTTTTGCCGTCTCTCCTCTGACCGGGTTAATGAAAATCGTAGGCGTGCCTTTTTCCTTGAGGCGCAAAAGAGCGGCTTTCGAAGCGTGCAGCGTCGAAAACCAGTCCACATCATTGGTGATGAGAGGATCAGCGCCCCAAAACACGACGCGAGAGGCGTTTTCAATCACCTCGCTCCAAGGCTCGGCAGGCGGATCGCTCATGCCGACGACGTAGGGGAGAATGGATGAAACCGCCCCAGTCGAATACGTGCCGCAGACGGGCACAAAACCTCCGCACAGATTCAAAAGCCTGCGCACCAGATGAATGGGAGAGTTCAAGAGACCACAAGACTTCCAGCCCGAGGTTTTGCCGTAGACTGCCGCAGGACCGCGCTCTTCATAAACGCGAGCAATGTGCTGCGCGGCAAGCCCCAGCGCCCGCTCCCAAGAGACTTCCACAAAATCGTCTCGGCCGCGGCCGGTGCGGCTCGCAGTGCCTTTTTCAAGAAAGCCTCGGCGCACCTGGGGAGTTGCGATGCGCCGCTTTGCATTAACCCAGCCCGCAAGACGCGAAAGATTGGGCGAGGACATAAGGTCGCCCTCGTAGGGCAAAACATCAGTAAGAACGCCGTCTTGCACCACCGGACGGCAAAGTCCCCAGTGAGTGGCGCCAAGAGGCTTTTGCGGGCAAACAAGCGTCATATCTTCTTGCAGTGGACAATCAAAAAAGCCTTGCCGCTTTGCACGTCAATATCGGCGTTTTGCGGCAAAATACGCATTTCTAAAAAGAGGCATTTTGCCTTGCATCATCGACCTTTGAGCTTAAGAAGGTTCTGTGCTTTCTCAAACGCTTGCAGCCGAAAAAGATCAGCTCGGGCCAAACTCGATAATTTTTTTCTATAGATCAAACCTCATGCAGCACTCGCTTCTTACACACGCGGCCGGCGCCGCTAATGAAACGGCTATTGTGCTTTTTAGCGGCGGACAGGATTCCACAACATGCCTGGCCTGGGCGCTAAGGCGCTACAAAAGCGTTGAAACCGTTGGTTTTGACTACGGTCAGCGCCACAGCGTGGAGCTCGAGTGCCGTCGCAGGGTTCTTGAAAAACTGCGCGGGATCGATACTGAATTCGATGCCAAACTCGGAGCCGATCACATGATCGACATGACTTCCTTGGGGCAGATCAGCGATTGTGCGCTCACGCGCGAAAAAGCCATTGCCTTTGAAAAAGAGGGAGTGCCCAACACCTTTGTGCCGGCGCGCAATCTTCTTTTCTTTACCTACGCCGCAGCCATTGCCTACAGAAGAGGAGCATCAGTTCTTGTGGGCGGCATGTGCGAGACCGACTACTCGGGCTATGCAGACTGCCGCGACAACACGTTAAAGAGCCTGCAGGTGTCGCTCTCGCTCGGACTTGATGAGCCGATTGTCATTGAAACGCCTCTGATGCGTCTGGACAAAGCCGATACGTGGGAGCTTGCACAAGCTCTCGGCGGCAAAAAGCTCGTTGAGCTTATCCGTACAGAAACCCACACCTGCTATCTGGGAAGCCGCGACGAACTCCACGACTGGGGCTATGGCTGCGGACAATGTCCAGCATGCAAACTTCGTGCGCACGGCTGGCAGCAATACATGAAGAGAACCCAACAAAATAGTTGACGACTTAATCCTTTGCCGAAAAAAAATACATGTTTTTCTCAGAACAAGGCATACACGGCTATGAATCGTTTTTCATCGCAGCGATCATCTTTGCGATGACGCCGGGACTGGACACGATTTTTGTTCTCAACAAAGCTTTCAGCAAAGGGCGCCGAGCAGCAGTGGTCGGCGCTCTTGGAGTCAATGCCGGAGTTTTGGTGCACACAATTGCGGCCGCCTTTGGTCTGTCGATCATTCTTTCGCAGTCGACGACAGCTTTTCTAACGATCAAATGGGCGGGCGCAGCCTACCTGTGCTGGCTCGGCGTGCGCAGCATCCTCTCAAAGCCCGTCAACTTTGCAGCTCTTCAAGACTTCAACTCTCAGGAGTCCATCTTTACGAGTTTCCGAACCGGCCTGATCGCCAACGTGCTCAATCCAAAGGTTGCGCTTTTTGTTCTGGCGTTCTTTCCGCAGTTCATCAATGCGGATGCTGCGGGCAGAGCCCAGCCGTTTTTCGTTTTGGGCCTGACCTATGCAGCCGTAGGCACTGTCTGGTACATCATCCTTGCGTGCTTTGCTGCTGCACTTGGAGGCATATTGATCAAAACGCCCGCAGCCTCGCGCTGGATGAATCGCGCAAGCGGACTGATCTTTATTGCAATGGGCGCCAAAATAGCCTTGACCGAGAAATAGATCGCTCTTAGCCTAATCTTGAAGCCTAATGGCGCTGCCGCCCCCAAGCGCGCCTTGGCCTATCGACGGTTTTTCTGCAGCCCAAACTTAAGCTTGGCGGTGAGCTCATCAAAATCCGCACGCAGATTCTTGTCGTAGAACGCTTCAAGCTTCGGGGGATCAAACTTGAAGATGCTCTGCAGATCTTTTTCGCCGGCGCGGATGACGTCGACAAGTTCGCCTCCGACCTTTACCGTGCGGAAGGTGTTGCGCGCAAGCTCATAGTTGATTTTCATCTCAGCCGACAGACGCTCAAGATCCTCAAGGCGGCGTTCAAGATGCTTTTCGTAGAGATCGGCGAGATCAATCGTACGCGAATTCAAGTCGAGATTGTTCATGGCCACGCCGCTTTTGCTGCCGAGGCTCTGGCGCAGGGCATCGGCCTTGAGCATCTGATTGGTGGCCTCTTTGATGATGTCTTCAAGGCGTTTGATGTAGACCTCGGAGATGGTCTTGCGGGCGCGATCGATTGCCGCAAGATAGACCCTGTAGCACATCATCACGTAGCCCGTATAGGCTCGCACCTGTGCTGCGCTTGTTTCAGGGCCCTGCAGCTGCTCGCTCAGATTGACCTCAATCATGCGGATGTTTTCAGCAACCGCCATCACCTGCGCAAGATCGCCGCCTTCGGCCGAGTAGAGAAGCCCCTCGAGCTGCTCGGCCGTCATGGAAAGCCCCTGACCGGCCATCTTGGCAAGCGTTTCCTGCTTTAGGAGTTCGATGCGCTCTTCTTCCTGGCGAATGGCTTCGCGCTCGCGGGCGATGCGCCGAGATAGACTAGCTCGGGTTTTCTTAAGCGGCATAAGCGAAGTAGCCGGCGCCGAAATCGTCGCAAGCTTCCAGGCATTGATCTGCTCGCGACGCGCATTGATGCCGTCTTGAATCTTTTGCACCTGATCGATCAAAATCAGTATGTCCGAGTGCAGAAACTCCTTTAAGCACCCGTCAATGATGCGGGTGATCTCGGGATCACGAAACGTAATGGCCTCAAGAAGCGTCTTTTCTGCTTTAAGCCCTTCGTCGCCGTGCTTGTCGATGTAGCTCACGCCTTCGTCAAGCCTTGATGAGACACGCTTCCAGAATGCGGCAAAGGTTTTGGCGGCAAGCGTATGCGAGGCCGTCATGGCAACGGCTTCAATGATGGCTTTGGCGACGAAAGATTTCATAACAGGACAAGACTCAAAAATTTCTCCACCTGCGGCCGCAGGCAAAAGTGCACATCTCCCGCAGGAATTCACAATGCTAGCGCAAATGCCCGCTCGTCTGGCTTAAGAGTTCGCTCGAAATGCCCGATTCGGCAAAAAGCGCTTTTAGCTGCGCCTCGTTTTCAATGAGCGAAATCGTCATTTCACAGCGCCGGCAGTCAAAGCGAGCAACGAGTCTGCGGCCCTTGTCGTTGACAAGAACAAGGGGCAGGGGCTTGAGCCTGCCGCCATTGGCGCGCTTGAAGGCTTCTTTTTTAACCGGATCGCCCTTGACGGTTTTAGGACATATGCCAAGCACATGCCGCACGCAGTGCCGGCAGCGCATAAGTTCAGTCTTAGAGAGATCAGCCAGGGCATGGTCGAGCTCAAAGGCAAGGGGCCTTCCCTCGCATCCGAGCTTTTGCAGCAGCTCTCGAGCAAAGCGGTTTGCCGCGTTGGCGCCAAACCCGCAAAGACCGCACAAAGGAGCCAATTGACGAGCACGAGGCCAGTCGGTCTCGCGCACCGTCCCCTGCGGGTGCGTGCGCTCAATAGTTTGCTCAAGCTCAGCGAGCACCTCGCGTCTGAGAGCGTTTAGAACCGACACCGGCACAAAGGGTGGGTGCTCACGATCAAAATCTTCGCCCTGCAGATCAAGCGAGTGAAAAGAAAATTGCGTCTCTCCAGTCTTGGCCAGCGCCGCTTCAAGCGAAGCTATCGCTCGCACAGGATCTTTGGCGCGCTGCGCGTTGAAGTCGGCCTTGACAGAGACCTCAGCTCCCAAAGCGCAGGCTCGAAGCTCAATTCCGTCAGGCTCGGCCTTGAGCATAAAGTCGGCCGCAATGCGCCGCTCGCTGCTTTTGCCAGCCAAAAGCTTGGCAAAGGCGCGGTCCTTGTTGCGCAGGATTGCCACGCCGGAGTGCAGATCGGGCCTGCGCTTGATGCCTTCATGCACAAAGACGCGCACGAGGTTTTCAGCAATTCTCTCGGCACGATTGACATTGAGCCCGCAAAGTTTTCTGTCGGCATCAAAGTAAATGAGCCCGTCGCCGTTTGCGATGTCTTTTTGGGTGCGAACGTCAAGATGCTGCGGATCATCGGCGCAAATTGCCTGCACAATGCCAATTCGCTCGCCCGTGCTCTTGGGAGTGTCAAGCGAAGCGATCATCAGGCGCCTGCCGTTGACGAAATAATCGGTGGCGTCGCGATGAAAGGTCTTTTGCGGATCGGGAGCAAAGAAAAACTGCGTGCGTCCTGCCGACTGCGCGCGATAGCGTCCGTGTGAATGTTCAATCAAGTCGTCGAGCTTTTGCCGATAAAAGGCCGTGATGTTCTTGACGTACTCAGCGTCCTTAAGGCGCCCTTCGATTTTGAAGCTCGAGACGCCCGCCGCAGCCAGAGCCGCGAGATTTGCGCTTTGATCATTGTCCTTGAGACTTAAAACATGCTTTGCCCGGGCAATTTCTCTGCCATGCAGATCAAAAACATCGTAGGGCAGCCGGCAGGGCTGCGCGCACTCGCCGCGGTTTGCCGAGCGCGCAGTCTGCGCGCAAGACAAGTAGCAGCGCCCTGAGTAGCTCACGCACAGCGCTCCGTGCACGAAAAATTCAATGCGCGAGCGCGGCATGGCGCGCCTGCAGGCGGCAATTTCTTCGAGCGTCATCTCGCGGGCAAGCACAACCTGCGAAAAGCCGAGCGCATCCATCAAAGCGGCTTTCTCAGGCGTGCGGATGTCGCACTGGGTCGAGGCGTGAATTTCCATGGGCGGCAGCCCTGCCTCAAGAAGCCCCAAATCCTGCACGATGAGCGCATCAACGCCCGCCTCATATGCCTGGCGGGCGACCTCGAGCGCTTCTTTGACCTCGTTGTCGTAGACGATCGTATTGAGCGTAAGAAATACCCGCGCGCGCAGTCGATGCGCGCTTTTGACGAGTTTTTCGACATCGGCCATGCTGTTGCCTGCGGCCGCGCGCGCCCCGAATCCAGGGCCGCCGATGTAGACGGCGTCGGCTCCGTGGCTAAGCGCGGCAAGCCCCACCTCAAGATCGCGGGCGGGCGCGAGCAGCTCCAACGAGTCAAAGGATTCACTCATGAGACAACGATCTCTTCGCTCTCAAGGCGGTTAATTTTTGGCGCTCGGCACGGCGCTTTGAGCCCCAAGAGAGGCCCGCGTGCGGGCGCTGTTTGCAGGCACTGCACGCTTATAGGGCGTCATGGGGGCTGCGCACTTTTCGACTTTCAAAAATTTAGCCAGCTCCTCGTCGCCCGCATTTTGGGCGGCATCGGCCGGAGACTGATTCTTGTCGTTGCAAAGATCTCGCCACGCGCCGGCTTTCAGAAGCGTCATCACGACCTGACGCGAGGGCTTGCGGGCGGCCATGTAAAGAGGAGTGACGCCGGCGGCCGTCTGCACGTTGACGCGCGCGCCCTTGTCAAGAAGAAGCTTGACGATCTCATCGTGCCCCTCGGTTGCTGCGTAGTGCAGAGGGGTCCAGCCGCCCACGCGATTGATGCTTGCCCCTTTGTCAAGAAGCTTCTGCACAAGTTCCATGTTCCCTTTGAAGGCGGCAAGCATCAGTGCCGTTTCACCATATTCGCTCGCAGTATCAACGTCAAGTCCGGGATTGGCAAGCAGAGCCTCGACCACCGACATGCTGTCCATGCGGATGGCGCGCACAAGCGCCGGATCACCGCCCTTGACGATCGTGTTGGGGCTGATGCCCTGCTTGAGCATGAACTTGACGACATCGTCGCGGTCGCGGTCAACGGCGCCGGCAAAATTGGCCCAGTTTTCCTCTGGACCGGCCATGCCGACAGAGCCTGAATTCGAGCCTTGATTCGATTCGGACGAGGGCGAGCTTGCGCAGCCCGCAAGAAGCGCAGCCGAGAGCGCTGCGGCAAGAAGTGCTGTTTTGCTGTTGACCCACATGATTTGCTTTTCTCCCGAAAACTTCAATTTACTGACTCAATCTGTCTCGCAAACGAAAAAATTTCTGCGCCGTCGCCGTCGTCGTCTCTGCTGCAAGCGCCGGCTCAATGTCTTTGACCGCGGCAATGGTTTTGGCCACTTCGCCCACAAGCGCAGGTTCGCAGCGCTTGCCGCGATAGGGCACAGGCGCCATGTAGGGACAGTCCGTCTCAATCATGAGCGCCTCAAGAGGCAGAGCCTTGAGGACCTCGCGCAAAGCCTGCGCATTTTTAAACGTCACCACGCCCGTAAAAGAAATGAGGCCTCCGGCATCAACGGCGCGCCTGGCTGTTTCAACGTCGCCTCCGTAGCAGTGCAGCACAAAGCCGCACTCGTGCGCACGATGCGCCCTCAAAACGTCAAGCGCATCGGCCTCAGCCTCGCGGGCGTGCACGATAAGGGGCTTTTTGAGCAATCGCGCGGCCTCGATATGCCGCACAAAACGCTCTTTCTGCCATTCAAGATCTCCCTTGCACCAATAGTAGTCAAGCCCGGTCTCGCCCACGGCCGCAATGCGGGGATCCTCGCAGATGGCAGCAATTTGCTCAACCGTCGGTTCTAGGCGATCTTCGTACTCGGGGTGCAGCGCCCACGCGCCGCACAAAAAGCCCGGCTGCGAATCGATTACCTCAAAGAGCTTTTTTTCTTCGCCCCAGTCGCAGGCAACGACCATGGCGCCCACAAGACCGGCCTTGCGCATGCGCGCAACAACCGCATCGCGATCACCGTCAAACTCCTCGCTATTGATGTGCGAGTGCGAATCAAACAGCGGCCCGAACGGGCAGGGCGCCTTGTCAACAACAACCATGGATGCCATTTTTCCCAGACTTACGCTCCGTGACCGGTGTAGAGCTCTTCGATTTCATCGGCAAAGCGCTCGGCGATCTGCTTGCGACGCAGCTTCATCGTGGTTGTCAAAAGCCCATTTTCCACAGTCCATGCCTCGGGAATGATGGAGACGTTGCGCGGCTGCCCGTAGCGCGGGAAATCCTTCGTAGCCGCACGCACGCGCTTGATGACGGCATTTCGCACGTCGCGGCACCCCATCGTCGAGGGATCATTGGGGTCAAGCTGCAGATCGCGGCACAGCGCCGTCCAGCGTTCATGATTAAGGACCACCAAAGCGGCGATGTAGGGACGATTTTCTCCGACCACCATGACCTGATCAAAGAGGTGGTCTTCCTGGATGGCAAATTCAAGGTCGACCGGGCTTACCTTTTCGCCCAC
Source organism: uncultured Duodenibacillus sp. (assembly GCA_944388865.1). Taxonomy (GTDB): domain Bacteria; phylum Pseudomonadota; class Gammaproteobacteria; order Burkholderiales; family Burkholderiaceae_F; genus Duodenibacillus. Next base: position 34,635 of record CALXKM010000042.1, on the reverse strand, counting down.
GCTCGTGACGATGATTTCCTTCAAGCGCCCTTTGATGCGAATGCGCCCGCCATCGCTCATGTCGGCCTGATCGCCCGTTCTGAGCCACCCGTCTTCCGTGAAGGCTCTGCGCGTATCTTCCTCGCGCCCCCAGTAGCCCTTCATCACCTGCGGTCCGCGCACCTGCAGTTCGTCTTGCTCGCCGATGCGGGCCTCAACGCCGATCAGAGGCTTGCCGACCGTGAGCGGGTGGTTGCCCTGTTCCTCGCAAAGCGAAATCACGGGCGAGCTTTCGGTCAAGCCATAGCCCTGACGAATCGGAATGCCCATGCCGCAGAAAAACTTCGCAACAGAGTAGTTGAGCGCGGCGCCGCCGGCAAAAAGAGTCTTGATGCGACTGCCGAAGACGTGCTTGACCGAGTCGCCGATCTTGCGCTGAAGGTACCCCGCCATCAAAAAATCAAGGCATTGGCGCTTGGAGCCCTCGATAGGCAGACCATTTTCCTTGCAGAAACGCCGCCAGCCCACCTCGATGGCCCAGTCGAAGAAGTAGCCCTTTTTCTTTGTCATCTTGCGGCGCACGCCCATGATCTGGTTGTGGATGCGCTCAAGAACGCGCGGCACCGAGCACATGATCGTGGGATTGACTTCGCGCAGATCGTCGAGAATGCGCGAAACGCCTCTTGAAAAGGCAAGCGTGGCGCCGGTGGCAACCGCCAGGTAGTAGCTCGCCGACCGCTCAAAGGTGTGCGACAACGGCAAAAACGAGAGGTAGCAGTCGTTTTCGGTCACCGGCAGATAGCCGTAGATCTGGCGCACGTTGCTCACCACGTTCTTGTGCGTGAGCATCACGCCCTTGGGCCGCCCCGTGGTGCCCGAGGTATAGACAAGCGCAGCAAGATCCTCTTCACCCGGCCCTGCAGGAAGGTCAACCACGCCGTTGCCCGTAGCTAGCCACTCTTCAAGACCACAGTAGGGAATGTGTCCCTGACTGATGCCGCTGTCGGTTTCATTGGTAAAGACGACTTGGCGCAGGTGCGGCAGCTCAACGCCGCTTGTGGCCAGAGAATTCCAGCGCGCGAAGTTGACCGTCACAAGAAACTCTGCGCCCGAATTGTTGAGGATGAAGCATGAGCTTCCGGCCGTATCGATGGCGTGAAGAGGCACCGGCACCAGACCGTTTGCGAGAGCCGCTTGATCAAACGTAAGCGCATCAATGGAATTGGGAAGAAGCATCGCCACGCGAGCGCCTTTTTCAAATCCCATCCTGGCAAAAGCTCTTCTCCAGCGCAGCACGCGCTCGGAGAATTCGCGCCACGTAAGGCTCACCCAGGCATTGGTGCGAAATTCGTACCAGCGGTAGGCTTCGCGGTCGGGGTACAGACGAGCCGTGCGTTCGAGCATTTCGGGCAGAACACGGAAGTCATCTATAAAGCGCGTCAAGATTGCTTGCTCCTCAGAAAAAACTGTCATCAAAAACTACTCAAACGATAGATTTTACCAGCGCAGATCTTCAATTCCCGAACAGCCGACAGGCGTTTTTCCTCAGTCAGAACCAGGATGCCTGAAAGATCGAAGCATGAGCGGACGTCGCCCAAATCAGCCTTTTCCCATCAAGACAATCGTCTTTGTGATGAAAGACGCAAAAAATTTCTGGGAACTCACCGCGTTTACCAAAAAACGCCGTGCCGAATCACAATCTGAGGCCGTCCATCGGCATCAAGCTCAATCCAGCCGCGGCGCGGCTTGAGGCCATGTTCGCCATGAAGATTCCAATCGGGAAGCACGAAGCGCTCAAAGGTGCCGCAATCGTGCCGGGCAGGCTTGTGCGTATGCCCGTGGATGACGGTTTGGACGTTCCAGCGACGGCAATCGGCCTCAACGGAATCATTTACCACATCCATCATTTCAGACGTTTTGACCGTCTTGGTCTCAGCAGACTTGGCGCGGGCCTCCTTGGCAAAGGCAATGCGCTCTTCAACGCTCATCTCAAGCCCGGCAACCTGAAAGGCAGGATCTCGCACCTGGCGGCGAAAAGCCTGATATTCATCATCGAGCGTACACCACTCATCGCCGTGCGACAAAAGAATTCTGCGTCCGCGCACTTCAATGACGGCCTGCGTTTTTAGAAGCTCGGCTGCGCAGTGGCGCGCAAAGTCCTCGCCCATCATGAAGTCGCGATTGCCCTGCATCAGAAAAATGCGCCGGCCTGCAGCGGCATAACTTCTGAGAGCTTTCGCAATAGGCTCAGCCGGCGAACAGGCATCGTCTCCGATCCAGTACTCAAAGAAGTCTCCGAGAATAAAAAGCTCATCAAAGCGCCTTGCACGCGTCTTTAAAAACCACCAAAAAGACAGCAATGTACGCTTGCTCTTGCCCGAAAGATGCAGATCGGCAATAAAGACCGGATTGCACACGCCTTCGACGTGATCAATGCCCATCAGTGCAGGCGCGACCAACGGACGGGAAAGACTCAGACCAGTAATGGGCATCAAAGGCTCTTGGTTAAAAATACGGCTCATTTGGGCACGAAAGCTGGCCTCAGAGAAGGCATCCGCAGACATCAGCGCTAGAGCCGGAAAACAAAAAAAGCCGGAAAAAGCACGCGGCGGGCTTTTCTATTCAATAACCGCAGCAGCTCATTCCGGCTTCAGAGTCTGGCACAAAAGGCTAGATCTCTTCAACTTTTTCGATGATCACGTCTTCGACAGGCACGTCGCCATAGAAGTTGCGCGTGGAGGTGCGCACCTGCGAAATCGCATCCACGACATCCATGCCCGAGACGACCTGGCCGAACACCGCATAACCCCAGCCGCGGGCGGTGGGGGCAGTGTGGTTGAGAAAGTCATTGTCGGCCACGTTGATGAAAAACTGACTCGTTGCCGAATGCGGCTCGTTGGTGCGGGCCATGGCAATCGTGTATTTGTCGTTTTTGAGTCCGTTTGCAGCTTCGTTTTCGATCGGCTCATGCGTGGGCTTTTGAATCAGGCCGGGCTCAAAGCCGCCGCCTTGAATCATAAAGCCGGAGATCACGCGGTGAAAAATCGTTCCGTTGTAAAAGCCTTCGCGCACATAAGCAAGAAAGTTTTCACAGGTCTTGGGGGCGGCCGCTTCGTTGAGCTCAACGTCGAAGACGCCCTTGTTGGTGGTAAAGCGAATCATGAGTAGGTCACCGTCCGTCTTTGTATAAACCAATAGAGCAAACACCAGCCGGAATTTCTATTTAAAGAAAATCATCCAGCTGAATTAGGTGTTAACGCGTAATTTTCACAGACGTGATTGTAACCGTTTTTTCGGGCACATCGCTCATGCCATGCTTCATTGTAGTTTTCACTGCGGCAATCTTGTCGACAACGTCCATGCCCTTGGTCACGCGTGCAAAGACGGTGTATCCCCAGCCGTCGCGGGCATTCTTCGCATCAAGAAAGTCATTGTCGACCGTATTGATGAAAAACTGGCAGGTCGCCGAATGCGGCTGGTTGGTGCGGGCAAAAGCCACTGTGCCGCGGGTATTGGAAATGCCGCCGCGGGCTTCATTGACGATCGGCGCATGCGCAGGCTTTTGCTTCATGTCGGCCGTAAAGCCTCCGCCCTGAATCATGAAGCCGTCAATGACGCGGTGAAAGATCGTGCCGTCGTAGTGGCCTTCTTGGGCATAGCGCACGAAGTTCTCAACGGAAAGCGGCGCGCGGCCGGCTTCAAAACGGATTTCAATCGTTCCCATGCTCGTTTCGATCACGGCCCCCTTGGCTGCGGCGACAGGAGCGGCAAAAAGACCAGGAGCAAAAGGAACAAGAGCAAGGGCTGCTAGCCCCAAACGCATGCGGTTGGCAATCATGTGCACTCTCTACAGTAAAAAATATTTATTTGAGCAATTCGTCAATGGCCTTGATCTTGTTTTGCACCGAGCGGCTGCCCGGAGCATTGGAAAGCGAAGACTCAAAGGCGTTTTTAGCCTTGGCAAGATAGATCTGTCCAAGGTTGCGGTAGGCCAGGGCAAAAGTCGGACGCAGCGCCAAAGCTCGCTCGACGAGCTCCTGCGCACGATCAAGCTTGCCTTCAGAGGCATAGATCGAGGCGAGGTTGTTGTAAGGCTCGGGGATTTCCGGATAGCGCACGATGAAGTCTTCATAGAGCTTGGCCGCGCGCGCCTTCTCACCCATGCGCTCGTAGGCAACGCAACGCTGAAACCTCAGCTGCACCGAGACAGGATTTTTCTGCAACGCCTCGTCGATGATCGCGAGCGCCTCGTCAAAATCACCTCGGCCAATGAGCTTTTCGACCAGATGCGGATACTGATCGGGTGAGACCGCTTTGGATGGCTCATCAGGATCGATGATGACGGCCTGCGCGGCAGGACAAGCCGCCAAGCCAGCGGCAAGCACGGCCGCAAGCAGAAAACCGGCTGAACGTTTGTTCTTCACTTTTAGCAGAGACCAGTAAAAAGACCCAGTGCTCAGAGCGCCGAACAAAAAAGACGGGCACCTCAAAAAGAGTCTTGAGCGCAGCGCCAGCCTCGCAAAGAGGCCTGTCGAAGGGGCTCGGGCAGAGGGTCAGATTTGATAAACTTCGAGGATTCTATAGCATCAGCGCAAAGCGCAAGGACGCCGGCGGGCACTGAAATTGCTTCTCTTCGTTTCAGGCTCGCCTGCAGCCGTTGTCCGCCTCAGGCTGCAGGCGGGCTGCATCAGGCTCGGGCGAAAGGCTCACCCCGTTTTTGCGCATGCCAAAAGCACTTCAAACAAACACAGAGCAAAACAAGACAGTCATGACGCTTCAAATCTATTCCACGCTCACCAAGGACATCCGCCCCTTTGAACCAATTCATCCCGGCAAGGTCGGCATGTATGTCTGCGGCGTTACCGTTTATGACTACACTCACATTGGGCACGGACGCACATTCGTTGCCTTTGACGTCGTGCGCCGTTGGCTTGAGGCTAGCGGCCTAGAGGTTACGTTCGTGCGCAACGTCACCGACGTCGACGACAAAATCATTCGACGCGCTGCTGAAAAAGGCGTATCGACCACCGAGCTTACTGAATTCTTCACCCGCGCCATGCAAGAGGACATGATGGCGCTCGGGTGCCTGGCGCCCACGCACGAGCCGCGCGCCACGCAGTTCATCGGCAACATGCTCTCGCTTGTGGAAAAGCTTGAGGAGAAGGGACTTGCCTATGCGGCAGAAAACGGCGACGTGGACTTTGCCGTAAGAAAGTTTGCGGGCTACGGAAAGCTCTCTGGCCGCAATCTTGACGAAATGCGCGCAGGCGCCCGCGTCGAAGTCGCTCAAGCCAAGCGCGATCCCCTGGACTTCGTGCTCTGGAAGGCAGCCAAGCCCGACGAGCCCGCCTGGGATTCGAAATGGGGCAAGGGCCGTCCGGGCTGGCACATTGAGTGCTCGGCCATGAGCCGGCACTTTTTGGGCGAGACGTTCGACATTCACGGCGGCGGTCCGGATCTCGTCTTCCCGCACCATGAAAACGAAATTGCACAAAGCGAAGGCGCAAGCGGCAAAACCTTTGCCAATATCTGGATGCATTCGGGACCGCTGCGCGTGCGCTCAGCTTCGGGCGTTGAAGAAAAAATGAGCAAGTCGCTGGGCAATTTCTGGACCGTTCGCGATGCGCTCAAAGAAACCAACGAACACTTCGGAGAAGGCAACGGCAACGAAGTGCTGCGCTTTTTCCTTTTGAGAAGCCATTACAGAAGCCCGATCAGCTTTAATCCCTCGCTGATTGAAGAGGCACACAAGGGACTGCTTCGCTTTTACAGCGCCCTCAAGGGCAAGAATGCGCACGCAGCCCCCATCGACTGGAACGAGCCCTGGTGCGCACGCTTTAAGGCGGCGATGGACGAGGACTTCAATACGCCTGAAGCGGTGAGCGTCATGTTTGAGCTTGCCGCCGAAGTCAACCGCACGGGCGACAAAAAGCTTGCCGACACCTTAAAGAGCCTCGGCGCTGTGCTCAACATCCTGCAGATTGAGCCTGAGCACTTCTTGAAAGGCGCCACAAGCGATCTCGATGAAGCTGCCATCGACAAGCTCGTAGCCGAACGCGTTGAAGCCAAGAAGGCTCGCAACTGGGCGCGCGCCGATGAAATCCGCAATCAATTGACGCAGATGGGCATTGTTGTTGAAGACGGTCCGCAGGGGTCGACTTGGCGTCATGCGTAAGTGCTCCTTGAGCATTCGGTCTTTGCAGATGCCGCACGAGCGCGAGTTTGTTTGTTGGTGGAAGCAGGCGCTTGATGTGCTTAGTCAAGCGCCCGAGCTCGCCGATGTTGCTGCTCTTGCCCTTGAAAGAGGCGAGGGGCTGTTGGCTAGCCGCGATCTGATGAAAAGCATGGTGCGCGCAGTGTGCGGGCAGCAGGTGAGCAATCGGGCAGCGCTCGCTCTTTCGTCAAGAGTGCTTGAAGCTGCTAAGGGCTGCGAGGCTTTGCTCCTAGCGCAGAGACTTGCCTCGTTTGGCGAAGACGGCCTGCGCGGGCTTGGACTCTCGAAGACGAAGGCCCAGGCTCTTGCCGGCCTCTCAGAGCTCTATAGAGAAGGAACGATTGCCCCTCAGGGAGCCCAGGCGCTTTCCGATGCCGAGCTCATCGACGTGCTCACCTCGGTCAAAGGCGTTGGTCCCTGGACGGCACACATGATTTTGATTTTTGGGCTTGGCCGCCCTGATGTCTGGCCTGCGGGCGACTACGGCATCAAAAAGGCTCTGGCCTGCCGCGGACTTGACGCGGCATGTCATGAAAAGTTTGCGCCCTGGCGCACGGCAGCCGCCTGGCTGCTGTGGCGCAGCCAGACGCAAACTCCTGTACAGTACTAATTTGAGCCGTTTCTTAATGAAAAGTTTTCCCTTCTTTATAAGAAACAGACTCACAAGCGTAGATAAGGAATAAGAATCCATGGCCAAAGCCGTTTTTCTCGATTTTGAAAAAGACCTCGGCGACATTGCCGCCAAGATTGAAAAGCTTGAGACCGAAGAACTCGATTCGGGCAAGTCAAACCGCAATGAAATCGCCAAGCTTGAAAAATTAAAGAACCGCCGCACGGCTGAAATCTATCGCGATCTTACCCCCTGGCAGACGGCTCAGGTGGCTCGTCACCCCAACAGGCCCTATACGCTTGACTACATTGACGCGATTTTTGAAGACTTCCACGAACTGCACGGAGACAGAACCTTTGCCGACGACCAAAGCATCGTCGGCGGCTTGGCTCGCCTTGCCGAGCACGCCGTGATGGTCATCGGCCATCAAAAAGGACGAGATACCCGCGAGCGCACCCGCCGCAATTTCGGCATGACCAAGCCCGAGGGCTACCGCAAGGCGCTGCGCCTTATGAAACTTGCCGAAAAGTTCAACCTTCCTGTCTTTACCTTCGTTGACACGCCGGGCGCATATCCCGGCATTGACGCCGAAGAAAGAAACCAGTCTGAGGCAATCGGCCGCAATATTTACGAACTCACCAAACTGCGCGTGCCTGTGATTTCAACCATCATCGGCGAAGGCGGCTCAGGCGGAGCGCTCGCTATTGCCGTTGCCGACGCAGTCTTCATGCTGCAGTACTCAACATATTCGGTGATCAGTCCCGAGGGCTGCGCCTCGATTTTGTGGAAAAACTCCGCCAAGGCTCCCGAAGCTGCTCAGGCTCTGGGACTGACGGCCGAATCTTTGAAAAAGCTCGGCCTTGTCGACAAGGTCATCTCAGAGCCAATCGGGGGAGCGCACAGCGACCCGAAGCTCATGGCCTCAACCTTGAGAAAAGCGCTCGTCGATCAGCTCAAGATCGTTCAAAGTCTTACCATCGATGAACTGCTTGAGCGGCGCATCAGCAGACTTTTGAGCTACGGGCGTTTCGAGGCCGAAGGTCCGCACGCAGCCGTTCGCATTGCTTCGCTTTTCAGCGACGATGAGGACAAGGGGGATCAAGGCCCCGCTGAGGCTGCTGAGACTGAAGCTGCAGCAAAGCCGGCTCCCAAGGGGCCTGCCAAACGCCGCCGCACAGCAAAAAAAGCTGCCGCCGTTCCGAGCGCCGACGAAAGCGCCGATGCTGCAGCAAAAGCCGGCAAAGAAAAGACTGAAGCCTCCGTTGACGAGACTTCTGATGCGGTTGCGCAGGCCCCCGATGAAGCGCCCGTTGCTGCAAAGGAGTCTGCAAAGCCAGCTCGCCGGCGCACGACGGCAAAGACAGCCGAGGCCAAGTCAGCAGACAAAGAGACCAGTCAAACCAAAGACGACGCTCAGAGTCAAGCCAAGCCGGCAAGCAAGACAACCGCCCGCAAGAGCGCTGCTAAATCAACTTCGGCCAAGTCTAAGGCAACGTCAAAAAAGACGACCGCCCGCACTGCATCGAAATCGACTGTTGCCCAGACCGAGGTTCAGGAAGCAGGCAAAGCAGCTGACGACAATTCGCCCGAGCAGGCATAAAGCGCAAATTTGAGCACCTTCATGCCGTCAGATTTTTCTTCGAAGCCAGCAGGCAAGAGCGCGGCCAAGCCCGGCCACAAGCACCTTTCTGCTTTGGTCGAGGCCTGCATTGAGGCCGTACGCGAACGCAACGCCGAGCATCCGGCGCAGGACTTTTCGCTTGAGCCCGTCAACCCCGTGCGCATCGTCTTTGCTTTTTCGGGCGGACGCGATTCGACCGCCTTGCTCGATGTGCTCGCCAAGATCTACCGCAATGTTAAGCAAACGAGCATTGCCGATCTCACCGTGGTGCACGTGCACCACGGCTTGAGTCCCAACGCAGATGCGTGGGTTGATCACGCCCGCAGCTTTTGCGCCAAGCGCAACCTCAAGCTTGAAGTAGAAAAGGTCTATGTCAATGCTCATGCCGCCGAAGGAGTGGAAGCGGCTGCCAGACAAGCTCGCTACAGGGCGCTTTTAAAAGTTGCCCAGCGCGTAGACGCTGACGTCATCATGACCGCGCACCATCAAGACGACAGACTTGAGACTTTCCTCATTCAGTGGGTGAGGGGAGCTGGACCGGAAGGCTTGAGCGCCATGAGTCCCGTGCGCACCTTTGAGGCCGCGCAGTCTCCCATTCCGGTCGTACTTGTTCGCCCTTGGCTTACGGTTTCTGGAGCAGAAATCGAGCGCTACGCCAAACGCGCCCGGCTCGAATGGGTTGAAGATGAATCCAACAGCGACACGCGCTACTTGAGAAATCTCATCCGGCAGGAGCTTTTGCCGCATCTTGATCAAGCTCGCCCAGGGTGGCGCTCCGCTGCGGCACGCTCGGTGAGTCTTGTGGCCGAAGCTGCCGAGCTTGTGAGCACGATTGGCGGCGAAGACCTAGCCGTTTGTGCAGGCAGCAAACCCGGCACTCTTGCCATCGGCAAGCTTTTGAAGCTTTCGCCGCAAAGGCAGGCACTGTGCCTTCGCTCGTGGCTTGCACAAAGCCGCATCAGAGCGCCCTCTCAGGCAAAGCTCACAGAAATGCTGAGGCAAATCAGGCAAACCCACGGCACGAGCGGCATGTGCTTTCGCATGGAAAACCGCGAAGTGCGTCGCTGGGGCGAAAACCTCGTAGCGGTTGACGTTCCTGTGCCGGTACGGGCTGCCAATGCGCTGCAAAAGTCGCTTGTCTGGAATGGAGAGCCGGAAATCAGCCTAGGGCTTTGGGGAGGAATTTTGCGCTTTGAGCCCTGCACGGGCGACGAAGACGGCATTGACGCCAAGCGTTTGCGAGAGGGCAGGCTTGAAGTGCGTCCTCGCAAAGGAGGCGAAAAGATCAAGCTGCACCGTCTGCGGCCTTCCAAAAACCTCAAGCACCTTTATCAGGCCGCGAAGATTCCGGCCTTTGAGCGGCAGCGGCTGCCGCTCGTGTGGCTTGACGACTCGCTTATTTTTGCTGCAGGGCTAGGCTGCGATGTGCGCGAGTACGCCGACCGCGTTCTCGTTCCCGAACGCGTGCGTCTGGTTTGGGTGCCTGATGCGCCGCTTATTGCGGGATAGCGCAAACAAGGCATTTCCGCAAAGCAAATAAAGTATTTTCAAATCTTCTATTTTAGAAATGTCTTTAAAAAAGCCCCAAGCTCCCGATCTTTTTAACGATCAGATGCTCATTGAGAGTGCCGATTTGATTGCCGGCGTTGATGAAGCGGGCAGGGGGCCTCTTGCGGGCCCCGTGGTGGCCGCCGCCGTGATCCTTGATCCCGACAACCCCATTGAAGGTCTCAGAGACAGCAAAAAGCTCACGGCCGCCAAACGGGAAAAGCTTGCCACTGAAATCAAACAAAAAGCGCTCAGCTGGAGCATTGCGCACGCCACAGTCGAAGAAATAGATGAACTCAACATTCTCGAGGCGACAATGCTGGCGATGAAGCGCGCCATTGTGGGCCTCTCGCTTGAGCCCAACCTCATACTCGTTGACGGCAACCGCATCCCCAAAATGAACCGGCGCATCAATGCCGTCGTCAAAGGAGACGACAAAATCGCTGCGATTTCAGCCGCTTCGATTCTTGCCAAAACGACCCGCGACGGCTGGATGGTAGAGCTCGATGCCCGTTATCCCGAATACGGCTTTGCCAAGCACAAGGGCTACGGCGTCAAGCAGCACATTGAGGCCATCCGCCGCTACGGCGTGCTGCCGGTGCACCGCAAAAGCTTTTCTCCAGTCAAAGAAATGCTTGCAAAAGACGACCTGCCAAGTCTCTGATGTCGTTGAAATACAACTTCCGGCACAAGCAAAAAGCCGCGTTGCGAATAAAAAAGTGTGACGTTTTTGGTCACACTATTTTCATATAAGACAATTTGTGTAATTTATCGCGCGGTTGCGAGCATTGCAAATAAAATTTGCCTTATTTATCAATATGTTGCAAGACGTTCAGGTATTTCCTCGGCAAACGGTCTCGGGCACCGCTTTCTTCGCCTTTCCTTGCGCTCAAGCCTTCGCAATTGAAACGCAAATCCCGAACAAGCAATAATGACGCTCATTGCTGTCAGACCCCCGTGCTCGCAGCAAGAAAACAGAATTCAAATATTTGGAGACTTTCTCAAAATGAAAAAGACTTTGATCGCTCTGGCTGCCGCCACGCTGGCCTCCACGAGCGCACTGGCTGCCCAGGTTACGATCTCCGGCATCGTTGACGCCGGCTTTGCCTACAACAACGTCAACCGCATGAACGAGGGAACGACGGAAGACTTCACGCTTGATTCCGGCAACCACAACGGCTCTCGCTTCATCTTCAAGGGTACCGAAGATCTGGGCGACGGCTATGCCGTGTCCTTCTATCTCGAAAATGGCTTTAGCCTTGATGACGGCACGCAGGGACAGGGAGGCCGTCTCTTTGGTCGTGAGGCCCGCCTGAGCTTTGAGACGCCCTACGGCACAATAAGCTTTGGCCGCATGGGTGCTTTGACTGCCGGCATGGGCACCTATGATATCTTCCAGTTCTACGGCGATACGTTCGACGGCGGCTGGAACTACGCAGTCGACCTCAGCAACTGGTTTGGCCGCGATCGCTACGACAACATGCTCACCCTCGTGACTCCGAAGGTTGCGGGCTTTACCGGCTACTTCCAGTACTCCTTCGGTACCGATACTCTCAATGAGCAGGACGATGCCACTCCGGGTGAACGCGACAAGGATCGCTATGCCGCTCTCGGCCTTTCATATGAAAACGGCCCGTTGCGCACTGTGCTCGTTCTTGACACGATTTTGCGCCAGCAGTGGAAAGACGGCGAAAAGGTCAACCAAAACTTGGACGATGCACAGGCCGTCAGCCTTGGCATCGGCTACGACTTCGATTTCATGACGCTCACCTTCGGCGCTCAGTACGGCAAGAACGAAACCCAGAGCTTCTTCCTGTCCGACGGCGCCGGCAGCATCAAGACCTATGACACCACTACCGGTGCTCGTTCCAACACTAACGGCACAGCCGACGGCTACACCCTGGGTCTGGGCGCTTCCTTCCCGCTTCCGTGCGGCACGTTCCGCGCCGCTGCCTACTATGGCGACGTGGAAGTCAACGACTCCATGGGCGAGAAGTACAAGAACGTCAACGTCGTTCTCGGCCACGAATATCCGTTCAGCAAGCGCACCTTCTCCTACATTGGTCTGGCCTACAAGCACGCTTGGGCCAAGGCTGACGGCGAGAAGTTTGATGAAGAAAGAACCTTCACCGGCATGCTCGGCCTGGTGCACAAGTTCTAATCTTCGTGCGCTCCAAAGCCTGAAAACTGAAAAGTTTTCGGCCTGAAGACTTCGCCCCGCAGGGATTTCATTGTCCTACGGGGCGTTTTGCATTCTGCTCTGATTGACTCTACGTCAGCGTCAAAGCCAAAACGGCTACAATGGCGCATCGTTGCAAATCCCTGAACTTTTTAAAGACAAGTATGTCCAGGATCTTGGCCATTATTCCCGCCGCCGGATGCGGTTCACGCATGAACTCCTGCGTCCCTAAGCAATACCTCAAGTTTGGTCAAAACACCATGCTTGAATTGACCGCAGGAAAGCTTGCCCGCGTGCTCGGCCCCGAGCGCGTTTTCATCGGCGTAAGCGCAGGCGACGCGTATGTGAACGAGCTAGATTTGAAAAACATGCACGTGCTGCGCACGGGAGGGGCCACGCGCGCCGAAACCGTGGCAAATACCCTTGAAGCAGCAATGCATTACGGCGCTGTCAGCGCCAATGATCTGGTGCTCGTGCACGACGCCGCGCGTCCGCTTGTTGAAGAAGCCGACATTGAAAAGCTCATTGCGGAATCAAAAAAGCAAATTGCTGCCGGCACGGCCTCAGGCTGCGTGCTTGCCATCGCCGTTGTCGACACGGTCAAGCGCACGGACGAACAGGGATACTTAAGCGAAGACATTGACCGCAAGGGGCTCTATCGCATTGCAACGCCGCAGTGCTTTCGAGCCGGGGAGCTCGCGCAAGCCCTTTCTGAAAACCCGGATGTCACAGATGAGTCAAGCGCCATTCGACTTTCCGGCGGCAGAGTTGCCGTTGTCGATTGCGATCCCGCCAACATCAAGGTGACGCAGCCGGCTGATGCCGATTTTGTTCGTGAACGTCTTTTGAAGGAATCACACATGCAGATGCGCGTAGGCTACGGTTACGATTCGCACCGACTTGAATCCGGGCGCAAATTCATTTTGGGCGGCGTAGAAATCGAGCATTCGCTTGGGCTAGCCGGTCACAGCGACGCAGATGCACTATTGCACGCCATCACCGACGCTCTTTTAGGGGCAGCCAACTGCGGCAACATCGGCATTCTTTTTCCCGACAACGACCCGGCCTTCAAAGGAGCCGACAGCAAGGTGCTGCTAAAGAAAGCCTGGGACGCAGTGGCTCAAAAAGGCTGGAGGATTGCCAACATCGACTGCGTCGTCATCGCTCAAAAGCCCAAGCTCAATCCGCATGTTCCGGCCATGGCGCGCACGATCGCCTCAATCCTCAACATTGATCCTGAACAGGTGAGCGTTAAGCCCAAAACCAATGAAAAGCTTGGCTTTGAAGGAAAAGAAGAGGGCATCAGCACCCGCGCCGTGGTGCTTCTCACGAAGTCCTGCTAGAAAGCCTTGAGATTCAAAACCCCAGTTTTGTAAAGGACAACTCTGCCCTCGCAAATGCCGGCATCAAACAAAATGACCCTGCAGGGGCAAGCCGCCGCAAAAGCTGCAAGGATCTTATTTTTCGAGCTGCCGTCAAACTCCTTGAAACCCACGGCTGCCGCCGTCTGCTCGCCCTGGCTCTCAAGAAGAATCCGCCCAAAGGGAAAGGCAGAGCAAACTTCAAAGCGCCCCTTCATTTTGACGGCATCTTCACGCAGTCCCCAGAGACGGTAAAACCCCGGCACCGGATCCTCGCAAATGAGTTTGCCGGCTTGCTTGCCAAAAACACGCTCGGTGATCTCAGCGTTGACGCGAGCCGGCTTCATCACCTCCGCATCAAGCGCACAAGGGCAGGGCGCTCCCATCACGGCAACAAGCCCAGCCGTATGCGTAATGCTACCGAAAGCGCACTCGGCTTCATCGGGCATCAAAATCCGAGGCGCAAAGGGCGCTCTCTCGACAATGCGAGCATTGGGGACAACACCGCCAAACATCGTATAAAAGAGCACGCGCCCCCATAAAAATTCCTTTTGCCGCTTCAAGCTTTGAAAACCGCGGGCACGCTCAAGCACCTCCTGCGGGAGGGTTTGCAGCAACGCTTCTGCAGGAAGTTCGTCAACGCCGCGCAAGAAGACCGCAAAGGCAGACCAATTAGAGCTGCTCGACATGAATGCCAGCGTTTTTCAAAAACTTGATGCCTGAATCGTCTCGGTAGACGTCGTGATAGTAGACGGCTTCAATGCCGCACTTTTGAATAAGAAGTGAGCAGTGAATGCAGGGGCTGTGGGTAATGAAGATGCTCGCGCCCTTGCTCGAGTAGCCGTTGTAGGCAAGCTTGGCAATGGCATTGAGTTCGGCATGCTGCACCTCAGGGCGCGTCACGAGCTTTCCGTCGACTTCCATTTCGCAGCAATTGTCGTAACCCGTGGGCATGCCGTTCCATCCGAAGCTAATGATGGAATTGTTTTTAACGATCACGCAGCCCACCTTGAGCCGCTTGGCGTAGCTGCGCTGCGCGGCGATCAGAGCAATCTGCATGTACATGGCATTGTCTTTTTTTACATCCATGATCAAATCTCAAAGAAGAGGAGAAAAGTATTTTCGGAAATATAAGAATTAAAAATACTTTTTGCCGTCAAGCCGCCCCAAAGGCACCACTCATTTGGGAAATCTCAAAAAAGTCTGCTCCGACGGCTTCGGCCGCCGAACGCCATTGAGACAAAATCTTCATGAATTCTAAACGCAGGGACTTAGCTTCGGCGGGGCGAACGCCAAAGTAGCGTGCAAGCGAGCAGGCTTGAACGGGATCAGCATGGCGTAAAGATTCGCGCAAAGGCGTGCTCAAAAGTCTTCCGCCGGAGGCGCCGGCAGGCTCAGCGCAAGGCGCAGACATTGGCAGCAGCCTCCAGCCCAATGCATCGCGCGCAAACCAAAAGTCGTCCAGAGCGTCATGCCGACACCCGGTCAGGGCATGAAACAGAAGGCGTTTGAAGAGCTCTTTTAAATCGTGAGAGGGCTGCGCGCCTTCGGTGTTGAGAATATCGGCTACGTCAAGATATCCAGCGGGCGAGGCGATCGGGTTGGCTCTAGACGTGCGTTGGCGCCGCACGAGCGTAGCTGCAGATGCGCAGTAGATAGGGGCGCCCTCATCATCTCGGTCAAAGCGCTTTTCCAAATACGCCGTGCCGCCCATCAGACCGCCGGCGAGCACATCAAGACCGCACCGACGGGCCATGTCGGCCGTGACGGCCGTCCAAACGGATCGATTGAAGGGCGACTGCGAAAAAGAAGCTCGAAAAACCCGTTCGTCGCCCCACAAAGGTCCGGTGCGCACAAGCGCCTTCAAGGCATGGCCGCCCAGATCAAGGGTGCCGGATAAAAGAAGCTCAACGTCGTTTGCGTTTCTAAGCGTGCGGCCGCAAGCAAAATCTTCCATCGCTGCCGCAAGGGCACGGGCGGACTTCACTGCGTCGCGAGGCTTTCTCAAATCGAAGAAAAGAGGCTTGTCATTGACGAACTCAACTTCCCGCAAAGGCAGAGCCAGCGCGGAAAAACGCGTATTTTGCCCTCCCAAAGACGCCCACAATTGCCCTTGAGTGACATCAGAGTCATCAAAAGGAAGTTTGAGGCCTTTTATTTTCGCCTCGGAAAGAAGCCTCATCGCCCAGCTGCCGGGGGCATGGTCGCAGACAAACCCAAAACTGGCCCCGCGTGACTTCAGCACAGGGTCAACTTCACGTGCATCGGCTGCTGGGTACTGGACTTCAGGGACAAGCGGCAGATCCGAGCCAAGCGCAAAACCGTGTCTAATCCAGTCGTCGTCGTACTGAAATGCCATGAGGGGCTGTCCGGGAGCATCCTGGCCAGGCGCAAAGACAAGCTGACCGACATTCATCATGCCGTCAGTCGTCTTGATTCGAATCGGGAAAACGCGCGGCATATTCATCAAAGACCAGCGGTCAGCGGCTTGGCAGACTTTTTCGGCGTACGGATACGCTTGGGCAGAGTTTCCGCCTCAAGCGCCTGACCAAGGGGGTCAGAGAGCGCAATCTCGGAAAAGGGGGTTCCCAATCCAAGCGCATGCACGACCGCGGCGACCGTACCGATCGCCACGCCGCAATCGCCTTTTTCTATCTTGACCAGAGTCGACAAACCGATGCCGGCACGTTCAGCGAGCACGGACTGGGGGAGGCGACGCTTCAAACGGGCAATTTTCAGGTTGCAGCCAAGCGCTTGCAAAGATTCCTCGATCGCCAGAGAGGGTCTCATATTGTTGAAATCCTAATCATTAAAGCATTTAACATTCATGATTATGTTAATTATGTCACCACGAAACAGGAAAGTCCAAAATATCAAATTCCCCGAAAATTCATTGCTCTTAACGAAATTTTTAGCGCGGCTGTTGATTGTTTAGTTATCGTATTTCAACTGTTATAGCATTTAACAACTAGTTTTCGAGCGATTATCTTTTCTAAGCGAATTCTTTGCGATGAGATTTTTTCGTACGATTGCAACGCTTGCTTATTTTTTGAGCACGGGGAATTTTTGACGCGATATTCCGGTGATCCGCTAGGCAATACAACATCTTGATGATTAGGTTTTATCAATCACTAATCCCTATTTGTCTTCTAGGCAATGAAGCCGAAATTTTTTTCGCGTCTTGTTCCTGCTTGACTGATCACCCTGTCGGCTGCCTCGTGACGGATGCAGGCCTTTTCAAAATTTTCGGCGGTGCGGCTAAAGCGCATTTATTTGCCCTCAAATTTTTTCGAGCGCTCGTTTATGCGTTTGAGGTCAAAAAGTATTTTCTGCGGAATTTCCTTTGAAAATGCTTTTTCATTAAAAAGCCCCCGGCGAAATGCCGGAGGCCTGAAGCGGGAGCAATGGAGCCTACTTCTTTATCTATACGTCCTTATAGAGCTCCGAGCCGCCTTCGATGAATTTTGCGCTTTGCGCCTTGAGTCCTTCTTCGAGCGCAGCTTCTTCCGAAACGCCGTGCTCCTTGGCCCACTTGCGAACATCCTCGGTGATGCGCATGGAGCAAAACTGCGGTCCGCACATGCTGCAAAAGTGCGCCTGCTTCATGGCAGGCTTAGGCAGCGTCTCGTCGTGGTAAGAGCTTGCCAGTTCAGGATCCAGACTCAGATTGAACTGATCCTCCCAGCGAAACTCAAAGCGTGCTTTGCTAAGCGCATTGTCCCTAAGCTGCGCCCCCGGCAGTCCCTTGGCAAGGTCAGCCGCATGCGCGGCGAGCTTATATGTCACAATGCCCGTGCGGACGTCTTCCTTAACCGGCAGCCCCAGGTGCTCCTTGGGCGTGACGTAGCAGAGCATGGCCGTTCCCCTCCAGCCGATCATCGCCGCACCGATGGCGCTCGTGATGTGGTCGTACCCAGGGGCCGCATCAGTCACCAACGGTCCCAATGTATAAAAGGGCGCCTCATCGCAATCGCGCAGTTCGGCCTCAACGTTTTGCATCACGCGCTGCATCGGAATGTGTCCAGGGCCTTCAATGATGACCTGAACGTCGTGCGCATGCGCAATGCGCGTCAATTCGCCGAGCGTTTCGAGCTCAGCCATCTGCGCCTTGTCGTTGGCATCATAAATCGACCCGGGCCGCAGACCGTCGCCTAAGCTCACAGCCACGTCATAAGCTTTGAGAATTTCGCAGATCTCTTCAAAGCGAGAGTAAAGAAAGCTCTCCGAGTGATGCGCAATGCACCAGCCCGCCATAATCGATCCGCCGCGGCTCACAATGCCCGTGAGCCGCTCGGCTGTAAGCGGAATATGCCGCAGCCTTAATCCTGCGTGAATCGTAAAGTAGTCCACGCCTTGCTCGGCCTGCTCAATGAGGGTGTCGCGAAAGATTTCCCAAGTAAGTTCCGAGGCCTTGCCGTCAACCTTTTCGAGCGCTTGGTATAGCGGCACCGTGCCGATCGGCACCGGACTGTTTCGGATGATCCATTCGCGCGTTTCGTGAATGTATTTTCCCGTGGAAAGATCCATCACCGTATCTGCGCCCCAGCGAATGGCCCACAGAAGCTTTTCAACCTCATCGGCAATGCTTGAGGTGAGTGCGCTGTTGCCGATGTTGGCATTGATCTTGGTTAGAAAATTACGTCCAATCACCATCGGTTCGCTTTCCGGGTGATTGATGTTGGCCGGCAGTATGGCGCGTCCTGCAGCAATCTCAGCCCGCACGAATTCAGCTGTTACTTCTTCAGGAAAGGCCGCCTCAAAGGGCGCGCCGGGATGCTGCGCCAAGAGCATCCTGCGGCTTTTGTCGTCAAGAGCCTTCAAGCTTTCAGCATAGGCCTTACGGTTGCAGTTCTCGCGTATAGCGGCAAACTCCATCTCCGGAGTTACGATGCCGGCTTTGGCGTAGTGCATTTGGCTCACGTTGCAGCCCGATTTGGCTCTTCTGGGGTTGCGCTTTGATGCAAAGCGAATGGCGTCAAGGGCCGCATCGCTTGCGCGCTCACGTGCGCAGCTGCTTGAGACCCCGGCAAGCTCCTCGGTGTCGCCTCGCTCTTGAATCCAACTGCTGCGTTTGGCCGCAAGCCCTTTTCGAATGTCGACGGTCTTTTGCGGATCGCCGAAGTCGCCCGAGGTGTCGTAGACAAATACATCTGGATTGCATTCCTGAGAGCCGTCAAGCCGCAGCGTAGGGGAGAGCTTCACGGCGCGCATGGGCACTTCAATGTCGACTCTTGAGCCTTTGACGTAAATGCGGCTTGAATTAGGAAAAGGCAGAACTGCACGGGATGCCGTTTCTTCATCGGGAATCAGACTTTTAAACTCGCCGGCTGCCGGCGCATTTTCAGAAGCAATAGGGATGATTTTTTCCGTCATGGCGCATCTCCAATAGCGCTTTGACGGCGGGGATGAGGGAATTATTTTTTGCTCGAGAAGACGCTCAAGGCGGCAAAACTTGCTCTGCTTGCCTTCACATCGACTTAGACAAACCTCAAAAAGATTTGCTCGGGCAAAAACTTCGCGTTTCCTCCGCCGATATTAATCGGATCAGGTTCTAAGGACTATCTCAACAAGTTCGGATATCTCGGAGATTTCTCCGAACAAGTACCCTTGACGCTGTGCTTTATGTGCAAACGGCCGGTGCAAAGCTTGCGGCAGATGCACTATGATGACAATTCTAGTCCGACTCGCTTTTTCTAAAACAACAAAATGCAGGTTAGCTCAAAAGATAAAGACAAAGTCGCCAAAATTCTCTTTGGCGGTTTTCTCATCATTGCACTGTGGATGCAATTTTCTCCCCAGCCTGAGCCCGGCGTTGAGGAGCTTGCCAAGGCCAATCTCATCATGAAGTCGTCGCCGACGCCCGAAGACGTCAAAAAAGCCTGCAGTCTGTATGCCGCATCGGTCAAAGCCGGCAACAAAACTGCTGCCATCGGCTTGAGCGACTGCGTGCGCGACTCAGATGCCGGCACCGAAGCCTCGCGCAAGGCCTTGCGCTACATGCTTCTGACGCACGCCATCGGTGCCAAAAATACTGACCGAAAGCCCGACGACGAGCGCAAAGCTTTGGGGCTCACAGTCGATGAAATCAACGAAGCGCGCAAAATCAAGATCATGGACATCCTCAACGGCAAAGTGACGGCCGAAGACCTCGCCGGCGCCATGCCTGTTGCTATTGCTCCCACTAAATAAACTCTTCAATCTTTAGCCATGTCAGATTCAGTCAATCCGGTCATTTACTACAATGCGCTGCATCCGTTGGCCGAAACCAGCGGACACGAAGAGCGCACTTCTGCCTACATTGCCAAAACGCTCAAGGAACTCGACATTGCTTATGTCGAGCACGTCGGCGGCTTTGGCATCGTTGCAACCATTGATTCAGGCGTTGAAGGCCCCTGCGTGATGTTTCGCGCCGACATGGATGCGCTGCCTTATTCAAATCCCGACGGCAGCATCGTTGCCGTACACGCCTGCGGACATGACGCGCACTGCTCGATGCTTCTTGCCGCCGCCGGATCCTTTAAGGACATCGTCAAAAAAGGAAAGCTCAAGATCATCTTTCAACCCGGCGAAGAAGACTTAACCGGGGCGCTGGCCATGATCAATGACGGCGTTCTCGACGACGTCGACATTGCCATCGGCGCGCATATCCGCCCGATCATGGACGTGCCTGCAGGGTCTATGTCAGCCGAAGTCACCCACGTAGCCTGCGCCACAGTCAAAGTGCGCTTTGAAGGATCAATTGCGCACGCCTCGCGCCCGCATCAGGGCATCAATCCCATCGACATGGCCGCTTCCTACATCGGCATGGTCAACTCGATCCGGCTCGACCCCAACGCGAGCTGGTCAACCAAGGCCACGCGCATCACGGGCGAACCCGGCGCCTACAACAACACCAGCGGCTGGTGCGAGATTGTCTTTGACCTGAGAGCGGCTACCAATCCGCTTCTCACCAAGATGCTCGACTCGATGAACACCATGGCGCAAAGCACGGCCTTGGCCTATGGCGGGCGACTCACCTGGACGCAGATCGACTATTGCCCGGCATCGGATTACGACCCTGAGCTTGTAGCCATGATCGAAGAGAGCATTCGCACCCAAATTGGTCCAGACAAGCTCGTGCCTCCCACGGGCGGCGGCGGCGAAGACTTTCATTTCTACAAAGTCAAAAAGCCCTCCGTGCGCACCGCATATTTCGGCGTCGGGGTAGGCGCCGCTCCCGGCCTGCACAAGCGCGACATGACTTTTCAAACGCAGTACATGGTCAACGGCGTCAAAGTTTGGAAGGACATTGCTCGCAAGCTCCTAGGCTAAGCTTCTGCTGCGAGTCTGTTTTGCCGTTCTTGCCTCGCTCTGAGAGCCAACAAGAACGGCTTCCTCAATCCTTTTGAGGTCAAACAATTTGCACATTCGCCTTGCGCAGGTCCTCTGACCAACACCATTATCATCTCTTTGATCCGAACAGCGGCTTTTGAAGCTGAGCTTCTTATCCATCTTTAAGGTACACTGCGGCAAGTTCGACCACTTCATCTGCCCGCTTTCGATGTCCGTCAAAACCACCGTTGAGACCTACCGCGCCATGCGCAGGCTGCCAATGTGGGAACTTCTGGCCTCAGATACGGCGCCCGAGACGCTTGGCTGTCTTCAGGCGCTTCTCTTTGACAACGAGAAGTCTCTTCCTGCATCCGTCTTTATTTCCCGGCTGACGGACTATCTGAATGAAATTGAAGACGCCACGGTTGAATCATCACAGGCAGCAGTGAAGGCAAATCTTTGGCGCAAAAGCAATTTCATCACGCTGCGCTATCTGGAAGGCCAGCAGGAACCGGTCTACGAACTCACCTCGGCAGCCCACGAAGCCATTCGCTTCATTTCAAGCCAACGCTCCGAGCGCACGTCTCCAACCGAAAGCCGCCTTGAGCTCGTCATTCACGCCATCAGAAAACTTGTTCTAGACACCGACGTCAACATCGAAGATCGAGTCGCGCTTCTTGAAGAAGACCGTCGGCGCATTGAGGAGCAAATTGCTCTGGTTCGACAGGGCAAAGTCGACGTCGCATCAGATGCAGAGGTTAGGGCGCAGATCTTCGATCTGCTTGAGATGCTCGAAAACCTCAACGGCGACTTCTACCGCGTGCGCGATCGCTTCTACGAGCTCTCACGGGAGCTTCACGAGGACATCATGCGCAACGACGGCACGGCAGGAAGCATCCTCGAAGGGTTCTTTGCCGGGTACGACCGCATTTCCGAAAGCGAGGAGGGCAAAACCTTCCGGTCGTTTTACAACTTCATCAACGATCCGGCAGCTACTTCTCAAATTGAAGATGCCGTTGACACCCTGCAGCAGCGCAGCTTCTGGGACGGCATGCTGAGCGACAAAAATCGCAACGACATCGCCTACATGCGCCGCAACTTGAATCTCAGAGCCCGCGAAACCCAGGCCGTCATGAAGCGGCTTGCCTCTTCGCTCAAGCATGTCGTGCAAAGCCGAGACTACCAGCAAGACCGCCGCATTTCGCAGCTCATCAACGATGCCAGGCGAGAAGCACTGCAAAAGCGTGAAGGCATCAACCCGCAAAAGGCCGTTTTCATCCTGCCTCGAAGCTCTGTCAAAGTCTCAAGCGTCTCCTGCGTCAATCTCTACGATCCACAGACGGAAGCTACGCCCGAGCAGATGCTTCAGGCTCAGGTCGCTCAAGTCGATTTCTCCGAGCTCGCCCGCCGCGTGCAGGAGTCTGAAATCAACTATCCTTGGCTCAAATCATGCGTTCTTGACGTCCTCGACAAGCAGCAGGCGGCAACCGTGGCCGATGTGCTTGCACTGCACCCAGCAAAGCAAGGCTTGGCAAGCGTTGTCGGCTTGATCAGCCTTGCCTTGCGCTGCGGCATGCAAAATCCAGAGCAGTCGATTTCCGTGAGCTGGACCGACAGATTCGGTCAGCTCGTCAAAGCTCATATTCCCATGCTTCTTTTCACTCAGGCAAGCCGCAAGAGCCTCTCGAGCGGCGCGCAGAAAAGCTCTGAGACGATCTGAAACCAACCAACCTAAAAATTATCTTCAGCCATGCCGCACCAGCCAGTCAGATCAGAAGACGCGCAACTGCAGAACATCAGACCGACAGAGCCGCTTTTTGAGGGCGATGCCGGAGTGCTCAACTTTGATCAACGCCAGCTTTTGGTGACTCTTCTGCGCGGCCCATACCTTCTGCGGGCCGACAAGAAGCATCTCTGGGAGACGCTTGTACTCTCGCGCGAAGCGATCGAGTCAATGCTCAACAACCTCTTTTTGACTCTTGTATGCGACGAAGAGCTCGGCATTGCTTTCTGCCGGCAGGCAGACACGGGCGAACTTGACGCTCCGCAACTGCTTCGCGAATTTCATCTAACGTACCTTGATTCCGTGCTGCTTTTGGAAATGCGCCAAAGGCTCATTGAAGCCAAGGAAAAAGGAGAGCGCGGCTTTATTGCAGCCGACAGCGTAGAGGAAATTCTCAAAACCTTTGATGCCTCATCCAGAAGCAACGAGCGCATCTTCAAGCAGCATGTCAACGCCGTCCTTACGCGCCTGCAGGAAAGAAAGCTTCTCAGGCGGGCAGGGCAGTCCCAAATGTATGAGATCAGTCCTGTGCTTGAGCTCATCTTCAACGCCGAAGAAATCAGCGCCCTTAAAAATGCCTACGAAGCCAAAGCCCAGCGCGACATGCAGGCAGCCGCTGATTTAGAGGCTGAGGACGAAGAAGACAACGACCAAATCGACGATCAGGAATAAGCTTTTGCCATGGCAGCACACTCTTTTCTGAATCTCTTTGCCGGCGAAGCCGCCGAGCAGTTTCGTCTCATCCGCTGCCAGTTGTACAACTGGGGTACTTTCAGCGGTCTGCAAGACATTGAAATCTCTCCTGAAGGGCACCTTTTCATCGGCGGCTCAGGATCAGGAAAATCCACGCTTCTTGACGCGATGAGCGTGCTGCTGACTCCGCCCAGAGACATCGACTTCAATGCCGCGGCCGCACGTGAAGGCGGGCGCAAGGCCGACCGAACGATTCTGTCCTACGTACGAGGCGCCTGGACAACGAAGCAAGACGACGAAGGGCGTTCTGTGACGCAGTACCTCAGAAAGCAGTCCACCTGGAGCGCCGTCGCGCTGACCTTTAAAAACGACTTCAGAGTCGTCACTCTGCTTTTTGTGGCCATCATTCGCGGCTCGACCAATGAAGACAGCCGCGTCACGCGCTATTACTACGTCGTTCCGGAAAACTTCGATATCAAGCGACTCGAACCTTTTGCCGAACACGATTACGACTGGCGCTTTATTCGCAAGGAAATCCCCCAGGCCAAGAGCTTTGCGCGCTTTGCCCCTTACTGCGAGCATTTCCGGGCCATCTTCGGCATCGAGTCCGACACGGTCTTAAAGCTTCTGCACAAAGCGCAGTCTGCACGCAATTTGGGCGACCTCAATCAATTTCTGCGCAAGTTTATGCTCGACGAACCCGAAACATTCGGCAGGGCAGAGACGTTAGTGAGCGTGTTTTCTGAACTTTATGCCGCGCACGAATCGGTCATCAAGGCGCGAGAGCAAATCGCCGTCCTCAGCGATGCGCAGACGCATTATCAGCGCGTGCAGCAGGCTCTTGACGAGCGGCGTCAAAACGAAGCGATGATTTCCTCTCTTGATGGGTGGCGAGCCGCGCAAATGGTCGAACTCATTGAAGATGAACTCCCGCGGGCCCTCAAAAAAGAAGCCAAAGCCCAGCAGAATTACGAAGACCTTCGCAAGCAAAGCGAAGCCATTGAGGCGCGCATCGGCGAGCTTACTCGTGAGTACTACGAAAAAGGAGGCGAACGAGTCGTTCGGCTTCAAGGCGACCTTGAGCGCGAAGAGAAGTCGCTTGCCCAAGCTCAGGCGCTGCACGACAAGTACAGCCGCTTGACCGAGCAGCTCAAGCTGCAGATCCCGACAACGCGCCAAGAGTTTGCCGACGTCAAGATTTCTTTGAACGATCGTCTGGAATCCACGGTCGAAGAATTGAACAGAATACGCGCCGGGCGCGATGAACTCATCGGCAGCCGGCACGAAGCAGAGCAAAAGTTTCGTCAATTGCGCGAAGAAATCGCCGCAATGGAAAAAAGTCCAACAAACATTCCCGCGCGGCAAGTCCAGCTGCGCGACCGTCTGGCTGGGGAACTTGGCCTTGCTCCCGAGAAGCTGCCCTTTGTCGGGGAACTTCTGCAGGTCAAGGAAAGCGAAGACTTGTGGAAGGGCGCCATTGAACGCGTCCTGCACAACTTTGCGCTCTCGGTTTTGGTCGACGATGAAAATTACAAGCGCTTTGCTTCGCTCGTCAATCGGCTCAACCTGCACGGCAGGCTTGTCTATCACCGCGTCCAGGAAATCAAAGACACTCTTCCCAGCGTCAGCTCCCGCTCCATTGCCTGCAAGCTTGACATCAAGGACTGCTTCTGGAGGCCGTGGATTACCCGCGAACTTGCCTCGCGCTTTGATTACGAATGCGTCGAGTCCGTATCGGAATTTCAAGACTATGAGCGCGCAGTCACGATGACTGGCCAGATCAAGCACAGTCTCACGCGGCACGAAAAGGATGACCGCTACAACATCACTGACCGCTCTCGCTGGGTGCTGGGATTTTCCAATGAAGAAAAGCTTGCCCTGTATAAGGAGCAGGCAGCCGATCTCGGGCAGAAAATTGCCGGCATCCAAAGCAGCATCTCGGCAAAAGACGCCATGGAAGCGCGCGTGCATGAATTTATAAAGCTCGCTCAGCGCGCTTTGGAATACGAATGGGAGCAAATCGACATCGGTACGCTCACGGCCAATGCTGCCCGCATTAAAAACGAGCTGCAGGCGCTGCTGCAAAATGATCACGATCTCAATCGCATCGAGAAGGAAAAAGAAGCCAAGAAGCTCGAAAGAAACAAAGTCAACATACAAAAAGAATCCGCCTTCAGTCAGTGGCAGGAAGCTGAAAAGCGCGTTGAGGCTCTTGAAGTCGATCTTGAGAACTATCAAAAAGAGCTCAAGGCTGCATCGGTCGATCCTGCTGTTTTGGCGAGCATCACCAACAAAGTGCTCGAACTCAAGCTTGCCGTCAGTCTTCAATCCATGAGCCGCACGCGCGAG
The DNA here is from genome assembly GCA_944388865.1 of uncultured Duodenibacillus sp. Taxonomy (GTDB): domain Bacteria; phylum Pseudomonadota; class Gammaproteobacteria; order Burkholderiales; family Burkholderiaceae_F; genus Duodenibacillus. Next base: position 8,987 of record CALXKM010000042.1, on the reverse strand, counting down.
CGTCTGGCCTCGCAATTGGCGCAGATCTCTGAAGCGCTTGCCGAGACGATTACCGCTGAGACAGGACAGACCGTCAGCTTTTTCGGCTTGTTCAAGCAGCGCTGGCCCGATGCGGCCCTGCAGCTGGACATTCGCATCGAAAGCGCGCCCGAGTTTTTTGAAAAATTGGAAACTCTGCAAAAAGAGGGCCTTCCGAAGTTTGAAGCCAACTTCAGAGACATGCTCAACAATCAGGCCAGGCAAAATCTCGTTGACCTCTATCAGGAGATTGACAACGAGCGCCGCACCATCAAGCAGCGTCTGCAGGAAGTCAACAAATCTCTTGCGCGCGTCGTCTTCAACCGCAAGGACGGCGTTGCTTCTTACCTTCGCATTGCCGTGACGGACCGCAACCCTGCTGAAGTTCTCGAATTTAAGAGAATGCAGCGCGAGATCATGAGCCGCGAAGTGGATGCCAAGGACATGCTGGCGGCAGAGCACTACTTCAAGCTCATCAATGATCTTGTCCAGAAGCTCAATCCCAACAGCGCTGACCCCGCTGTCCTGCGCTGGCGCGACAAAGTGCTTGACGTTCGGCAGCACGTCGAATTCAAAGGCGTGGAATTTAAGCGCGACGACGACGGACAAGAAGAGATCGTGGAGATCTATCCTGCCGAAACCGGCAAATCCGGTGGCGAGCGGCAAAAGCTCACAGTGATCTGCTTGGCTGCCGCCTTGCGCTATCAGCTCGGCGGAAAAGAAAGCGACTATCCGCGCTATGCGCCGGTTATTTTGGATGAGGCCTTTGATAAGGCTGACAGCGAATTTACCGACATTGCGCTGACGGTCTTTAAAGATTTCCATTTCCAACTCATTATTGCCACCCCCGAGAAGTCGGTCATGACGCTTGATCCCTACGTTGGAGGCACGACCTACGTCAGCTGCCGAAACCGCTGCAGCTCCTCGGTGCTAAGCGTCGTGTACGACTCAAAGACTGGAGAAATCAAGCCGCGCGAAAACAAAGCAGGTGAGCAATGAGCATTGCCAAAAACACCGGGCGTTCGATAGAGGAGGTCAGAGAGCTCGTCAGAACGCGCTGCAATCGATCCTTTTCCGACTGGCTCAAGTGCATCAACTTGCCTGAGCACAAGCCGCTTGAGTTTTCCATCGGCATACCAACGGAAAAAGCCGCTGCTCAAGACGTGATGAAAACCGAGCGCTGGATAAGGCAGTGGAGGGAGGCTTCAGCAATTCCGTCTGGCGCCGAAGTTCTCTGGAAGGACGTCTTTTGGCACTCCATGGGCGGCACTCGTCGCGTCCCGGAACGCTTGGTGATTCGTACGGCTCAAGCCGCAGTAGCTTTTGCAGGCAAGCAGCAGCTGCAGGATTTTCTGCGGGCATCAAGCCGCATAACAATGCTTGCAGAACGACGGCTGGCCAAAGCTGCCTGTGCTCTGGCCGACGAACGCAAATTTGCTGCAACGGCCAAAGACGAAGAGTTTGAAAGGCTGCTCGGTCTGGTTGAATGGATGCTGCTGCATCAGCCTGCCGGCTGCTTTATTCGCGAGATTTCTGTCTTCGGCGTTGACACCAAATGGCTTGAGCGGCACGCTTCGCTTTTGGCCCGCATGCTTTCTGCACAGACCGATCAGAACATGCCGGCCTCACAATTGGCGAGAATATGGGGCTTCAAAACGCCTCCAGCCACGGTTCGCGTGCGCCACGCTCAAGTGTTTGCTGACGGCATTCCTGCTGAAGCAATGGTGGGACTACCCGCAGAAGTGCTCAATCTGCGCAAGCCCAAAACCGTGGTCATCGTCGAAAACATACAGACGGGATTGAGCATTGCGGTGCCTCAAGAAATTCCCGTGCTGATGGGAATGGGCTACGGCTTTGAAGTATTGAGCAGCGTGAATTGGCTGCAGGAGGTCGATGTCAGCTACTTTGGTGACCTTGACGTACACGGTCTGGACATTTTGTCAGCCATCAGAACGAAAGTGCCTCAGGCACGGTCTTTTCTTATGGATGTGGAGACATTCAGCAAATTCAGCAGCTTGGCCGTACGGGACCCCACAAAAGGTCTTGCGGAAACACCAAAAAACCTCACCGACGCAGAGCTCGCTCTCTTTGATCAACTGAGAGCTTCTTCTCTACGCTTGGAGCAGGAGAGGGTGCCGTTGTCGCACGTCAATGCCGCCATTGAAAAGATTCTCGGCAAGCCGCAGGTTTGAATCCGAATAAAACCTGATGCGTCTGAGCCGCAAGAAAGAAGAGAATCCGCACAAAGAAAGCAGTGCAAATCCTACATAAATTTCAGCCAACGTGCTGATTTGATTGATTTTTTACTCTACATAATAGTAGTTATTGCGCGTTTGGCGAAGTAGTGGGAACCATTGTCGTCGACGGCATTTCTAGATTGCAGGCCGAAGTGCATATCGGTTTTCGGCGAGCAAAACGCATCGGAAGGTTCCGTTACGGTTTTTTGCGAGCTGCCGCATTCCTTGAACCGACCGCCAAATTTGCGCTGCTCAATGAGCAGACGGTTATGTTGCCTTATGCTGCGAAAAACGCAAGAAATCTCAACAAACCGGCACGCCGTACGAACAGACCAATGATCTGCGAAGACACTCTGTTCGGACACGGCGCTCCAAGTCTGACCATAAGAGATTTGCAAACAGCTCGCGACAGCCGAAGAAAGACAAACAGCAGTGCAAACATGGAAGCAGCCAAACGACATGAGTTTCGATCACGCTAAGTTCCTAAACAACAAGCAAAAATAAACGTGCCGTTCCCAGGCACTGTTGCAAGGACAATCACGAGGGAAATCATCAAAAAACGCATATTGCTCAACATAACTACTATTATGTTGAGTTAAATTTATCGCTTTTTTACGGTTTTTTGGTCCTGTTGAGCTTTGATATCTTTGAATTGCTTTGTCGTCGCTTATCAATGCACCACAGCAAACTTTTGCAGCCGTTCGTTTTCGATTGGCATTGGACTCTTATGCCCAATGCTCAAGAACTTCACCTCAGAAATGAGTGAGCATGACGCTGTTCACGGACAAATTCTGCCGAAATCGCCCCTACTCTTTCAATTCATAGAAAAGTATTTTCTGTAGTCCTGATTTCGGTTTGCTTTTTTCTTTGTTTCCAATCGGCATAACATGCAACACGGTGTACATTTGCACAAAAGGAGGCATCCATGACTTCAACGCGTCGTCAATTTCTGCAGGCAGCTGCGGTAGCTGCCGCTGGCCCTGCAATCATTCCAAAAGCAGCGGCCAACGCCTTCAACCTGAAGCAGTTTGCCAGCGAAGTAGCTGAACTTGTGAGCATTGACTCCAAGAGCGGTTACGAAGAAGGTAGCAATAAAATCATTAACATCTTTGCAAAACGCTTCCGATCAATTGGCTGGACGGTCTCTACTCCTTACTGCAAAGGCAGAGGCAATGCCTTGGTCGCAACGAGCCACAAGAATCAAGATCGTTATGATGTTGTCCTCTGTGCGCACAGCGACACAGTTCAGCCTGTTGGAAACGCTGCCAAATATCCGTTCAAACTTGATGGACACAAGGCCTACGGTGCCGGTGTCGCCGACGATAAAAGTTCACTCAACGCCGTTTGGTGGATTTGCAAGGGCCTTCCTAAGCATGTCACGGAAAAACTCAACATTGCCGTCGTCATCAATCCTGGTGAAGAATCCGGATCAGACGCCTCGAGAGCCTTTATGGCTGAACAAGCCAAGAAAACTCCTATTGCACTCATTTACGAACCAGGCCGTGGAGAAGTCCCCGGCGGTGCTTTTGTTGCCGTACGTAAAGGATCAATCTTTTTAACCGTCAAGTTTCACGGAAAACCAGCACATGCAGGCAATAACCCACAAGATGGACGCAACGCCGTCTACGCAATGGCTTTAGCTATTCCGAAAATTAGTGCGGTCGCCAAAAAGTACGAAGGCGTCACACTCAATGGCGATGTCGTCAAGGGGGGCACAGTTCCAAACACCATCGCCGAGCACGCAGAAGTTACTTTTGACTTCCGCTTCATGAACGACAAAACGCGCGATGCCGTCCTGGCCGAGGTTGATGCAATGTGCAAGAAGGGCTTTATGGAAGGCGTGAAGTCAGAGTTGGTGCCGCCAAAGATTTCCTCTGCTTTGGCAAGAACGCCTCAGTCTGAAAAATTGATTGGACTGGTCGACAAAGCTGCTGCCGAACTAGGTCAGAAAAAACCACGGTGGCTTACTGTTGGCGGCGCTTCCGATGGCAACAAGTTCTCGGCTCAGGGTGCCGCTGTTGTTTGCGCAATGGGCGTTGTCGGCGGAAACTTGCACAATCCGCAAACCGAGTGGTCTGATTTATCGACTGCAATGCCGCGAATACAGCTTAGCCAACGCGTCCTAAACCTGCTGGCGGATACAGGTCTTTAACTCACATTTCCACCGATTTCCTCGTGTTCAAACGTGGGAATTATTTACCGAAACGGCCGAGTGCGAATTCGGCCGTTTTGTGTTCTTGACTGTTGCACCACTCGAACCAAACGTAATCCCATATTTCTCCGTTCATCTGACCTCTACAAATCTTTGCATATAAAAGTATTTTCAGAACTTCGTATTTTGATTTACATTGCGCTTGGCGTCTATTTTGAAGAATTTCTTCACAATTCCAAGTCAATAAAGCAATACTGATGCAACATTCCTGTTCTATCATCGCCGTAACGATTGCCTTTTTATCTCAATCCTGGGCTTATTTGACATAGTTTTTGAGGAATTTAATGCTTAATTGGTCTGTTCCTGAAGAAACTCGCTTCGCCTGCAACCTTCTGAAAAAACGCATCACCGACTACTGTCGTGCTCATCCTGAAACCAACGGCACGGAGCTGCCGGTTCCAAATCTCACGTACAACATTCACGAGCACCCTGTTTCTGACCTCAACTGCTTCTACACGCTTTCGAGCGGCTTGATCCTGCAAGGGGCCAAGCGCGTAAACGTGGACGGCAAAAACTGGGAATATGGCCGCTACACGAGCATTTCGACAGCTGCTGACACCCCCTCTTCCTATGAAATTTTCAGAGCTTCGCCGCAAGACCCCTATGTTTCTTGTTCGCTTAGACTCGATCCTCTTTTGATTTCCGACTTAGTGCAGACGCAGCCAGAAATTCTGGAAAAACACGGCAAGCAGGATTTCATGCATACCTCGCGCATCTTCACGGTTTCGGCCTGCTCTTGCGACATTGTTGAATCCTATTTGCGTTTGTTTAGGCTTCTTGATACTCCAGAGCAAATCTCCGCACGGGCGCCTTTAATTGAAAGAGAGCTCACCTATTTGATCTTGATGAGTCCTCAAGGGGCTGCGCTCGCGCACTTCTTTACCCAAAACAGCACGGCCAACCGCATCAACAAGACCATCAATTGGATTCGCCAGAATACCGGCAAACCCTTTGACATTGATCAGCTTGCCGAAATGGCGCACATGACGCGCTCGACCTTTTATCGTCATTTCAAGACGATCACGAAGCTCTCGCCTCTGCAGTTCCATAAGCGCCAGTGTCTGTATCAGGCGCAGCATCTCATGATGACAAAAGGCTACAGCGCTACGCAGGCAGCCTATGAAGTTGGCTATGCGAGCCCCAACCAGTTTAGCCGCGAATATAAGCGCACGTTCGGCATGCCCCCGCGTCAATTCGTCACGACGCAGACCAAACCTGCCGGCATTGCCTAAGTCTCTGGCCTGATGCTTTTTTTGCTTGTCTGCTCTTCTTCGGGAGAGACAGACAAGCTGCTTCATTCTTGCTTCTGCCGACCTTCACGAAAAGCCATTACGGGCAATCGCTGAAGCCTGCCGAATTTTGCAGCAACGGTCATCTAGCAGCAACTCATCAAAGCCTGAATGTTTTGGCTTCGCAATAATTTTCGCCCTCGCCTAAGCTCAAATAGCCAAGCTGATTTGAGACTATGCTCGTTTGCCCAATTCGAGCCTCAAGCGAAACGTGCGAATGCCCGTAAACCCAGCAGTCGATGCCGGCATCGGCAATCCAATTGCCGAGTTCGGTAGCAAAGCCAGAATTAATGGGCGAAAGCTTATGAGTCTCGCTAACCACCGCCATGCTCGGAACGTGATGTGTAACAACGACCACGTGCTCTGCTGTTGACGTGTCGACAGCTTTTTCCAAAAAGTGCCTTGAGGCTTTGTGCAGAGAAACGTAATCCTGGACCGTCATGCGTTGATCGCCGAAGTTGATCTTACGAAAATCAGGAAGCACGGAACAGACGGCAGCCAGCGGCGGCACATCGGACCACAAAGTTGAGCAAATAAAGTCAGTGCTTCCGATTCGAATCGTTGCGTTATTGCAGCAACGTACATTGCTGCGAATCTGCAGGTTCAAGCCATCCACGAGTTGAGCCTCGTCGTCCCAGGTGCCATACCAGTCGTGATTGCCGGGAACAAAAATTGTTTCTTTGAAGTTCGCCGAGCACCAGTCCCAAAATGCATCAAAGCGCGACAAACACTGAAGATTGACAATGTCGCCAGCCAACAGCAAACAGTCGCCTTCAGGTCGGATACCGCCCGAGAGGACATACCGAAAATTCTGCTCAAAAACCAGATGCAGATCAGATGCGTATTGAACAATCATTTGGAAAACCGGTATCGACAAACGGAAAGCACTATCCTACTTTGCTGTCAGCAGGATTTGTTGTCAGCAATTTTCTTTGTCTGGGGCAACTAAGAAAATCCGAACCTTGTTCGGATACAAAAAATGCGTAATCGCCTGGAAACAAAAGAAATCCCAGAACAAACTGTGAAGGTTCGGAGCATCTCTGGAAACGGGGAATGGTGGAGGTGGCGGGAGTTGAACCCGCGTCCGAAGCGATTTTTCCGTTGAGTCTACACGTTTAGTTCACTGATTTTGAGATCTTGCTGATGATCCTGCCAATGAACGGGCCTATCATCAGCCAGCTGCTTGATTTCGGAAAAGCCGTCACAGCTCCAGATTTTCCTAGACTCTGAGAGATGACGATGCTGCCGGTTTAACCCAGCCTAAGCCAGAGACCACTTAGTGCATCGCTCGCGGCATTAAGCGGCGAGAGCGAAACGCTCGTTGTTGGCGTTTATTTTTGTCTAGCGGTTTAACGAGGTGACTAGACCTCGACATGCATCAAACGGCGTCCTGCACCCCGTCGAATCCAGAACACCCCCACTGAAATTGGACAACCATTTTACAGGGTTGGATGCTTTTTTGTATTTTTGAGCTGAGGAAAATTGCAATCTGTTGCAGATAATTCTCACCATTGAATGTTTGATTGAAAAAACGGGACATTGTCTGCATCTGCCAACAACAGTTGCGTCAAACCTTCTAACTGGCACAAAAAAACTGCACCCGCCGATTCAATATGCTTCGACAGCAAGGCTGACCACTTGGCAACCAACCCAGGATTGGTAGTGGAAAAAGTGTAAAACTGCTTCATTGTCAAAACCGTGGTTTTCCTCGCGGCGGCGACATTGCGGGTACGCTTTTGAATTACCCGATTGGCTCGCTCTGGGCGAGCTCCGCGATATCTATGATATGGAACTTGCCGCTACAGTTCTACAGCTATTGGCCAATCACTGATCGGATTTTGATTTCCACGACAGTTCTGATCGTTTGAGACCTTGTGTATTTCTCGGCAAGATGGGCGTTTTTGAGGCTTTTCAGAATTGCCTGACGACTGTGCAGATCTGCGGCTGCTAACACTTTGAGGGTTACCTGTGCATATTGGTATCTGCAGGCTTTGCCGGCAGCTATTGGCATGCATCACGTGCCAAGGCCGCACCGTCAAGAACTAACACTTTTAAAGCGCCAAATGCCGCCCGAAGGCGGCCGCTGAAGTTATATCAATACTGATATAATTCTCGCAATGAAATTTGTGTGAGCTGGTGATGACTTCATCTACACAAGAAACAACGCCGGCGGAAATGTTGTTCACCATCGAGTTTGTGAACGAAAACGCCCGGCAAGAGCTTCTAGAACTTCCGATGACAATCCGCCCAAAAGCTTTTGCACTTTTGGATCGCATGAAAACCGATGGGCCAAATCTGGGGATGCCTCATACGCGGGCCTTGAGGGGCGGCTTGTTTGAAGTCAGAGCGAAAGGCAAAGATGGGATTGGACGCGTGATGTATTGCACGCAGATCGGACGGAGGATCGTTCTTCTTCATTGCTTTGTCAAGAAGACCCAGAAAACGCCTGCAAAAGAAATTGAAATTGCTCTTGCAAGAAAGAAGGAGTTTGAAAATGAGCAAACCGCTTAAGACTTTTGAAGAAACGCTTGCCGATCAAATGAAGAACCCGGAATTTCAGGAAGGATTCCTGCAAGCGAAAGAAGAACTTGAAGAATTTGCCCGCATCAGAGAGGTGCGCCGCGCTTCCGGATTGAGTCAGGAAGTCATTGCTCAGCGGATGGGAACAAGCCAATCGGCAGTTGCCCGAATTGAAAGCGGACTTTCTCGCGGGCGTTGGCCTTCCATGAATTCTTTAGAAAGGTATGCACGGGCACTTGGCAAGAAACTGGAAGTGCGTTTTGTTTGATCCAGTTTGCGCAAGAGTTTTGTTCTGCAGACTGTTCGGCCAACATGGACGTCGCCCGTGCAGACCATAATGGCCTGTGGCATAATCTCCCACGAAGAGAACAGATGAGCTACCATCTTAGACTCCTCACAAAAGTGACAAGCCCGGTGTTAGCAGCACTGGGCTTTGTCGTTTTTACTCCCTTGGCATTACTGCTTTCGGGACCTATTCTTTCGACCGGTGAACTACCCGGCAAAAGAACTCTTAAGGAGTTCCGGCAAAGAAACAGGCAACGACGGCCTTCTGCTATCTCAACGTGGTAGGCGCCAATTTAACATCCAAAATCTCGACCAGAGAGAGTGTCGAACGTAACTAATGCGCTACTACCATTTCTGCTCCAGGTGATGGATCCAATCTTCCGTCGACAGGAGCTTCTGGATGCCGACGGGATCGTCGTACAAGCC
>CALXKM010000041.1 GCA_944388865.1 uncultured Duodenibacillus sp. | reverse complement strand
GCCCTGCTCGTTTACGATGGCCTCCGTAGAGTTGCTTCCTCCCAGAGTCATTGACAATGCGCCGAAGCATATGGGCTGAGTTTGTGCAGAACCGCGATTCCAACTCACCGTACCGGCAATGTTCGGTCTCTCAGTACCGGATAGCCACAAGGCTAAGACAAGCTGGAGGTTGAACAGTTGAGCCGTTGAAAATTGAGTTGCCTGTCTTCAATTCAAATTGCAAGTTTGAAAAGCCTGTTGCTCCTTCATAAGTTCCGACCGCAACTGCCGGATCAGACATCTCCGTCTTGCTCACAATCCCGCTTGCCGACAGACACGCATCTTTTCGAAGATTAATGTGGCCAGTACTGTTCGGTCCTCGGCTGAGTTGCGGGGAAGCCTTGCAGACCGGGGCTTCCCGCAGTGTGCCCAGCACATAGGGCTAAATCACGATTTTTGATCCTTTACCATTGATTCTTCTTGGTTTTTGAGCTCGATTCGAGCCATCTCAGCACAGGTGAGAATGTAAGCACACCACGCTTCCATGACAGGTCGTCTAGCCTCTAGGTAATCGGACCGCAGGTAGGAACGGACGACTTGGTTGCCAACGACGTGTGCCAGACATGCCTCTGCGACCTCGTAGCTGATTCCCTGATCGGCGAGCCAAGATCTTGCAATTGATCTCAGTCCGTGCGGAACGAGTCGGTTTTGGAACTCTGGCTGTTCGTGCATCCACTTGGCAAGATACTGCTTGTAAAGATGTGTACTTGAATCGTAGGGCGACAGGAATATGTATTTGGTCCTTCTCCCTCCGTTGAGCTTCTTCTGTACCTCAAGCAAGTGCTGCATGTATGGCGTAATCGGAACTCTGTGAATCCGTCGCTTTTTCATTTCGGCTGCCGGAATCGTCAGCACCTTGTCTGAAATCCATGACCACTGAAGCTTGACAACCTCTCCGGGTCTAAGCATGGATGCAAGTGAAAAAAGGAAAAGCGTTTGAATTTTTAGATCGTGTTTGAGAATGACTTCCAAAATTTTGGGAAGTTCCCTCCAATTCATGGAAGGCATGGGTTTGACCTTCGGTGCTTTGAAGACTCGGCTGACACGAGCACAAGGGTTAAATTGAATGTAGCCGGCGCACACAGCCAAATCCAAAATCTCTCTTGTGCGCATGACAATGCGCTTGAGCGTTGACATCTTTCCAGCCTTGGCAATCGGGTCAACGGTCTTGATGACAAGCGGAGCTGTGATTTGGTCAAGCTGGCATTTACCGATATAAACCATGATGTATTGCTCTATGCGTTTGCATTCGTCCTTGTAGCTGACGATTGCTCCTTTTTTCAGTTGTTTCCAGAGCTTAAATGCGTCATAGAGCGTGTATCCCGGAGCTGGGGCTAGACTAAACTCTTTCCGCTTGACTCTCGCCAGTTGACGAGCTTGCTTCAAAGAAAGCGAAGGGTATCGCCCGAGAGTGATGTCCGAAACTTTCCCATTCGCGCAAATTCTCAGAACAAAAGACTTCACTCCGCTGGGCAAAACTCGAACGGTCAGTCCATCGCCGTCGTTGAGTGTATATCGCTTTTCTTTTGGCTGGGCGCCCAGGATTTGTCTATCTGTCAGATTTGCCATTGTCTTCTCCTTTGTAGAGCAGAAATGACAATTCTTTCATGTGCGCGTGCGCAGCCTGCATAGGTCAACAATCCGGATGTAGCACTGGATGACAAGGATTTACAAATGGCCTATCTAAAGTGGTTTCTTTTTCTCCTGATCGGCGTCCCTTTCGAACTTTTCGCAAAGCTCATGTCGCCGGTTTTGGCCTTTTTCGTCAATGACGAAGGCTGGCTGCCGCAGTGGCTCTGGTGGTTTCAGACGCCGGACAACACGTGCGACGGCGACAGAGGCCACAAGGAGCGCTGGCCGCGCGACGGAGTTTTCTGGACTTGGATGCGTCGGTGCGCATGGCTTTTTCGCAACTCAGCCTACGGCTTTAACTACTACGTGCTGGGCATCCACTACAAGCCGGGTGACGAGTGGTGGTTCGAGGGTGATCCGTCGGTCGGCGACACATCCGGCGTGAGCGGCCTTTGCAAGTGGTACCTGAAGCGCGATGGGAAGCTCATCGGCTGGCAGATTTATTTTGCGCACCACTACCAAATTTTCGGCACTTGGAAATGCGTCCGCATCGGTGCCGGCTGGAAGATTTGGGGAAACAGCCAGGCAGACATCGCGAGCGATCCGTATTGCCCTCATTGGGCTTACTGCAACCTGTTCAAAGGCTCCGGTCGGGAGAATGCCCAATGATCCAGCGACTTTCCGATCTGGCAGTTGTCCTGCCCAGTGGCTTTGAGCGCGTGTTGATGTTGGTGGGCGGAAGCATGGGCGGAATTTTCACTTTCTTGTATGGCGATGCAGGCCCGCTGCTCATCTGGTTGGTGGTCTTTGTCATTCTGGATTTTCTGTCGGGGACATTGGCGGCTGTCCTGAACGGGACGTGGACGAGCAAGCGCAACATGCTTGGCGTCCTGAAAAAGATTTTGGCCTTTTGCATCGTAGCGCTGGCTCACGGTCTGGACGTGGCTTTTAGCGAATTGCTCCCGTTCCAGATTATTGAGTCGATCACTATCTGCGCTTATGCCGCGGGTGAGTTTGGCTCGATTATCGAGAACCTGGACAAGATGGGGTTGCGCGTGGTGCCGCCAGTGGTGAGAAAGCTCATTGATGCGCTCAATGCCAAGTTGGACAAAACCATTGATCAAATTGAAGGAGAAAACCATGCCGACAAAAAATAGCTTTGGGTCTTATGACCCAAGAATCGCCAGTGATTTCGTCAAGCAGTGGGAAGGACGCAAACTGAAAGCCTATCGCTGTTCTGCCGGCGTCTGGACGATCGGTTTCGGCCACACCGAGGACGTGGAAGAGGGCGACACAATCACATCAAGCGAGGCCGAGCTTTTGCTGATTGAAGACCTGCGGGAAAGGGCCAACGCGCTGGCTCCTTTCGTCAATGCCCCCGTCACCGAAGGCCAGTACATCGCGTTGGTCTCTCTGGCTTTTAATGTCGGTGTGGGAGCGGTCAAGAAGTCTTCGCTTCTCCGATACCTAAATCTCGGCCGCATTGACGAAGCCGCGGACGAATTTCTGAGATGGATCTATGCCGGCGGAAAGGTTTCCGAAGGGCTGAAAAATCGGCGTGAAGCCGAGCGTGAACTTTTTGAGGAGAATTGACCATGTGCGAGATCGACAACTACTACAGCCGCGTGCGATCTCTGCGCGACATTTACAGAAGGATGATCGAGCCCGAAGGTGTGCAGGATGCCGACGAGCAGGCAGAGATCGAAGAGCTTGAACGTCTTCGAAAAGAAGTGGCGCGCAAGCGCCGCCGCCAAGAGATTGAAGCACTTCGTCGCGAGCTGAGAGAAGACCCATACGCGGTGACGTGGAAATGACATGGCTTAGATACCTTGGTATCGGCGTGGCCGCTCTGCTCCTTTTCGGCGCGGGGTACAAGTACGCCTCCGCATTGTACGAGTCTGATATCGCCGAGCTTCAGAAAAACCACGCGCTTGCCGTAAAGGAACTCACAAATGAATACAGAAAGCAAGAACAAGCCCAGGCTCAGCGTCTCGCCCAAGCGTGGGATGAGCTGGAGAAAGCCCGCACTGAGTCTGTCGATCTGCGTCACGATGTTGAGCGGGTGCACCAGCTCGCCGACGGTTATCGCGCCCGATTGTCCGCAGCCGGCGCCAGTGCCTGCAAGCCTTGCAAAGCCGAGCTCGCCAGATGCGTTAAACTACTCGCAGAAGGTGCGGGCTTGGCTGGAGAAGGTGCAGATCTTTCTGTCCGAATCGCAGCAGACAAAGACGCCATTGTGAAAATTTCCACAGGACATTAAAATCGCTTGACTTTTTAAGGAAAGAGAAGCAAAATTCGCCGTCTGGAAAATCTTGGCAAAGATTCTCCGGGGTGGAAAACGGTGTGGAATTTTCTGAACATCACTCTGGAATGCCCCATTTCATAGGCATGTTCGAATCCTCTCACCGCACCACTTTCCTTTTCAGCAAAGGAAGAGAAAAATGCCTCAAAGCCTGAAGGTTTTGAGGTTTTTTTATGAGAATGAATGCGTAAAGTGTTGATTTTTCAAGGACTTTCGCATAAAATCACAAACTTTCGTATCCTTGCCACACCGAAAAGACGCTCGGGTGGCTTATTTCCGTAAGGAGGAAATCAATGCGTCATTATGAACTGTGCGTCATCGTGCATCCGGATCAGTCCGAACAGGTTCCCGCGATGATCGAACGTTTGAAGAATCTCGTCATCGAAGAAGGCGGTCAGGTTCACCGCGTCGAAGACTGGGGTCGCCGTCAACTCGCTTACCCGATTCAGAAGCTTGTCAAGGCCCACTATTTCCTGATCAACATCGAGTGCACCGACTCGACGCTCGCGGAAATTGAAAACGGCTTCCGCTTCAACGACGCCATTTTGCGTCACCTCGTCGTCAAGACCAAGAAGGCCGAAACTGCGCCTTCGGTCATGATGAAGACGGTTGAAAAGGAAGAGGCCAAGAAGGTCGCTGTCGAGGCTGCTGCCGAGCCCGCTCAGGAAGCTGAGGCTCCCGCTCAGGCTTAATGGATTAGTGCAGGTTGATTTTGGAAAGTTCGCCCGCCAATGAGGTTTTCATCCGCGCAGTGCTTCTCGAAAAGAAGGAGCTGCGCTATACGCCGGCGGGCATCGCGGTTTTTGAAGCAACATTTCATCACAACGCCAAGGTCTACGAGGCAGGAGCACAGCGCCAAGTGCAGTTTTCCTTTACTGTGCTTGCCTTTGCCGATGTGGCTTTGAGGCTCGATGGCATCGAGCTCGGACAAGAGCTTGAAATGAAAGGCTTTCTTGCAACGCGCTCATTGAGAAGTTCCAAATTGACCGTGCATGTTACGGAATTCAAAATAATTAGGAGTTGAAAAATGGCTTTTGGTGCAAAAGGTAAGGGCAAGCCCCGCCGCAGCAACCAGCAAAATGCGCTCTTTAAGCGCAAGAAGTTCTGCCGCTTCACGGTCGAACACGTCGAGCAGATCGACTACAAGGACATCGATACGCTGCGCGACTTCATCCAGGAAAACGGCAAGATCATGCCGGCTCGTCTGACCGGTACGAAGGCTCGCTACCAGCGTCAGCTCGACACCGCGATCAAGCGCGCCCGCTTCCTCGCTTTGCTGCCCTACACCGATAATCAGGGGACCCGTTAATCATGCAAGTCATTCTTCTCGAAAAGATCAATCACCTCGGTGAACTCGGTGCTGTCGTCAAGGTCAAGGACGGCTATGCCCGCAACTTCCTGATTCCTCAGGGTCATGCCAAGCGCGCCACCAAGGCCGCTATCGCCGAGTTTGAAACCCGCCGCGCTGAACTCGAAAAGGCTCAGGCCGAACGCATTGCCGCTGCTGAAGAAGTTGCCGGCAAGCTCAACGGCCAGATCATCGAGATCTCCAGCAAGGCCGGCGTTGACGGCCGTCTGTTCGGTTCCGTTACCAATGCCGACATCGCCGAAGCTATCGACAAGCTTGGCTTCCAGATCAAGAAGAGCCAGGTTCGTACGCCGCTCGGCGCCATCAAGAGCGTGGGCGAGTACACGATCACCATCGGTCTGCTCACCGACATCACCGCCGACGTCGTGGTGAAGGTTGTGGCTGAAGCCTAATCGGCTTTTGCTCTGCAGCAAATCATTCGAAAAACCGGCTGCTGGGTTTGTCGCCCGCGGCCGGTTTTTCCTTTTTGCGGCTGTGAACTTCTGAAACATTTTTGAGCTCGGTGCGACGGGAAAAATCGGTTAAGATTTTCCGCTTTCAGCAAAAGACGTTGACGAAAGTTTTTTTCTCTGAGCAGAAGTTTTGCTGAAAATTTCGTCAAACGCATGCGTCTGACTGCGGGCCAGTCCGCAAGTCGGCGCGAGCTGCACCTGTCACTTTTGCCGCCGCTGCCGCCGCAGGCGCGCCGGCGCAGGATTCATTCATGAGCGAAGACTTAAGCATGATGGGGCTTGATGCTCCCGACCCCGAAGTGGTTGCCTTAAGAAGGCCCCCTCAGTCCATTGAAAGCGAGCAGAGCGTTCTGGGCGGCTTGATGCTCGACAACAATGCCTTTGATCTGGTGGCCGACGTGCTCGTGCCGGAGGATTTTTATCGGCGCGATCATCGCATCATCTACGAAAAAATCCACGAGATGTGCGGCGCCGGTCGTCCGGCTGACATCGTGACGGTCTACGGCGAACTCGATGCCGAAGGCAAGAGCCAAGAAGCTGGGGGCATGGCCTATCTCAATAGTTTGGTCAACGCTACTCCAGCGGCAGCCAATATCCGCCGCTACGCTGAAATCGTGCGTGATCGCTCGATTTTGCGCCAGCTCATTACCGCAGGCGACGAGATTGCTACCTCAGCTCTGTCGCCCGAAGGAGCCGACGTCGCGCAGCTTCTTGACTCTGCGCAGGCCAAGGTTTTTGCCATTGATGAGCGCTCAAACAAAGGCAAGAGAGGATTTCGGGTTCTGAGCGACCTTGCCGGAGACGTCACCAAGGAACTGCAGCAGCTCTATCAGATGCATTCCAAAGACGACGTCACGGGGCTGCCGACAGGCTTTCGCATTCTCGACAAAATGACCTCCGGTCTGCAAAAAGGAGACCTTATCATCGTAGCCGGGCGCCCCTCCATGGGCAAGACCTCTTTTGCCATGAATATTGCCGAATATTCGGGGCTGACGCTCAAGATGCCGGTTGCCGTCTTTTCCATGGAAATGAGTTCGGTGCAGCTTGCCAAGCGTCTGATTTGCTCGGTCGGGCGCATTGATGCGCAAAAGCTCAGGCGCGGCAGGCTCGACGACGCCGACTGGGCGCGCTACACCGAAACGGTGGGACTCATGAGCAAAGCACCCTTTTATATTGACGATACGGGAGCGCTTACGGTCAATGAATTGAGAAGCCGCGTGCGGCGTCTGGTGCGCAAAACCGGCCCTTTGGCCCTTGTCGTCGTCGACTATCTGCAGCTCATGAGCGGCTCGGCAACCAAGAGCAATTCGGAAAACCGCGCCACGGAAATTTCAGAAATTTCGCGCGGTCTCAAGAGTCTTGCCAAAGAAATGGATGTGCCGGTGATCGCGCTCTCGCAGCTAAACCGCGGCGTTGACGCCCGCACCGACAAGCGACCCGTGATGAGCGATCTGCGCGAGTCGGGCGCTATCGAACAGGACGCCGACATCATCATGTTCATTTACCGCGACTGGGTTTATCACAAGGACACGGCCGACCCCAATGTGGCTGAAATTATTATCGGCAAGCAGAGAAACGGTCCGACCGGCACCGTGAACATGCGCTTTGACGGTCAGTTCACGCGCTTTGACAATCTGGCTCAGGATGTGGATGTTCCGCCCGAGTATGCCTAAAACAATCGAGATTTTTTCTAGGAGAGTCTTCAGACATGCTTGAAACGCTTGCTTCGATCGATTGGCTTAACATTGTGTTGTGGATTTTGGCCATCGCTTCTATTGTGATCGGCGTGGCCGGCGCCGTCGTTCCCGCGCTGCCAGGCATTCCCATGATCTTTATCGGTGCTCTTATCGCGGCTTGGATCGGGGACTTTGTGCACATTACCTGGGTGACGCTTGTTATTCTCGGCGCGCTTACCATTGTCGGGCTTGCCGTTGACTGGGTGGCGCAGACCGTTGGAGCTCAGCGTGCGGGAGCCACCAAGTACGGCATCGTCGGCAGCATGGTGGGTACGGTGCTGGGGCTTTTCATGGGGATTTTCGGCATTCTCTTCATGCCGCTCATCGGCGCTTTCGTGGGCGAGTACATCGGTCAGAGAGACTTGCGCGTGGCCACAAACGTCGGCTGGGCCACTTGGGTCGGCATGCTTGTGGGAACGGCGCTTAAGTTGGCTCTTTCCTTCATCATGATCGGCATCATGTGCTTTGCGCTGTGGTTTTAGCTCTTTTTGCAAAAGAGCTGAAACAAAACCGCCGGAAGTCGCTTTTGGCAGCGGCACCGGCGGTTTTTTCGTTCGTTTTTTTCGAGCGTTACAAAACTTCGCTAGCGTAATCGGCAAGGCGGCTTCGCTCGCCGCGCTGCAGCGTAATGTGGCCGGCATGCTCCCAGCCGCGGAAGCGGTCGACGACGTAGGTCAGGCCCGAAGATCCTTCCGTAAGGTAGGGCGTGTCGATTTGCGCGATGTTGCCCATGCAAACGATTTTTGTGCCGGGGCCAGCGCGCGTGATAAGCGTTTTCATCTGCTTGGGGCTGAGGTTTTGCGCCTCATCGATGATGACGAACTTGTTGAGGAACGTGCGTCCGCGCATGAAGCTCATAGACTTGATGCGAATGCGGCTGCGGATGAGGTCAGAGGCTGCGCTGCGCGCCCAGCTGTTGGCCGAGCGATCTGACTTGTTGAGCACCTCGAGATTGTCTTCAAGCGCGCCCATCCAGGGCGTCATCTTCTCTTCTTCGGTGCCCGGCAAGAAGCCGATTTCTTCGCCCACGCTGACTGTGGCGCGCGTAAAAATGATCTCGGTAAAACGTCGAGCGTCGAGCGTCTGCGTGAGCGCAGCGGCTAGCGTAATGAGCGTTTTGCCCGTGCCGGCCTGTCCGAGAAGCGTAACGAAGTCGATCTCTGGATCCATGAGCAGATTCAAGGCAAGCGACTGCTCAATGTTGCGCGCATGCACGCCCCAAACTGCGTTTTTGGGCTGCATGTAGTCTTTGAGCGTAGCAAGCGTCACAGTGCCGGCATTCTTGATTTTTACCTGCGCAGCGAAGCTTCCGTCGCTGGCGGTGACGAATTCGTTGAGCGAGAGCCGACTTGCCAGAGGGCCTTCAAAGCTGTACCAGGTGCGGCCATCGGCCTGCCAGCTTTGAAGATTGACGATTTGCTTTTCCCAAAAATCGGGTTCGACCACCGTGCGGCCTGTATAAAGGAGGTCCGTGTCGTCGATCGTCTTGTCGTTGAAGTAGTCTTCGGCAGGCAGCCCGAGCGCCGTCGCCTTGATGCGCATGTTGATGTCCTTGCTCACAAGGACGATGTTTTTGCCCGGGAAAACGTCTTCGAGCGCCTTGACGACGGCAAGAATCCGGTTGTCTGCCTTGTCCTGATCCAAGCCTTCCGGCAGCCGTGCGGCAATCGAACTCGTTTCAAAGTAAAGGCGTCCGTGCGCCTCGCGGCTGCCGAGTGCGTCAAGCTTGACGCCCTTGTCGATGCTGTCGGTGCCAGCTTCGATGAGCTGATCAATTGTGCGGCTTACCTGACGGGCGCTGCGTGCGATGTCGCTTGTTCCGGTTTTGTGATTGTCGAGCTCTTCGAGCGTCGTCATGGGTAGAAACACATCGTGCTCTTCAAACCGAAACAGGCATGTTGGGTCATGAAGCAAGACGTTGGTGTCGAGAACAAAAACGCGAGGCCCGACGGAGGCGGCTGTTGCGCGTGGTTTTCTGAGTCTGCTTGCACCAGGCACCACCGTGATCGGACCTTTGCTGCTGCCCGAGGAGGGAGCGTCTTTTTTATTTTCGGCATGACCATCAGCAGCAGCTTTGCTGCGAGTTGCGGCGGCAGCCTTGGTCCGAGAGGCGTTTGCCTTGGGTTTTACCGGCGCTTTGTCTGCAGCGGTGTTGACCGTCGGTTTTTTGGATGAGGCGTTTGCCGGCAGAGTTTGTGCTGCGGCACTGGTTTTTGCAGCGCTTTCAAGGCGCGCTGCACTCGCTGCGGCGGGCTTTTTCGCACGGGAAGTCTTGGGTGTTTTCTTGCGGGCGGCAGCAGAGCTTGGCGTTGCTGCAGCAGAGACGGTCTCACCAAAGGCTGAGGCCTTGACCATGTCGGCGGGTTTGGTGGGTGCGGGAGGCAAAGGCATGATGTGGTGCGTTCCTAATCTGTCAAAAGAAAGGGCGGACAGTTGAAAAAACTGCACCGCCCGCAGCGTAAAGACTTTTATGTTTGTCTCAAGAGCGAAGGATCTTTTTTAATGGCTGTGCGAATTCCTTTAAAGATCGCATTGGCTAGTTTTGTCTGGTGGCGCGAGTCGCGCAGTCGCCGCTCTTCGGCCGGGTTGCTGATGAAGGCAGTCTCAACCAAAATCGAAGGCACGCCCTGTGCTTTCAAAACGGCAAATTCCGCGTACTCAACGCTTGACTTGTGCAAGGGGCCGAGTTTGGCAAGTTCGCTTAAAACTTCGTCTCCCAGCTGAATGCCGTAGCGCAGCTTCGTTTCGGCCAGCAAATCAACAAGCGAGCTGCGCGCCGACTCCGCCACATCTTTCATGACCTGGCCGCCGATCTCATCGGCGCGGTTTTGCGACTGAGCAAGCCAGCGCGCTTGAAGCGAGGAGGCTCCGCCCACGCTGAGCGTGTAAACAGACGAGCCGTGCGCATCGGCCTTGATCCAGGCATCAGCGTGAATGCTCACGAAGATGTGCGCCTTTTGTTTGACGGCGATGCCTGCGCGCTTGCTCAGAGGCAAAAACACATCGCGGCTGCGCGTCAAGATGGCCTTCATGCCCTTGGTGCGGTTGATCGTCGAGGCAAGCTTTTTGGAAATGGCAAGCACGACGTCCTTTTCTTTTGTTTTGCGTCGGCCCACTGCGCCGGGATCTTCGCCTCCGTGACCAGGATCGATGACGACGATGAGCGTCTCGGTCTTTCCCTTTTTCTTGGCAGGCCTCTTGTTGACCGTGGTTTCTTTGACCGTGTTGGGTTTTTCGGGTTTGGCCCGGGCAACTTCGGTTTTAGCGTTTGCTCCGGTGCGCTCAATGACCTGCTTCATCAGATCGGCGTTGGTCGGCGTGATGTCGATGATGATGCGGTGCTTGAAGTTTGCCACGGGCTTGGAGTAGTTGACCGTGGCGTTGACGTCGGTTTTGAGGTCAAAGACAAGCCGCAGCACGTCGGGCTTGAACTGACCGGGACGAACGGCGGCAATGAAGTTGTCCTTCGTCTTGAGATTTTTCAGGCCCTGCGCGAGCGTATTGGTAAGCTGCACGCCTTCAATATCGAGCACGAAGCGATAGGGCTTTTTGCCGCGCAAAATCATGTGGCTGAACTTGAGCTTGCGCTCAGACTCAATTGAGACGCGTGTGCTCTGATCATCCGGCCAGATGCGCAGATCAAGTTTTTGAGGTGCGGCAAGCGCAGCCAGCGGACTTGCCCCTGCAAGGGCGGCGGCTGCGCCGAAAATCAAATCGCGCCGTTCAAGCTGCATGACTTTGCACCTCGGTAAGAAGCGCTTTGCCGGCCGCAGAAGCAGCCCAAAGCCGTGCACGGCGCGCGTTGTCTGAGTCAACCGTGAGCGTGATTTCCATGTCGGCCGCAGGCAGATAGTCGGCTGCCTTTTCGCTCCATTCGCAGGCCGTTATGCGAGCCGATCCAAACATGTCGCGAAATCCTGCCTCCTCAAATTCTCGGGGACTTTCGAAACGGTAGAAGTCAAAGTGATAAAACACGCAGCCTTCGAGCACGTCGTACTCTTCGACAAGCTCAAATGTGGGACTGCGCACGCGGCCGGTGACGCCGAGCGAACGCAAAAGCGCACGCGTAAAAGTGGTCTTGCCTGCGCCTAGATCCCCGGTCAGCCGCAGGTTGAAGCCCTGCTTGAGAATATGCTCGCGCAAAGCAACGAAAGCCGAGGCGAACTTTTGAGCAATCGCTTCGGTCTGGGCTTCATCAGCAAGGATAACAACAGCGTCTGTCGGACTTGAATTCATGGCTCGAAGTTTAATGATTTGGGGCCTCAAAAAGAGCGTTTTGAAAAGTTTTTTTGCGAAATCCGGCCTTTCTTTAAGCCTTTTGAGAGAAAACAAAAAAGAACAAAAGCAAAGCGATTGAAAAAGGCCTTTTGCAGTTGGTGCAAACCCGAGAAATAAAGTCGGATTTTGCGCTATTGGATAAGCGTACAATCAAATGAAAAGGTTATTGGATATTGGTACAAAAAGAGATTTTTTGTATGAAAACGACTGTTCGTGAACAATCTCAGCATTGCAGTTTTGCTTGCAGTGCTGAGCACGGCGGCAGACTGCGCAACAGGCTTGCGGCTGAAGACAGGCGCTCGGAAATTCTCAAGGAGGCGCTCAGCTGCATGACGCAAAGCGATCAAGGCGAGGTGCCGCTTTCGAGCATTGCTCTCAGACTCGGCATTTCCCGCAATTTGGTCTATCACTATTTTCCCAACCAAACCTCGCTTGTTTCGGCCGTGTTGGATCAGGCTTTTGCGGAGTTTTTGGATTGCTTGCGGCGTGTTCGAGAAAAACGCCAGAAGCGTACGGCTGCGCTTGTGGGCGTTTATGCTCAGTTTCTCTTGCGCCGCCCCGAAGTGGCACGCGTTTTGCAGCTGTCGACCAAGTCAGGAGGTCTGTTTCGCAGCAAGACTGCGCAAAAGCAAAAGGTGCTCGTCGACAGCCTTCTTGATGCCTATGCAGAGGATGTCGGCTGCAAAAGCTTGCGTGAAGTTGATGCGATGCGCCATGCGGCCGAGGCTGCCGTTGAGTTCGTTCGGCTTTTTGCCGTGCTCGAAGCGGGCCGCAGTACTCTGAGCCAAAGTCAAGTCGAGCAGTACTGCACGGGCGTTGTGCTGCACAGTCTTCAGGAGGCGGAAAAGCTTTGCCTGACAGACAGCACCAGGACATCGAACTTCGACAGGATTTAAGGGATTGGGGCTGACAAAGGATGTCTGCCGGTTGGCAGACGCGGATGCGAAACAAACACGGAAGAGAACAAAAAACAGCTATGTACTGTTTAGGCATTGATTTAGGGTCGACAACGATCAAGTACGTCCTTCTCGACGAGAAGGGACAGACGCTGGCAAGAAGCTACGTTCGGCACCAGAGTGCGGTTGTCGAGACGCTTCGCAGCATGCTCTCGGAGCTGGCCTGCCGCGTTGAGCTTGCCGGACACGGGATGCGCGTGATCTTCTCCGGCTCCGGAGCGCTTGGCCTTGCGCAGCAGGTGCAGGCAGCATTCGTGCAGGAAGTGGTGGCCGCATCGGTGTTTTTGAAAAAGCGTGCGCCTGGGCTTGACGCTGCCATAGAGCTCGGCGGCGAGGATGCCAAGCTTTTATATCTTTCAAACGGCGTGGAGCTTCGCATGAACGAGGCTTGCGCGGGCGGCACGGGGGCTTTTATTGATCAAATGGCGAGCCTTCTTGACACCGATGCCGCGGGGCTTGATCGGCTCGCTTTGTCGGCTTCGGTCTCGCACCCAATTGCCTCGCGCTGCGGCGTTTTTGCCAAAACCGACGTGGTGGCGTTATTTAACAACGGCGTTCCCAAGTCCGAGGTAGCCCGATCGGTTTTTGATGCCGTGGTCGAACAGACCGTAAGCGGCCTTGCTTGCGGTCGGCCCCTGAAGGGACGCATTGCGTTTTTGGGAGGCCCGCTGTCGTTTCTAAAAGGGCTCAGGGAGGCCTTCGAGCGCAAGCTTCAGGCTCCGGGCACGGAGTTCGTGCAGTTTGAAGATGCGCATTTCGCCGTGGCCTGGGGGGCGGCGCGTCAGGGTTTTGATGAAACCTCTGAAGCAATCCGAAGCTCTCGCTTGCGGCATAGCATCAATGAGCTTGAAGAGGCGCTCAAGGACGTCAAGCTTGCCGTCAACAACGAAATTGAGCTGGTGCCTCTTTTTGAAAACGAAGAGCAAAAGGAGGCCTTTTTAAAGCGCCACGCCGCGCACAAGGCTCCTCGAGGCGATCTGGCGCAGGCCGAAGGCGAGCTTTTTGTCGGCATCGATCTTGGCAGCACCACCATCAAGGGGGTTGTTCTTGACAGCGAAGGCCGCATCGTCAGCTCTTGGTACGATCAAAACGAAGGCAATCCGCTTGAAAAGCTCTTTGAGCGCATGCGCGGCTTGATGGAGCGCATTCCGCCGACGGCTCATCTGCGCGCGGCGGCAACCACGGGCTACGGAGCGCAACTGGCGCGGGCAGCCATCGGGGCGCAGTTTGCAGAGGTTGAAACGCTCGCGCACCAGCGAGCGGCCGTGGCATTTGATCCCCAAACAAGCTACGTCATAGACATCGGCGGGCAGGACATGAAGTGCCTTGACGTGCACGACGGTCTGATTCGCAGCGTCAAGCTCAATGAGGCTTGTTCTTCTGGCTGCGGGTCGTTTCTGCAGACCTTTGCGCGTCAGCTTGATTTGTCGCTCGAAGAGTTTGTTCAAGCTGCCCTGCGCAGCCGTCGCCCGTGCGATCTGGGCACGCGCTGCACGGTGTTCATGAATTCCAAGGTGCGCCAGGCGCAAAGAGACGCTGCGCCCATTGAAGACATCGCCGCAGGGTTGTGCCGCTCGATTGTCAGAAACGCGCTCTACAAAGTGCTTCGCATTCACGATGTGAGCGAACTCGGAAGCCATGTGCTTGTGCAGGGCGGCACTTTTCTCAATGACGCCGTGCTGCGAGCCTTTGAGCAGCAAACGGGGCTCGAGGTCATTCGTCCCGACATTTCCGGCTTGATGGGAGCCTATGGGGCTGCGCTGATTGCGCGCGAGCGCACGAATGCCGAGACGCCCGAACTTAACGTCATCGAGACTGATCTTGATGTGAGCCGCATCAAAGTGCGCGAATTTCGCTGCAAGGGCTGCACCAATCACTGCCAGCTCAAGATGAATCGTTTTCCTTCCGGGCAGAAGTTCTATAGCGGCAACCGGTGCGATTTCGCCATGAAGACCGGGGGCATCAAAGGCAAGCAGAATACAGGCTTTGCTGCTTGGAAGATGCAGCTTTTGTTCGGAGAAGACGAGCCCTTGGCGGCGCTTTCAAAAGTGGATCCTGCCGCGCCCGTGGTGGGCATTCCTCGCGTACTCAACATGTACGAGCATTTTCCGTACTGGAAGGCGCTTTTTGAAGCGCTGGGCATTCGCGTGGTCTTGTCGCCTGCTTCTGAGCACGGCACCGGGCAGCTTGGCAGCGATACGATCCCTTCGCAGACGCTTTGCTTTCCGGCCAAGCTCGCGCACGGGCATTTGGCCCAGCTTGTGCGAGCAGGCGTGCGCGACGTGTGGCTGCCGTGCGTGCCTCGCGAGGGCGTTCCGAGCAAAGAGGCCGACGCGCGATTTGCCTGTCCGGTGGTGGGAGGCTATCCCGAGGCCTTAAAGCTCAACACCGAAGAGGCTTATCCGGGCGTGCGGCTGCTGACGCCGTTTTTGGATTTAAACAATGACAAAACGGTCGAAAAGGCGCTCATTGACTCCTTTGCCGATTTGAAAACGTCGGATGTGCGCCGCGCCGTCAAGGCGGGCCGTCATGCGCTTGAACTCTATCGGCAGAAGCTGCGGGCAAAGGGCGAGGAGATTTGGCGTCGTCATGTGGCAAGCTCGCGTCCGCTCATTGTGCTCGCAGGCCACCCCTATCACATTGACCCGCTCATCAATCACGGCATTCCGGCGCTTATTGAATCCATGGGCGCAGAGGTCGTGACCGAGGATGCCGTGGCGCACCTTGCGCGCATCCCCGAGCAGCTTGAAGTGGTCAATCAGTGGACTTTTCACTCCAGACTTTATCGCGCCGCGCAGCTTGTCAAGGACTCGGACTGCGCAGAGCTCGTGCAGCTTGTGAGCTTTGGCTGCGGGCTTGATGCCATTACCTCCGAGCAAATCAAGCGACAGCTTGAATCAGCCGGAAAAATCTACACGATGCTCAAAATCGATGAGGGCGACACGCTCGGGGCCGCCCGCATTCGTCTGCGTTCGCTTTTGGCTGCCGTCGAAGACCGACATGTGCGCAAAAAGGGGCTCACGCCCATTGCGCGCGCCGCCAAAGACGAGCTGCCCGGTCGCGCCGGCACTCTTGAAGCCAAGCGCAGAAAGATTTATGCGCCGCAGATGGCGCCGCTGCATTTTCCGATTCTTGCCGGCGCCCTCAAGTCGCTTGGCTGGGATGTGGAGGTGCTCCCCAAGGTGAGCCCAAAAGCCATTGAATTGGGCTTGGCGCACGTCAACAACGATGCCTGCTATCCGGCAATCGTGGTGATCGGTCAGCTGCTTGAGGCGGCGACCGCCCCCGGCTTTGATCCGCAGACGAGCGCACTGCTGCTTGCGCAGACATGCGGCCCGTGCCGCGCGACGAACTATCCGGGGCTTTTAAAGTGGGCCTTGAAGGACGTGGGCCTGGGTGATCTGCCTGTTGTGTGTCTGTCGGCGGCAAGCATGAAGGGCGTTGAGCATCTCGATCTTGGACTCAGAGGCTTTCACCGCTTGATGCTGGCATTGCTCTACGGCGATTTGCTGCAGAGATTGTCGCTTTACGTGCGCACCTATGAGCGCGTGCGCGGCAGCGCCGAGAATCTCACGCGCAAGTGGATAGCCCGCGGCATTGAAGTGGCGGGCAGCGGTGATGCCGCGGCCTTTGCCAAAGACGCCAAGCGCATGGTCAGGGACTTTCTGGCCATTGAGATGACCGCTCAGAAAAAGCCGCGCGTGGGCATTGTGGGTGAAATTCTTTTGAAGTATCACCCCAGAGCGAATCTGGACATTGTCGAAGAGATCATCGGCGAGGGGGCTGAGCCTGTTTTGGGCGACATCACCAACTTCATGCTCTATTGCCTCAATGACAACGTTTATCAGGCGCGCTCCTTTGGCGGCAGCAAGATCAAGGGATCGGTCTCATGGCTTTTGATCAAGCACTATGAGCGCTTAAGAAAGCCTATGCTCGAAGCCGTACGCGGCACGCCGGTAGAGGGCAACATGGGGCTTGCTCAAGGGCTCGAAGACATTCGCGGCTTTATTTCTGAGGGTCAGCAGGCCGGAGAAGGGTGGCTTTTGACGGCCGAGATGATCGACTTCATCCGCAACGGCACGCCCAACGTCGTGTGTCTGCAGCCCTTTGGCTGTCTGCCCAACCACATCACGGGCAAAGGCGTCATGCGCAGGCTCAGAAGCGACTATCCGCAGGCAAATTTGTGCGCCATTGATTTTGAGGCGGGTACTTCGAAGTCAAATGTGGCCAATCGGCTCAAGCTCTTCATTGCGCAGGCAAAGGAAAATTTCCTTGCGCAAAAAGATGCCCCAAGCGGCAAGGATCACAAGGGATCAGGCGCAGGCAGCGGCAGGCGCACCATCAAAATTTTGCAAAGACGCCCTGACAACGAGTCGCAAAGCGTGGACGAGCACCGTGCAGCCTTCGTCGGCGTCCGCTAGCCGCAGGCGGCGGTCTAAGTCATTGTTTCCTTTTGGCCGGCCTGCTCGAGAGCAGCCGGCCGCTCTCGCATGCTCATGCGCCACAAAGCTAAGACGACAAGGCCGCAGAAGGCGCTTGCAGCGCTGTATTTCCAGGCTTCGCCCAGAACCAGCGGCACCCAGATGAGGGGGCAAAGCGAAAAGCTTGCCGTGCAGAAAAATTGCTGCACGCTTGCGGCAAGCCCTCTGTTGTCGGCAAAGTAGTCAAGGTTCATGGCCATCATGACCGGTCTGGCAAGCGACATGCCAAGCCAATAGAGCACGGGACCAATCAGAATGCAGGGAAAGACGAGCGGATGCGCAAAGCCTATGGCGGCCGAGGCGAGCTGCGCGGCAATCATCAGTCCCATGCAAAGCGCAAGCATCAGGCCGTGATGCAGTCGCTTTAGGACTTTGGCCGAGAGCCAGGCGCCGATGATGCTCGTGCCGACAAGCGGCAGCGTAAGCCAGGCAAACTGATCGACCCCAAGCCCCATGATCGTGATGACGAAGTCGGCCGCGCCTGCTGAATAGACGATGCCGCCCATGAAGCAAAAGCCGTGGCTGATGACTCCTGCCATAAAAGCTTTGTGCGCAAAGCATTTTTTGTAAAGCGAGGCCGAGCGCAAAGGAGTGAGCGCCACGCGCTTTTCTTTGGGCAAGGTCTCAGGCATGGCAAAAACTGTGTAAAGAGCAATGGCGCACGAATAGACGACAAGAAAAACAAACACGTAGTGCCAGCCGCCGTGAAGCACGATCCAGCCGCCCAGAATCGGCGCAAGCGCAGGAGAAAGGGCAAAAAACATCGCAATCATGCCGTTCATGGCCGCAGCATGCGCGCCGCTCCAGCGATCGCGCACCATCGCCTGCGAGACGACCTGGCCGACGGCTGCGCCCAGGCCCTGCACGAAGCGCCAAAAGCAAAGCACATAGAGCGTTTGCGACAAAAGCGCCCCGATGCTTGCTGCGGCAAACACGAGCATCCCTGCCACCATGGTGGGCTTGCGGCCGAAGGTGTCCGAGAGCGTGCCGACGAAGAGGCACGAAACGGCATACGTGATGAGATAAATCGTCATCGTCTGCTGCACGGCAACAAGCGTGGTGCCGAAATCAGCGGCCATTTCGTGAAAGCCCGGCACGTAGGTGTTGACCGAAAACGGGCCCAGACTTGAGATAAACCCAAGCGCGGCGGCGTCCTTCATCGTTGGCGGGCGGTTTGAGCAGGATGCGTCAGTCTCAGACATGACAAAAAATCGTAGTATGTTGCTTCTGCGAGCATAGCACCGCCGGCGCGCCGGCATTGGCAGGCAGCAAATATGTTATGGCAACGTGATTCTGACACCCTAAGTGGCAAAGTGGCGCGCACCCAGTAGAAAGGGTAATTTTTTCTAGCAAGTTACCAGTAAGACTTCTGGCAAGCAGAGCTTTTCAAACGTAAATGAG
>CALXKM010000040.1 GCA_944388865.1 uncultured Duodenibacillus sp. | reverse complement strand
CTCATTTACGTTTGAAAAGCTCTGCTTGCCAGAAGTCTTACTGGTAACTTGCTAGAAAAAATTACCCTTTCTACTGGGTGCGCGCCACTTTGCCACTTAGGGTGTCAGAATCACGTTGCCATAACATTTGCTTACAGGGCTCTACTCACAGGGCTTACAGGGCTTTTGATGTCGACATTCGCAAGGCCGCCATGAAGGCCGACAAACGCGATGCTCGTTTCTGGGAAAGCATTGATGAAGAAGGCAAGACTCCTTTTGCTTACGTCGGGCAAACAATTGCCGATGTCGCTCGCCAGGCTGGATTAGATCCTCAGGTGCTTGAGAAAACTGTTCAAACCTACAATGAAACTGCACCGGCGGGCAAAGATGCCTTTGGTCGCACCAGTCTGTCTTCTGGCTTCGGCAAACCTTTGCCCATCCGCAAAGCTCCCTTTGTGCTGATGCCTGCGACTGCCGCATTAATCGCAACATAGTGCGGTGTGCGCATTAATCCTCAGGCTCGCGTCATTGACGTATTTGGTGAGCCCATCGAAGGTCTGTACGCTGCCGGCGAAATGACGGGCGGTGTTCATGTAGCCGCCTACATGTCCGGTACTGCTCTGGGCAAAGCCTATGCTTTCGGTCGAATAGCAGCTCAAACCTTTGCCTCTGGCAAATAACATCCCTATTAGATCCTGCGGCCAGCAATACTCTTTGTGCTGGCCGCTCTGGATACTTCGCTTTTTCCCCGTAACTGTGTAAATTTTCCAAAGAGCACGACAAATTACTCAACTCAAGCCTTCCGAGTTTCGGTTTAGTGTCTACTGACAATCCCTTAGAACATATCAAACCAAAGTCGTTTACACGAGACTCTATTTTTTTGAGACCGCTCTCTCCGAAATCCGAATAACCATCTGATTTATCAGTACTTTTTCCATTTTCTAGCTTTCCTGTAAGGGAAAATTCTCGAGCAAAATCATCCTTTTCCAACTCGCTTTTTGAAACAATTTTCTATGCACGCTCCGCTCGTTGTCGGGCTTCTGAAGCGAGCCTCTCTTTTATAATCGTGTTGCCATGCAGACTGAAGCACGGTTCAGTCTGCTTTTTGTTTTGCTCACCGCTAGAGAGGTCTCGCAAAAAAGAGACTCAGGATGAAAACAAACCGACAAGCCGGCTCATTGCCCGCAGCCGACATCCTTTTTTAAACTGAGCCTCAAAGACCGGCAACGCACATGCTTCTTTTCTCGCTCAAACAGATCCGCAAGCACTTTGCCCGCAGCATCATTCAATGGTCAGATGCCGGAACGGGCCTTTTTGCGCTCACGGTCAATGCCGTCTCGCTTGTGCTTGCCTGGATCTTTGTTCCTCTTGAGCGAGGCTACTGGCAAGACATCAGAGCCAATCGCAAGCGGCTTTATCCTCACGTCAATTTCGATAAGCCCACGGCTTCTGACGTCATCCGCATCTTTTTGCAGTCGCTTTTATTGTGTCTGGTGCAGGTCTTTAGCTGGGAGCACTTTAAAAAAGACAATCCCCTGGCGCGGTTTGTTCGTGCAATCGTGCGCGGCGTTGAGCGTCTGGGAGAAGCCATCGGCAGACTAGGCACAAGGCTTCTGGCAGGCATCGGCAAAACCTTAAGCGACAACCCGGCCGATGACGCTGTCTCTGACGCTTCAACGGCAGCTTCAAGCAAATTTCAAAAGCTGCTTGTAAGAACTGCTGCCGTCGTCATCGCCGCCTTGGCGCTTTTGTGCATCACGCAGCCCTTTGACATCAAAGGCCAAGTCATCTTTTTGTCCATCATGCTCTTTTCGGCCTGGAGCTTTACGCATGTGCGTGCGCGAATAACGCTCATGGTGCTCTTTGTGATCTCGGTCACGGTTTCTGGGCGCTATCTGTGGTGGCGCTGCACCTCGACCATCAATGCCTCTGCGCCCATTGATCTATTTTTAAGTCTTTTGCTTCTGGCAGCAGAAATCTACGCCTTCATCGTCATGGTGCTGGGCTACTTTCAGGTCTGCTGGGTGCTTGACCGCAAACCCTGTCCGATGCCCAAGGATCGCTCGTCGTGGCCCACGGTCGACATCTTCATCCCGACCTACAATGAGTCCTTAGAAGTCATCAAGCCCACGGTTTTTGCTGCGCTCAATCTTGACTGGCCCCAAGAAAAGCTTCGCGTGCACCTTTTAGATGACGGCAGCCGCGACGCGTTTGCCGAGTTTGCCGCATCGATCGGCGTCAACTACATCAAAAGAAAAGAGCACAATCACGCCAAGGCGGGCAACATCAATCATGCCCTTACGCTCACTCAGGGCGAATTCATCGTGATCTTTGACTGCGACCACGTGCCTTCGTGCGACTTTCTCACCTCGACCGTAGGGTGGCTCATCAAAGACAAAAAAATTGCCCTGGTGCAGACTCCGCACCACTTCTACTCGCCCGATCCCTTTGAAAAGAATCTGCACCTTGAGCGGGCAATGCCTATTGAAAACTCGCTTTTTCACGACTTCATCCAAAAAGGCAACGACACCTGGAATGCCGTCATGTTCTGCGGGTCAAGCGCCGTCATGCGCCGCGCTGCTCTGATGCAGATCGGAGGCATTGCGGTTGAAACCGTCACGGAAGACGCGCACACGTCTTTAAAGCTCAACCGCCTGGGCTGGAAGTCGGCCTTCATCTCTAAGCCCGTGGCCTCGGGGCTCTCGACCGAGTCGCTTTCTGCGCATATTGGTCAGCGCATCCGCTGGGCGCGCGGCATGATTCAGATTTTTAGGCTCGATAATCCCCTTTTGGGCAAAGGCTTGTCGCTGCCTCAGCGGCTTTGCTTTTTCAATGCCATGGTGCACTTTCTGCACGGATTGCCGCGCCTAATCTTTTTGGTTGCGCCGCTTCCCTACATGTTTGCCGAC
The DNA here is from genome assembly GCA_944388865.1 of uncultured Duodenibacillus sp. Taxonomy (GTDB): domain Bacteria; phylum Pseudomonadota; class Gammaproteobacteria; order Burkholderiales; family Burkholderiaceae_F; genus Duodenibacillus. The sequence continues at coordinate 34,702 of CALXKM010000040.1, read as the reverse complement.
ATATACGTGATCTACGCCACGGCCGCAGCCATCTTTGCCTACGTCATTCCGCACATGGTGCATGCGGCCATCACCAATCAGATTCTGCAAAGGGGCTATCGCTATCCGTTTTTAAGCGGCGTCTATGAGACGGTGCTCTCCTGGTACATTCTGCTGCCCACGACGGTTGCCTTGATCTTCCCGCACAAAGGCAAATTCAACGTCACGGCTAAAGGCATGACGATTGACAAGAAGTACGTCGACTGGGGCATTGCCAAGCCGGTTCTTATTTTGATTGCTTTAAATTTCGCGGGACTTCTTGTGGGCATCTATAAAACCGTCACGGCCGCTGATCCTCAAGTTTCAACGCTTGCCATCAACATCGGCTGGATCGTCTACAACCTGATGGTGCTCGGAGCGGCTGCTGCCGTTGCCGTCGAAGAAGTGCAAAAGCACCGTCTGCCGCGCATCCCGCTTGATATTCCCGTCGGAGTTGCTCTAAAAAAGAGCGACAACGCTCCCGAAAAAGCCCAGCTTTGCGAATACTCCCAGCAAGAACTGCGCGTTGCCGCTTCAAGCGAAATTCTCTCTTGCCTTTCATTGGCGGACGAAATCTTCATCGACATCGCCTCGCGCGGTCAAACGCACCGCTTCAAGGCGCACGTCATCAAGATTGAGCCGCAAGCCTTTGAAGCCGCCCTTGACTTTGCCTCAAGCACGGATGAAATTCTTTTTAACCGCTGCACCTTTGCCCGTGAAGGCATGTGGGCCATTCCCCCCAAGGGACACGTTGACGATCGCTTCGTGGCGGGCTTTGTGCGGCTGGGGAAACTCGCCTGGTACGGCTACAAGTCTTTGATTGAATTTTTGCCCGGCAAAGCCGGAGCCGCCTTTCGCTACATTTTGTCGCTGCTGCCTCGCGTGCCGCAGGCAGCGGCTTGATTTTCTATGGTGAAAATAGTCATGAAGCCATCACTGCTCTTGTCCATTCGATCCGCATTTGCTTCACGCCTGCAGGCGCGCACCTGCGCACTAGCCTGCTCAGGCGCACTGCTTGTCGGCACTGCGCTTATCTCGGCAGTGGCTGCAGATGCAGCGCTTGCTGCTGCCGGAAATGTCCCAGCCCCCGTTTGGCGAACGGATGCCACGGCAAGCACAACGCAGTTGCTTGACCTCATTGGTTTGGTGCCGGGCGGTCAGGCAACGGCCGTTAAGCTCACTGGAGCAACCCCGACGCAGTACTTTGATTTCGGCGTTAGGGCCGATGAAATTGTAAGCAGCGCCGTGCTCGAGCTTGACTTCACGGCCTCGCCTTCGCTTTTGCCCGCCACCTCGCAGATCAACGTCTTTTTAAACGGTGAACTGCAGGGCTCGCAGGCGCTTACCAAGGACACCATCGGCAAGCCCGCCCACATCTCGGTGCCCCTTAACGCCAAGGCGATGAAGTCGCGCAACCAGCTTGCCGTCGAGTTTGTCGGCCACTACCAAATTGTCTGCGAAAACGAAAGCAATAAGGCGCTTTGGCTTGACGTTGCGCCGACTAGCCGCCTGACGCTCACCAAGCAAAGCTTGAGGCTTTCAAATGACTTGGCGCAACTGCCCCTGCCCTTTGTTGACGCGGCCTCCTCTGACTCCACCGTACTGCCCTTTGTATTTGCTTCCGCCCCGGGGCGCGCAGAAAAAGAAGCCGCTGCCATCATGGCTGGCCACACGGGAGCCATTGCGGGCTGGCGCGGCGCAAGCTTTCCCGTTTATTACTCTGAAATTCCCGGAAGCGGCCACTTTGTCGTCTTTGCCACCAATGACAAGCGCCCGGACTTTCTGGCTGAGCTTGCGCCCTTTGAAGGACCTGAGCTCTTTATGCTTGACGCTCCCGGCAGCCTTCACGAAAAAATGCTTGTGATAGCGGGCAAAACCGAAGCTGACCTTGTCACGGCCGCTCAGGCGCTTGCGGCCTCAGGCCAAATGCTCATTGGCCCGCACCATCGCGTCAAAGCCGACTTCAAAGCCCCTGAACCAGTATCGGCCTACACCTCGCGCAATTGGGTCAACACGGACAATGCCGTGCCTCTGAGAGAACTCATGGAGTACCCCGAGCAGCTCACGGCGCGCGGCACGAGCCTGCCTGCGCTGCATCTCACGATGAGGCTTGCCCCCGACATTTATCTCACGAGCGCCTCGGAAGTCAACGTCAACCTTCTTTATCGCTTCACAAAACCCGCAGCCGGCCAGTCGGCGCAGTTACGAACGCTTGTCAACGGAGCCCTTGCCGACAGTGAAAACCTCTCCGAAGATGCCAGCCGCGGCGCGAAGAATCTGACGCTTCCCTTGACGCAGGGCCCGGCTGTTGCCGTGGGCACGCCCAAAGCAGGGGTAGCTGCCGTCAACGACATCTCTTTTGAAGCTGTCTATCAGGCAGTTGCCAATGAAGGGTCGCCTGAAAACTGCCGCGCAGCGACGCTTACCGCGCACCAAATCCAGATTGATCCCTCCTCGATGATTGAATTTTCGGGGATGTATCACTACGCGCAGCTTCCCGAAATTGCGCTTTTTGCTCAGGGAGCCTTCCCGTTTTCAAAGTATGCAGATCTCTCTCAGACTGCGGCAGTCATTGAAGACAACGCTGCGCCATCGATGCTCACCACGCTCTTTAATGCGATCGGACGCATCGGTGCGGTCACGGGCGCGGCTCCCGTGCATATCACCGTGGCTGCGCCTGCCGACGCATCGCTTTTAAAAAACAAGGATCTTTTGATTGTGGGCAGCATGCCTCAAGGCGTTCTCGACATCAGCCCCGATTCTGCAGACGTGCTCAATCAGGCTTTGGCCAATTGGTTTAAAAAGCCCGCAGCCTCCGAAGAGAAGTTAGAAGCCTCGGCCGACGATGCGCATTTCTTAAGCACAGGCTTTGCCGCCATCACCTCGGCCAAGTCTCCAGTTGACAGCGGCCGCACGGCAGTTGCGCTTTTTTCTGAAGGCGCAAACGGCGCGCACATTCTCAATACGCGCATTGCCAAGCCGGGCGATCTTGCCGCTGCCGCAGGCGGCACGGTTTTCCTTGGCGAAGACAGCCTCACGGGGTTCGCAGCCTCCTCGACCTACACCGTAGGCGACATGCCCTGGTTCAGACGCGTGTGGCTCTCGCTTGCCGATCGTCCTTTCATTCTGGTGCTCTGTGCGCTTGCCGCAGCGCTTGCTGCCGGTGCCGGCATCTTCTTTTATATGCGCCGCTGGATCCGGAGAAGATCATGAGAAAAGAAACAATCAAACACTTCTTTGCCGCGGGGCTATTGACCGCCATGACCACCGTCGCACTCTCGGCTCACGCCTGGCCGCTGTGGGACAGCTTCAAAGCCGTCAACATCGACAAGTCCTATCGCGTCATTGACTACAGCGACGCACGAGCGATTACGACAAGCGAAGGTCAGTCCTACGCCATGTTCTTTGCTCTCGTTGCCAACGACAGAGCGACATTTGACAAGCTTTTGGAGTGGACCGAGAAAAATCTCGCCAAGGGCGACATCACGAAAAACCTCCCGAGCTGGCTCTGGGGCAAAACCAATCAGGGCTGGGGCATTATTGATTCGAACAACGCCACTGACTCCGATCTTTGGATTGCCTACGATTTGCTTGAAGCCGCCCGCATCTGGAATGCGCCGGAATATGCCGCCAAGGCTCACGCCATGATGGAGCTTTTAAAGCGCGACGTGCGCGACGTTGAAAACTTAGGCAAAGTCATGCTCCCAGGCGGACGCGGCTTTGATCACGCAACGCACGTCACGCTCAATCCCAGCTACTACCCCGTTTTCATTTTGCGCCGTTTGGCTCTGGAAGATCCGTATTGGAAGGACGTTGCCGAGGGCACCGTACGAGCTCTTGTGCGCACGGCTCCTGCTGGTTTTTCTCCGGACTGGGCAAAAATCGACAAGACGGGCAAGCTCATTGCCCCCGAGGGCGATGATTACGTGCTTGGCAGCTACAACTCCATTCGCGTCTATCTCTGGACGGGCATGCTCTCGCCCGATGATCCGGCCTACGATGTGCTCATGCGTCTGTTCAACCCGATGATCAAGCTCACCGAACAGATGAACATGCCGCCCGAGAAAGTCAACATTCTGACCGGAGCCGCCAATCAGGCAGGATCTCCCGGCTTTGGCGCATGTCTGCTCGAAATGCTTCGCGGCACGAAGACTGCCGACTTCATCCGCACCGTAATTGCCTCTGAACCCATCATCGGCGAAAACTACTACCGCAACGTATTGATGCTCTACGGTGCTGGTTTTGACGAGGGGCTGTATCGGTTTGACCGCGACGGCAAGCTTGAAATCTCAAAGGCCCCGCAGCAATTGAGGCTTGAGCGCGCGGCTGCTCAGGCTCGTGCCGACAAACAGGCCGCGGCCAAGGAAAAAGAGCACTCCCAAGCCGCCGCTGATGCTTCAGAAGCGCAGGAACCCATTGCTGACTCTGAAGAAGCGGCCCAGAAGAAGTCCGAAGAGTCTCCTGCCCAACAGGCCGATGCTGACAAGCCCGGCAAGACGGCCGCTGCTGCGGCCGCCCCTACCCCCGCGCAGGAAGCACCTGCAGCCAAAGACAACGGAGGTAATGCCAAGTGAGCGGCAAAGAGGCTAGAACGAAGGAGCGCGACAACATTCTGCCGCCCGCAACCGGCAAAAGCGAGCTCGTTGATCTGACGAAAAAAGAAGCAGCCAAGGGCAGCATTTTCAAGCGCACGTACTTTGGGCTTGGGCTCTGGAACGTGTACTTCATCTGCAAGTTTGCGCTTGCCTACGCAGGCTACCTCAGGCTTGATCTACTTTTAAATGCCGTCTTCTTTCTCTTTGTGCTCATTCCCGTCACGGGAAAGTGGCTCAACGGCCTGCGGCAAACTCTCGCCATAGGGCTTGGCATCGCGCTTTTGTGGTCCGAGAGCTGGCTTCCGGGCCCCGAGAGCATCATTGCCAACACCTCTGGCATTGCCGGCTTTTCTGTGAACTACGTCGTGCAGCTAGCCTGGGACTTCATCAACTTCCGGATGGTGGGCTGGGGCGTGGTGATCATTCTCGCCTACTATCTGCTGCGCGACTTCGTGCGGGTGACGACGATCACGGCCCTTTACATGGCTTTTCTCGTCGTGCAGCCGCTTTTTATGGAGCCTGCCCCCGCCGTTCGCACGCAGCCCTTGTTGGTCGCAGACCAGGCGCAGAAGACACCCTCGGAAATTCTCAGTCAGGCCGCTGCCGTCCAGGATCCGGATGCAATTGCGCCAACTGAGGAAGTTGAAAACTGGTACAAGACCTTTTTGGACTATGAAAAAGAGCGCATGGCGCAGTTCCCAACAGGGATTTCAGCCAAAGACACGCCCTTTGACATCATCATTCTCAACATCTGCTCGCTTTCAAATGATGATCTGGAAGCGGCAAATCTGCAGAATCACCGCGTGTTTTCGCGCTTTAACATTCGCTTTGACAAGTTCAATTCGGCAACGTCTTATTCGGGGCCGGCAGCTTTGCGTCTTTTGACAAGCGCCTGCGGTCAGCCCTCGCACGATGGTCTGTACGACGCCAGACGGCCCGATTGCGAAATCATGAATCGCTTGGACTCTTTGGGCTTTAAGCAGCATCTCTTTTTGGACCACAGCGGCGTCTACGACAACTATCTCAACACGATGAGAACGCAGGCAGGACTCACCGCTCCCTTTGAAAAACGCAAGTACCCCTTGAAGTACATGTCGTTTAACAATGAAGAAATTGCCGATACCCTCTCGGTGCTGCGCCACTGGACGCGCGTCATGAACCGCGACAAGGACAAGCGCTCGGTGTCGCTTTTTAACTTCATCGCGCTGCACGACGGCAACCGCCTGCCGCTGCACAGCCGCTGGGAAGCGTTTGAGCCGCGCGCCAAGACGTTTTTGGATTCGTTAAATACCTTTATCAACGAACTTGAACGCGGCCGCCGCAAGGTGCTTTTGGTCGTTGTGCCCGAGCACGGCGCAGCCGTCAGGGGCGACAAGATTCAAACACCGCGTCTGCGCGACATCCCAAGCCGGCGCATCACGCAGGTGCCGGTGCTTGTGAAGTTCATTGGTCTTAAAGATCTGCCCAAGAATCAGATTCACGTTTCGGGCAATTCGAGCTATCTGGCGCTCTCAACCTTGATTGGGCGCGTGATTGAGACGAATTTCTTTTCCAAGAACTCAGGAGCCGTGCCGCTTGAGACTCTTGTCAAGGATCTGCCGCAAACCCATATGGTTTCCGAAAACGGTCAGGCTGCCGTTCTTGAATACAAGGGACGCGACTATCTGAAGCTCAACCGCGGCAAGTGGGAGCCTTACGGAGGATAATCAAAGCCATTTCCAATGGCTTTCCCACGACAACGGCCTGTTGCAAGAACTTATCGCAGCAGGCCGTTTTTTCCTGTTTTTTCAATGAACTACAACTAGGCACTACGCCCTATTTTGAAATTCATGAGAGCTCCCTACAATGGCAGAGTGTTTCTTCTTTTGTCGTGAGGGTGAAGCCGTGACCATTCGTCCCGCCAAAGAAATCGACCTCGTGGAGCTGCACTCGATTTATCGCGATGCCGTCTTAAAAAGCACGGCCACGTTCGATACGATGGTGCCCACGCTCGAAGAACGCCGCCACTGGCTTTTAGAGCACAACAAGGACAACCACCCTCTTTACGTTGCAGAAATTGACGGGCGCGTCGTGGGCTACGCGAGCCTCTCTGAATTCAATCCCAAAAAGGCATACGCAAGCACCGTCGAGCTTTCGGTCTACATTGCCGATGGGCACCGCTCGCAAGGGCTGGGACTGATGCTTGCGCAGTCAGTCATTGAAGCCGCCCGCAAAGACCCCCGCACGCACCGCATCGTCTCGCTTGTGACTTCGGACAACGCCGCAAGCATCAAGCTGCACGAAAAGCTGGGCTTTCGTTTTGTGGGCACTCTCACCGAAGCCGGCTGCAAGTTCGGGCGCTACCTCGACGTCATCTACCTTGAGCTTGCCGTGTAGGCACAAGATTAATTTCCTCAGACCATGAAAGTTTCTGCTTTTGCTTCCCAATCGGCCGTTGTTCTTGCCGCCGCCATTTCGTTTTGCGTCGTGCCGACATCTTTTGCCGCGTCAAATTCCGTTCAGAACGACCAGAGCAGCACGCAGCAGACCATCTTCGTCTACGGAGACTCCAACACCTTCGGCTGGGTGTATGAGCCCAAAACAAAAATCGTCTCCAGACTTCCTCTGGAAAAGACCTGGCCTTATCAGATGGGCAAAGTTCTGGGCGACAAATACCACATTGAGGTCGATGCTTTGGGCGGGCGCACAACAGATCTTGACGAACCGATCAGCACGGGAAGCGGTGAGATTCCGGGCATCACCTACAACGGCTTGACGACGCTGCCAGCAGCTCTCTCAGCCAACATGCCCGTTGATCTGGTCATCATTATGCTGGGTACCAACGACCTCAAGGCAGGGCACCACCGTGAAGCTCAAGACGTCGCTCAAGGATTAGCAAACCTCACGCGCTGCGTTATCAATGCCCGCTGGCAAAGCCGCACCGACTACAAGGCTCCGCGCGTACTCATCGTGCTGCCGCCTCCTATGGATGGCGACCATACTCCCTATGGCGACTTTTTTGCCGGGTCGCTTGCCAAAACCAAAGTCTGGGGGCCCATCATCGAAAAAGCCGTGACCGCCGCGGGAGCTCAATTTTTTGACGGCGGCGCTGTCGTGGGACTTCCCGATCAGCCAGACAACGTGCACCTTACAAGCGAAGAACACGAGTTGCTTGGCAAAACTGTAGCTCAAAAAGTGCGCGAAATGATGCACAGGTGATTGCACACAACACATCTTGCTGCAAGGCCACGTTCCTTTTTTTGATAGAGAATCCTCATCAGCCCAGTCTTATTGTTCGCGCCTTCCCCGTCGATGTGGTACCCGCAGTTGTTGCTTTCAGAGTGGTCGCTTGAGACTCTATAATGCTCGAGACGTCTACAAGAAGCGCGATGCAGATACTGTCTGCAAACTCAGATATAGCCGAAATATGCGAAGACAACGCAGTAGCAAAGCGCAAAATAGGCCAGGCATGCTCAAAAAAGCTGCAGAGATACCTCAGTATGCTTCAGGCAGCGGAAAAGGTTTCTGACATACCACCGCTTGGCGGTTTGCATGACCTTGTTGGTAATCGTGCCGGACAGAAAGCGTTTTGGCTTGACGAAAAGATGAGGCTTGTTTTTGCGTCAGGACATAAACCTGAGCCAAGGAAGGCTGATGGTGGTATCGACTGGACAGCGGTCACGATCATCAGCATTGAGGTTATCGGGAATTACCATGACTAAAGGTTTTGTAAGGAATTGGTCCACACCCCCGGGTGAATTGCTCAGAGATGCAATTGAGGATGGGACTTGCCGCCGTGAGTGTGCCCGTGATGCTCTTGGATTAGGGGAATCCGATTTTGAGGCATTTCTTGGCGGATGTATTGCTGTGTCGTCCGTTATGGCAGATAAGTTATCTGCTTTGCTCGGAGGCACGCCAGATTTCTGGTTAGATATGGACGCTCAGTACAGATGCGATGTGGTGCGGCTGGCACCTAGGACTTCCGTTCGTGAAGAAGTTGGCATCATGCCTCGCATCAAACAGGGGGTCTGGAGCACTGCGGTATGAAAGTTATCAGAGAAGAACCGTTGCTCATTACTTCGGTTAGCGTGACGTCCAATCCAAACGTTTTCACGTCTCAATCGTTGAAGGGAACCACGCAGTTGTCTTTTCCGGTTACAACCAAACTGAGAAATGATGGAAAGAAACTTATTGTGGAAGGCACGCTGATTTCGAAAGGAATGCTGGCTGATGACAAGACTCCAATGTACTCTGCATCTTGTACTGGACGGATTGCCTATTTATTTGATGAGCCGCTTGAAAACTATGAGGATCGTCGTCAGGAAATTTACGATCAGTTTATTAAGCCGGTTTATTGCGTTTTGGCCAGCAAGCTGCAGCAGCTTGTTATGTCAATTGGTTTAATCGTGACTTTTCCTTTGGCAATCCCTCCAATGGAAAACGTGAAGCGAATTGACTCTGAGTAGGCTCAATAAGACCCGATTTTTAATACCACCCTTTCCTGCGGCAAGGCTCGCTCACAAACTTGTTCTCATTTCCCTGAATGGCTTCAATGCGCTTGGCCCTCAGGCACTCCCATTGATCCACAGGGTGCATCTTGTCCCAAGCCTGCATCAGCTTTCTCTGCGAACTAGACATTTTGTAGACGCTGTAGGCGTCTTCCATATAAAGAGAAGTGCGCGCAATCGCCCCTCGCGTATATTCAGGCGGCTCGGCGCGCCGCCCGTCAATCTTCATGGCGCAGGTGCCAAACGTATTGGGCACCCCCGGCAGCATCTGATAGCGGTAGTTTGACCGCATGGCGTTTACCGATCCGATGGCCGGATAGAGGTTGTAGAGATCTGACTGCATCAAGCGATAGGAAGCATTGACCTTTTCAGCGCACTTTCTTCCCTTGAAGCTGCGGCCCTTGCTGTCGACGCACGTTGCATTTCCTTCGCGCCACTCAACAAACGCCCGACCGAAGTTTTCCGCCGGCACCACGTGCTCCCATTCGACTCTCGAGGAGCGCTTGGCGTGCTTGGGCGCAGAAAAACCCTCAGGCAGTGTAATGCGCTTTTTTGCATCAAAGGGGGCCTGACAATAGAAGGTAACGCGATGATCAAAATACACCTTCTGTTCAAGGAGCTTTTTTGCCTTATTGAACGACTCGATATGTTCATTTCCTGCCGCAAATACAGCCCCGCTTGCAGCGATGAAAAAAGCCGCTGCGGCAAACAAAATGGTCTTTTTCTGCACGAGTTCTTCTCCCGAAAGTCATTTGGCCGCCTCATTGTACGCACTTTGCCATAGGCACAGTCTTCATATCCTAAACTGGCGGCTTTTCCCAATGTTCTCCCCAAACCGTTACGAAAAACTTACTCGAAATTAATTAGATATACTCAAAATATCTACTCAATTCCGGGTTTTCCTTCCTCCATCATCGGGATAAGTTTCACTTCAAATCTCTCTGAAGCCAGAGCTCATCTCTCACTGAAAAACTCTCTTGCGAGAATCCTTCAGGCCTGCCTCGGGTCATATTCCGAGTTTTCTCCCTTTCTCGGCAGGCAAAGGCGTTGACCGTGTAACTCACGGCACAGCCGGACTCATCAAAATCAGTCCGGCCGCTCGGTATATCTTTTTAAATTTATTGCCGCATTGAAGTCCCGATCTTTGATTTCGGCTCCACAGTGCGGACACTTCCAGTGTCTGTCCGAAAGCGTGAGCTCGTCGTTTTTCTGACAGCAATAGCCGCACGTCTTCGAGCTCGCATAAAACCGATCCGCTATGATCACCTCACAGCCCCTTTGCTCGGCCTTGTACATCAGCTGCCGTCTGAACTCATAAAACCCCACATCCGCTATGCAGCGGGATAATTTCCCATTTTTGAGCATTCCGCTCACATTCAGATCCTCGATCACAATCCGTGAAAAGCGAGTGGTCAAATAGTTCGTGAGCTGATGCAAAGCGTTTTGCCGATAATTGAAAATCTTGCGATGCATCTCGCCAATTTCCAACACCAGCTTTGTACGGTTTTTGCCTTCTTTCTTACTTCTCGCCAACTTCCTTTGCAGTCGGCGAAGCTTCGACAGACTTTCCTTTAAAGGTTGCAGCGCTTCAAACATCTTGTGATTCGAGAGTACCGCCAGAGACTTCACCCCTAAATCCACTCCCACCGTGCCTTGGTTTTTGGCCGGTGTCAGATGATTCAGATCGGCAAGCTCACAGCTCAGACTCACGTACCACCGTTTGCCGTGCCGCGAGACCGTTGCCCAAAGGATTTTGGCCCCTTTGAAACGCAACGGCTCACGCATTCGCACCCAGCCGAGCTTCGGTATGCGAATGCGTGAACCTTCGACTTCAAATTGATCATTGCTGATGGTAAAGCTGTCGTGGACGTACTTTTTCTTGAACTTCGGATACTTGAAGTGTTCGGGATCTCTCCAAAAATTTGCAAAGGCCTGACCTAACTGAATAATGGCCATCTGCACGGCACACTTGGTGACTTCCATCATCCACGGAAACTGCTCTCGCTTGATGGCATTTAATTTTCGGCGCAGGCTGTATTGATTCGGTTTCGGAAGGGATGGATCCTTTTTATAGGCTTCATACTCCCGGATCCATTCGTTTAATGCCCAATTAAAAGCAAATCGGGCACAGCCGACCGCTTTCTTCAGATACAGCTCCTGTTCTTCATCAACAATGAGCTCGATTTTGTGGGCTCTATGAATACTCATTCGATTTGTCTTTCAATCTACTGAGCTGCCTTTACAGCTTCTTTCATCCCGTTTATCAGCTTCTGATTTTTCTTACTGCGTGAACCGTACAAGCGGGCGCTGAACACGGTGATGATTTCTAAAACATCTTTGGCCAGGTCCTCCTCAAACGAAGCTTCTTCTCCTTTGTTGATGATCACCACTTCAACGTTTTGCATTTCACATATGGAGAAAATCAGCTCGGCCCCGAACCGCAGCAGGCGATCTTTATGGGTGATGACCAGGCGCTCGATTTTACCTTCAAGCACTTTCTCCAGTAAAGACTGCAGTCCCAAGAAGAACTTTCGAGCAAGGAAGCCATAGAAGTATCTTTCGCTTGCCCTGCGTCAAAAAAGCACCGTCTGAATTTACATTCAAAGAAGCTCTGCCGATAGGCGTTATCCCGTAGACTGACTCTGCGGGCTGTGCGCGAAATGCGCCTTGCATCGCAGCCACGCTTACCCCCACTGCAGACTTATTCCTTTGCAAGCCCGGCACAACAAAAAACGACAGCCGTCGGCCGATGGGTCTGCTTTATCAGGAGATGAAAACATGCTTGATTTCTCGATCTCGAGAAGAACGCTTCTGTCGGCTCTGGCCGCAAGCGGTCTTCCGCTGAGTCACGTCGCGCAGGCTGTTGCCGCTGCCGTTGAGGACTACGGCCACTACAAGTGGTGCGCCTGCGTCATCAACTGCGGTCAGCGCTGCCCAGTTCGCTGCTTTACCAAAAACGGCCAGGTCATTCGCATTGAAACCGACAACACCCAGCCCGAAACGCTCGGGCCCCGTCAGCTGCGTGCCTGCCAAAGAGGCCGCTCGATGCGCGAGCGCATCTATTCGCCTGACCGCTTGAAGTATCCGATGAAGCGCGTAGGCAAACGCGGCGAAGGAAAGTTTGAGCGCATCTCGTGGGATGAGGCCATCAAGACCATTGCTTCTGAATGGAAGCGCATCAAGGAAACCTACGGCAACGAGGCCATCTACTGGCAGTACTGCTCGGGCCAGCAGTCAATTGTGAGCTCTCGCCGCTCCTGGCAGCGCTTGATGAACCTGATGGGCGGCTATCTGAAGTACTACGGCTCTTATTCCAACGCCCAGCTTCAGGCGTCGTTTCCATTTACCTACGGCGGGCGTCCCGCCTCGCTTCCAAGCGAAATCGCCAACGCCGAACTCTATGTCGTTTTCGGCAACAACTTCTCCGTCATGCGTCCCTCGGGCGGCGGCAAGGGCTTTCAGGTTGATGCCGCCATGACGCGTCACCGTCCGCGCATGATCGTCATCGATCCGTGCTTTACGGATACCGCCACCACGCGCGCTGATCAGTGGATTCCCATTCGCCCGGGCACCGACGCGGCGCTCGTGGGCGCGCTTGCCTATGAATTCATCACCCACAACTGGGTCGATCAGGAATTCCTTGACAAGTACTGCGTGGGCTACGACGAAAAAACGCTTCCTGCCTCTGCTCCCAAAAACGGCGACTACAAGTCCTACATTTTGGGCCGCGGCAAGGACGAGACGCCCAAGACCCCCGAGTGGGCTTCCAAAATCACCGGCATTCCGGTTGACGTCATCCGCAATCTTGCGCGCGAAATGGCCAAGACCAAGCCGCTTTTCGTCTCTCAAGGCTGGGGTCCGCAGCGTCAGGCCAACGGCGAAGAAACGGCCCGCGCCATCGCCATGGTGCCCATCCTTTTGGGCCAGGTAGGTCTGCCCGGCACCAACTCGGGCGAGCATGAAGGCAACACGCCCTTCCCGGCTGTGTATCTGCCCGTAGGCAAGAACCCGGTAAAGGCGACGATCCCGGTGTATCTGTGGACCGATGCTATCCTTCGCGGCAAGGAAATGACCCGCACCACCGACGGCATCAAGGGCGCAGAGCGGCTCACCCAAAACATCAAGATGATCGTCAACTCGGGCGGCAACACGATGATCAACCAGCACGGAGACTGCAACTGGACCGACAAGGTGCTTGCCGATGAAACCAAGCTCGAATTCCTCGTTGTCTGCGACAACATGATGACGCCTTCGTGCCGCTATGCCGACATCCTCCTGCCCGACATCTTGGGGCCTGAAACAAACGATATGGCCTGCCAGGGCGGCAGCCACGGCGACGTGGCCTGCATGCTCGCCATCCAGAAGGCTGTCGAGCCGCAGTACGAACAGAAGTCAAGCTGGGAAATCTGCCGCCTGATTGCCAAGGAGCTTGGGCTTGAAGAGGCCTACACCGAAGGCCGCACGCAGGACGAATGGGTGCGCTGGTGCTACGAGGCTACGCGCAAGAAGGTGCCTTCGCTGCCTGACTTCGATACGTTCTGGAAAAACGGCATGGCCAAGCTCTGGGGCGTGCGCAAGGATCCGATCGCGCTTGAAGCCTTCCGCAAGGATCCTGAGAAGAATAAGCTCAAGACCGCCTCGGGCAAGATCGAAATCTACTCCGAGTCGCTTGCCAAGATGGTCAGCGACTGGAAGCTTGCCGAGGGCGACGTCATTTCCCCGATCCCCGTCTTCTGGAGCACCTGGGACATGCCGGGCGACCCCAAGGCCAAGAAGTATCCGCTGCAGTGCTTCGGCTTCCACGGTCACGGCCGCATTCATTCGACGTTCCACAACCTCCCGAAGCTGCGTGAGCTGCACCCCGACGTGGTCTTCATGAATGTGCTCGACGCTCAAAGCCGCGGCATTGCCGACGGCGACATGGTCGACGTCTTCAACGACCGCGGCACGGTTCGGCTGCCTGCTCGCGTGACGCCCCGCATCATGCCCGGCGTCGTCACCATCCCGCAAGGCGCTTGGTACAAGCCTGAGATGATCAACGGCAAGCGCATCGACGTGGGCGGCTGCATCAACACGCTCACCGCGCACCGTCCGAGCCCGCTTGGCAAGGGCAATGCGCAGCACAACATTTTGGTTCAGGTTCGCAAGGCCTGATGACGGGGAGAACGACAAATGTCACAAAAAGGTTTTTTCATCGACGTGAGCCGCTGCGCCGGCTGCCGCACCTGTTCGGTTGCCTGCGCCGACCTCAAGAACATGCCCGTCGGCCTGAATCTGCGCCGCGTCATTGAGTACGAAGGAGGCTCCTGGCGCAAGAACTGGGACGGCACCTGGCGTCAGGACGTCTATGCCTACTACGTCTCGATGGGCTGCAACGAATGCGCCGATCCTGCCTGCGTCAAGGTCTGCCCGACGGGTGCGCACTTCAAACGCGCCGAAGACGGTCTGGTCGTCATCGACACGGCCAAGTGCATCGGCTGCGGCATGTGCGCCAAGGCATGCCCCTACGGCGTGCCGCAGCTCGACAAGAAGGCAATGAAGATGCGAAAGTGCGACGGGTGCCTGGAGCGCACGCAAAAAGGCGGCATGCCTGTATGTGTGGAAAGCTGCCCGGAGCGAGCGCTTGACTTCGGCGACATTGAGGAGCTACGCCGCAAGTACGGCACGGTTGACGCGATTGCGCCGCTGCCTTCGGGCGCAGCCACCAAGCCTTCGATCGTCATCAAGCCCTGCCGCACGGCCAAGCCCGCCGGCAGCGAAGGCGGCAAAGCACATCGCTTTTAATCAAAAATAAGAAAACAGGCGTCTGCGGCTTAACCGCCGCTTGATGCCGGACTCTTCGGACAATCGTCAGACCCGCAGCGTTCTGCAAAAAGAGCGCTTGCGGGGCTTTTTTTGCATTGCCATTTTCTTTGAGAATAGACTCTCCTGTACGTTGCCAAGCCGGTCGTCTTCTTTTTTCTACATTTTTCTGTTTTGTGAGTCTTTTTATGCCCAACCTTGACATGCCGCAGGACGAAGCTCGAAAGCTCATGCTCTCGAACGCACCTTTGACGGTGATTGACGTGCGAACGCCGGCCGAATTTGCCGCCGGTCATATTCCGAACGCCATCAACATTGAGCTTGATGCAATCGTTGAAGGAAAAATTCCTGAGACGCTCTCCGACAAAACCGCCAAATTTTTGCTTTACTGCCGCAGCGGACGACGCAGCGGCATTGCCGCGCAGCTCCTGCACGATCGCGGCTGGCAGGATGTCGTCAACTTCGGCGGCATTCTTGATTGGCCATACGAAATTGAATAGACCTCAATTCTTTTGCAATGCGGCTGCATGACAAAAAACACGTTCGTTTCTTTGCGGCGAACTATTTGCCGAAGAAACGTCTCTCATCATTTTTCTAAAAATCATCAGCTTGGCCTAAGGGATATCACCATATTTGAACGTCTAGTTTTCTTTTTACATCAATATACCTCGTGAGAGGTATATCGTTTCCCCTGTCAAACCCTCTTTATTTTTCCCTGATTTTTAGTCCTTTCACGATATGAAAGATAGGATAAAAGCAGTGGTATACCGCACATTTCTCCGAAATCGTAAAGATTACTAACAATTCGACACAGGTCAAAAGATTGCAAAATAGCCTCGAAGTCCTACCCCCTAAGGAGTGCAACTGATCAGATAATTGCACCGTCCTAACCTACCGAGGGGAAAAGAGAAATGTCTATTGGTTTTGATTTTTGGCTGCAGCTCGCTGTGCTGTTGGCCTGCTTGTTTTATGCGGCGCCCAGAGGCGGTATGACCCTCGGCCTGATGGGCGGCATTGGTCTGATCATCTTCATCTTCGGCTTCGGTCTCAAGCCCGGCAAGCCGCCCGTTGACGTGATCTTGACCATTATGGCTGTGGTGTGCGCCGGCGCAACCATGCAAGCCGCCGGCGGTCTTGACTGCCTGCTGTCCATCGCCGAAAAGATCCTGCGTCGTCATCCGCGCGCAGTCTGCTATCTAGCTCCGTACCTCTGCTGGTTCCTGACCGTTTTGTGCGGCACGGGCCACGTTGTCTACACGATGCTGCCGATTATCTATGACGTGGCCATCAAGAACAACATCCGTCCGGAACGCCCGATGGCTGCTTCGACGATCGCCGCTCAGATGGGCGTGATCTGCTCGCCGGCTGCCGTGGCTGCCGTCTCGATGATCGCTCTGCTAGACGGCAAGATGGTCGGCGGCCAGCCCTTTGGCTTCACTCAGCTCTTTGCCATCGTGATTCCGGCTGCCATCGTCGGCCTCTTTGCAGTGGGCACCTTCTCCGTGTTCCGCGGCAAGGATCTTGACAAGGACGAGAAGTTCCAGGCTCTGATCGCCGATCCCGAACAGCGCAAGTACGTCTATGGCGAAACCACCACTTTGGTCGGCGTCAAGTTCTCCGGCAAGCAGTGGGCTTCGCTGTGGATCTTCCTGGCAACCGTGGCTGTTGTGGCCGTTCTGGGTTCTGTCCCTGAACTTCGCCCGATGGTCGGCTCCAAGCGTCTGTCGATGACGCTCGTCATCCAGATGTTCATGCTGCTCGCCGGCATCCTGATGGTGATGTTCTGCGACGCTAAGAAGATCAACAAGACCGCCGTGTTCAATGCCGGCATGGTCGCCATCGTTTCCGTCTACGGCGTGGCCTGGATGTCGGATACGATGTTCTCGAACCACATCGCCGCCCTGAAGGACTCCCTGACCGGTTGGATCAAGGTTGCTCCCTGGACCTTCGGCATCGTGCTTCTGATCGTCTCCAAGCTCGTGAACTCTCAGGCCGCTGCTGTGGCAACCGTCGTTCCGGTGGCCATCGCCATCGGCACGCCTCCTGGAGTGATCGTGGCCATGGCTTCTGCCGCCTACGGCTACTACATCCTGCCGACGTATCCGTCTGACCTCGCGGCCATCACGTTTGACCGCTCCGGCACGACGCACATTGGCAAGTTCGTGATCAATCACTCGTTCATCGCCCCGGGTCTCATCGGTGTTCTCACCGCCGTGGCAGTGGGCTGGGTCCTCGGTATGATCTACGGCTACATCTAATAAAAAGAATATGAAACGTCTGGTGGGTTAGTCACACGCGTTTCCTCACCCCTTTCAGGGAGGGAATCAGACAAAGCGGAGCGCTTCCGATCGTGAAGCGGCTCCGCTTTGTTTTTGCTCGAAGCTCGCAGCTGCTCTCCGAGGATCCAACCAGAACTTGTCAGTCGCAGTCCGCACGCGCTCTGCAAAAAACTTCTGCATATCCTGCAGGATGAATGCTGCTCAAGTCTTTTATGCCGGCATCAAGCTCGCTCTCGAGTCAACGCTGCAAGTCCACCATGCCAAACCGATGCAGCAAAAAAGAATCACGGCTTGGCATACCCACCAATGATTAATCGTTAACCCTCCACGACTTCCCGACATGGATTTGCAGCACGTCTGATTTGCAAGCACTTTTGCATTTCTCATCAGCTTGTATATGATAGACAGACACTTGCGGCTGATTTTTTATCACTCGCTTGGCCTAGAGAATCTTTATGCTCCCCTCCAAAATCTTTTAGAGGAGTCCTCCATGTTTTTATCCGGTGTCGTCGTCTCCTGCAGACCCGAACACTTCTCAGAGGTCGAACACTCGCTTAAAGCCGTGCCCGGCATCGAAATTCACCAAACCGATGCGGCCTCGGGGCGCTTGGTCGTCGTCATTGCCGAAGACAGCATTGAGGCTGAGACTGAGCAATTCAACGCACTCAAAAAAATCGAAGGCGTCGTTGACGTGAGCCTTGTCGTGCACCGCAAGATCGACGAGTCCGAAGACTGCGCTTGTCCCGGTACTTGTCCCAGCACATCCCCAGCAGCACAACATTAACCAACCACCTTGTTGCAACACTGTCAAAGGCCTGATGAGCAGCGTCCTGCTGCAAAGCTTACGCACCAGCAGCACCGGCTCCACGACAAGGCCAAGACAGACTTTCAGGAGAGAAGTCAAATGACCAAGAAAGTCATTCCCATCTCGCGCCGCGAACTCTTAAAGGCAGGCGTGGCCGCCACCACGGCCATGACCGTTGGTCTGCCCGTTACGCAGGCCGCCGCTCAGGCCGCGCAGGATGCCGATGCCGGCATCGTCTGGCGCAAGGGCGTATGCCGCTTCTGCGGCACGGGCTGCGGCCTGCAGGTCGGCACGTTAAACGGCCGCGTCGTCGCCACCAAGGGCGACCCCGATGCTCCGGTCAACCGCGGCCTCAACTGCATCAAGGGCTACTTTAATGCCAAGATTCTCTACGGTCAGGATCGCCTCACGCAGCCATTGATGCGCCGCACCAACGGCAAATTTGACAAAAACGGCAAATTCGAGCCCGTCTCCTGGGAAGAAGCCTTCGATGAAATGGAGCGTCAATTTCGCCGCGTCTATCAGGCCAAGGGCCCCGAAGGCGTCGCGATCGTGGGCTCGGGCCAGTACACGATTCCCGAAGCCTACGTGGCAAGCAAGATGCTCAAAGCAGGCTTTCGCAGCAACAACATCGACCCCAATGCCCGTCTTTGCATGGCCTCGGCCGTGGTGGGCTTTTACCAAACCTTCGGCGTCGATGAACCGGCCAACATCTATGCCGACATCGAAAAGTGCAACACGATGGTGCTCTGGGGCAACAACATGGCCGAAGCTCACCCCGTGCTCTGGAGCCGCGTCACCGACCGCAAGCTCACGCACAAGCCCACGCGCATCGTCAATCTGACCACGCACACCAATTTGTCTTCGAGCATGGCCGACATTGAGATCATCTTCAAGCCCAATACGGATCTCGCCATCGCCAACTACCTTGCCCGCGAAATCGTCCGCCGCAAGGCCTACAACGAAGACTTCATCAACAAGCACTGCGTCTTTGCCACGGGCACGGTCGACATCGGCTACGGCATGCGTCCGACCGACAAGTTCTGCTTCGAAGAAGAAAAGGATACGCAGGCCAAGCAGCTCAAAATCATCCTCTCGAAGGCCGAGGCCGTGGGCCAGCGCCGCAAGGCGGGCATTGAAGTTGCGCAAAAGCAGGCCGCAGCCGCCGGAGGCCACTGGCACATCTCGTTTGAAGAGTACCGCCGCGGCCTTGAACCCTACACGCTTGACTTCGTCGCCAACCTCGCCAAGGGCGATCCCGACGAGTCGCTTGAGAGCTTTAAGAAAAAGCTCGCAGCTTTAGCCGACCTCTACTGCTCTGAGAAGGCCGACATTCTCTCCTTCTGGTGTATGGGCGCAAATCAGCACGTGCGCGGCGTGTGGATCAATGAACAGATCTACGCACTGCATCTGCTCACGGCCAAGCACGCTCGTCCAGGCAACGGCGCATTTTCTCTCACCGGCCAGCCCTCTGCCTGCGGCTCGGCTCGCGAAGTGGGCGCGTTCTCGCACCGTCTGCCTTCAGACATGCTGATCGGCAATCCCGCCCACCACAAGAAGACCGAAAAGCTCTGGCGCGTTCCCGAAGGCACGATCAACCCCGTGCAGGGCAAGCCCATCATGGGGCTCTTGCGCGGCCTTGAAGACGGCTCTGTGAACTTCATGTGGACGCAGGTCGTCAACATCTTCCAGTCGGCTCCGAACTCCAATCACTGGCTTCGTGCCGCCCGCAAGCCCGAGAACTTCATCGTCGTCGCCGACGTCTATCCGACGCTCTCGGCCAAGGTGGCCGACTTGATTCTGCCCGCGGCCATGATCTTTGAGAAGTGGGGCCTGTACGGCAACGCAGAGCGCCGCACGCAGGGCTGGCAGCAGATGGTGCCTCCGCCCGGAGAAGCCCGCTCGGACATCGCCATGATGATGGAGTTTGCCAAGCGCTTCAAGGTAAGCGAATGCTGGGGCGAAAAAAAGCTTGCCAACGGCAAGGTTCTGCCGAACGTTCTTGACAAGGCCAAAGAGATGGCCATCAACCCCGAAGCATCGCTCTACGACGTGCTCTTTGCCGGCATGCCCGAGACAAAGAGCTGCAAGTGGCCTGACGCCAAGTACCCCGGCGCACTCAACTCAACGGCCGATGTGCTGGGCGTTGATTGGTTCCCGGAAAAAGCGGTCTTTACCGAATACCGCCAGTTCACGCTGGGCGACGGACACGATCTGGCCGATTTCGACACCTATCTCGACGCGAAGGTGCGCGGCCTCACCTGGCCCGTGGTCAACGGCAAAGAAACAAGCTACCGCTTCAACGCGCAGTTTGACCCGTACGTCAAAAACGGCGACTACGAGTTCTACGGCAAGCTCATGAAGGCCATTCCGCAGGGCAACCTTGACGGCATCACCGACAAGACGCCCAAGCCTCTGCCCGGACGCGCCAAGGTCTTCTTCCGTCCGTTTGCCGAACCGGTTGAAAAGCCCGACGCCAAATACGACCTGATGCTGTGCACGGGCCGCATCCTCGAGCACTGGCACACCGGCTCGATGACGCGCCGCGTGCCCGAGCTGCACCGCGCGGCTCCCTCGGCCGTGCTCTACATGCACCCGAAGGATGCCGAAACTCGCGGCTTAAAGCGCAACGACATCGCGCAGATCACGAGCCGCCGCGGCTCGATCAAGGCGCTCGTTGAAACGCAGGGCCGCATGAAGATGCCGCGCGGCACGGTCTGGATGGCGTTCTTCGACGAATCCGTGCAGACCAACAAGCTGTGCATCGACGCAACCGACCCGATCTCGGCCGAACCCGACTACAAGAAGTCGGCCGTGCGCGTCACCCGCGCCTAAACCAAGCCTCTTGAGGACTGTCTGCCTGCTGTGAGCGCGCGCTTCTTTTTAGCGTGCGCCTCATGGAGCAGACAGACTTCGGGAACTTTGTCCACGTGACCAGACTTTCAACATGACGATCAAAGCCAACCGTCGGGAAGTGCTCAGCACCGTCGTGCAGGCGGTAGGCGTGGCTGCCTTGTCGGCCTGCGGCCTTTCGGCGCTCGTGCGCGACGCCAAATCCCAAGGATTTGCGCCGATTCCGCCCGGCGCGCGAGAGGACTTTGCCGAGAAATGCGTCAAGTGCGGGCTGTGCGTCAAGGCTTGCCCCTACAAGACGCTCAAGCTTGCCCGGCTTGGAGATCCCGCCCCCGTCGGCACGCCCTTTTTCACGCCGCGCGAAATCGCCTGCTACATGTGCGAGGACATTCCGTGCGTGCGCGTATGCCCCTCAGGGGCCCTTGACAGAGAGTTTGACGACATCGGCAAGGCCCGCATGGGCATTGCCGCCATCGATCCCTCTTCGTGCTTAAGCTGGCAAGGACTGCGCTGCGAGGTGTGCTTTCGCATTTGTCCCGTCAAGGGCAAAGCCATCACGCTTGATCCCCACCCGCGGCAGCTCTCCAAGCACGCCGTCTTCGTGCCCGTCATCCATCCCGATGACTGCACGGGGTGCGGGCTGTGCACCTGGAGTTGTCCCACCGAACGTCCTGCGATCAACATCATTGACCGCAAGGCGTTTCTGGGAAAAATCGGCGAACACTATCGCCTGGGCTGGCTCGGTTCTCAAGAGCAGCCCCATCACCCGCATGCGCCCAAGCCCGCGCCTGAAGCGCCGGCTGCGCCCGCCAAGCCCGGCGGTCTTGATTATCTCAACAACATGGATGACCCGCTGCTATGAGTGCCCAGACTTCAAACCCAGTGCACTCTGATGCACGAAAGACTCCCAACACGGCCCTGCGGCTCTTTTTGCTCTCGTGCGCAAGGCGCACGGTGCAGCTTGCCGTGCTTGCGCTTTTCATCGGCACGGCAAGGCTTGGCTGGACGCTTGCGGGAGAGCCCCTTTTGTCGGGAGACCTCTCCTCGAGCCTTTTTGCGGGCACCGTGCCCCTCTCGGACCCCTTTGCGCTGCTTCAAAAGCTCTTTGCCGGGCATGCCGTGGAACTCGTCATGATCGCAGGAGCCTTGCTTATTCTTGGCTTTTACATCATCGTCGGAGGCCGAGCCTTCTGCGCCTGGGTCTGTCCGATGAACATCGTGACGGATGCTGCGGCAAGCCTGCGCGCAAAGTTGGGCTTGCGAAGCGACTGGCTTCGCATTCACCGCAATGTGCGCTACGGCATAGCCGCAGGCGCGCTTATTGCTTCGTGCGTGACGGGCGCGGCCGCCTTTGAGTGGATCAGTCCGCAGGCCTTTATCTGGAGAGAGGCCGTCTGGGGCATCGGCATGGGATTTTTTGCAGCCATTGCCGGCGTCTTTGCCCTTGACGCCCTTTTGGTGCAGCGCGGCTGGTGCGGTCATCTCTGTCCGCTCGGAGCCTTTTGGTCCATCGTGGGCAATATCGGCATCATCAAGCCCGTCTTCATCGAGAGCCGCTGCACGCACTGCGGCGATTGCCTCAAAGTCTGTCCTGAACCTCAAGTCATCAACTTCAAGAAAGCCGCCGCTTGCGGCATCATCGCCTCGGGCGAATGCACAAGCTGCGGAAAATGCGCAGCCGTCTGCGCAGAAAACGCCATTGTCTTTGCGCCGCGCTTTAATGCACGCAAGCTCGCGCGCCCCCAACAGAATTGCGAACAGGAGACACAATCATGAAATCTCTGATTGCCACAGCCTTGATTTCCGTTGCCGCCGCTGCCGCCGTTACGGCCTGCTCGACGGCCGAGCCCA
Organism: uncultured Duodenibacillus sp.; assembly: GCA_944388865.1. Lineage (GTDB taxonomy): Bacteria > Pseudomonadota > Gammaproteobacteria > Burkholderiales > Burkholderiaceae_F > Duodenibacillus. The sequence goes on along the minus strand of CALXKM010000040.1, from coordinate 12,012 downwards.
TCGACATCAATCAAACAAGCCTTGAGAAAACGAGCCCCTTTGAGACGCCCACGCCTCAGGCCTACGACATGGGCGCAGGACTCTATCGCGAGACCCAGCTTGGCGCTCCGGCCATGATTCCGCACGACATTTCAAGCATGAAGGTCACGGCCGACAACAACCCCTGCATGATGTGCCACGGCAATGCCGAAAAAATCGGCGCAGCCAAGGTCAAGGGGCAACCCACTTCAATGCCCGAGACGCACTGGAAAAAGACTGACGGCAAGCTCGTGATGCAGGCAACGCGCCACGAATGCACTCTGTGCCACGCCCCGCAGGCCAATGTTGAGCCGCTCGTGCCCACCGTGCAATAAGCAACTTTGCAAAAGAAAGCTGGCGCAAGCGCGTTTTAGACTTCGCCTTGCGCCGGCACGTCGGATGCATGTGACCTGCCGGCTTCATTTTGAAGCCGCGTCAGAAAAAGCAAATGGTTGGGGCCTGTGAGCTCCATTTCAAATCCCCCCACTGCCAGTTCTCTCCTCGTGCAGCACCTTGCAGCGCTCTTTGCGCCTTTTTTTCTTTTGTGCGGCGTTGACCGATAGTTTTCCTTTGAGAGTGCGTTAAGCTTTGCCTACCTGGGCATTTTTTATCTTTTTTTTCGCATGAAAACAGTCGTCATCGGCATGAGCGGCGGCGTTGACAGCGCCGTCAGCGCCTATCTACTGAAAAAAGCAGGCTTTGAAGTCATCGGTCTTTTCATGAAGAACTGGGAAGATGATGACGACACCGAGTACTGCTCAAGCCGTCAGGATTTTCTCGATGCGGCAAGCGCCGCTGACGTGATCGGCATTGATCTTGAAGCCGTCAATTTCGCCAAGGAATATAAAGAGCGCGTCTTTGCGGATTTTCTGCGCGAGTATTCCGCAGGCCGCACCCCAAACCCCGACGTGCTGTGCAACGCTGAAATCAAGTTCAACGCCTTTTTGGATCACGCCATGGCCATGGGGGCCGACCATATCGCCACGGGCCACTACGCACGCGTGCGGGAAACCGACCACGGCTTTGAGCTTTTGCGCGGTACTGACCCCGCCAAGGATCAAAGCTACTTTCTGCACCGGCTCAATCAGTCGCAGCTTTCAAAGGCGGTATTTCCCGTGGGCGGCATGAATAAAACCGATGTGCGCGCCTTGGCGCGCGAACTCGGCCTGCCGGTTGCCAATAAAAAAGACTCTACCGGCATTTGCTTTATCGGCGAGCGTCCCTTTAGAGAATTCCTAAATCGGTATCTTCCGACGCACCCCGGCCCCATCAAGCGCGATGACGGCAAAGTGATCGGCGAACATATGGGATTGAGCTTCTACACCCTGGGTCAGCGCAAAGGCATCGGCATCGGCGGCAGTCGCGAGGGAAGCGGCAAGCCTTGGTTCGTTGCCCGCAAGGATCTTAAAACCAACACGCTGTGGGTCGTGCAGGGGCACGACCATCCATGGCTTAAGACGGATGCCCTCAGAGCAGTGCACGCAAGCTGGGTGGCGGGCACGCCCCCTAAGCCTGAGGACGCGGTCACGGTCAAAACCCGCTACCGCGCGCCTGACGGGAGCTGCCGCATTGTTGCAGCGGCAAGCGATGCGATTGATCTCATCTTCCCTGAGCCGCAATGGGCGGCTACGCCCGGCCAAAGCGCCGTGCTCTATCAGGGTGAAGTGTGTCTCGGAGGGGGCTTTATTGACGTCATCAAGACAGAAGAAAAACTCTCCTGATTTTTGTCTTCGCGGCCAAATTAACGCGCGCGTCAGCTTTCGCGCTTAAGATTGCATCTCAACTCAAAACACAGAAGGATTTTGCGCCGTGTCGCTTTTTGACTCAGCACGTTTTCGCACGTCGGCAGCCTCCATCGCCCAGCTTCCGGGCGCAGGGCTGCCCGAGATCGCCTTTGCCGGGCGCTCAAACGCCGGCAAATCAACGACCATCAATGTGCTCACGCGCCAAGGCCGCTTGGCGTTTGCTTCCAAAACGCCGGGCCGCACGCAGCTCATCAATTTTTTTGCTCTCTCACGCAGACTGCCGCAGTCCACGCCGCAAAAGCCCCTGCGCGAGGATGTGGGCTTTCTCGTGGATTTGCCGGGCTACGGCTACGCCAAAGCTGCTGCTGAAACACGCTCGGGCTGGAGCGAACTGATCGCAGGCTACCTTGCGAACCGGCCGTCGCTTACCGGCATTGTGATCGTGATGGACGCCCGCCGCCCCTTTATGCCGGCCGACGAGTGGCTCATTGAGTTTTTCAGCTCCCGCAGCCACGTGCGCCAGCTGTGGCTCATCAACAAGTGCGACCAGATCAAAAAAGCTGAGCGCGCAAGCGTGCTTGCCAAAGCAAGAAGCCGCGCGCAGTCTTTGGGCGAACACGTCTCGGTACAGCTTTTTTCGGGCCTCAAAAAAGAAGGGGTCGAAGAGCTTCAGGCAACGCTTCTATCCTGGATTGATCCCGACGGACGCTTGAGCGCCGCACCCGCCGGCAATTGACGTTATTTTTGCGACTTGATTTTTTTATTTGAAGGACAACAGCACTATGCAAACGCTTGGACAGTATCCCATGGTGCGCATGCGCCGCATGCGCCACGACGATTTTTCCCGCCGTCTGATGCGCGAGAACGTCGTCACCGTCAACGATCTCATTCTTCCGGTTTTCGTGCAGGAAGGCGAGCGCACCCGCTCGCCGATTCCGACCATGCCCGGCGTTTGCCGCTACACGATCGACGAGCTGCTCGAAGTCTGCGGCGAAATGGTTGATCTCGGCATCCCGATGGTGGCGCTCTTCCCGCACATCGAAGACAGCCTCAAGACGCCCGACGGCGTGGAAGCCGCAAACGGCGACGGACTGATTCCGCGCACCGTCAAGGCCATCAAGGAAAAGTATCCGATGCTCGGCGTCATGTGCGACGTTGCGCTCGATCCCTACACCACGCACGGTCAGGACGGCCTCATTGATGAAACGGGCTACATTCTCAACGATGAAACGATTGAAATGCTCGTGCGTCAGGTGCGTGCGCAGGTTGAGGCCGGCGCCGACGTCGTCGCCCCCTCTGACATGATGGACGGCCGCATCGGCGTCATTCGCAAAATGCTCGAAGCCGAGGGCCACATCAACACGCGCATCATGGCCTACTCGGCCAAGTACGCGAGCTCCTTCTACGGACCTTTCCGCGACGCCGTGGGCTCGAGCTCGAACTTGGGCAAGTCCAACAAGGCGGTCTATCAGCAGGATCCCGCCAATGGCGATGAAGCGCTCTGGGAAGTGGGTCTTGATCTCGCCGAGGGCGCCGACATGGTGATGGTCAAGCCCGGCATTCCGTATTTGGACATCGTGCGCCGCGTCAAGGATGAATTCAAGGCTCCCACCTTCGTTTATCACGTCTCGGGCGAGTACGCCATGATCAAGTGCGCGGCCGCCGCAGGCTGCATCGACGAAAAGCGCATCACGATGGAAACCATGATTTCCTGCAAGCGCGCCGGAGCCGACGGCATCCTCACCTACTGCGCGCTTGACGTCGCCCGCTGGCTCAAGGAAGGCTGGAACTATTAATTCCTATCTCCATATGGGCCTATAGCCGCCTCAAGCCCGCCGCAGCCGTCTGCCGGCGGGCTTTGCCTTTTGAGAATTCCTTGTCGAGCAAAACGTTGTTTTACGGTCTTGTACACAAGCAATGCGCGTAGACGCTTGAAGGAGCATCGACAAGCTGCGTCAATCGAAGCGCTTCATCAGCTGGTTTTTTAAGCGCTTCCGGCAAACCCATTTCAACGCCGGCAAAGGCTGCTGCGCGCATCAAGAGTTCATTAAAAAGCATGCTCAATCGGCCTTGCTTTTTTTCAAACCACAGCGGCTGCGCCCCGGAAGCCTTGGCGAGCTTTCTTGCCGCTTCAATGGCCTCGGTCATGCCGCCCAAACTGTCGGCCAAGCCTCTTTCAACGGCTTGCCTGCCCGTGTAGACGCGCCCCTGCGCGAGTTCAGTGACGCGCTTTTCGGTGAGCTTGCGGCCCTTGGCGACGAGCGCAACGAAATCCTTATAGGTGCGCGCCACCGTGAGCTGCATCATGCGCTCAAAGCCAGGCGTCATCGCAGTGAGCGGATTTTCTGCCGAGGCAAGCCAAGTCGTAGAAGCGCCCCCCGATCCCACTGAAACCCGATCGAGCGTCTTGTCAAAGCGCGGCACGATGCCGAAAACGCCGATTGAGCCCGTGATGCTCATGGGGTCGGCAATGATTTTGTCGGCAGCCGTCGCAATCCAGTAGCCGCCGCTTGCAGCATAGTCGCCCATGCTCGCGACGACGGGCTTGCCGGATTTCTTCACAAGCTCGAGCTCGCGCCGAATAAGTTCGCTTGCCACTGCGCTTCCCCCGGGGCTGTCGATGCGCACGACAAGGGCGGCGACCTTGGCATTTTTTCTCGCTTCGCGAATCACCTCAAGCGCGCTTTTTGCTCCCGTCATGCCTGGGCCATCAGCCCCGTCCTTGATTTCGCCTTCAATCGTCACCACCGCAATTTGCTTGTCGCCCGAAGGCTTTTTGGCGCGCACCGCAAGGTAGTCAAGAAACTCTATGGTTCTCAGAGCGTCCTTGCCTTTCTTGCCGCCTTGACGCTCAACGAGCATGTCGAGGGTTTCGTCGTTTGTGGTGACCCCGTCAATGAGACTTTCATTTAACGCCACGCGGCTCATGTCGCCTTCGGCCTTTTCCAGCTTTTGCGGATACTGCTCGATTAAGGAGTTGACGGCTCCGGGCATCAGGCCTCGAGCTGACTCAATGGCGTTGGCAAACTGTCCCCAGGCGTCGTTGAGCCAGAATTGATCGGCCTCAAGCGACTCCTTGGAAGGAGCCTTGAGCACGAAGCTTTCCGGAGAACTCTTATACGCTCCGGCCTTAAAGACGTGCACCGTCACGCCAAGGCTCTTGAGAGCCTCGCCCCAGTAAAGCCTTGAAGTTGAAAGTCCTTTGAGAAGCACCTGTCCCATAGGGTGCACGAAGACTTCGCTTGCATGTGCGGCAATGGCGTACTGCTGCTGGCTGTAGCCCGTTGACCAGACAGTGATGCGTTTTCCCGAACTCTTGAAGCGATCCATCTGCGAGCCGATTTCGCGAAGCGAGGCCAGCCCCGCAGCCTGCAGATCGTCAACGCGCATAAGCACCCCTTCGACATCGGGATCAGTGGCGGCGATGTTTAAGGCTTCCAACACGTCTCTGAGCCGCGTCTGAGGCTCTGAGCCCGAAAGAACCGAGCCCAGAGCGCCGCTTCCCGAGAAGTTGCCCTGCTCAACAATTTCTCCGGCCAAATCAATGACAAGAATGCTGCGCTTGGGCACCGAAGGGGCACTGCCGTCAAAAAAGAAAACGCCGATCAAAACGCCCGCGATGACAAGAAGAAGCACGTTGGCCAGAGCCCTTCTTGCAAAGTCAAGAATCGTCCAGGCCGATTTGAATACACCCTTGATGAATCTCCACATAGTCGTTTTCAGTTCTCTGCGTTTTCACAACAAAAGGCTCTTTTGCAAGCTTGCGCTCACTGCGCCGACCTCTTCGGAAGCTTGCGCGCAAGCTCGTCGAGATTTTCGACGACAAGATCTGCCCAGGGGTGCGCAGTGCTTGCCGGCAGCGCATTGCGAAGACCGCGGCACCATACCGTCATCATGCCCAGCGCCTTGGCAGGCATGAGATTGTTCGGATTGTCGTCGATAAAAGCCGTCTGCCTCAGAGAAGCTCCAAAGCGCGAGGCCATATTGGCAAACAAAAGCGCATCGGGCTTGGAGCGCCACAATCCGCAAAGCTTCATGTCGTTGGCGCTCACCACGTCTTCAAAGACGCCCTCGAGCCGAAGAAGCCGCAGCACTTCGTGCGCGTACTTGCCGGGGCCATTGGTGAGCACGACTTTTTTGCCCGGCATGGCCCTTAAAATCGCGCGCAGCCTTTCTTTGCCCGTCGGCGTCTTCAGATAAGGCCTAAGGTCAAAGTCGTGCGCAGCATCAAAAAATTCCTGCGGATCAATGCCGTGATGGCGCTCCAATCCCACGAAAGTCGCGCCATATCGACGCCAGTAGTCTTTCTGCACGCGCTGCGCCTCTTCAATCGAGATGCCGAGCTTTTGTGCAATGAAGCTCTCCATGCGGCGATGAATGGCGTCGAGCATGCCCGCTGAGGCGTTGAAAATCGTATCGTCCATGTCGACGAGCCACAGCCGCGTGCGCGAAAAGCGCCCCCGCACCTGTCCGTCGTCAGCTGTTTGCGGTCTTGGAGCCGGACGCTTTTTAATCGGCATTGATCATCGTCCCCACGCCCTGCGGCGTCAGAATTTCCAAAAGCAGACAGTGCATGACGCGCCCGTCGATGATGTGCACGCTCTTGACGCCGCCGCGCGCAGCCGAAAGCGCCGAGGAGAGCTTGGGCATCATGCCGCCCGAAATCGTGCCGTCCTTAAAGAGCTCGTCAATGCCCGAGGCCGTCAGCCCCGTGAGCAGATTTCCGTCTTTATCGAGCACTCCCGGCGTATTGGTGAGCATCACGAGCTTTTCGGCCTTGAGCGTTTCGGCAATTTTTCCTGCCGCCACATCCGCATTGATGTTGTAGGCTAGACCATCTTCTCCCATTCCGATGGGGCTGATGACCGGAATGAAGTGATCATCGATCAAGGTCTTGATCAGCGCGGGATTGACGGCATCAATGCGCCCCACCTGGCCGACGTCGTGCCAGACGTTGGGATCATTGACGTCCTGAAGCCGCAGGCGTCTGGCTTTGATCATAGCCGCATCCTTGCCGTTTAGGCCCACGGCGTGTCCCCCGCAGCCGTTGATCATCTGCACCAAGTCGCCCTGAACCTCGCCGCACAGCACCCACTCGACGACTTCCATCGTAGCTGGATCCGTGACGCGCATGCCTTGCACAAACTGGCTTTTGATGCCTACGCGATGCAAAGCGCTGTTGATCTGCGGGCCGCCTCCGTGCACCACCACCGGATTCATGCCCACGAGCTTTAAGAGCACGACGTCGCGCGCAAACGCCTCCTGCAGCGCAGGCTCGGTCATGGCATTGCCGCCGTACTTGATCACAATCGTTTTGCCGTGAAAGCGCTGAATGTAGGGAAGCGCCTCTGAGAGAATTTCCGCCTTGAGCGCTGCGGGAACCAAACTGGTGTTGGGGGTCGTTTTGGTCATCGTCTCAAAATAATCGACTTTAGAACTGCTGCCTTGGGAAAGCTCAGACTTCGCATCTGAGGGCAAGAGCCGCACTGCGTGCGGCCTTCAGGCTCAGATTGTGGCACAAAACGCTTGCCGCATGAAGAGCACAATCGGCCGCCGGGCCTTGCCATCTTTGCATTTTTAGGGAAAGCCGCCTGCCTGGCGGCTTTCCCTGTCAAAGAAAAGAGCCCAACTACAAAACGTAGCGCGAAAGATCCTCATTTCCGGCAATCGCGCCAAGGTGCTCATTGACGTAGTTCTCATCAATCTGCACCTGCATCGAGCTGCGGTTGCCCGCTTCAAAGCTCACCTCCTCAAGGAGCTTTTCCATGACGGTATGAAGCCGTCTGGCCCCGATGTTTTCCGTGCGTTCATTGACCTCATAGGCGTAGCGGGCAATGGCCTTGATGGCATCTTCGGTAAAGGCTACTTGCGCGCCGTCAGCGCCAAGAAGCGCTTCGTACTGCTTGACGATGGAGGCATCGGTTGCCGTCAGAATGCGTTCAAAGTCTTCGCACGTGAGGCTTTTTAGCTCCACGCGAATCGGAAGACGCCCCTGCAGCTCCGGCACCAAGTCCGAAGGCTTTGAGAGGTGAAAGGCGCCCGAACAGATGAAAAGCACGTGATCGGTGCGCACCCAGCCGTATTTGGTCTTGACCGAGGTGCCCTCAATCAAGGGCAGCAGATCGCGCTGCACGCCTTCGCGCGAGACGTCCGCGCCGTTTGTTTCGCCGCCGCGGGCGATCTTGTCAATTTCGTCAATGAAGACGATGCCGTTGTTTTCCACATTGTCGATTGCCTGACGCGTGATGTCGTCTTCATCAATCAAGCGCCCAGCCTCTTCATCGGTGTAGATTTCGAGCACTTCCTTAATCGGCAGGCGACGCTTTTCCCTTTGCCGAGCGTTGATCTTGTCAAAGACGCCCTGCAGCTGATTTTCCAGATCGTCCATCCCCTCGGGAGCAATCATGTTGAAGGCGGGCACCCGTGCCGGCACGTCGGCTTCGACCACCTTTTCATCGAGTCTGCCCTCGCGCAGATCCTCGCGAAAACGGCGCCGCGCAGCATTTTCCTCGCGCTTGATCTGCGTTCCGTCGGGATTTGTCATGCCCGTGGGCGGCGGCACGAGCAAGTCGAGCACGCGCTCCTGGGCAGCCTCCTGCGCACGCGTGCGCACCTTTTTCTTTTGCTGCTCGCGCATGAGCTTCATGCCCGCTTCCATCAGGTCGCGCACGATGGACTCGACGTTGCGTCCGACATAGCCCACTTCCGTGAACTTGGTGGCCTCCGTCTTGACAAAGGGCGCATCGGTGAGTCTTGCCAAGCGTCTGGCGATCTCAGTTTTGCCCACGCCCGTGGGCCCGATCATGAGAATGTTTTTGGGCGTAATTTCCGAGTGCAAAGGCTCGGGCACGCGCGAGCGTCTCCAGCGGTTTCTCAGAGCAACGGCAACGGCGCGCTTGGCCTCGTTCTGGCCCACGATGTACTTGTCAAGTTCGCTCACGATTTCTCGCGGCGTCATGATCGAACGGTCTGTGTTCGTCATCAAAAGAAATTCCTTTTTTTGCTGAATAGTTTTTGAGCAAAAGAAGCTTCATGCCGTCTGCGGCTTTAGTCTGCTACTTGCCCAGCACTTCCACGATGTGGTTTTGATTGGTGTAGATGCAAAGGTCGCCTGCGATTTTAAGAGCCTCGTGCACAATGGCTTGCGGATCCATTTCGGTGTGCTCGACGAGCGCGCGCGCAGCCGACAAGGCGTAGTTGCCGCCCGAGCCGATGGCGGCAATGCCGCCTTCGGGCTCAATGACGTCTCCGTTGCCGGAGAGCACAAGCGTCGCATCGGCATCGGCCACGATCATCATGGCCTCCAGATGCCGCAGCGCACGGTCGGTGCGCCAGAGCTTGGCAAGTTCCACTGATGCGCGCATCAGGTGCCCGGAGTGCTTTTCCAGCATGCCCTCAAAACGCTCCAAAAGCGTGAAGGCATCAGCCGTTGCACCCGCAAAGCCGACCAAAATGCGGTCATGAAAAACGCGGCGCACTTTTCTTGCCGTCGCCTTAAAGACGACATTGCCAAGCGTCACCTGGCCGTCGCCGCCCATGGCAACGCACTTGCCGCGACGTACGCTCACAATTGTCGTTCCGTGAAATTGTTCCATTTTTGTTTCTCTTTCATGCTGTTCGAATTTTGAGATGTTCGCACCGACCGCTTCAGTCTCTTGCGTTCTTGAGCCTTCCAAACGAAAAAAGGAAGGCGCAAACGCCCTCCTCCCAAGCTCTTTTTTAAAGTGCCTGCTTCAATTCTCCTCGCGCTGCGCAAAAGGCTGCCACTTCTGAGCGGGCAGCCTTTGGAGAGAATCAGTCGCCGAACATTTTCTGCTTAATTTCGCGACGCTCCTGCGCTTCTAGAGAAAGCGTGGCGGTCGGACGGGCCAGAAGGCGCGCAACGCCGATCGGTTCGCCCGTTTCTTCGCACCATCCGTATTCGCCGTCGTCGATGCGCTTGATGGCGGCCTGCACTTTCTTGAGAAGCTTGCGTTCGCGGTCACGCGTTCTGAGTTCGAGCGCATGCTCTTCTTCAATCGTGGCACGATCAGCGGGATCGGGCACGACAGTCGACTCGCGCAGATTCTCGGTGGTCTGGCCGGCGTTGTGGCGCAGCTCAGCCTCCATCTGAGAGAGTCGATGGCGGAAGAACTCAAGCTGACGATCGTTCATGTAGTCCTTTTCAGGCATCGCCAGGAGTTCCTGCTCGGTCAAAAGTTTTTTCGTTGCCATAGTGCTGTGTTTATGTGGTCTTCAAAAAGAAGCTGTCCGCGCTCGTGAAGAAGACTTTGGCCATTGCTTGGCGTTGTCCTCAATGGCAGCGGGCTTTATCAGGGCGCAAACGATAGCATACTTTTTTGGTTATGAAAGCGCCTTTTTTGCAAAAAGCCAAAAGCGACTCAAGCATGCCGGCCTGCGGCCGGAGCTCTGGCTTTTGCCTCTCTTGCAGTCATCGCTGCAAAGAACTTTTTGGCAAAAGCAAAACGACGCGCAGACTACTCTCGCCGAGCCGGACAAAACCCAACTTAAGATAAAAGCCAAGCACTGCCTCATTCTTTGCGTCCACAACAAGACCACGGGTAGCAGACGGGCTCTGCCGGCACATCTCCAACGCGCTTGCAATCATGTACCGGGCAAAACCTTTGCGCTGCTGGTTGACGCAAACCGCCATCCGGCCAAGAAAGGTCGCCGGAACAACGTTGTACGCTGACGAGAGTCCGAGGCTTGTTTTTTCCAAAAGAACATTGCTCAGCTTGACATCCTCACCGACCTAAAGGACGATGATTCCCTACTGCGCCTCTCCCGACTGAGCCGGGAGAGGTCGCTTCGACGGGTTCCTGCTGCTGGACGACGCTTCTCTTACGAGAAGGCCGACTCACTTGAGCTACGTTCAGTGCAACGAGCTCCCCACAGGCCCTGAGGCGCTGCCCGCGCCCGAAAATATTTTTCGCAGCAACTTCATCGGCGTTGGCTTTGTAGCCGCAAGACGTACAGCAGAATGTTGCCTGCGTCTTACGGTTGCCTTTATCCACGCATCCGCAAACAGGACACGTCTGGCTGGTGTGCTGCGGCGGCACAGCATAAACCTCACCGCCAAGTTCCGTCATTTTGGCATTAAGCATGCCAAAGAACAGTCCCCAGCCCTGATCAAGGATGGCTCGGTTTAAGCCGCTTTTCTGTTTAACGTGACTGCCGGGATTTTCCACTGTTCCTGAAGCCGAAGCCGTCATGTTTCGGATCTTCAGATCTTCGCGGTAGAGCACTGCGTGGTTTTTGCAGAGCTCACCGGCGGCCTTCTGAAGTACATCACGGCGTGTGTCGGCAACAGTTTTGTGCAAAAGGGCAATCCGTTGCTGCTGTTTTTTCCAGTTCTTTGAAAACTTCACCATCCGTTTGAGCCGCCTCTGAGCGTCTGCAAGCTTGTCTAGTTTGCTGCGCAGGCAGCGCAAACCGGCAGCGTGCGTGCCGTCAGAACAGCTGTAGAGCCTTACAACTCCCATGTCAATGCCGGCTTCTTTGCCCTGGCAGGGGTGAACCGGATCAGCGACTTCACGCTCAGTCTGGATTGAAACATACCAGCCATCGGCTTTGCGCGTGACGGTGATGTTTTTGGCTGCCCCTTCTATGAAACGGCTGCGGCGATACCGTACCCAGCCGATTGAAGGCAGATAAATCTGCTTTCCTGCCTCATCAAGCTTAAAGCCCTGCGGAAAACGGATGCTATCCTCATCACGAAACTTTTTGTGAAATTTCGGGAAGGACGCACGGCCTTCGAAAAAATTCATAAAGGCTCGCACCAGATCCTTCATGCTTTGCTGAAGCACCTGACTGTGGCACTCGTTGAGCCACGCCGTCTCCGATTCTTTCTTCCACTGCGGCAGCAGTGCACAAAGTTTCGCGTAGGAAATTCTGAAGTTCGGATCCTTTGCGCGTTCTTCCTGATCCCACGCCAGACCCTTGTTGTAGACAAAACGGGCACAGCCGCAAAACCGTGCAAGTTTGCGGCAGGATGCCCCGTCGGGTCTGAGCTTGAACTGGAAGGCTTTTCGTAGGATCATATCGTCAGTATAGCATTTGGCGTGAGTATGTCATGACGTTAATCAGAACCGGAAGACATTGTGTCTTCGAACTTCATGTTCATTTGGTCTTTGTCGCGAAGTACCGCAAGAAAATTTTCACTCAGGAGCACATTGATGCACTGCGGGTGATCGCAGCCAAAGTCTGTGAAGATTTTGGAGCAGAACTCAGGGAACTCAACGGTGAAAAG
>CALXKM010000039.1 GCA_944388865.1 uncultured Duodenibacillus sp. | reverse complement strand
AATTATAGCGTAAACAGGATTCAAAGTCAACAAAAAAATCACCGCTTTTTCTAAGAATTTCAGAGATCAGCGGTGATTAGTGAATCCTGGGAGAGTGGCCTGCAGAAGATGCCGTGCGTTCGCCGTGCTCAACAGAGACGATGCAAAGCCCAAGCCGCAGCTTGAGGCTGCCTCATCTGCCGTTGCTTGGGACGACATTGTTCCGTTGCCCGAAGACATCAACATTGGCGATCCTGACGATCCTGACGAACGGCTGCTTGACGAAGATGAGAAAGAAGACGAATGGGACAACGATGATGATGACGAGAATAATGATTGGAGCATGAGCAGCGAGAAACCAGATTTTCCGGATTCGTTTGTTACTACAGAGAAAAGCGAAATCGCCGAAGCCGACGATGAAGAATCCGACACTGCATCTAAGCCCGACCAGCCAGAGAAATAAGATGACGATTATGAAACAGAGCAATTCCCGCCTTGTAGAGGAGGCCCTCAAGCAGCTTACACAAGCTGCGGCGCTAATCGATGCAACTTTGCCGAAACATACAGTTTGCTTCGAAGTGATCTCTGTTGAGATAGCTCTGGCTGCCGCAAGGCGTCTTGCTGAGACCAATCATTGTGCGGATGATGTGCTGGCGTCTCTTTTGTGGTTGCTGCCTCTGCGGGAAATGAAGGCGCTTGCTCCCGAGTATTTGCTTCCAGTCATTTGCGATATGCCTGCGTTGTGGAAAAATCTGCTTGATCGGCTTGACGGTCGGCAAGGTGCTGCGAAGGAAAACTTTCTTCAGGGAGCTCCGCGGTTGGCTAGGGTCATTGCTTCAACTTATCTGGATGTCATGCTTCGCCGTGGGCTGCGACAGGTTTATGAGCTCCCGGATCAAACGAATGGAGAAGTAAGCACAAAAGATTTTTTGGACAACTTTTACTCCGTTGCCTGTGCGCTTGCTGGAACCAAAAAAGAAGGAGGCGAAGTTCAGACAAAATCCGTATTGAACCGGATATTAAATCCTGGACCTGTCGGCAGTTTTTCAAAGTTCGAAGAGACTGTACAAAAAATCGGTGAAGGGAGCGCGGCTGCAGACGGTCTTGTTGCCACAACCAAGCAGACGATTCGACTCGCAGGACTGACCGATGCTCTTTTGCCCGAAGAGAGCTGGGTGTGGCAGGTTGAGGCATTGCCAAGTCTTGCGCCAGACAAAGCGCAAGAGAAAATCAAGAATCTGCATCGACTGCTGAGATACTTTTGGCTGACGACAGGTGTTTTTTATGAGCCGAAAGATTCGAGCGAGCTGGTTTTCTTTGTCAGAACCGATAAGAGGTCAGAGAAAGCGCTAACTGCGATCGATAGACTCATGGCGTCCATTTCCGTGAGGTTTTCTGCATTTTTCCGAATCGAAAAAGTTTGCTGCGCAAAGATTAAAAATAAAGTTCGCTGGAGCAGGGCAAGCATCTATTCCTGGCATATGGGGCTGGGATATTCAGGAAGATTTCAATCTCTTATCGAGAGCCGCGCGGCGGATCCGTTGACAGAGATTATTCCTCTAAGGTCAGATCTCTCGCAGGCGGAACAGTTGCAGGAGGCAATGCGCATGGTGAGGAGTTAAGAGCTTTCGGCTAGATTTTGTGTCGAGTTCACAAAGAGGCTAATCACAGCAGTGGAAAAAAAAGCGCAATTCGGTGTGAACAGGCATGCTGCGCTATTTCTTCGGGCTGTGAAATTTTTCTGAAAAATCAAGCATCAGGCTCTGTGCAAAAAGAATTAATTTCCGTATAATGCCGCGTTCCCGCGTAAAACCGCGGGCATTTCGTAGGCCCGGCTGTCATGTAGTCGTCGGGCTTGTAAATAGCACGCTCGCGGCTCATCCGAGGTGAGGACGAATAAAGTCGCTTGATCACATCGGCCGCAGCGTTAGACATTAACCTTGGAGACTTAAAAAATGTCCGTCAGCATGCGTGAAATGCTTGAGGCCGGCTGCCACTTCGGCCATCAGACCCGTTTCTGGAATCCCAAGATGGCTCAGTACATCTTCGGCGCCCGCAACAAGATTCACATCATCAACCTCGAAAAGACCGTCGAAAAGTTCGCTGAGGCCGAAAAGTTCATTCGTGAACTGTCTGCTCGCGGCGGCAAGGTTCTTTTTGTGGACACCAAGCGCGGTGGCCGCGACACGATCGTCGAACAGGCTCAGCGCGCCGGTTGCTGCTATGTTGACCAGCGCTGGCTCGGCGGCACGCTCACCAATTTCAAGACGGTCAAGCAGACCATCAAGCACCTCAAGGACATGGAGCAGACCATTGCCGATGGTGGTCTTGAAAAGATGAGCAAGAAGGAAGCTCTTGACTTTACCCGCGAGATCGAAAAGCTCAACAAGTCGATCGGCGGCATCAAGAACATGACCAGCCTGCCTGATGCACTCTTTATCATCGACGTCGGTTATCACAAGATCGCCATTCAGGAAGCCAACAAGCTTGGCATCCCGGTTGTTGGCGTGGTCGATACCAACCACAGCCCCGAAGGCGTTGACTATGTGATTCCTGGCAACGACGACTCGGCCCGCGCCGTGGCAATCTACGCCGCCGGCATTGCCGACGCCGTTCTCGCCGGCAAGGAAGATTCTTCCACCGGTGAAGAAGAGCACGAAGAGTTCGTCGAAGTCGAGGAGACTCCGGCTGCCTGATTTGCTTCGGGACAGTCTCGGACGTCCGATCAGACGTGAGCTGCCTTGCGGATTGACGAGTTCTCTGAACTCACCCAAGGCGGCCGAGAGGAGGAAAGGGCGCTTTGAGGTATACTCGGGTCGCCCTTTTTTCCTTTGAGCAACAATTTCTTTTTCACTTACTCTGTACTGTTTAGATTTAGGAGCAAAACATGGCCGTTATTACCGCCGCAATGGTGAAGGCGCTTCGTGAAAAGACCGATGCCCCGATGATGGAATGCAAGAAGGCCCTCACCGAAGCCGATGGCGACGCTGCCAAGGCCGAGGAGATTCTGCGCGTCAAGCTCGGCAACAAGGCGAGCAAGGCCGCCGCACGCGTCACTGCTGAAGGCATCGTGACCGTCTACGTTTCTGAAGACGCTAAGACGGGCGCCATCCTCGAAGTCAACTCTGAAACCGACTTCGTGGCCAAGAATCCCGATTTCATCCAGATGGCTCAGGACGCCGTGCGTCTGGTCGCCGACGGCAACCCTGCCGATGTGGCCGCTTTGAGCGCTCTTAAGCTCGGCGACAAGACTCTCGAGGAAGTCCGCACGGCTCTCGTGGGCAAGATCGGCGAAAACATGACCTTCCGTCGCTTCCAGCGCTTTGAAGCGCAGGGCAAGCTGCACACCTACGTGCACGGCGGCTCTAAGATCGCTGCTTTGGTTGACATCGTCGGCGGCGATGATGAACTCGCCCACGACGTTGCCATGCACATCGCTGCTTCCAAGCCCAAGGCTCTCGACAAGAACGGCGTTGATCAGAACCTCATTGAAACCGAACGCCGCGTGGCTATTGAGAAGGCTCGCGAAGCCGGCAAGCCCGAAGCCATGCTCGAGCGCATCGCCGAAGGTTCCGTGCAGAAGTTCCTGAAGTCCGTTACGCTTCTTGATCAGCCCTTCGTCAAGGACGACAAGAGGACCGTTGGTCAGCTGCTCAAGGGCAAGGGCGCTTCTGTTGCCGCCTTTGGTCTGTACGTGGTCGGTGAAGGTCTCGAAAAGCGCAACGAAGACTTCGCAGCCGAAGTTGCTGCTCAGCAGGCCGCTGCTGCCAAGGCTTAACAGATTGGACGCCTGTCTGGGATCAATCAGTGCATGACGAATGCACAGTGACTTCCAGGAACGTCTGATCCAAGCTTTCTGCGCCGGGATGGCATCTGATGTCCTCCCGGCGTATTGTTTTTTCCGGCAGGACGTGCGAAGATTAGGCAATTTTATGTAGGCGTGATCTCAGCTATGATCGCGCGCTTTTTTGCGTCTGTTTAGACCAGAAAATGGAGAGAAAAATGCCCGAGCAGTCCAATCCAGTGCCTAAGTACAAGCGTGTTTTGCTCAAGCTTTCCGGCGAGGCCCTCATGGGCCCTGATCAATTCGGCATCAACCGCACAACGCTTGCCGGAATTGTTGAAGACATCAAGGAGGTTCTCGCCTTAGGCGTTGAACTCGGCATTGTCGTCGGCGGAGGCAATATCTTCCGCGGCGTTGCCCTGGGCGCTACCGGCATGGATCGTGCTACGGGTGACTATATGGGCATGCTCGCCACGGTGATGAACGGCATGGCGCTGCAGGATGCCCTGAGAAACGCCGGCGTTGAAGCCCGCGTGCAGAGCGCTTTGACGCTTTCTCAGGTCGCCGAGCCCTACATTCGCGGTCGCGCGCTTCGCTATCTTGAAAAGGGCCGCGTGGTGATTTTCGCCGCCGGCACCGGCAATCCGTTCTTTACGACGGATACGACGGCGGCTCTGCGCGGTGCCGAGATTGGTGCGGAAATTGTTCTTAAGGCAACGAAGGTTGACGGCATTTATTCCGAAGATCCGGTTAAGAACCCTAATGCTGAGCTCTATCACGACATCACCTTTGATGAGGTGATCAAGCGCGATCTCAAGGTGATGGATGCGACAGCTTTTGCTCTTTGCCGCGATCAGAAGCTGCCAATCAAGGTCTTTTCCATCGTCAAGAAAGGCGCTATGCGTCGTGTGGTGTTGGGCGAAGACGAAGGCACTCTTGTGCACGGCTAAGAAAAAAGCGATAATCAACATTTGAGCCGTTCGTGCGCTTCCCTAAAAAAGCGGCTTGCTGCACGAAGGGCTAGAACAGATAAGACAGGAATCGAGCGCATTGATATTTGCCGTCGGCAGCAGGTTGTTTGCGCTGCGCATGCAGTCGTGTCCTGAGCTTTTTGAATATGCACCCTTTGAGGCGGACGCCTTCAATACTTCGTAGACTCAAAATGGTGCACAAAGATAAATTTTGAAGGCGAGAAGATTTTTATGACCACGATTTCTGAAATTCATCAGCAAACCGAACACAAGATGGGGCGCACCATTGAAACGCTGCGCGAGGCTTTCACGAAGCTGCGTACGGGTCGTGCTTCTACCGGCATTCTTGAGCACGTGATGGTTGACTACTACGGCTCGCCCACGCCGCTGTCGCAGGTTGCCAATCTGGGCGTCTCCGATGCCCGTACGCTTACCGTGCAGCCGTGGGACCGCAAGATGATTCCGATCATTGAAAAGGCTATTCTTACGAGCGATCTGGGGCTCAACCCGGCCTCGATGGGCGACATGATCCGCGTTCCGGTTCCGCCGCTTACCGAAGAGCGCCGTCGTGAGATCACCAAGATCGTGCGCTCTGAAGGCGAAGACGCCAAAGTGGCCGTGCGCAATCTGCGCCGCGACGCCAATGAGTCTGTCAAGAAGCTTGAAAAGGCCAAGGAAGTCAGCGAAGACGATCAGAGCCGTTCTGAAAAGGACATCCAGAAGCTCACCGACAAGTACATCGCCGAGATCGACAAGCTTGTTGCTGCAAAAGAAAAAGAGATCATGACGGTCTGATTTTTTTTTCTGTCTTTTGCCTTAATATGCACCGGGCGCCCGTGGGGGTCTTAAATTTTGAGACCATCGACAGGGCGCCTTTATTTTCTTAACAACACGATAAACAGCCTCTAGCTATATGACAAAACCCAATCACGTAGCCGTCATCATGGACGGCAACGGACGCTGGGCGCAGCAGCGTCTGATGCCGCGCATTGAAGGACATCGCCGGGGGATTGCCGCTTTGCGCACGCTTGTGGAAACGGCTCGCAGATCGCAGATTGCCAATCTGTCGGTATTTGCTTTTTCAAGCGAAAACTGGAAGCGTCCTGCCGACGAAGTGCAGGGGTTGATGCGGTTTTTTGTTGCCGGTCTCAAAAAGGAGGCTGTACCTTTGCGTGATGCCGGCGTGCGCATGCACGTCGTGGGCGACAGAAGCGTATTTTCCGAAGATCTCAACGCTGCCATTGATGAAGCAGAGGACATCGGCAAAGATGCAAGCGGCATGCACTTTAATATTTGCCTTAACTACGGTGGCCGCTGGGACATCGTGCAGGCTGCGCAGATGCTTCAAAAAGAGGACAGCCCCATTACTTTGGAGAGCCTTGAGCAAAAGCTTTGCATGCCTTGGTCTGGACCAGTTGATCTTATGATCCGCACTGGCGGCGAGCGGCGCATCTCCAACTTTATTCTCTGGCAGGCTGCCTATGCCGAGCTTTGGTTTTCTGATGCGCTTTGGCCAGATTTTTCTGCAGCGGACTTTGCTGCTGCTTTGAGTTGGTTTGAGGGGCGTGAACGGCGTTTTGGCATGACGAGCGCTCAGCTCAAGGCTTAAGGACGGACTGATAGTACGCAAAGTGATGTGCTACGCTTTACCGAAAGTTGGTGGTTTTACTCGTCAGTGCGGTCAAAATGTTTGTGCTTTCGATAAATAAAAAGTTGCTGCGCTGCAAGTTTTCCTAAGGATTTGTCATGCTGCTTACTCGGGTCGTTACGGCTGCGGTTTTGCTTTTGCTTCTTCTCGGGGCGCTCTGGCTTGGTGATGCCCCTTTTTGCGCTGTTATGGCTGCGGCCTTTGGTCTAGTCGTGCGGGAGTGGCTGCAGATGACGAAGCTTTCGCCGCTCGTGTCATGGACGGTCGGCATTTTGCTGGCTCTTTTGGGCGCCGGGCTTGCTTTAAGCGGATTTTGGCCGCAGGGACCGGTGTTTCTGGGCTATATCCTTGCTGTGACGGCGATCTGGATGGCAATTTTGGGCGTGACTTTTGTAGCCCGTGAGCGCGGCTTCATGGTGGCCGATGCAACCTCTAGGCTTTTGTGCATTGCTCTCGTTCCGGCTGCGTGGCTGAGCCTTGTGTGGCTTATGTATGCCGGCCGCTGGCCGTTGATGCTTTCGGTATTTATGCTGGTGTGGCTTGCCGATGCCTGCGCATACTTTGCCGGCCGCATGTTCGGACGCCGCAAAATGGCCCCGGCAATCAGTCCGAAGAAGACTTGGGAGGGCGCGCTGGGGGCTTTTGTCTGCGTGCTGGCCGCCGCATTTGCCGCCTGGCAGTGGCTGCCGCACGATATGGTTTTTTCGAGCATGATCATCAATCGCGCTGGTTTTGGCGCGGGCATCATTACGCTGGTGCTGCTCACGGCTGTTTCCATCTCGGGCGATTTGTTTGAGTCAGCGCTCAAGCGTCACGCAGGCATCAAGGATTCAAGCAATATGCTGCCAGGTCATGGCGGTTTTTATGATCGCCTTGACGCGGCCCTTGCGGTCTTTCCCTGCGCTGTGGCAGCTCTATTGGTCATCTAGTTTTTGCGTCTTTTGGTAGTTTCAAAGGACAGCACGAAAAATTTTTTTATGCAGCATTTTTTCTTCGCGCTGTCGCAAATCGCGTGTGAGCCAGCATCGCATACTCTATAATCCTTAGATTCATGAACCCGCGCGCTGAGCGTCGGGTGCCGAGTGCATCCGGATAGCAGTCAGGGCGCTTTCGCAGTTCGAGCAAGCAATGACTAAATACGTATTCGTCACCGGCGGCGTTGTCTCCAGTTTGGGCAAAGGCATCGCCGCCGCTTCTTTGGCCGCTATCCTTGAGACCCGTGGTCTGAAGGTTACGATGATCAAACTTGATCCGTACATCAACGTCGATCCGGGCACGATGAGCCCGTTTCAGCACGGCGAAGTGTTTGTGACGGAAGACGGCGCAGAGACCGATCTTGATCTGGGACACTACGAGCGCTTCATCAGCTCGAAGATGCACCGCTTCAACAACTTCACGACGGGCCAGATTTATAAGAGCGTGCTCGAAAAGGAGCGTCGCGGCGAGTATCTGGGCAAGACCGTGCAGGTGATTCCTCACATCACCAATGAAATTCAGGCCTATATTGAACGCGGAGCAAAGAACGCCTGCAACGGCGAGTGCGATGTGGCCGTGGTTGAAATCGGCGGTACGGTGGGCGATATTGAGTCGCTGCCCTTTGTTGAGGCCGTTCGTCAGTTGAGTTTTAGAGTTGGCCGCGGCAATGCATGCTTCATGCATCTGACGCTTTGCCCGTGGGTGAGCGCCGCTGGCGAGCTCAAGACCAAGCCTACGCAGCATTCGGTGCAGAAGCTGCGCGAAGAGGGCGTCTATCCGGATGTATTGCTTTGCCGCGCTGATCGTGAGATTCCCGAAAACGAGCGCGCCAAGATTGCACTTTTCTGCAACGTGCCGATGGACTGCGTGATCAGCGTGGTTGATGCCAGCACGATTTATGAAGTGCCGCTGATGCTGCATGCTCAGCATTTGGACGAAATTGTGTGCGACCGTCTGCAGCTGCACACCAAGCCTGCGGATCTTTCGCAGTGGCGTGAAATCGTGCGCCGCATTCGTGAAACCAAGGGTGAGGTTCGCATCGGCATGGTCGGCAAGTATGTTGACTACGCCGACAGCTACAAGAGCCTCAACGAGGCGCTCATTCATGCCGGCATCCGTACCGAGCAGAAGGTTCGCGTCGAACTGATCGATTCCGAAGAAATTGAGCGGGAAGGCTGCGCCAAGCTCGAAGGGCTCGATGCCATTCTCGTTCCCGGCGGCTTCGGCAAACGCGGAACCGAGGGCATGATTCGTGCGATCGAATATGCCCGCGTCAACAAGATTCCGTTCCTTGGCATCTGTCTTGGCATGCAGACGGCCGTGATCGAATTTGCTCGTCATGTCTGCGGCTTGGGCGGCGCCAATTCCACTGAGTTTGACATCAACACGGCTCATCCTGTGGTTGCTCTGATTACGCAGTGGGTTGATGGTTCTGGCAAGGTCGAAACGCGCGATCAGAATTCCGACTTGGGCGGCACGCTTCGTCTGGGCAGCCAGAAGGTGCCTGTGCAGCCCGGCACGCGCGCTCACGAAATCTATGGCGACACGGTGTGCGAGCGCCATCGTCATCGTTATGAAGTCAACAATACGTATGTGCCGCAGTTTGAAGCTAAGGGCATGGTGATCTCGGCAAGAACGCCCACGGAAAACCTGCCTGAAATGATGGAACTCAAGGACCATCCCTTCTTTGTGGGCGTGCAGTTTCATCCCGAATTTACTTCCAATCCTCGGACAGGGCACCCGCTTTTTGAAGCTTTTGTGCGCGCGGCCATGAAGCAGCGCGACGAAAAGAAGGCTTCCTGAGACGCAAGACGTGTTTTTGTCAACAGCTTTCGCAAAGGATAAAAAGTGAAGCTTTGTGGTTTTGAAGTCGGCAATCGCAATCCGTTTTTTCTCATCGCCGGCCCCTGCGTGATTGAAGGGCAGCAGATGCTCATTGATATCGCGGGAGCAGTCAAGGAGACGTGCGACGCGCTCGGCATCCGCTATATCTTCAAGGCAAGCTTTGATAAGGCCAACCGCACGTCTTCCAAGAGCTTTCGTGGTCCCGGTCTTGAAGAGGGACTCAAGATGCTCGACGAAGTGCGCCGGCAGGTGGGAGTGCCTATTCTCACGGACGTGCACACGGCCGAACAGGTGCCCGAAGTTGCTGCTGTCGTTGATGTTCTTCAGACGCCGGCCTTTTTGTGCCGTCAGACGGACTTCATCGAGGCTTGCGCTCGCAGCGGGAAGCCTGTGAACATCAAAAAGGGGCAGTTTCTGGCGCCTCACGACATGATCAACGTTGTGGCAAAGGCACGTGAGGCGGCAGCTGCTGCTGGACTGGAGACCGACAACTTCATGGTCTGTGAGCGAGGGGCGAGCTTTGGCTACGGCAACTTGGTGAGCGACATGCGCAGTCTTGCCATTATGCGTGAAACCAAGGCGCCGGTCGTCTTTGACGCCACGCATTCGGTGCAGCTGCCCGGCGGACAAGGCACGAGTTCGGGCGGCGACCGCCGTTTTGTGCCGGTGCTCTCGCGCGCTGCCGTGGCAGTCGGCATTGACGGTCTTTTTATGGAAACGCATCCGAATCCGGCATGTGCTTTAAGCGACGGCCCCAACTGCGTGCCGCTGCACCGCATGCCCGATCTGCTCGAAGAGCTCGTGCGTATCGATCGGGTAGTCAAGGGCTTTGACTATCTCGAAAACGATTTCAATTAACTGATTAACACAAAAGGAATCCGGTTCGGAATTTTGAAGGAAGCCGCATAAAGCCTACTGGTTTTCAAAAGCCAGACCGGAATTCTTTCATCCAATCTTTTCAAACACAGGTAGGAATCATCATGAGTGCCATCATTGACATCGTCGGCCGTGAAATTCTCGACAGCCGCGGCAATCCGACCGTTGAGGCAGAGGTTTTTCTCGAAAGCGGCGTTTCGGCCCGTGCAGCTGTGCCTTCGGGCGCTTCGACCGGCGTGCGCGAGGCAATCGAGCTGCGCGACGGCGACCCCAAGCGCTATTGCGGCAAGGGTGTTCTGAAGGCCGTTGAGCACGTCAACGTTGACATTGCCGAGGCGCTTCTCGGGTGCGAGGCTTCTGATCAGGTCTATATTGATCAGGCCATGATCAAACTTGACGGTACGGACAACAAGTCCCGTCTGGGAGCAAACGCCATTCTTGCGGTTTCGATGGCTGTGGCGCGCGCAGCAGCCGAAGAGTCCTGCCTGCCGCTTTACCGCTACTTCGGCGGTATGGGCGCCGTGCAGATGCCTGTGCCGATGATGAACGTCATCAATGGCGGCGCTCACGCCAACAACAACCTCGACCTGCAGGAGTTCATGATCATTCCCGTAGGAGCGCCTTCTTTTAAGGAAGCGCTGCGATATGGCGCGGAGACTTTCCATGCTTTAAAGAAAATCATCAACGGCCGCGGCATGTCGACGGCTGTCGGCGACGAAGGCGGTTTTGCTCCCAAGTGCGAAAGCCATGAAGAGGCTATTGAACTCATTCTTGAGGCTATTGCGGCCGCTGGCTACGAAGCAGGCAAGGATATCTGCATTGGTCTTGACTGCGCTTCGAGCGAATTCTTTGAAGACGGCAAGTACGTGATGAAGAAGTCGAGCGGCAAGGCGCTTACGGCTGAAGAATGGGCCGATGTTCTCGAAGGCTGGGTTGCCAAATACCCGATCATTTCCATTGAAGACGGCATGGCCGAGGGCGACTGGGAAGGCTGGAAGATGCTCACTGATCGCCTCGGCAAGAAGGTGCAGCTTGTGGGCGACGATCTGTTCGTGACCAACCCCAAGATCCTCAAGGAAGGCATTGAAAAGGGTGTTGCCAACTCGATTCTCATCAAGGTCAACCAGATCGGTACCCTCTCTGAAACCTTTGAGGCTATTGAAATGGCCAAGCGTGCGGGCTACACGGCCGTGGTTTCGCACCGTTCGGGTGAAACCGAGGATTCGACTATTGCCGACATTGCCGTGGGTCTCAATGCGGGTCAGATCAAGACGGGATCAATGAGCCGGTCGGATCGCATGGCTAAGTACAACCAGCTGCTTCGCATTGAGGAGTACCTGGGCACCAGCGCCGTGTATCCGGGACGCGCCGCCTTCTATTGCATTCGCAAGTAGGCCTGGGCTACTAGGCACAGTCGGGAGACATGATCGGTGAGCGCGCGTCACCTCATCTACATCGTGTTGTTTTTGCTCGCTGTAGGCATCCAGTGGCCTTTGTGGTTCGGCAAAGGAGGCATCTCGAGAATGCAGTCTCTTGAAGCCGAGCTTGCGTCGATTCGCGAAGCCAATGACCGGCTGAGGGCAGAAAACGACTCGGTTGCCGCTGAAATAGAGTCGCTTGAAAGCGGCAGCGGCGCCGTTGAGGAGCGCGCCCGCATGCGGCTTGGCATGGTGAAAAACGATGAGATTCTCTTCCGGCTGGTGCCCACTGGTGAAAAAGCCGCCGAAAGGCTTCCTCAGATCAAGCGCAGCGAGACTCCGCAGATTTTTGCGCCCAAGCGTTCTGATCTGTATATTGAGGGGGCCGTAGAACAGCCTCAGTCTGAGGCTATAAGCGAGCCCCGAGGTTCGCAGACGATTCAAATTCAATAAGCAAAAAAACTCAAGGAGTTAACTCAACATGGCTCAGCAGTACATTCAGCAGCTGACGGTTTTCCTGCGCGGTGGTCAGAACATTGTTGTTCCCTTCAACGCCGAAAAGCCCGAAGTGCTCAACCCCCAGATCGACGCCTTCATCAAGGCCATCGGCGACAAGACCAAGAATCAGGGCAACTTTCTCTTTCAGGGCGCCCGCGTGGTCTTGATTCACCTGCCTGACGTCTCAGGCCTTGATGTGGTGAGTCTTGTGCGCAAGCAGGACGATGCCGAGGCTCCTAAGGCTGAAGCTGCCAAGCCTGCGGCAAAGACTGCAAAGGCCGCCAAGTAATCAGCGTTTTCAAGCTGTTTTCTTTTCGCAAAGCCGACCGTGCGCACGCCGAACAGGGCGTGTAGAGCGAGTCGGCTTTTTTGCGTTCGCAGGCGCTGCAGCAGCTCTTGTCGTTTTTTCGGGCGTGCAGTCTTGAAAAAGACCGCATGAATCCCCATATGCGGCATTGAGATGAAGCGAGCTGCCGCTTCGAGAGACAGCTGCTTTTTCAGGAATTTTTATCGACAGACTGCAGGGCGAGACAATGCTCCTGCAGCCTTTTCATTTCAGGGATAGAAAAAATGGCCGCTGAGGTTCATGGTTTTCAAACGGAAGTTACCAAGCTTTTGAATTTGCTTGCCAAGTCGCTTTACTCCAATAAGGAGGTGTTCCTGCGCGAACTCATCTCCAACGCTTCAGACGCAATCGACAAGCTGCACTTTTTGTCTTTGACCGACTCCAAACTTTTGGGCGACGATCCTCAACTGCGCATCACGGTTAAGGCCGACAAGGAGGCTCGCACGCTGACCATCTCGGACAACGGCATCGGTATGACGCTCGACGAGGCCAATACGCATCTGGGCACAATCGCCAAGAGCGGCACGGAAGACTTTTTTAGCCAGCTTTCGGGTGATGCGGCCAAGGATTCTCAGCTTATCGGTCAATTCGGCGTGGGCTTTTACTCGGCCTTCATTGTGGCCGACAAGGTCACCGTGGTGACGCGCTCGGCCTCGGCTAAGCCCGAAGAGGGCGTACGCTGGGAGTCCGAGGGTTCAGGTACGTTTACGAGCGAACACGCCAATGTACCCGCACGCGGTACGAGCGTGACGCTGCACTTGAAGGAAGAAGAAAAGGATTTTCTGGAGAGCTGGCGGCTGCGTGATGCGATCACGAAGTATTCCGACCATATTGCCGTGCCCGTGATGCTGTGGGAAGAAAAGTACCAGGCTCCGGAAAAAGAAGGCGAAGAGGGCAAGACCACTTGGGATTGGGTGCAGGTCAATGAGGCCAAGGCTTTGTGGACGATGAATCCCAAGGACGTCAAGGACGAGCAATATAAGGAGTTTTACAAGCATCTGTCGCACGACTATGAAGATCCCTTGTGCTGGGCGCATAACCGCGTCGAAGGCGATCTGGAGTACACCTCGCTTTTGTACATCCCGAAAAATGCGCCCTGGGATTTGTATTCGCGCGAGCAGCAGCACGGGCTGAAGCTTTTCGTGCAGCGCGTCTTCATCATGGATCAGGCCGAGCAGTTTTTGCCCAACTATTTGCGCTTTGTGCGCGGACTTGTCGATACGAACGATCTGCCGCTCAATGTTTCCCGCGAACTTTTGCAGGAAAGCGCCGTGACGACCAAGTTGAAGAAGGCGCTTACCAAGCGTGCGCTCAACATGATTGAAAAGCTCGCGGGCGATGCCGATAAGTACAAGATTTTCTGGAAGAATTTCGGCGCTGTGATGAAGGAGGGGCCGGTCGAGGACTACGTCAATCGCGAGACGATTGCCAAGCTCCTGCGCTTTGCCTCGACGAAAAACGATTCCAACGAGCAAAACGTTAGTCTCTCCGAGTATGTCTCGCGCATGAATCCGGCGCAAAAGAACATTTACTATCTCGTCAGTTCAAGCTGGCAGCAGGCAAGCACTTCGCCTTATCTTGAGACCTTCCGCAAGAAGGGCATCGAGGTTCTTCTGATGTGGGAGCGCATCGATGAATGGCTCATGGGTAATATGAATGAGTTTGAAGGCAAGAAGTTTATTGCCGTCACAGCAAGCGATCTTGAGCTGGGCGATCTTGCCGACAAGGAAGAAAAAGAAAAGACTGAGGCCGCCAAGACAGAAAACAAAGCTTTGATTGAGCGCTTCAAACTCGCTTTGGGCGACAAGGTTCAGGATGTGCGCGTCTCCGATCGCCTCTTTGACAGTGCGAGCTGCGTGGTTTCCGAGCAGGGGCAGATGCTGACTGCTCAGATGCGCCGCATGCTTGAGGCAGCAGGGCAGGCGCTGCCTGAGATGAAGTACATCCTCGAAATCAATCCCGAGCACAAGCTTGTTAAGCGCGCCTCGGAGGCTGCCGATGATGCGGCTTTCGGCAAATGGGCTGAGTTCATCTACGATCAGGCGCTGCTCTCCGAGCAAGGCTCTCTCAAGGATCCCAATGCGTTCTTGAAGCTGATGAATGAGCTCATTGGTTGACATTCAAGCATTTTCCTTTTAGCGAGCAAAAGCCGGTTCAGTCTCCATGCGGGGTAGAACCGGCTTTTTTTGCGGCGTGCACGAAGATCAGCTCGTTAGAAACGAGCGAAAAAGCACGCGGTTTTGAGCAAATGCTGTTAGGCTTGAAGCCGTTTAGGTTTTTCTTGGATGACAAACGTGCAAAACTGGCTTTCTGCCTTGGGTATTTCCGCGGCTTCGGCAGAGCTTGCAGCGGCGGCTTTCGTTTTTATTTTTCTTGTGTTCGCGGTCGCTGCGCTTTTTCGTGTGAGTGCACGGCAAAAGCAGATCAAAGAGGAAATTTTGCGCATCAACGAAGCCGTTCAGGCCTCAGATGCCGTGCATTTGCAGCTTATGCGCGATCAGATTGCAGGAATTCGCGAAGAGATCATGCATGCGGCAACGGTGCAGAGCAACCACTTCGCCAATTTTCTGCAGCTTTCGCAAAACGGCAGCGACAGTCAGGAAAAGCGTCTTGAGCGCGTCGGACAGAATCTTTCAACTGGTCTTGAACAGGTGCGTCAAGCGCTTGCCCAAGAACTTTCAAGCATCAGGCAGGAAAACGATAAGGCGCTTGCCTCCATGCGCGAGACCAACGACAAGGCGCTTGCTGCGCTGCGCGATACGGTCGATGAAAAGCTGCAGACAACGCTCAATGCCCGCATCAGCGAAAGCTTCAAAACGGTTGAGGAGCAGCTTACTGCCGTGCATCAGGGACTTGGAGAGATGCGAGAAATTGCAAGCAACGTCGACGGTCTTAGACGCGTGCTCACCAATGTAAAAACGCGCGGCGTTTTCGGTGAAATGCAGCTTGCGCTGCTTTTGGAAGAGATTCTCACGCCGGAGCAATACTGCACGAACATCGCTACGCGTCCGGGAAGTTCTGAGCGCGTTGAGTTCGCCGTAAGACTCCCGGGGGCCGAAGAAGCAAGCCACGTGCTGCTGCCGATTGACGCAAAATTTCCTCTTGAAGACTATCAGAGGCTGCTTGAGGCCAGACAGACCTGCGACGTTGAGGAGCAGTCGGCATGTCTTAAGGCGCTTTCGGTGCGCATTCTCTCGGAAGCCAAAAAGATTCACGACAAGTACGTCGAAGTGCCCTATACGACGGAATTTGCCGTGTTGTATCTGCCCTTGGAAAGTCTCTGGAGCGAAATTCTAAGCATCCCAGGGCTTGCCGAGCGCGTGCAGCGTGAGCACCATGTGACGATAGCAGGCCCCTCGGTTTTGGCCGCCTTTTTAAATAGTCTGCAGATGGGCTTTAGAACGCTTGCAATCGAAAAAAGAAGCGCTGAGGTTTGGCGGCTGCTTGGAGAAATCAAGTCCGAATTCTTGAAGTTTTCCGAAGCTGTGGGCTCTATGGAAAAAAAGGTCGAAGGGATTCGCTCGATGCTCGACGGCGTGCGCACGCGCACCAATGTCATGACTCGACGTTTGCGTTCTGTCGAGACTCCCACACTGCTGCCGTCCCACAAGAGCGAAAAAATCGACTCTCCGTAGATTGTCCAAGCTGCCGTCTGCGGTTTTTGTCGCGCTGTGTCCTCGAAGGCACGGTGTTCTTTTTTTGCGGAGCATCTCGGTACAATCTCGGACTTGCTTTGTACGTAATCTATTGATCTGATTAAGCCCGCGCTAACAATGTCTAGAAAAGATAAAAATTCTCCTACGCCTGATTTATTTGACTTTATGGCCGAAGAAGACAATGACCGCCAAGCTCAACGCAGCGAAGAGCCCGCAGCCGGCGGCAAGTCATCCGAGACAGCCCGCTTGAGCGATTTGGCCGGGCATGAAGACTTTTCTGTAGGCTTACCTGAAACTCTGAAGACAAGCGAAGAAAATCAAGCGACAGCGCAGATGTTTGTTCCCGAGGCTGCCGAAGACGGCCAAAGCGAACCGGTCTCGCGCAATCTTTCCGAGGGGGAGGCAAAAGATGTTCCCGTTGCGCTCGAAGAGGATGCGCTTAAGGCTGTACGGAGCAAATCGGCTAAGTCAGAGCCTGAACTGCCGGAAGTTTTAAGCGACGGACAACCGGCGCAAAGCGACGGGGCGCTCACGCTTGCGCGTTATGCGGCCCAGGCCTATCTCGAATATGCGCTCTCAGTCGTCAAGAGCCGAGCGCTGCCCGATGTTTTTGACGGCATGAAGCCCGTGCAGCGCCGCATCCTTTATGCCATGGACAGAATGCGGCTTGCACCCCCGGCTAAGGCTGTCAAGTGCGCGCGTGTTGTGGGCGACGTGCTTGGCAAATACCACCCGCACGGCGATCAGGCAGCCTATGAGGCGATGGTGCGCATGGCCCAGGACTTCAGTTTGCGCTATCCGCTCATTGACGGCGAAGGAAACTTTGGTTCGCGCGACGGTGACGGCCCTGCGGCCATGCGTTATACCGAAGCGCGGTTGACGAAGATTTCCGAACTGCTGCTCTCGGAACTCGACAGCGGCGACGTGGACTTCGTGCCCAATTATGACGGCTCCTTCAAAGAACCCGTGCAGCTGCCTGCCAAGTTGCCCTTTGTGCTCTTAAATGGCGCCAGCGGCATCGCCGTTGGCATGGCAACCGAAATACCGCCTCACAATTTGAGAGAAGCTGCGCAGGCCGTACTCTTGCTTTTGAAAAATCCGCAGGCTGCGATTGACGAGATTCTTGCCGTGATGCCCGGTCCTGATTTTCCGGGCGGCGGACAGATCATTACGCCTGCGGCCGATATTCGACAGATTTATCTCACGGGCCGCGGCAGTCTGCGCGTACGTGCGCGCTATCACTTTGAGGAGCTGCAGCGCGGCATGTGGCAGCTCGTGGTCGATGAGCTGCCGCCTGCGGCAAGCGCGGAACTCGTCTTGTCGCAGATCGAAGAACTCACGAACCCCAAGACGAAGGCAGGCAAAAAGTCTCTCAGTGCTGATCAACAAGCCGACAAGGCGCTTGTGCTTTCGATGCTCGACGGCGTGCGCAACGAATGCGATAAGGACACCAAGATGCGTCTTGTGTTCGAGCCCAAGACTTCACGCGTTGACCGTACGGCGTTTGTCAATTTGCTGTTGTCCAAAACCTCGCTTGAGTGCAATGCGCCGATGAATCTTGTGATGATCGGCACCGATGGTCGTCCGCGGCAAAAGGGTCTTGTTGAGATTCTCAATGAGTGGCTCGCGGCGCGCCTGCAGACAGTTCGGCGCAGAACGCAGACAAGGTTTGAAAAGGTCAATCTGCGGCTTCATATTCTCGAGGGCCGCTCGCTGGCGGTTGACAACATTGACCGCGTCATCGAGATCGTGCGCTTTGAAGAACATCCCAAAGCTAAGCTCATGGAGGAGTTTCATCTCACTGAAGTACAGGCTGAGGACATTCTCGAGCTGCGTTTGAGGCAGCTTGCCAATCTCGAGTACGAGCGCGTCAGAGAAGAGATGGACAAACTAAGAAAAGAGGCCGCTGAACTAGAGCGCATATTGAACGACGAGAGCGTGCTTAAAAGTGTTGTTGCCCGCGAGACCCGCGAGGCGGCCAAGCTTTACGGCGACGATCGCCGCACGCTCATCGAAGAGGCAAGCCGTGCGGCAATCGACGTTGCCTGCGCCTCAGAGCCCGTGACGGTCGTCATCTCGCGCCAGGGTTTCGTTCGCAGTCGCTCGGGGCACGGTCACGACGCTACGCTGATGAGCTTTAAGCGAGGCGATGCGCTGCTTGAAGCTTTTGAGTGCGAAACGAGCGATACGCTCATCGTTGTGGGCGGCAATGGCCGCGTGTACTCTGTGGGCGTTGATCAGCTGCCTTCGGCCCGAGGCGACGGCAAGCCCATCACTAGCTTTATTGATTTTGAAGCGGGCATGGGCATTGCGGGCTATCTGGTGGGAGCCGATGATGCGCAGGTTGTTCTCGCTAATTCTGCAGGCCTGGGCTTGAGCTGCATGATTAAAAACCTCAAGGCGCGCGTTCGTTCGGGCAAAACCTTCATGATGCTCGATGCGGGAGCAAAGATGCTTGCGCCGCGCATGGTTAAGCCTGAGCAGGTGCTTTTGGCGTGCTTGTCGGCAGAAGGGCGCGTACTGGTCTTTAGGCTCGAAGAGTTGAGAAAACTGCCCGATGGCGGCAAAGGCGTGCGTCTGATGGAGCTCAACGTGGGCGAAGAGCTTTCGATGGCAGTGCCTGTTGACGAAAGAGGCATTGAGGTAAGCGGCATGCGTGGGTCAACGGTGAGACTCAAGACGCTCGTGCGCGGCGACTTTGAAAGACTGATGGCAAAAAGAGCCAGAAAGGGCAAAGAACCAGAGGTTCGGTTTGTGATCAATGCCGTGGCTGCGTTTGCGCCTGTCGATGGAGTCGCCCAGGAGCAGGCGGCTAAAAAAAGCAGTCTGCCTGCTGCTTCTGACGACGATGAACCTGATTTGCTTAGTTAGAGCGCGCTGCGCGACGGAGAGAGCGTAAAAAGGGCATTTTCCGGCAAGACTAAAATCTGTCGTGGAATCATTTTTTACTGCACGGCAATGACTCAGACTTCAGTCAAAAATTTTTCTAAGCGTTTGTCGACTCGTCTGCTTGCTTTGACGGCGCTTTGGGTGACGTTTATCGTCATGACCATCGGATATACGATGGCCCTGAGCTGGCGCATTGAAGACGCAGCCCGAACGCAGACCATCGTCGGACAGATGCCCGGGCAAATCTACCGCATGGTGATTCTTGTCGATGAACGCTATCCACAGGTGAATTTTGAAGCTGAAATGCGCGCTTTTGACATGTCGCTGCGCATTTTCGATTTTCCTGCGGCTCAGGACTTTCTGAGCATCAATGACAAAGATCGGGCCGGGCTTTCTCGTTTTCGCTTGGCGTGGCTTGAGACCGTCAAGCCCATTCTCTATGAAATGCGCCGCACGCAATCTCTTGACGACAGCCCTGTGGTTGAGTCCTACGTGCGCAGCCTCATGGAGCTGCAGACGGTGATCAGCGACAACCGAGCGCATTTTCTGTCTGTGCAAAGGCTGCTGCAGACTTTGCTTTTGACGGCTGCCGTCGCGAGCCTTCTGGTCATCATGTGGCTGCTGACGGTGTGGGTGATTCGTCCTACGGAGCGTCTGGGCGAGGCGATGAAGAAAGTGATGCAGGGCGAACTCAATGCTCGTGTGCATTTGTCGGGCAGCGCCGAATTCGAGGCCATCGGCCGAGGCTTTAACCGCATGGTGAGCCGCCTGCAGGATCTTGTGGAAAATCTTGAAGCCAAGGTTAAGGAAAAAACCGAAGCTGTGGAAGTGCAAAACCGCAATCTGTCGCAGCTCTACGAGATGACGACATTTCTTGGTCAGCAGCATACGGTTGACGAACTGTGCGAGGGCTTTACCACCAAGCTGATGGGCTACGCCAAAAATGACGGCTGTGCGGTTTATCTCATCAATCGCCGTCGCAAGCATGTTGAACTTGCGGCAAGTGCGGATCTTCCCTCAGATGTGTTTTCGGCCTTGTCGTTGAATCCGATTTCGGTTGATTCGATTGAGTCGGTTTTTAAAAGCGACATGCCGCTTCGCATTACCGTCGACATGCCTGCGGATTTTCTGCCCAAGCTTCGCTTTGAGGGCATGAGCGGCTACAAGACGGCCTATGTTTTTCACATCCGCAACGGTCTCAAGGACATCGGCTTTTTTGTGCTTTATTTCAAGACCATGGAAAAGCTTCCGACGCAAAGTTACCGCCTTTATGAAAATTTCGGCACGCATCTTGGAGTGGCCATCGACAATGTGCGCCTTATCGAACGCGACCAGCAGTATGCGGTCATTCAGGAGCGCACGCTCATGGCGCAGGGGCTGCACGACTCGATCGCGCAGTCGCTTTCGTTTTTGAACCTTCAGGTGCAGCTTCTCGAAACCGGGCTTAAAAACAAGGAACAGGGCTTGGTCGATGAAACGGTGTCGCTCATCAAGACAGGCGTCATGGAGTGCTACGAGGACGTGCGCGAACTGCTGCTCAACTTCCGTGAACGTCTGCACAAGGAGAGCTTTGCAGAGGGCATTGCTACGGTCATAGAGCGGTTTGAGGCGCAGACCAAGCTCAAGGTGCGGCTTGTAACGAGAGGTGAGGGGCAGGAGCTTACCGATAAGCAAAAGCTGCAGGTGATCTTCATCATGCAGGAGGCGCTTGCCAACGTGAGAAAGCATTCCAAGGCAACGCAGGTGCAGGTCGACATCAGAAATGCAGATGATTTTGAGCTTCTGGTGAGCGACAACGGCATCGGCATTGATGAAAACATTCTCAAAGCGCGCAGCAAGCGCCATGTGGGTCTCAACATCATGCGCGAGCGCGCATCAAGAATTGGTGCCATCGTTTCGGTTGAGTCTGCCGAGGCAGGGCCTTACCGCAGCGGCACGACGGTGCGTCTGGTCATACCGCAGGAGGCGCGCTGAAAGTTGCCTGAGGCTGAGGACAATGCAGAGCAGCTTTTCTTCGTGCATGTGCAGCGAGCCGTGTCATAATTTTTCGCGCTCGCGGCCGCAGAAAGGATCTTTTGCCTTTTATCATTGCCGCTTGCTTTTGGCTTAGTGCTCCTGAGCAAGCCTTGCGAACTGATAGATTCTCGAGTCATGCGATTTGCCGTTATTTATCCGCTCATCGCTCTTTTTATTTTCTTTCGGCTGATTTGGCCGGCTTTTAGAAATAAAAGAACAAGAGCCATGCTCTGCGCGCTGGTAATTCCCGGCGCGCTTTTTCCCGCTGTCGCGCGCTTTGCGGGCGGCTCGATGGTCGCACCAGATCTGCCGCAGACGGTGATGATCGTTGGCGGTCTGTTGCAAAACATCACATTCAGCGTGTTTGTGCTCACGCTTTTTCGCGAGGCGATCTCGGTGCCTGCGCGTGTTTTCGGACTTCCGCTTGCAGCTCTGGGCAAGAGCACAACGCTTGCTTGTGCGATCGTGGCGCTGGCCGTTGCTGCGGCTTTTTACGGAACGCGGCAGGCCGTGGATGTGCTTGAGATCAAGCGAGTCGATGTCGAAATCGCAAACCTTGACCCGCGGCTTGACGGCACGACGATTGCGCAGATTTCGGATCTTCATGTTTCGAGCGCCTTTCGCAAAGACCGCATCGAGCGCGTGGTGCGCGAAGTCAATGGGCTCAACCCCGACATGATTGCAATCACGGGAGACTTTGTCGACGGGCTCGTGAGCGAGAGGGCAGAGGACCTTGCTCCTTTAAAGGAGCTCTCGGCGCCTCTTGGCGTTTGGGGCTGCGAAGGCAATCACGAGCACTACGTCGACTATGAGGGCTGGAGAGAATTTTTGCCGACTCTGGGCGTGAGGATGCTCTACAACGCACATGCTGTCGTTGAGAAAAACGGTGCTCGGATGGTCGTGGCAGGCCTTGTCGATCCCATGGGAGCACTGCGTTATGACCGTGAGCTTCCGGATTCAGCCAAAGCATTTGACGGAGCTCCAGAAAACGTTTTCAGCGTGCTTCTTTTGCATCAGCCGAAGTTTGCTTTGCGAGTAGGCAGCAAGGCCGACTTGATTCTTTCAGGACACACGCACGGCGCACAGATCTTTGTTCTGGATCCGATTGTGGCTAAACTCAACCAGGGCTTCGTCAAAGGTCTCTACAATCTCAAAGACGGCATCAAGCTCTACGTCAACCCCGGCACCGACGTCTGGAACGGTTTTTTGCTTCGCATCGGAACGGCCGGAGAAGTTACTTTGCTTACTTTGAAGCGCGCGCAGACGCACTAGGATCAATCAGATGGAAAACATTGCCATTTTGGGCGCAACGGGCTCGATCGGGACCAGCGCTCTGGACGTCATCGCTCAATATCCGGATCGGTACCACGTGCGCGTGCTTTGCGCCAATACCAATGTGAAAAAGCTCGCGCAGCTCGCCAGCGTCTGGCAGCCTGAGCTTGTTGCTGTTGCGCGCGACGAGCTCTATAAGCCTTTGCTCGAGGAGCTCGCGCAGCTTGGCGTCACGCATGTGAGCGTAGCCAGCGGCACTGAGGCGCTTCGCGCCGTGGCCGGCGACCCGGAAGTCGATACCGTCATTCAGGCCGTCGTGGGCTCGGCCGGAGTGGTGCCGAGCTTTGCGGCGGTGGGCGCAGGCAAGCGCGTGTTGATGGCCAACAAGGAGAGCATCGTCTGCGGCGGCGACATGCTCATGACGCTTGCGCGCCGCACGGGTGCAAAGATTTTGCCCGTTGACAGCGAGCACAATGCCATCTTTCAGTGTCTGCACGCAGGCAACGAGCAAGATGCTCAGACGTCCAAGCTGTGGCTGACCTGCTCGGGAGGCCCCTTTCACGGCAGGCCCGAAATTGATCTTGAAAGCGTTTCGCCTGAAATGGCTTTGGCGCATCCTACCTGGTCGATGGGCCGAAAAATCACGATCGACTCAGCGACCTTGATGAACAAAGGCCTTGAAGTGATTGAGGCACACCACCTTTTCAATAAGTCGGTCGACGACATCGGCGTTGTGATCCATCCGCAGTCGATTGTGCACTCCATGGTTGAGTTTGCCGACGGCGCTGTGATTGCCCAGCTCGGCACGCCGAGCATGAAGACGCCTATTGCCTATTGTCTGGGCTACCCGCAAAGGATTCAGGGTTCATCCAAGCGCTTGTCGCTGCCTGAGATCGGAAGGCTTGATTTCAGCACCCCCGACATGAAACGCTTCCCGCAGCTTGCCTATGCCTATGAAGCCGCTCGTCGCGGCCAGAAGGCAGCCGTCGTTTTAAACGCTGCCAACGAAGCGGGCGTGGCGGCCTTTTTAGAGTCGCGCGCGGGCTTTGTCGACATCGCTCGCGTGTGTCGGGCGATGCTTGATGCGTACGACGATGCGCCGCTGGCTGGAGTGCCGGACATTGCCGCGCTTGACGCTGAGGTACGCGCGCGTGCGCAGCAGTGGCTCGAGAAGAATCGCGGGCAGTCTGCTGCCTGCTGATCAAGCCGAAAAAAGAATCATCTGTCAGAATCATCTGTCGCAAGCTTTGTTTGGCTAGGGTAAATACCTAATCGTTTCGTGAGGCCGCCTTGTGCGGGTCATGAGGGCAGAGAAAGGCCAGAGGTGAAAAATTTTGTTTCGCTCTTCGTCTTGCCAAATCGTCTTTGGATTGTAAAATACCAGTCCTTGTGTTGAGACCCCCGGCTTGACCCTATATCATGTTGGTCGGGCGTTTTTTGCTCTGCACCCGCAAAGAGCCCCGCAGGGAGCTTGAAACAGCGTTTTGCGGCATGTGCACCAGGGCAAAGGGCTATGGTCCTTTTTCGGGGAGCCTAGCTCAGAATGGCAACTCAAAGCACACATTTAGAACAAAGAACTGACAACGTACGTATAGAGGAGCGGCCGTGTTGAAGGTCATTAAAAAAGACAACTCCATTGAAGGC
This sequence comes from uncultured Duodenibacillus sp., assembly GCA_944388865.1. Classification (GTDB taxonomy): domain Bacteria; phylum Pseudomonadota; class Gammaproteobacteria; order Burkholderiales; family Burkholderiaceae_F; genus Duodenibacillus. The sequence continues at coordinate 24,650 of CALXKM010000039.1, read as the reverse complement.
TTTGAAGCCGGCAAAATCATTGCTGCCGTCAAAAAGGCGGCGTTTCGCTGCGACAAGGTGATCGACGCCGATCATCTCGAGCAGATTGCCGATGAAGTGCACAATCGCCTGTTGGCTCGCGAAACAGTGACCGTTGCCGAGCTGCACGAGCTTGTGATTGCCGTGCTTGCCTTCCTGCAGTACAAGGAAGTTGCCGATGCCTATGCCGAGTACCGCTACTACAAGCAGACCTATGCGAGAACGTTCGAGCAGCTGCGGCAGGACGCCGACGACGTGCTGCGCCTGGGCGATCGGGAAAACGCAAATTTCGACAGCTCTTTGGTTTCGACCAAGGGGTCGCTCATCAAGGGCTATCTCACCAAGAGCCTCTACAAGCAGTTTTATCTTTCGGGCAAGGAAAAGGAGCTTATCGAGCGCGGCGACATCTACATTCACGATCTGCGCGACATGATTTTGGGCTGCATCAACTGCTGCTTGTTTGACATCGGGCATGTTCTCAGGGGCGGCTTTGAGATGAGCAATGTACAGTACACCGAACCCAAGTCGGTTTTGAGCGCACTGCAGGTGATCGGCGACATTACGCTGGTGGCAACGGCTCAGCAGTTCGGCGGCTTTACGCTTGCCGAGCTCGATAAGGTCTTGTTGCCCTATGTGCTCAAAAGCGAAAAGGCAGCTGTCGAAAAGTACACGGCTATGGGCATTGATGAGCCGCGAGCGCTTGAGTATGCAGGCAAGGACGTCGTGCGCGAACTTGAGCAGGGGTTTCAGTCGCTCGAGTTAAAGCTCAACACGGTGCCCTGCAGCCGCGGCGACTTTGCCTTTACGACGATTACGTTCGGCCAGTGGAACGTCGACGAATATGACGAGCGTGAAAAAGGTTGGCTTTACATGATCGGCAAGGTGATGCTGCAGGTGCGTCGCAACGGTCACGGCAAGGATCACAAGCCGGTTGTCTTCCCGAAGCTCGTGTTTTTGTACGACGAAAAGCAAATTGCTGCCGATCCCTTTAGCTCAGGGCTTTTTGACGAGGCGGTCAAAACCTCGACGCAGTGCATGTATCCGGACTATCTTTCGCTTTCGAGCGACTATGGCTCGGTCTCGGAAATCTTTCAGAAGTACGGCGCCATTACCTCGCCCATGGGCTGCCGCGCCTTTCTTTCCTTGTGGCGCAACGAGGCAGGCAAGGCCATCACGATAGGCCGCTGCAACATTGGGGCTGTTTCGCTCAATCTGCCGATTATTCTGCGTTTGGCGCAGCTGCGTGATCCCGAAGGGTGGAAGGATTCGTTCTGGACGCTTCTTGATGAGCGGCTTGAAGTGATTCGTTCTTTCTTCCTGAAGCGCTATGACATCGTGCGCCATCAGAAGTGCTCGAGCAATCCGCTTGCCTTTACGCAGGGCGGGTTGTACGAGGGAACCAAGAATCCCGATGACACCGTGGGCGACTTGGTGCGCTACATGACTGCCTCTTTCGGCATCACGGCCTTTGATGAATTCACGTTCCTGTGGTCAGGCAAGAGACTTGTTGAAGAGGGCGGAGAAATTTCTGCGCGCGTACTCAAGCACCTGAAGGAAAAACTCGCGCAATTTAAGAAAGAAGACGGCTATCTGTATGCCATCTACGGTACGCCCGCCGAAAGCCTGTGCGCGACGCAGGCCCGTCAGTACGACGAGTTCTGCCGCGCCGAGGGCATTGACAATGTCTTTGCGCACACGCCGCACTACAGTGCCGATTACTTCACCAATTCCTTCCATGTCAACGTCACCGAAGAGATCACGCCCTTTGAAAAGCAGGATCGCGAATTCGTTGATTTTCATTTGTGCGAAGGCGGGCATATCCAGTACGTGCGCCTTGATAATCCGCAAAATTATCAAGCTGTGAAGGCCATGATTGTGCGCGGTATGAAAAAGGGCTTTTACCAGGGCGTTAATTTTGACAGCGCTTATTGCGGAGACTGCGGCACGCACAGCACCAATGTGCTCTTTAAGTGCCCGCACTGCGGCAGTTCCAATCTTTCGGTGATCAGCCGCGTGTGCGGCTATCTGGGCTACTCCAACGTCAACGGCATGAGCCGCATGAACGACGGAAAGATGGCTGAGATCAAAAACCGTGTGAGCATGTAATAAATAAAGGCTATGAACTACGTCGGCATCAGCACCTTTGATACGGCAAATGGACCCGGTGTAAGAGTTTCTCTCTTTTGTTCCGGGTGTCGGCTTAAGTGCCGCGGGTGCTTTAATCCGGAAAGCTGGGACTTCTGCGCAGGCAAGCCTTACGATGAAAAAACCGAAGAGAGAATACTCTCTGCGCTTGAAGAGCCTTTCGTCGAAGGCCTGAGTCTGCTCGGAGGCGATCCGCTTGAGCCTGAAAACGAACCGGTGCTTGCAGCGCTTTGCCGGAGGGTGCGCGAGAAGTTTGGCTCAAGCAAGACAATCTGGCTTTGGACTGGACGCAAGTACGAGCATGTCAAGGACATGGAAATTTTTCAGTACCTTGACGCCGTGGTCGACGGCCCCTATATCGAAAAGCTCAAAGTCTCAGAATCCGGCAGTTGGTTTGGAAGTTCAAACCAAAGAATCATTTCTTTGCAATTTTCGGACTCAGGTGTTCGACAGAGCATCGAGAAATCAGCTGCAGTTGAGGCAAAATAACTCGTCCGCGCGGCGCCTCGACTGATCCTAAGGAAAAACGAAAAGAAACGAAGGCGTTGGTGTTTTCGTTTCTTTTTGTTCTCGGGAATTTTGTTTCATCGTCGAATTTTCAGAGCATCTCCAAAATGATGCGAGCGCCGGCTTGTGCTTTTAGTCGAAATTTCATGAAAGGTTCCAGTTGATGCTTGCGCTTTTGGCCTTTGTTCTCACACTGTCTATTTTGGTGCTCATACACGAATGGGGGCACTACATCGTTGCCCGTCTGTGCGGCGTGCGCGTACTTGCCTTCTCGTTGGGATTTGGCAAGGTGCTTGCCAAGTACACGGACCGCAGAGGGTGCGAGTGGCGCTTGTCGGCCATTCCCTTTGGCGGATACGTGATGATGCTCGAAAAAGACAGTCTGCAGAAGGCCGAAAGCCAAGGCATCCGTGTAAGCCAAGAGGAGTTCGAGCGCCAGAGCTTTGACCGCAAGAGCCTCTGGCAGCGCTTTGCCGTGGTTTTTGCCGGCCCTTTGATGAACCTTGTGCTTGCCGTCGTGATTTATGCGGGCATTGCCATGGTGGGAACCTACGAGCCTTCAACGAAGCTTGCCGAGGCTCCGGCCTCCACTCAGGCGCAGCGGGCAGGCGTTGAAGAAGGCTGGCGCGTGGCAAGCGTCAACGGCAGCGAGGTGAAGACCTTCAACGAATTGCGGCTGCAGATCGTCGGCTATCAGGGTGAGCGCGATGTGCGTGTTGTTTTTGTTGATGATGGCGGCAGAAGACACGACGCTGTCTTTGATCTCTCGCAGTACTCGGGCGAACTCAAGCAGGGCGACGCAGCCTCTCATCTGGGCCTTATTCCCTATGCGGGCGCGGTCATGGTGGGTGAAGTCGAAAAGGGAAGTCCTGCTGATGCGGCAGGCTTAAAGCCTGGCGACACGATTTTTTCGCTCGAGGGACGCCCGGTCAAGAATGCACGAGCGTTCATTGACGAAGTGCGCGCAAGCGCTGGCAAATCCATTGAGCTTGGACTCAAAAATGCGCAGGGCGCCAAACGCTATGCCGACGTGGTGCCCGTCAAGCACAAGCTCGAAGACGGCTCAGAGATCGGCCGCATCGGCGCAGTGCTCGGGGCTATGCCCGAGTTTGTGCTCACGCGCGAGGGCTTTTTCGGCGCTCTCGGCGTAGGGCTTGAAAAGACCTGGGATATGGTCGAGGTAACCGGTCGCGTGCTCAAAAATATGGTCATCGGCAATGCGAGCACCGACAATATTTCCGGTCCCCTGATGATCGGCGATGTGGCAGGCCAAGCCGTGCAGTTTGGGCTTTTAAGCTACCTTTTGTTTTTGGCAATGCTCTCGGTCAATCTCGGCCTTTTGAATCTCGTGCCCATTCCGATGCTCGACGGCGGGCATCTCTTGTTTTTCATCATTGAAATGATCACGGGCCGCAAGCCTGGTCCCAAGACGCTTGAAATCAGCCAAAAGATTGGTCTCTTGTTTGTGCTATTTCTCTTTGCGCTGGGCATGACGAACGACCTTACGCGCATTCTGAGCTAAGGCGATTTGCGCTGCACTGCATGCGAGCATTTGGCAAAAATGATGCATCGAAATATTTGGTTGCAAAAACCAAGTCTTTGTCTATGGTTTCAGACGAATTGAACGCTTAATTACCTTGCGGAGACCAATGATTTTTGGCTTTTGATCGGCTAAACTCTGATAAATTTTTGTCCCAGTGCATGCGCCGGGCGCCTGAGCTTGTGCGCAAGAAACGCAAGAACGACTGAACAAACCAACATGACGGGAAAATTTCTTCTTCAGGGCCTTGCGGCCGCCGTAATTGCTGCCTATGCAGCAGGAGCCGCCGCTCAGGTCTTTACGATCCGCGACATTCGCGTTGAGGGCATTCAGCGAACCGAACCCGGCACGGTGTTTTCTCATTTGCCCTTTCGCGTAGGCGACGAGTACACGCCCGAGCGCGGCTCGCAGGCCATTCATGAGCTCTATGCCTCAGGGCTTTTCCGCGATATTGACCTTGCGGTTGAAGGCGATGTGCTCGTCATCAACTTAATCGAACGGCCGGCAGTTGCCGACATTGAGACCAACGGCATCCGCGCCTTTGATGCTGAAGGCGTCGAAAAAAGCCTGCGCGATGTGGGTTTGGCCGAAGGCCGCATCTTTGACCACTCAATTCTCGATAGAGCCGATCAGGAGCTGCGCCGCCAGTATCTTTCTCAGGGCTACTATGGCGTAGAGGTCAAGACCACAGCAACGCCTCTTGAACGCAATCGCGTGCGCATCACGATTAATGTTGACGAAGGCGCGGCGAGTTCCATTAAGCAGGTCCGCTTTGTGGGCAATACGGTTTTCGACAGCGACGAGCTCCTCGATCAGATGCAGCTTGCGCCGAAGAATTGGCTGAGCTGGTATACGCGACGAGATCTGTATTCGCGTGAAAAGCTCGCTGCTGACCTTGAGACCATTCGCAGCTACTACCTCAATCAGGGGTACTTGGATTTTCGCATTGACAGCGTGCAGGTTTCGGTAGCGCCCAACAAGAGCGATGTCTTCATCACCATCAATCTCACCGAAGGCAAGCAGTATCGGCTCGATACGGTGTCGCTTGCGGGCGATCTGCTCAATCTCAACGCCGAGGTCGAGCCGCTGCTTGAGTTTGAAAAGGGTGAAATCTACAACGCTGAAAAGATCAACCAGGTCAGTCAGAAGATCGTCGACAAGTTCTCTAGTCTTGGCTATGCCTTTGCAACTGCCACTCCCAATCCGGTACCGGTGCCCGATACCGACCTTGTGCAGATTGTCTACACAGTCGACCCGGGGCGGCGCGCCTACGTGCGCCACGTCAACATTACGGGCAACACCCGCACGCGCGACGATGTGATTCGCCGCGAAGTGCGCCAGTACGAGTCGGCTTGGTTTGACAGCGACGCCGTAAAGCTCTCTCGCGACCGCATTGACCGTCTGGGCTACTTTGATTCGGTTACGGCCGAGCCCAAGCCCGTTGAGGGCACGCGCGATCAGGTCGACCTGGAAATTGCCGTCAAGGAACGTCCGACGGGATCCATCTCCTTGGGTGCTGGTTATTCCACCTCTGACGGCGTCATTCTCTCGGCAGGTTTTGCTCAGGACAACGTCTTCGGTTCGGGCAAGTCTCTCGGCGTTGAAGTCAATACGTCGCAAAGTCAGCGCACGTACGCCTTGAATTTGGGCGAACCCTACATCACGCCCGAGGGCATCAGCCGAAACTGGACGGTTTACGACAGACGCGTTGACCTCGATGAGCTCGATGTCTCCAACGTTGCTTACGAAACAATCGGCGCGGGCATCAACTTTGGTCTTCCTGTGACGGAATACGACCGCATTTTTGTGGGCGCGCGCTTTGAAATGACCGAGGTGGATCTGCGTGGTTCAAGACAGCAAGCACAGCAAGGTCTTGATGACGTTGCCTCTCCCGAACGCTATTGGAATTATGTTGATGAATACGGCGAGCGTTCACAGGCTGCGTTGCTGACGCTGGGGTGGTCCCGAGACAGCCGCGACAATGCGCTTGCGCCGACTCGCGGCCGCTACCAGCGATTGTCGGCCGAATTTGCGCTTCCTGCGCTTGATCAGCGCTATTATCGCGCCACATACCAGATCACGCAGTATGTGCCGATCAGCCGTGCCTGGACGCTGGGTCTCAACATGCAGATTGGCTACGGCGACACCTATGGCGACAAGATGTATCCATTCTTCAAGAACTTCTACGCCGGCGGCATCGGTTCGGTGCGAGGCTTTGAGAGTTCTTCCTTGGGGCCGCGCGACTCCAACGGCGACAACCTGGGCGGCGATCGAGAATTAATCTTCTCGGCCGAGTTGCTCACGCCGTTGCCTGGTGCTGATCGTACTCTGCGAGGCTTGGTGTTCCTGGATGCCGGTTATGTCTGGGGCTACGAGCGATTGCCGGGACAGACTCGCTACCAGCGTGAAGATCTTGACTTCAACGATTTGCGCTACTCGGTGGGCTTCGGCATCGCTTGGATTTCGCCCTTGGGACCGCTTAAGTTCTCGCTTGCCTTCCCGCTCAACGAGAAGGAAGGCGATGATACGCAGCGCTTCCAGTTCCAGATCGGCACGGGCTTCTAATTTGCTGATTGAGAGAGCTGCGGCGAAAAGGAAAAGATTTCAACCGCAGGGGGTTGTCTGAAAGGCTTCGCGAGAATCCCCTCAGACATGTGCTTTTACTTTTTCTTAAGGAAAAAAAGCGAAAAACCCCTTAATATGCGTGTTCAACGCATTTTGAAAGCCGTCTGGGCGTTGATGCTCACAGACAAGTGCAGGATTGACGCTGTGACGGTTAGTTTGAGGATAGTGAACAAATGTTTAAGAAAGCTTTGATTGCAGCTGCGAGCGCTGCAGTGCTTTGCGGCGGCGCAGCGGCTGCCGATTTCAAGGTGGGCGTCGTTAATCCTGCCCGCATTCTGTCGGAGTCGGCTCCTGCCGTTGCCGCTCAGAACAAGCTCAAGAACTACTTCAAGACGCGTGAAGACGAATTAAATCGCGACATTCGCGAATTCCGCACCCGTGCGCAGAAGTTTGAAAAGGACAGCCCCGTGATGGCTGAGTCCGAACGCCTGAAGCAGCGTCAGTCGCTGGCTGAAACCGAGCGCGACATCGCTCGCCGCCAGCGTGCGCTCATCGAAGAGCGCAATCAGCGCGCCAATGAAGAGAGCCAAATCATTCTCGCCCGCGCCAACAAGATCATTCAGGACATCGCCAAAAAGCAGAAGTACGATCTGATCCTGCAGGATGCCGTTTGGGTGAGCCCGAAGGTCGACATCACCGAGCAGGTGATGAAGCAGCTCAATAAGCCGACGAAGTAATTCTTTGTCTGCTGTTGCGTTTGTGCAAGAAAGTCTCCCGGCTTGGAGTCGGGCAGGAAAAGAGCGCAGCGGCTTGAGCCATTTGGTCGACTGACTGTTTGCAAAACGCCCTGAGGCTTTGCTGCCTGGGGCGTTTTCGCAGTCTCGGGATGCTGCAGTTGCCGAGTGCGAATGCCGCTGACAACGCCTTTTTGTCTTATCTTTGAATCGGCGCGAAAAAGGATTTGCGATGTTTAAGATTTCCGAGATTATTCATGAAATTGACGTGCGCTCCGGCGGACGTCTCAAAAGCGAGTGTTTAGGCGGTGCTGAGAATGCCGTTGTGACGCGCTTTGGACCGCTTGAGGCCGCGCAGGCCGATCATGTGGCATTTCTTGCTCAGAAGAAGTACCGCGATGCAGCCAAGGAAAGCCGCGCCGGCGTGCTTGTGATTTCTCCAGAAGATCTAGAAGCCATGTACGGCGTCTCGGATCCGGGTCGCGCCATTGTCGTTACAGCCAATCCCTACGCTTGGTTTGCCTGGGCCGTACAGGCCATGCTCGAGCAGCCTAGAGAACATTGCGGCATTATGCCGGGGGCCGTCGTTGATCCGAGTGCTCGAATTGATCCGACCGCATCTGTTGAGCCTGGCGCAAGCGTCAGAGCCGGCGCGGTCATCGGCAAAAATACCATCGTTAAAACCGGCGCTTATGTGGGCGAGGGGACAACGGTGGGCGACGACTGCATTCTGTACCCCAATGTCGTGATTTATCAGCGCTGCAAAATCGGCAGCCGCGTGATTATTCATTCGGGCGCGGTGATTGGCGCTGACGGTTTTGGCTTTGCTCCCTTTATGGGCGAGTGGGTCAAAATTCCGCAGGTTGGCGGCGTGACGATTGGCGACGATGTGGAAGTCGGAGCCAATACCACGATTGACCGCGGAGCTATTGAGGACACCGTGGTGGGCAAGGGCTCCAAGATCGACAATCAGATTCAGCTTGGTCACAACTGCCGAGTAGGCGAACATACCGTCATGGCTGCCTGCACGGGCGTGGCTGGTTCCACTCACATCGGCAGCCACTGCATGATCGGGGGCGCGGCCATGATCAACGGCCACATTTCCATTCCCGACGGATGCATGGTGGGGCCTGCCACTTCGCTCATGAACTGGGATCCCAAGGCGCGCGTCATGATGGGCTTTTTCCCTGCCCAAGAGCAGCGTGCTTTTGAGCGCAGCGCCGTCATGGTGATGAATCTTTCGAATATGAGAAAGCAGATCAAAGCTCTGCAGGCTCAGGTCGAAGCACTTGAAAAAGCAGCCGCAGACAAAGCTCAATAGATTTTTTATTTTGTTTAGCTACAAAGACAACGTAAACATAGTAGAGATAAAAAATGCAGCAGACTATCAATGACATCATGCAGCTTTTGCCTCATCGCTATCCGTTTCTTCTGATTGATCGCGTGCTCGAGATCAACGAAGACGCTACTGAGGCGCGCGTGCTCAAAAATGTAACGGCCAACGAACCGCAGTTCACGGGGCACTTTCCCGAGATGCCCGTGATGCCGGGCGTGCTGATCGTTGAAGCGATGGCGCAGGCCTGCGCCGTGCTCGTGATGGCTCGGCTGTCCGAAGAAGAACGCAAAAAGAAGGCGCTTTTTTACTTTGCCGGCATTGACGGCGTGCGCTTTAAGCGCATCGTGCAGCCGGGCGATCAGCTTATTTTCGAGTGCCGCTACATCAAGGATCGCGCCAACATCTGCTGGTGCGAGGCTCGTGCGCTCGTCGACGGCAACGTGGTTTGCGAAGCCAAGTCTCTGATGTCGGCCCGCAAGGTCATTGAAGAATAAAGCGCGATGCCCCTATGGGGCTGCGCGGGCGCTTGGATTTGAGCATTGACCCAAAAAAGACAAGCACACGCGCATGCTCTTGAGCTGCTCAAGAGTGCAGGAGATGCTTTTTCGAGCAGCATGAGAAAAAGAAGAAATACACAGGCGCAAGCAGTGCAATAATGAGGCAATCATCCGGCTTGCGGATTTGAGCAGTGCAAATGAACAAAATCTGTTTCATGCGCAGGCTTTTTCCGAAAGCGGCAAGGCGAGATGTCCGTGCTTGACATTTGCGTTCATCGTCAAATGAATCTTGTCGCGTACGGGCGCGTCGTTTGTGCAACGCTCATCATTTTTGCAGCACCCGGGCAGCGCCAAAGGAGTTGATATGGCACAAATTCATCCTTCCAGCATCGTTGACAGCCGGGCGCAGCTCGCCGACGACGTTGTCGTTGGTCCGTTTTGCCTTATTGGTCCCGATGTCGTCATCGGCAGCGGTACTGTTCTCAACAGCCACGTGACGGTGGCCGGCCGTACCCGCATCGGCAAAAACAATCGTATTTTTCAAAACGCTGCCGTCGGCTGCGAGCCTCAGGACAAGAAGTATCAGGGCGAGGATACGGCGCTTGAGATCGGCGACGACAACGTCATTCGCGAAAACTGCACGATCTCGATCGGCACTGTTCAGGACCATGGCATCACACGCATCGGTTCTCGCAATCTCTTTATGGCCAATGTGCACATTGCTCATGACTGCCAGGTCGGCAGCGACACCATCATTGCCAACAATGTGGCCATTGCCGGGCACGTTTTGATCGAAGACTTTGTGATTTTGGGCGGTCAGGCTGCTGTGCATCAGTTCTGTCACCTCGGACGCAACGCCATGATCGGAGGCGCCGCAGGCGTGCTGCGCGATGTGCCTCCGTACGTGATCTGCTCGGGCAACCCGGCTGCTCCTCACGGACTGAATTTGGTCGGGCTGCGCCGTCATGGGTTTTCTCAGGAATGCCTCTTTAAACTTAAGAGCGCCTACAAGGCACTCTATCGCGAGGGCAATTTGGTGGCCGATGCGGGCCGCGAGATTGAAGATCTCTACGAGGGGTGTGATGAGCACACGCTAAGGCATCTTAAGCACTTTCATGACTTCGTCGTTGGCAGCGAACGCGGCGTCATTCGTTGACGGGGCGCGACATCTCCGGCAATGAGAAGCGGATAGTTCATGGCACAGCATACCGAATCGGTACAGAGTCCGACCGATCTGAGACAGGGCGCAGCATGGCTTGCGGGCGAGGCTAGCGGGGATTTTCTTGCGAGCCTTGTGCTGCCGCGTTTAAAGACGATCATGCAGGGCGCGCCGCAGTTTGGCATCGGGGGCGAGAAGATGGTTGCTGCCGGGCTTGACGCTTGGTACTCTTCTGAACGCCTAGCCGTGCGCGGCTACGTCGAGGTTCTCAAAAAACTCCCGGGGCTTGTCGCTCTTCGAAGCGCCATGGTGCGCCGCGTGGCGCAGGCCAATCCTCGCGTTTTCATCGGCGTTGATGCGCCAGACTTCAATCTAGGCATAGAAATGAAGCTCAAGGCGCGCGGCATTCCCACGGTGCACTTCGTTTCCCCCTCGATTTGGGCTTGGCGGCCTGAGCGCATCCGTACGGTAGAGGCGGCGACCAATCATGTGCTTCTCATCTTTCCTTTCGAAGAGGAAATTTATAAAAAAGCAGGAGTCCCCGCCACCTACATTGGTCATCCGCTGGCTGGAATTATTCCCATGACGCCAGATCCTGCGGCGGCGCGAGCAAAGCTTGGTCTTAGTGTTCACGACGAACCGCTTTTTGCGGTTCTGCCCGGTTCACGCGTTGATGAAGTCTCTGGGTGCGGTCCGATTTTTTTTGAGGCCTGCGAGCGGGTTGTGAAGCGCTTGGGAGGCTGCGGACGTTTTGTGCTGCCTGCCGTTGATGAGGCGCGCCGACAGCAGATTCTGGCGGTTGCCAAAAACTATCCCGTGTTTTTTGAGCGCTTGACGGTGACGGCCGGACAAAGCCACTTGGTGCTCGAGAGCGCTGATGCCGTGCTGGTGGCCTCGGGAACGGCGGCCCTTGAGGCTGCGCTCTTTAAAAAGCCGATGGTCGTCGGCTATACGATGCCTGCTCTGACGGCTTATTTGATGCGCCGCAAAGGGCTTATTCCGTATGTGAGTCTTCCCAACATTCTGGCGCAGAGACCGGTTGTTCCTGAGTTTTTGCAGTACTACTGCAAGCCTGACATGATTGCTGCGAGCCTTATTGATCAACTAAGCGACAGGCGCAGGAGTGAGCTCGCCGATTTATTCACGCGCATGCATGAGTCGCTGCTGCGGCCGACTGCGGAGCTTGCCTGCGAGGCAATCGAGAAGGTGCTTCGTGGCCGATAAAATCATTCCTATCCAAAAAGAGAACTCGGTGCGCGATTACGATGCCGTTTCGCTTATGCGGCTTCCTGTGCCCATTGCAGGCGAGGTCAGGCTCAAGGACGGGCGCCTTCTTGATGCACGCCTGCGGCCTTTGCGGGATTTGCGAATCAGCATTACCGATCACTGCAATTTTCGGTGCCGCTACTGCATGCCTAAGGAAAAGTTTGACGACAGGCACCAGTTTCTCGCACACACCGAGCTGCTTTCGTTTGAGGAGCTGGTGCGACTTGTGCGCATTTTCATCCGTCTAGGCATCGAAAAGGTGAGGCTTACCGGCGGAGAGCCGCTTCTGAGAAAGCATGTTGAAGAGCTCATTGCCGAGCTCAAGACGCTCGTGACGTGCACCGGCAAGCCGCTTGACATTGCCATGACGACCAATGGATCTCTTTTAAAAAGGCTTGCGCCGCGGCTTAAAGCCGCTGGACTTGATCGCGTCACGGTTAGTCTTGACGCTCTTGACGAGGATTTGTTTCAGAGCATCAACGACGTGGGCTTTCCTGCGGGCAAAGTGCTCGAAGGAATTGAAGCGGCAGTCGCGGCCGGCATACCGCTCAAGGTCAACACCGTATTAAAGCGTGGCATGAATGAAAAAGAAATTATTCCTCTCGTTGAAAAGTTTCGTGGGACAGGCATAATTCTGCGCTTTATCGAATACATGGATGCTGGTACGGCCAACGGCTGGCGAATGGATGACGTCATTTCTTCGGCTGAGGTTGTTGAAATCATCCGCCGCGTGCATCCGATCGAGCCGATTCAAGCAAATTACCGCGGCGAGACTGCTTCGCGCTGGCGGTATGTTGACGGCGCCGGCGAGATTGGATTTATCAGTTCGGTCAGCAACGCTTTTTGCAGAGATTGCTCGCGCGTGCGGCTTTCTGTAGAAGGAGCGCTTGTGATGTGCCTGTTTGCCGATCGCGGTTACGATCTAAGAACAATGTTGCGAGGTGGCGCCACCGACGAGGAAATTGCGCTTGCCATTGCAAGATTGTGGTCCGCAAGAAACGATCACTATTCCGAAATCCGTCTTTCTCAAACAAGTCGGCCGAGAGCCAAGGTTGAGATGCAGTACATCGGGGGGTAGAGGGCGCACAAGCACCGAGCTCATGCATCAGGGGTTTTGCTGTCAAAGTTTTCCCCTAAATCCTACAGTTGCCTCATGTAGTACGTTTGACGACATTCTAAAATTTAATACAGGTGAAAGTTGGCCTGATTGTGTGCTGATTGCGCCTGATTAACAATAACCATCAAAACGAAGCAGTATAAAAAAGGGCAAAGTCCCGAGGAAATTTCAGCAATGAGAAAATCCGAAATGAAGCTCACCAATGACCTCAAAAGAAAACTTCAGCAGCGTCTCGACAAGGCTGCTGCCGAGGACGACGGAACGGGCATGATGATTACCCGTGAAATCGGTGAGATCGGCCGCGAGCTCGGCGTTCAGCGCGTCTGCCGCATTGCCAATCTCGAAAGAACGAGCTTCTATCGTACGTTTGACGGTATGACTGATCCTCGCTTTAGCAACGTCTATCGCGTTGTGAAGGCTCTCGGCCTGTCGCTCACCTTGCGTTGATTGATCAGCTCCTGTTGGAGCCGCGATGCCGTGAGGTGAGTGGTTCCGGAGAGTGTGTCAGCGCGCCTGATCTTCTGCGTTGCCCATCACTAGCGCAGATTGGTTGGGCGCGTTTGCGTTTTGAAGAGCGGCAGGGGCTTTTTTGCCTGTAAAATCGATGCGCATCATTTTCCGGAGTTCAAAAAAACACTTATGAACAAAAGAACGCTTCTTGCCGCAGCGGCGGCTGCCGCAGGCATGCTTCTCGTCGGATGCGCTTCAACAAATGGGGATCTCATGCGCGATTTGCCGCCAGGAGACAATGCGCTTGTCAAGCGTTTTAAGGCACGGGTCAACCTGCAGTTTGCAAGGCTTGATCTTGCCTTTAAAAACATTGCCAGCCTCTCGTTGATCGTCTCCGCCAACCCTAATAGAGAAGGTCTTGTCCGCGAAGACTACAAAAAGCTTGAACGCGCTTATAAGGAGCTGCAAAAGCTCTCGGGACAAATTGATGTGGTGCGCGCGAGCATCAAAAGTGAGGCCGTCGCGGCGGCTTTTGAAAATTATTCACAAGCCCTTTTGTCCATCACCGCCAATCCGATGGGTGAGATTGATGAGGCAAAACTCAACGCCATGCTTAAGGCCGCTTCAGAGCTTGAGCCTGTGGTCGATTAGTCCGGTTTTGCCGGTCTGCCGTTATTTTTAGTAAAACGGGAAGATTTCCTTTGGCGGAAATCTTCCCATTTTGCGGATCTGTTGTCGAGCGGCAAGTGGTTAAGAAGCCGCTTCGCGCATCTCTGAAAGCCTCTTGTAAGCGCTTTGCAGATCGCTCTTGACAAGCTCAGACTTGAGCTCATAGAGCTTGCGGTACAGGCGCGTATTTTTCTCATTGGGGTGGTACTGTGCGTCGCGTACGATCGTTTTTTCGAGCTCGGCGCGCACATCTGAGACGTGGCCTGCGGCAAATGCGGCAAAGACGCAGTTGGTTACGACGGCGCCCCCGGCATTTCTAAAGCGTACAACTTCAGAGTCAAGCATGTCGGCCTTGATCTGGTTCCAGAGCGAGTCGCGGCTGCCGCCTTCGGTCACCGTCAGGCGGTTGAGGTCAACTCCTGCAGCGCGGTAGATGTCGGCAATCTCCATGTAGTCGTACCCGATGGCTTCGAGTACGGCGCGCCACATGACGAATTGGTCATCGTCAAGCGTCAGATTGAGAAATGCCCCGCTTGCCTGCTTGAAAATGCCTTTGCCTCCCGTGAGGTAGGGCAAGAACATCACGCCGCGGCTGCCTGCGGGGATGTTTTCCGCCTCTTCGGAAAGACGGCGGTAGTAGACGGGATCGTCGCTCTTTTGGCAGACATTGTCTTTAAACCACCGCAGCGACAGTCCGCCCGTGCGGATGGTGCCCCAGTAAAAATAGGTGTCGGGAAGCGTTCCGCTGTTGAAGATCAAGCCTGCGCCTTTTTTCGAAAGTTCAGGCACGATGCCCTTGGTTGAGACGCAGAACATGGCGCAGGTGCCTGCAACGTCAACGCCTTGACCTGCTGCAAAAACGCCTGAGCCCAGCATGGACTGCATCGTGTCGCCCGCACCGGCGCACACGGCTGTGCCTTCCTTGAGTCCCGTGCGTGCAGCCATTTCGCGCGACAGTCCTCCAACCACATCCCAGGGCTTGAGAATGCGCGGCATGTACTTGGGGTCAATGCCGAGGATGTCGAGCTGCTCGCGCGACCAGACTTTTTCTTCAACTTTGTAGCCCATGCCCCAGCCCGACATCGCGCCCCAGTCGATGAAGGCGTCTTCGGCCTTGAGTCCGGCCAGATGCATGAGGATGTAGGGAGCGTTGTGCACAAATTTGACGCCGCGCTCTACAAAGTTCTTGTCGTTTTGCAAAAACCAACGGGCAAACATCGCCGGGAACATGCAATTGGCTTCCGGATTTCCCGTTTCACGCCCCCAGATGTCGAGGTTCTTGGCGTTGATGGCGTCGCAATCGGCTTGCGTGCGGCTGTCGAGATAGTTGATGTAGGGCGTGATGGCTTTGCCCTCGGCATCAACGCCGGCAATGCCGCAGATAATTCCGTCGCCCATGATCGCAGCAATGTCGGCCGGGTCGTAGCCTTTGCCTCGGATGTCGTCAACGCAGGCCTTCATGCACTCAAGCGTGATGCTTAAAAATTCATTAACGTCCATCTGCACCCAGCCAGGGTGGGGGTAGTGCAAGGTGGTGGGAAGGCTGTGCGTGGAAAGCGCTTTGAATGCTTCGTCGTACACGGCAACTTTGACGCTTTGCGTACCAGCATCAAAGCCCATATAGAGTTTGCTCATATGTTTTCAGGCTCCAAAATGATGAAGCCGCTTCAATCAGCAGAGGCGGCTTTTTGAGTCTATTTCCGATCCATTTTAATCGAGAGCGTCAGGAAAAATCCGGACGGAACCAGCAAAAATTTAGTTTTCTCGTAGCTGTTCGGTATTGGAGCGCAAGCGACGTTTTTCTTTTGTCGCAAAACGGCTCCAGAGCTGGGATGCAGGCAAGTTTGACAATTTGTTTGGTCAGTGATAAAAAGAACACCGTTCAGAGTGCATGTGTGCTCTCTTCTTTTAGTCCAAGACGCAAAAAAGCTTCCTTAGGCACCGCAATCATGATTTTGTCCGCTGCTCAATTTGCGCAAAACAGATCGGTTCGCCGCGTGCATAAACCTGATGGTTGGTATGCACGGGGGGCTTGGTGCTGGCGTTTCTAAATTTCATCTCAGAGGCTGATTGTTTTTTTTTTCGTGCTTTTTGCGTGCGAAGCCATGACTGCCTGCCTATAGCGACGCTCTCGCGTCGTTTAGATCTTTCCTCATAAACAATCTGTCGCCAACGGATCTCTAGGGTTCTTCCTGAAAAGCGGGAGCATCGCGTCCTTTTTTTTGGCGTGCGTATTCCCATGAGACCTATGAGCGACAGGCTTTAGAGAAAATAATCATGATGACAGAACTTGAATTTGAAGCGCTTGCCTCAGAAGGATACAACCGCATTGCGCTGGTAAGCGAGTGCATGAGCGATCTGGAAACACCGCTTTCGGTCTACCTTAAGCTTGCCGCTCGTGACAAAGACACCTTTTTGCTCGAAAGCGCCGAAGGCGGTAAAAGTTTTTCTCGCTATAGCTTTATCGGGCTTAAAGCCCGCACCAAGATCGTCAGCCGGTTGACCAACGATGGGTTTTTAACGCAAGTCATCACAGACAACGTGGAGGTCGAACGAGATGCGACAACCAATCCCATTGACTTCGTACAGTCGTATGTCAAGCGGTTTCGGGTTGCATCACCAAAAGGACTTCCAAGACTTACCGGAGGTTTTGTCGGTTATTTCGGCTACGACACCGTTCGTCTGATCGAAGCAGGAAAGCTTGGACAAAAGAAATCCGGCGGCATCGACGTGCCTGACATTTGTCTGCTTTTGTGCGAGGAGCTTGTCGTCATCGACAATTTCAAAGGAAGGCTCTACTTTGTAATCAACGCTGATCCTTCTGTTTCAGGGGCTTACACAGCGGCGCGTCAACGCATTCGGGCTCTTAAAGAATCATTGTCGCGTCCGGTAGAGGCGCCGTATCGTGCTGGCGGAATTGTTCATGAAACGTTTCGGCCTTTTGAGAAAGCCCAGTACCTAAAGGCAGTTGCAAGGGCCCAGGACTACATTTTTGCCGGCGACTGCATGCAGGTGCAGATCGGGCAGCGCTTTGAGCGCATCTTTACCGAAAGTCCAATTTCGCTATACCGTTCGCTCAGAAGCCTCAATCCTGCGCCATACATGTACTACTACAACTTCGGCGACTATTTCATCGTGGGCGCTTCACCGGAGATTCTCGTTAGAAGCGAAAACAGAGACGGCAAGCAAATCGCAGTGATTCGACCGATTGCCGGTACGCGGCCTCGCGGCGGCGATCCGTCCCGAGACAAGGAGCTTGCCCAAGAACTTTTAAATGATCCAAAGGAGCGAGCCGAGCATCTCATGCTGATCGATTTGGCTCGCAACGACATTGGCCGCATCGCAAAGCCGGGAACAGTCAGACTCACCGAGTCATACGCCATTGAGCGGTATTCGCAGGTGCAGCATCTGGTTAGTCACGTTGAGGGTGAACTCAAAGACGGCATGGACAATATTGACGTTCTTAAGGCCGCCTTTCCTGCCGGCACGCTCACCGGCGCGCCAAAGGTGAGGGCAATGGAAATTATTGATGAACTTGAGCCTGTTGCGCGAGGCATCTATGGCGGCGCCGTCGGCTATCTTTCGTTTGCCGGAGATATGGATTTGGCCATTGCCATTCGTACGGCGCTGATAAAAGACAAGCGCTTGTATGTGCAGGCCGCGGCAGGAATCGTTGCCGACAGCATTGCCGAAAACGAATATCACGAAACCGAGATCAAGGCCGGGGCCATTTTGCGGGCAGCTGAACTGACCGAAACCGGGTTGGAAGTTGAGCTCTAAAAAGAAGGAGAAGCGAAATGCTGCTGATGATCGACAACTACGACAGTTTCACTTACAACCTTGTTCAGTATTTTCAGGAACTCGGTCAAGAGGTAAAGGTGGTTCGAAACGATGAGGCCGCAATCGAGCAGCTGCTCGAGATTAGACCCGACTATGTGTGCATTTCGCCTGGGCCATGCGCGCCCGATCAGGCAGGAATATCCAAAGAAGCCATCATCAGGTTTTCTGAAAGCGTTCCGGTGCTCGGCGTGTGTCTGGGACATCAGGCAATCGGCGAAGTGTTCGGAGGGCGCGTGATTCGTGCAAAAAAGGTGATGCATGGCAAGACCGATCAGATTCAAAACGACGGCAAGGGACTTTTTTTGGGATTGCCGCAGACTTTCACTGTGGCGCGCTACCACTCGCTTGCAGTGCAAAAAGAGACGCTTCCTGAGTGTCTTACGATTACGGCAACAAGTTCGGATGGCGAAATTCAAGGATTGCGCCACAAGACGCTTCCCATTGAAGGCGTGCAGTTTCATCCTGAGTCGATTGCCAGCGAATTCGGACACGAGCTGCTTGCGAATTTTCTGAAAATGCGTCAAAACGCAGGGCGCTGATAGTTGTGCTGCTTTCTTTGCATCAACGCAATCGGTCAACGGGCGTGCTTGTCTTCGGGACAGAGCGAGGCAAGCCCTCCCCAAGACTGCTTTTGGGTTGCTCTGAAGCGTAGAGGTCTGTTTTTTTAACGCCGTTGCAACCGAAGGAGGATTCGATTCAGTATAATGCGGCGTTTCAGGCGCATCGAGGATGCGCTTTGCTTGTGTTGCCCGAAAACTGCAAAGGATGTGCACTGAGCTTCATGGCGGTGTGCTCCTGCGCCGGAAATATCGGGCACGAGAAAAGAATTTTTTTAACCCTGCAGTGCAGCACGGTTTTGCCGGCGGAAGATTTCCTCAAGAAAAGGGCGTCAGCCGCATGACAAGGCTCAACTGGAATCCAAAGGTTCCAGCCGCGCATGCACGCACATGTTTGAAGTACTTAAGTTCCAATGACTGAAAATGTAGAAGCCGTCAAGGCCGAAGAAGCTCTCAAGACTGAAGAAGCTGCTCAGGTTGCTGAACAGACTGCCGAAGTCAAGGCCCAGGAGCCCGCCAAGAATCCTCTGGAAAAGAGCATCGAGATCACCATCGATCAGGACAAGTTCAAGGCCGGCGTCAAGGCCGAGTTAAAGCGCATCGGCAAGAAGGCCAAGATGCCCGGCTTCCGTCCCGGTCACGTTCCTGCCGCGATGATCGAGGCTTCCTATGGTCTTGAAGCCAACAACCGCGTGCTCAACAACCTCATCGACGAAGGCTTCCGCAAGGCTGTCGAAGAAGCCAAGCTGCACATCGCCGGTCAGGCTTCCGCCGAACCCGTTGAAGGCGAAGCGATGAAGTTCAAGCTCACTTTTGAAGTCTTCCCCGAAATCAACACGCCCGACTTCAGCGGCGTTGAACTCAAGCGCTACAGCTGCCCGGTGACCGACGCTGAAGTTCAAAAGACGATCGACATCATCGTCAAGCAGCGTGCCGTCTACGAAGTTGAAGAAGGCCGCAAGGCCGGCGCCGAGGACAAGGTCACGGTCAACTTTGAAGGCTCGCGCGACGGCAAGCCCTTTGAGGGCGGTTCCGCCGAGGGCTTCCAGTTCGTCCTTGCCCAGGGCCGCATGCTTCCTGAGTTTGAAGCTGCCGTCACCGGCATGACCGCTGGCGAAAGCAAGACTTTTGAACTTACCTTCCCGACGAACTACGGCAACGCCGAGCTCGCAGGCAAGCCTGCAACCTTCAAGGTCGATTGCGTTAAGGTTGAAAAGCCTGTCTATCCGGCTGTTGACGAAGAATTTGCCAAGTCGCTTGGCATTGACACCGTTGATCAGATGAAGGCTGACATCAAGGCAAATCTTGAGCGCGAAGTGAAGAATCGCCTTGAGATCCGCACCCAGAACGAAGTGATGGATGCGCTCTACAAGCTGTGCGACTTCCCGGTTCCGCAGGCCTTCCTGAAGGATCAGATGCGCGTCATGGCCGAAAACATGCTGCGCGCTTCCGGACTCAAGGACAAGACCGTCGACGACGTGCCGCGCGAGCTGCTCGAAGAGCCCGCCAATCGCGCGCTGCACCTGAGCATGATGTCCGGCCACCTGATTGAATCCAACAAGATCAGCGTGTCTCAGGCTGAAATCGAAGCTCGCGTGCGCGAAGCCGCTTCGGCTTATCAGGAGCCCGAAGAGATGGTCAAGTGGATCATGAAGGATCAGAATCAGGTCCGCGCTGTTGCCGAACGTGCGCTTGAGCTCAAGCTCGTTGAGTTCATCCTCGAGAAAGCCAAGACCACTGAAGAGACGCTTGCCTTTGATCAGCTGATGGGCAATGACGCAGCCCGAGCCTAATTATTCGGGTTGGGGCAGCCTCTGAGTTTGGCGTCTTGAATTTTTCCTGCGTCTCGTGCTGACGCAGGAAAGTTTAAAGTCAGACTCGAGGCCACAACAGGAAGCGGGAAAAAGAGCGCAGAATGTTTCTCTTTTTTCCGCTTTTTTAGTTTAGTTTCCCGAGGCTTTGCTGCGCTTTGAGTCTGTGCAGGCAAAAGCAGATGGTTCGATGGCCCAGAGACGAGTAATTGAGAACATTTCAAGTAAAGGACTTCGAGAATGATCAATCGCATTGATGACATGCTCATTCCCATGGTGGTTGAACAAAGCGGGCGCGGCGAGCGCAGCTTTGACATCTATTCGCGCTTGCTGCGCGAGCGCATCGTTTTTTTGACCGGCGAAGTCAACGACGAAAGCGCCAATTTGGTGATTGCGCAGCTTCTTTTTCTTGAAAGCGAAAATCCTGACAAGGACATTTCACTTTACATCAACAGTCCCGGCGGATCGGTGTACGCCGGTCTCGGCATCTATGACACGATGCAGTTCATCAAGCCCGACGTGCAGACGATCTGCGTTGGAATGGCCGCTTCGATGGGGGCCTTTTTGTTGGCAGCCGGCGCCAAAGGCAAGCGCTATTCTCTGCCGCACTCGCGCATCATGATTCATCAGCCCTCAGGCGGCAGCCGCGGCATGGCAAGCGATATTCAGATTCAAGCTCGTGAGATTCAGGATCTCAAAGGCCTTTTGAATCAAATCCTTGCCGAACGAACGGGTCAGAGCATCGAGACCATTGCCCGCGACACTGATCGCGACAACTACATGAGTCCGGCGGCAGCGCTTGAATATGGGTTGATTGACAAGATCTTCGACAAGCGCGAGATCAAGTCTGCCTAAGCGGATGCCAATCACAGCGCATGGACTAAAAAGTCAATGCGCATAAAGGTCTGTCAAGGCATGCGCGCAAAGCTTGAAAATAGACCATAATCGAGCTTTGCGTGCTTTTCATTGTTTCTGATAAAACGCTTTCTCTGTGCTGAGAGTGCTCGCATGCGAGAGTTTTATCTTCAGTTGTTTGAAATTTAATTTGAGCCATGACTCAATCCGACGATACGATCGACCGTCGCTGTTCCATTTGCGGACGGCATAAAAACGACGTCAAGGCCTTGTTTGATACGGGCCGCGGCATTTTGATCTGCGACCGCTGCATCAAGGGGCTCTACAAGAGCCTGGGTGCCGAGGCAGGGCAGGCTGAGGCCGCTCAGGACGAGAATGCACCAGCGGGCATTGAAGATATTTTGTCGGCGCGCATTCCGACGCCGCAGGAGCTTTATGCTCATCTCGACAATTATGTGATTGGTCAGAAAAAGGCCAAACGCGTGCTCTCGGTTGCGGTTTACAACCACTACAAGCGCCTGCAGCACATGAATGAAAACAACGACGTTGAGCTGCAGAAGTCAAATATCCTGCTCATTGGTCCGACGGGGTCGGGCAAAACGCTTCTGGCGCAGACCCTTGCCAAGGTGCTCAACGTGCCTTTTGCCATTGCTGACGCGACGACGCTTACTGAGGCGGGCTACGTCGGCGAAGACGTTGAAAACATTATTCATAAGCTCGTGCAGGCCGCGGGCGGCGACATTGAGCGCGCGCAGTGCGGCATCATCTATCTCGATGAGCTCGACAAAATTGCCCGCAAGAGCGAGAACCCCTCGATTACGCGCGATGTCTCGGGCGAGGGCGTGCAGCAGGCGCTCTTAAAGCTTATCGAAGGCACAGTCTGCAACGTGCCCGTCGAAGGCGGCCGCAAGAATCCTCGCGGGCGGATGAATGCTGTTGATACGAGCAACATCCTCTTTATTTGCGGCGGCGCTTTTGATGGACTCGAAAAGATCGTGCAGCGTCGTTCCGTCAGAAGCGGCATCGGCTTTGGCGCCGATGTGGCAAGTTCAAAAGAAGAGTCGCTCACCGAGCTCTTTTCTCAAGTCGAAGCCTCTGATCTCGTCAAGTACGGATTGATTCCCGAACTCGTCGGCCGTCTGCCGGTGCTTGCAATGCTCGAAGAGCTCACCGAAGATGCCTTTTTGAGCATTTTGACGCAGCCCAAAAATGCGCTCATCAAGCAGTTTGCCGAGCTCTTTGCCATGGAAGGCGTGGAGCTTGAGGTGACCAATGATGCACTGCGCGCCATAGCCAAGAAGGCTATTGCACGCAAGACGGGCGCCCGAGGCTTGCGTTCCATCGTTGAAGACGCGCTTTTGGATGCCATGTTTGAAGTCCCGGCTCGAAGCGATGTCGGCAAGGTTGTCGTTGCAGCAGACACGATTGAAAATGGAAGGCCAGCAGAGCTCGTCGTCTGCCCGAGAAAGCCGGTCAAGAAAAATCAGACGCAGGCTCAGGCAGAAAACGAGCAGGCGGCATCATGATCAATCCTGCCGCAATCAAGGCACCCAAGCTTCTCGCGCCCGGACTTGTTCCGGGCGCAGCTGTATTTGCTGTTTTGGCGAAACTGACAAGAGAATCCATGACGAAGTTCTGCTCTTTTGCCGGATTTGAGAGCGCACAGGAGACTCCATCGGTCTGATTCACGGTCAAAGCCGGACGATCTTTATAAAATATCGAAAGAAATCCACATGCTGTAGAGATATTCAAAGTATATGGAGTAAAATCCATATAAATTATCTTTTTTTAGAGATTGTGGGATTTATTCCATATTTATCATATGCAGCTTTTTCCTCGTCCAGACTACCAGAGACAGCTTTTAAGCTTTCGTGACAAGCAGATCATTAAGGTCATTACAGGAGTACGCCGATGCGGCAAATCATCACTGCTGAGTTTGCTGCGAGAGACTCTTCTTGCTGAAGGCGTTGAAGACAGCCGAATTATTTGCCTAAATTTTGAGGACTACGACGCAGATCCGTTGAGAGAGCCCAAAGCGCTGCATGATTACCTGAAATCGCGGCTTGTCTACGGAAAGATGACCTATATTCTGCTTGACGAAATCCAACAGGTTCGTGATTTTGTTCGGGTGGTTGATAGTCTTTTTATTCGTGAAAACGTCGATTTATACATCACTGGCTCAAACGCTGATTTGCTCTCAGCTGAAATTGCCACCTTGCTCACCGGGCGCTATGTTGAAATCAAGATGCTCCCGTTGTCCTTTAAGGAATTTGTCGATGCAAGCAATACTGGCGACTCACTGTCCTCAGCCTACCGACGGTATTTGGAAAGAAGCTCGTTCCCCTTTGCCCTTCAGCTTGATGCAGATCAGTCGGTGAGGACATACCTTGAAGGTGTTCTTGCAACGATTCTCTACAAAGATGTTGTAGCTCGGTGCAGAATAAGCGATTCATCCGTGTTGGAAAGCCTCATTCGATTTCTTTTCGACAGCATTGGCAGTGAAGTATCTACGCGAAAAATTGCCAACACGCTCAGATCAACACGCAGCAGCGCTGATGTCAAAACGATCGACAAGTATCTTTCTGGTATTGTCGGCAGCCAGCTGTTTTATGAGGCCAAGCGTTTTGATGTCAAAGGCAAGCGCCTTCTTGCACGGTTCGAAAAGTATTACGCTGTCGATCTGGCTTTGCGCCGCATCGTTTTAGGGCGCGCTGGAGCAGATGTCGGTCATATGCTTGAGAATGTGATTTATCTTGAGCTGCTGCGTCGCGGTTTTGACGTCAGTGTCGGAAAGTATGAAGACTTCGAGGTGGATTTTGTGGCGCGCGACGACAATGCGTCCCAGTATCTGCAGGTCGCGGCTTCTGTGCGCAGTCAGGAAACGCTCAAAAGAGAGCTGAGGCCGCTGCAGGCCATTCAAGATAATTATCCGAAGATTCTTCTGACTCTTGATGATGACCCTCCGCTTAACTACGATGGCATTTGGCGTTTGAATGCGCTGGAGTGGTTGATGGGCCAAGCACCGTAGAGCTTCTCTTATCAAAGAGTCCGTAAAACCCGGAACGGTCTGGGACAGTCCGGGACGGCTGGAAACAGGTGAATGGCGGAGGTGGCGGGAGCTGACCCCGCGTCCGAAGCGATTTTCCGTTGAGTCTACATGTTTAGCCTGAATTTTAAAAGTTCAAAAAACTGCAGTCGGACGCTGAAATAAAAAAATCCGCAACGAACGGCGGATTGGCGGGTGGAAGCATCGGGGTTTGGTAAAGTTCAGTTTGGCAACAAAAATTTAACCAACCCCGCTTCCAACATGCAGATTACCACATGCTCCGACGCCACAGGGCGTAGGGCGATCGCATCAAAATTTTTGCAACTACTAATCCGTATCGCTAGGGATTAGGTACGCAAGTTAAGGTTGCGGATTTCTTTTAAGTGATTGTTTTTTCATCAAAAACGAGGTTGCACTTGACCTCGTTTTCTTTTAAAATTACCTACCTAATAGGTCGGCTACATCTAGACGAAAAATATGACAGAAAAACCTGAATATGTCTTGAACTTTCCAAGACAGAAAAACACAGAGATCAAAA
>CALXKM010000038.1 GCA_944388865.1 uncultured Duodenibacillus sp. | reverse complement strand
CAATGGCTCGAACGAAATGACAAGCCCCTTCCATCGAAGGCGCGGCTACTCAAGGCACTGGCAAATCCCCAGGAAGCCATTAAAGCTTGGCTTTTGGCCGAGATAGGATAGTGTGCGTACACCCTAGAATTTGGCGAGTTTTCCTCTGTGCGGTTATGAACGTCGTTATACTCGCCTCGAAACTTTTTTGGAATTTTCGAAACAATGCAGCCAGAACGTTTGCAACATTTTCTTTCTCTGATGGACAAAGGCGAAGAAGTCGTCGGCGGCTCGCCCGCGCATCTTTGCATGCATGAATTAAGCCAGGAGACGCTGCGCATCACGATGCAGATCAACAGCGCCTACCACACGCCCGAAGAACTTCGCGCTTTGTTTTCGGAACTCTTTGGAAAGCCCGTCGATGAGACCTTTGCGTGTTTCCCGCCTTTTTATACCGACTGCGGAAAAAACATCACCATCGGGAAAAACGTCTTCATCAACGCAGGCTGCAAATTTCAAGATCAAGGCGGCATCACCATTGGCGATGGCTCGCTCATCGGCCACAATGTCGTGCTTGTCACGCTCAATCATTCTTTGCTTGCAAGCAAGCGCGCCAACTTGATTCCGGCCCCGATTCGCATCGGCAAAAATGTCTGGATCGGCGCCAATGCCGTCGTACTGCCGGGCGTGACGATCGGCGACGGCGCCGTGATCGCTGCCGGCGCCGTGGTCACGAAAAATGTTGAAGCCGACACCGTCGTCGGCGGAGTGCCGGCCAAAGTCATTCGCCGCATCGCCCAGCAGGAGTGCTGAAACCAAACGCTCGCAGTCCGAGTCAACCATGCTTAGCGCACTGCTTGGCACAACCTTCAAAGCGCTTTTGCGGCATCGGAAGTCTGCATTGAGCGCTATTTGCGGTTAACATTTTCGTTTGAGCCCGTTTCTGCCTCCGGCAAGCATTTCCGGAAAGGCCCTTTTTTTGGAGAAAAATTCATGCAGACCAACAATGTGGTTGTCGCCGTCATCGGCATGGACCAGCCCGGCGTCATTGCCTGCGTCTCTGCCGTCATGACGCGGCTTGGGTGCAACATTGAAGAAATGACCCAATCGACGCTGCACCAGCAGTTTGCGGGCATCTATCTCGTGCAAAAACCCTCAGAGCTCACCAATGAAGAACTCAACGAAGAAATTCAAAAAGCCGTGAGCGCCAAGCGCATGAAGCTCACTGTCGTCACGCGCGACTTTGAAGAACCCGTTGAAGGCCAAACAGAGGTAGAGCCCTTCGTGATCAGCGTCTACGGCCCCGACCGCAACGACATCGTAGGCACCTTTGCGCATATCTTTGGCGAACACCGCATCAATATCGAAGGCCTCAGGGCCTTTCCGATCGGCGACGGCACGTCCATGCAGGTCTTTGAAGTATCCATTCCTTCTGAATTGGACACCCGCAGCCTGCATCGAGTGATGCTCGAACGAGCCAAAACCATGGGGCTGAGCCTGACGATGCAGCATCGCGATATTTTTGAAGCCATTCACCGCGTGGCGATTGTCTAAAAACGAACTCATACGAACGCGCATTTTTGAAAAGTACCGGAGAAAATTTTCATGCTTACCGAACGCGAAGTTCTCTCGACCATCAACATGCTCCGCAGCGAGCATCTCGACGTTCGCACCGTCACGTTGGGCATTAATCTTTTTGACTGTGCAAGCCATGACTTTGACGTCTTTGAAGTCAAAGTCAGAAGCAAGATCAACCGCTATGCCAAACGCTTGGTAGAAACGTGCGACGCCGTCGGCGACCGTTACGGCATTCCCGTGGTCAACAAGCGCATTGCCGTAAGCCCAATCGGTACCGTTGGCGCAGGATTTACGCGCGAACAGATGGTTCGCGCCTGCTGCATTCTCGACGACTGCGCCAAAGAAGTCGGCGTGGACTTCATCGGAGGCTTCGGCGCGCTCGTCGAAAAGGGCATCACGCCGGGCGAGAGAAACCTCATTGAATCGCTTCCCGAATCCCTTTCGTGCACGGACCGCATCTGCTCGTCGATCAATGTCGGCTCCACCAAAAGCGGCATCAACATGGACGCAGTAAGCCTCATGGGCCGCACAATCGTTGATGTGGCGCAGGCCACCGCTGACCGCGACGGTCTAGGCTGCGCCAAGCTCGTCGTGTTCTGCAACATCCCGCAGGACGTCCCCTTCATGGCCGGCGCCTACCTCGGCGTAGGCGAACCCGACGTCGTCATCGATGTCGGCGTCTCGGGCCCTGGCGTCGTCAACAAAGCCCTGCAGCGCGCCATCAATGAAGCCGGCCGCAAGCTCACGCTCGGCGAGATTGCCGAAGTCATCAAGCACACAGCCTACAAGGTCACGCGCGTGGGCGAAATCATCGGCCGCGGCGTCGCCAGCCGCATGAACATCCCCTTTGGCGTAGCCGACCTTTCGCTTGCACCGACCCCTGCCGTGGGCGACAGCGTAGGCGAAATCTTCCAAACGCTGGGGCTGAGCTCCATCGGCGCCCCCGGCTCAACGGCAGTGCTTGCCATGCTCAACGATGCGGTCAAAAAGGGCGGCATTTTTGCTTCGGGCAACGTCGGCGGCTTATCCGGCGCCTTCATTCCGGTCAGCGAAGACAGCTCCATTGAGGCAGCTGCCCGCACGGGGCGCCTTACCCTTGAAAAGCTCGAGGCCATGACCTGCGTGTGCTCCGTGGGGCTTGACATGATCGCTATTCCGGGCGACACGCCGGCCGAAACAATTGCCGCCATGATTGCCGATGAGAGCGCCATCGGCATGATCAACGGCAAGACGACCGCCGTGCGCGTCATTCCCGTACCCGGAAAAAAGGTGGGCGACGTCGCCGTCTTCGGCGGACTTCTTGGCGAAGCCTCGATCATTCGCGTGCCGGTGGGCGACTCGAGCCGCTTCATTGACTTCGGCGGCAGGATCCCTGCTCCCATTCATAGCTTGAGAAATTAAGACCTCGTCTTATCCCAATCGGCGCAGCTATAACACAATTTTGTGTTTTTGCGCCGATTTTTTTGCCTTCATTGTCCGAGCATCATGTCAAGCGCATGCGAAGCGAGTGCAAGTGCGCTAACATGGTCTTGAGGCAGCAAACCGTGCCTGACAATCATTTTGAAACGGTTTTGCAGATGCGCTTTATTCTTCAGAGAAGCTGCTTGCTGCATTCGATGCTCCTGTCGGCTTTCCGGCATCTGCTCAAGAGAAAATTTTTTACGGGGAGAAAAAACATATGAAGATTCTCGTTCCCATTGACGGCAGCAGCTACAGCGAAAACTCTCTCGCATTCGTGGCTTCCCGCACCTCGCTTCTGGGGCACTCGCCCGAGATTGAGCTTCTCGTGGTGCTCGATCCGTTGCCGGCGCGCGCCGCGCGTCTTGTCGGCAAAGATTCGCTGATGCGCTACTACGAAGAAGAAGCTGAAAAGGTATTTGCTCCTGCGCGCAAGTTCCTCGTCGGCCACAACATTCATGTGAACGAAGCCTTCATCGTGGGCGACCCGGCCGAGAAGATTGCCGAAGAGGCAACGCGCCTTAATGTTGATCTGATCATCATGGGCTCGCGCGGTCGCACGGCTTTGGCCGGGCTCTTCCTTGGCTCCGTGACCAACGGCGTGCTTGCCCGCACGAAAAACCCGATTCTCATTGTGCGCAACAAGAACGCTCCTGATCGCGACGGCATGCGCGTGGGCGTGTGCGTTGACGGCTCGAAGTTCGGTTCAGCAGCCGTCAAGTACGCCATCCGCAACGGCGATTTGTTCGGTAACGGCGCGCAGTTTTATCTGATCAACGTGACGAGCGACTACGCCGGCACCGTGATGCCCGATATGGCCGGCATGGCACTTCCCGCGCTTTCTGAGTCTGAAGTGATCGAACTGCAGAAGAAGGAATTTGCCGAAGCCGTCGATCCGATTCGTCCGCTTCTGGCCAAGGGCGGCATCGCTCCCAAGGAAGTGTGCTTGGTAGGCAACCCGGGCGATGAGATTGCAGCCTTTGCCAAGAAAAAGAAGCTTGACCTCATCGTGATGGGCAGCCACGGCTACGGACGCTTCAAGTCGGCCGTGATGGGCTCAACCGCCATGCGCATTGCCGCGCAGGGCGACGTGCCGATCCTGCTTATCCGCAGATAAGTTTTTCGATGCTTTCTGCCAAAGCACGAGCGCGTACATAGCAACAAAGCTTTCCAACCAGAGGATTCAATTCTCGGTTTACGATGGTTTTGATTGACGCGCATTTAACGGGCCGCCCGGTGGGCGGCCTTTTTTCGCACAATCTATTTCATCTCCAAACAAAATGCTCGCGACGAATGCTCTCGGGTCTGCCGCCGGCATTGATGTACGCAGCACTCACAGCCTGCGCCAAACTTGAACCAGCACACAGCGCCACGGTTTGAGGAAGCGCTGAATCAAAGAGCTCGGCTGCGTTGAGGCGCTTTTTCTTCGACTCATATATCTCGAGCGCAACGCCTGCGGCTTTTGCAAGCTGCGCAACTTTTTCGTGAAGCGGCTCATCTTCTTTGGATTTGATGCACCACACCAGACGAATGGCGCCGTGCACTTTCTTTGAAGCGTCTTCGAGCCAGGCGCAAAACGGTGCAATGCCGGCGCCGCCTGCAAGCCAAAGCTGCTGCTCGAGTGCGTAGTTGGGCGTAAATGCGCCCCAAGGACCTTCCACGATCACCGCCTCTCCCGGCTGCAGATTTGGTACCTGCTGCGCCGTATAGTCGCCCAGTGCTTTGACGACAAAGACCAAGGAGCCGTCATTTTCAACGCCGGCAACTGAAAACGGATGCTTTTCGTGCCCAGGGGTGCGCAGAAAAGCAAACTGTCCAGGCTGCACCGGCAATCGGCGATCAGGCTTGATGCAAACAAGCGTCATGCCGTCTTCCTGCGTGACGCGCACAATGCGTCCTGTCGTGGACTTTTCCTTACCAGCACCGTGGACAAGCAGCACGATCGAGTACCAGCTGCCGACGGCGGTAATGGCGATGTTGAGGATGCCGAAAGGCGTCAGGATATCGGCAGCATCCATCAGCCGGATGCAGTGCACCGAAAGGATAAGAAACAACATTGAGAAGAGCTTATGGGTTGAGAGCCACTTGTGATAGCGCACCATGCCAACAAAAGAAATCGCAAACAAAATCACCGCAGCGGCCGTCGCCCATTCCGAAGAGGTCACTGCAAAGCCTCTGAGCCACTGCCAGAAAGCATCAAAGCCCGCAATGTTCGGATCTGGAGAAATCTTAGGCGTCGGCTCAAGCGTCATGAAGACAAGCACAGGCTGCATCAACGCCTTCGTAAAGAAGTGCACAACGGTAAGCACCACTGCCCAAATGCCCAACGTCCGATGCCAGCGATAGAGTTCGTCGAGCGGCGTTTTCGTTGCCTTCTCTAGCCATGCCGGGCGCGCGGCAATGACGATTGTCATTGCCATGAAGCCCCAGGCTAGAACACCGTTGAGATAAAAAAACTCGTGCACGATGCCGCGGCCGTTCATTGCCGGAGGATTGACTGCCAGATTCAAGGCCCACGTCGAAAGCGCCAGCGCACAGAAAGCCCATACGATTTTCCGCATCTGTCTTCTCCTGTGTTTTTTATCAAAAAGTTGTCGGTTTCGGACAGTATATGGGTCGATGTCTGAGCAAGGACGGTTTGGAAAAACATCTCGACCGATCTTTGCACAAGCTAACGCTGCGCTTGGAAATTACATGCTCTCCTTACGCAGGAATCATTTAGTTACAAGTCGGTATTCAGAAAAAACAACCCGCAGAACATTGCTGCCTGCGGGTTGTTTTTTGCGTCGGAAGCGCCTTATGAAGGCAGCTTCACGCGCCTAAGAGAAATTAGGCTTCTTCTTCATTAAAGGGTTCCGTACCCAGTTCGCCTTCCATGCGGGAGACTGCCAGAGCGGTCGTCGAGTCGCCGACCACGTTGATGGACGTACGGATCATGTCAAGGATACGGTCAACGCCGGCAATCAGTGCGATCACTTCGAGCGGGATGCCGATCTGCGTGAAGACCAGAGTCGACATGATGAGACCTGCGCCAGGAACGCCTGCCGTACCGACAGCGGCCAGCACGCCGGTCACAACCACAATAATCTGATCGGTCATGGTCAGATCAATGCCGTAGATCTGAGCAGCAAACACCGCGCACACGCCCATGTACACAGCAGTACCGTTCATGTTGATGGTGTTGCCCAGCGGAACTGCGAAGCTGGCGATGGCGTTCGAAGCACCGAGCTTGCGAGCGGCAACCAGATTGGCAGCCATGGCGGCAGCCGACGAGCAGGTCGTAAAGGCGATGACCCAGGGTTCAAAGATGTTCTTGAAGTAGGTTCCGAGCGGAATGCGAATCCAGAACTTAACCCACGGGATGTAGATGATGATGATCAGCAGCGACGTTGCGATGAACGACGACAGGATGAGCTTGCCCAACGGCAGCAGCACTGCGAGACCGTGCTGGGAAACCACGGCAGCCATCAAGCCGAACACGCCGATCGGAGCGTAGCGCATCACGATGCCGGTCATGCGGATCATGATCTGACCCGTGACGTCAAAGAATTCGTAGATGTACTTGCCCTTCTCGCCCATCATGTTCAGGCAGAAGCCAAACATAATGGCAAAGAAGATGATCTGCAGAATCGAGCCCTTGGCAAAGGCTTCCATCGGGTTGATCGGGACAATGTCAAGCAGCGTCTTGACAAAGCTCGGGGCATTGACCTGCGCAGCCTTCAGACCTTCGGTCGAGAGCGTCACGCCCACGCCCGGATCGATCATGTTGGCGATGACCAGACCAAAAATCACGGAAATAGCCGAAGTCACCATGAACAGCAGCAACGTCTTGACGGCGACGCGACCGAGCTTGCTCACGTCTGAGATGCCTGCCGCACCCGCAACGAGTGTTGCGAAAACCAAGGGCACCACGACCATGCGGATCAAGCGGATGAACAAATCACCCAAGGGCCTAAACCACGTCTGCGCGATGTCAGCGCTCACAAACATGCCAACGACGATACCGAGTATCAAACCGGCAAGTATCTGCATCGGCAAGCCCCATACGGAGGATTTCTTTTCTGCCATTGCACTTCTCCTTTTTTTACTGTGTATTGTCTCGAGTGCTGGGCCAGGGCTCCCCACACGAAGTGCGTGCCTTGAAAGCCTCATCAACTCGGCCTGCTAGTAATGCAACAAGTTGTTGCTATCACGCCCTTAATTTAGACCGTTAAAGTCTGCCCAGAAGTCGGTACAAACCCCTAGGTTTTTGAGCCACATCAAGAGAATTTCTTTTGTAAAGACCGGCATAACCCTTTGTTTTTATTGGATTTTCTTCGGTTCTCCGCCAGCCGATTGACATCAATTCAGCTCCGTAACAATTATTCAAACTTTTGCTTTAGAGCAAAGAATTCTCACTTATTCCCACCCAAAAACTGGGTTTATCCGGACGGCTAGCCAAATTTGCAACAGTCCCTTGACAGACAGGCAAAACCTAACGATTGCGCATTCTAAAATCGTCTTTATTTTTCTACGGAATAACGATTAAGCCGTCTTGCTTAGATTCAGATGCGGCTCGTCCATAACAAGGCTGAACTTTCATCGAGCAAATTTGTCGCTGCCGGAGGCTGACAGAAAAAATCTTTGCTCGGACACGGGCTGTCATCGTTTTGTCATCAAATCGTCATAATTTAGCCATTGCAGTGCATCAACATTGCGTTGTTTAGATCCTTTGATACTCTCTTTGCACACACCATGGCCGACACCATTCTTGTTGTTGAGGACGAACCCGCCATTCGTGAACTTATCGGCTTTGCCTGCGAATCTTCAGGCTATGCGACGCTGCGCGCTGGTAGCGTGCGCGAAGCCCAGGAAATCCTCGAGCGCGAGCGCATCAGCCTTATTCTTTTGGACTGGATGCTGCCAGATCTCTCAGGTTTGCAATGGCTCGATCGACTCAAGCACGACGAACGCTATCAGTCCGTTCCCGTCATCATGCTCACGGCCCGCGGCACGGAAAGCGACAAAGTCGCAGGGCTCGACACGGGAGCCGATGACTACGTCGTCAAGCCGTTTTCGCCTCGCGAACTCATTGCCCGCATGCGGGCCGTGCTGCGTCGAGGCGCCTCCGAATCGGAAAAAAACGTTGTTTGCGGCCCTCTCGTCATGAACGAAGCGCGCTTTTCGGCCAAGGTCGATGGCAAGGACGTCAAGCTCGGCGTCATCGAATTCAAGATGCTTTTGGTACTTGCCTCCAACCCGGGGCGCGTGTATTCGCGCGTGCAGCTGCTTGAGCGCGTCTGGGACGATGCCGCAGGCTTTGACGAGCGCACGGTCGACGTACACATTCTGCGACTCAGAAAGCAGCTTGCCGGCACCTCCGCAAGCGGCATCGTGCAGACAGTGCGCGGCATCGGCTATCGTGCAGCAGATATGAGTTCTGCCGCCTGAGATTTCCCATGTCTTTGACGGCAATGTCCTTTTAAAAATGACAAATCCCAGACAAGACGCAGTGCCGTCTTGCCGGCTGAAAGTTTATTGCAACCATGCTCAAACGCCTCCGACTGATGGGGCCTGTTCTTTTTCGCCTCGTCCTCTTGTGCTGCACCAGTCTGGCCATTGCCGGACTCGTCTCTCCTTTCTGGGGCATCATTGTTCTTATAGCCGGACTTTTTCTTGAGATCCTGATGGACCTCAACTACATTGTGCTGCTTGCGCAATGGCTCGAAGACCCCGAAGCGCAGTCGCCTTCAGTGAGTTCTGGACTGTGGAGTGAAATCTTTTATCGCGTCTCGCGCAGCCGCAAGGCACTGCAGACCAACACCCGCCGTCTTCAGGACAGAGAAGCGCGCTATCGCAAAACGCTTGCGGCGCTGCCCGAAGGCATTGTGGTGGTCAAATCCGACTGGGCCGTGTCCTGGTGCAATGAAACTGCTGAGCGCATCTTCGGCATCCACGGCGAAGATGACTTTGGGCGCCACCTCTTTGCCTTTGTCGACAACGCCGGCGTGCTTGCCTATCTCAAGGCTGGACGTTTCGATGAGGCCTACACCTGGCGATTGAGCCCGGAAAAAGCCTTTGAACTGCGCGTTGTGACCGTCGACCGCAAAAACGCCATCGTCGTTGCGCGCGACATTTCGGAACAAGAACGGCTCGATGCGATGCGACGAGACTTCGTCGCCAACGTTTCGCACGAGCTGCGTACGCCGCTCACCGTTTTGATGGGCTTTCTCGACATGGCCCTGCACGGACTGACCGATGACAACAACAAAAAAGTCGAGCTGCAGACCTCTCACTTGTCGTTGATGCGTGAACAAGCAGGGCGCATGCAGCGCCTCATCAACGATTTGCTGACGCTCTCACGTCTGGAAACCGGCAGCAGCGACAAAAAGCCCGAGGTTTTCTCGTTGTCGGCTCTCGTGTCAACGATCACGGAAGAAATTCGCGTCATGGCCATCAATACGCATCAAGTCACTTCAGCCGTGGCGCCCGACATCTGGATAACCGGCCATCCTGACGAAATCCGCAGCGCCATCGTCAACCTCATGACAAATGCCGTGCGTTATACGCCCGCCGGAGGGCAAATTCATGCACACCTTGCCGTTCGCGACGACGGCATGATCGTCATCAGCGTCGTTGACAACGGCATCGGCATCGCCCCCAAAGACATCCCGCGGCTCACGGAGCGCTTCTATCGCGTCGACAAATCCCGTTCGCGAGACACCGGGGGCACCGGCCTGGGACTGGCCATCGTCAAGCACGCGCTGCTGCACCACAATGCACGCCTAAAGATTGAAAGCACGCTCGGAAAAGGCTCGACCTTCACGATCACGCTTCCAGCCGTTATTCGCGTCAAAGACGAAGAGGACCAACAGCAACACGCCGGCTAGTGCACGATGCCCACAAAAAAGGCGCCGAGAAAAACTCCGACCCGCGGAAGTCTTCTTGGCGCCTTTTTCTCTTTTGGCTGCAATTGCGCAGCAAAACAGTCTGAAATCTTTCTCGACTAAATATATTTGACCGTCACGATCGCGTAGTGAATCAGTCCCTTGGGGGCAGGACAGGTAACCTCGTCGCCCTCGTACTTGCCGATCAGACTGCGGGCAAGGGGACTAGAAATGGAGATGCGGCCTTCCTTGATGTCAGCCTCATCATCGCCCACAATCTGGAAAATGCGCGACTGACCGTCATCGTCTTCGAGCTCCACGGTTGCTCCGAACACAATGCGATCGCCCGCCTGCAGCGTCTTGGGATCAATGATCTGCAAAAGGGGAATTTTGCCTTCGAGCTCGGCAATGCGCCCTTCAATGTGTCCCTGCATTTCCTTTGCCGCGTCGTATTCGGCGTTTTCCGACAAGTCGCCCTTCTCGCGCGCCTCGGCAATGGCCTGCACAACGGCCGGGCGCTTGACGCGCTTGAGTTCATCGAGTTCAGCGCGAAGCTTTTCGGCGCCGACGTTGGTAATGGGAATTCGCTTTTCCATGGTTAGTCAATGCTTCTCTTTTTTGAATTGTGTTGTTCACGCGCAAAAGCGCTCTGAGGCTTTCTTGAGTTGGCGCGAATTTTAGCGAAGGCCTCAGCGCAAAGCGAGAGAAAAAATTGTGAAAGCGGTCCGCCTCCAAACAACGGACCGCCTTCGTGCACAATGCGCCAGCCGACGCTTTTTAAATCAGAGCGCGTCTTTGTGCATCTGCTGCAGCGAATAGACCTGCGCATCCTTAAGGTGCTTGATACCCTCGACGGCCGCGCTGCCGCCGGCGATCGTCGTGTAGTACGTCACGCGGTTGGCAAGCGCTGCCATGCGAATTTCTCTGGCGTCGCTGATTTCTCCGCGAGATTCGTTGCTCGTGGTGATCACAAGCTGCACCTCATGGTTTTTGATCTTGTCGATGATGTTGGGACGACCATCGCTCACCTTGTTGACGATCTTGCAGTCAATGCCGGCGTGCGCAAAGGCCGCAGCCGTCCCGCGCGTCGCCACAAGCTGGTAGCCGTTGTCGAGCAGCTTGGAGGCCACCACGATGGCTTTGGGCTTGTCCTCGTCGCGCACGGAAATGAAGACCGTGCCCGAAGGCGGAAGCACAGAGCCCGAACCGAGCTGACTCTTAAAGAGCGCCTCGCCGAACGTTCTGCCCACGCCCATGACTTCACCAGTAGAGCGCATCTCGGGTCCGAGCACCGGGTCAACGCCAAGGAACTTGGCAAAGGGGAACACGGCCTCCTTCACGCAGATGTGCTGCGGGGCAACTTCTACGCGCGCGCCCTGCTGTTCGAACGTCTTGCCCACCATGCAGCGTGCGGCAATTTTGGCAAGCGGCTCGCCCGTTGCTTTGGATACAAACGGCACCGTGCGCGACGCTCTCGGGTTGACCTCAAGCACATAAACGATTGGATTTTCCGTCACGGCGTTCTTAACGGCAAACTGCACGTTCATCAAACCCACGACATTCAAGGCCTTGGCCATCAGCTTGGTTTGACGGCGCACTTCCTTGAGAATATCTTCTCGCAGGCTGTAGGGCGGCAACGA
Source organism: uncultured Duodenibacillus sp. (assembly GCA_944388865.1). Lineage (GTDB taxonomy): Bacteria > Pseudomonadota > Gammaproteobacteria > Burkholderiales > Burkholderiaceae_F > Duodenibacillus. The sequence continues at coordinate 33,033 of CALXKM010000038.1, read as the reverse complement.
GCAAGCCGAGTCGCCCGAATGAACGCCAGCGGCTTCAACATGCTGCATCAGGCCTCCGATGCGCACCTCATTGCCGTCGCTCACCGCATCGACGTCCATTTCCACAGCATCATCGAGGAAGTGATCCAAAAGCACGGGACTGTCTTCGCTTACGACAATCGCCTCGTGCATGTACTGCATGAGCTCCTTGGCGTTGTGCACAATGTCCATAGCGCGGCCGCCGAGCACATAGCTCGGGCGCACGACGATCGGATAACCGATCTCTTCGGCCGCCTTAAGCGCTGCCTCTTCGGTGTGGCAAGTCCGGTTGGGCGGCTGCTTCAAGCCGAGCTCATTGATGAGCTTTTGGAAGCGCTCGCGATCTTCAGCACAATCAATCGCATCGGTGCTCGTGCCGATGATGGGCACGCCTTCGGCTTCCAGTGCACGGCAAATCTTCAGCGGCGTCTGTCCGCCGTACTGCACAATCACTCCCGTAGGCTTTTCGATGCGGCAGATCTCGAGCACGTCTTCGAGCGTAACGGGCTCAAAGTACAGACGATCAGACGTGTCGTAGTCGGTCGAAACGGTCTCCGGGTTGCAGTTGACCATGATCGTCTCATAGCCGTCTTCTCTCAGAGCCATTGCGGCATGCACGCAGCAGTAGTCGAATTCGATGCCCTGACCAATGCGGTTGGGACCGCCGCCGAGCACCACGATCTTCTTTTTATCAGAGGGTGCGGCCTCGCACTCCTGCTGATAGGTCGAGTACATGTAGGCGGTGCGGGTTTCAAATTCGGCCGCGCAGGTATCCACGCGCTTGTACACCGGATGAATGCCCAGAGCATGGCGGCGCGCGCGCACGTCTTTTTCCTTGACGCCCATCACGGCAGCCAGACGCTTGTCGGAAAAGCCCTTTTGCTTGAGCCAGAACATTTCCTGAGCAGTCACGTCCTCTGGCGCAATGCCCTCAAGACGCTTTTCGATGTCGACGAGTTCCTTGATCTGCACCAGGAACCACGGATCGATGCTCGTCATCTCCTGGACTTCCTTGACCGACATGCCGATGCGGAATGCGTCAGCCACATAGAAGATGCGCTCGGGGCCTGCTTCGCACAGTTCATGCGCGATGTCCTCGCGGTCGGTCGTGATCGGCGTCAGGCCATCCTTGCCCGTCTCAAGTCCTCTGAGAGCCTTCTGCAGCGACTCCTGGAAAGTCGAACCGATGGCCATCACTTCTCCGACGGACTTCATCTGCGTTGTGAGACGATCATTTGCCTGCGGGAACTTTTCAAAAGCAAAACGCGGCACCTTGGTGACAACGTAGTCGATCGTGGGCTCAAAAGAGGCAGGCGTCTTGCCGCCCGTGATGTCGTTGGCAAGTTCATCGAGCGTATAGCCCACGGCAAGCTTGGCGGCGATCTTTGCAATCGGAAAGCCCGTTGCCTTTGAGGCTAGCGCCGAGGAGCGCGACACGCGCGGATTCATCTCAATGACGATCAAGCGGCCGTTTTTCGGATTGACGGCAAACTGCACATTGGAGCCGCCCGTATCGACGCCGATTTCGCGCAGCACGGCAAGACTTGCGTCGCGCAGAATCTGGTATTCCTTGTCGGTGAGCGTCTGAGCCGGCGCAACGGTAATCGAGTCACCCGTGTGAATGCCCATCGGATCGAGGTTTTCGATCGAGCAGATGATGATGCAGTTGTCGGCCTTGTCGCGCACGACTTCCATCTCATACTCTTTCCAGCCCAGAAGCGACTCTTCGATCAACAGTTCATGCGTAGGCGAAAGCGCAAGGCCGCGCTCGCAGATTTCCAAAAATTCAGGCATGTTGTAGGCAATGCCGCCGCCCGAGCCGCCCAGCGTAAAGGACGGACGAATCACTGCGGGAAAGCCCACGCGCTTTTGCACTTCAAGCGCCTCGGCAATTGAGTACGCAATGCCGCTTCGAGCCGACTCAAGTCCGATCTTTTCCATTGCCTGCTTGAAGCGCTGGCGGTCTTCAGCCTTGTCGATGACGTCGGGCTTGGCGCCGATGAGCTCAACGCCGTATTTTTCAAGCACGCCTTCACGCGCAAGATCCATCGCCAAATTAAGAGCAGTCTGTCCGCCCATCGTGGGCAAAATCGCATCGGGCTTTTCCTTGGCGATAATGCGCTCGACGACCTTCCAGTTCAGAGGCTCGATATAGGTCGCATCGGCCATAGCTGGATCGGTCATGATGGTGGCCGGGTTCGAATTGACCAGCACCACGCGATAACCCTCTTCGCGCAAAGCCTTGCAGGCCTGGGCGCCGGAATAGTCAAATTCGCACGCCTGGCCGATGATGATCGGACCTGCGCCGAGGATCATGATGGTTTTTATGTCTGTACGCTTGGGCATTTTGTTTACTGTGCCTCGTAGTTTTGCGGATCAAGCTCGCGCTCGACGAGCTCAATCAGAATATGAATCACCTTGATGTGCAGTTCTTGAACGCGGTCGGCCCAACGGCCAGCGGGCGTCACCACGGCAACGTCGGCAATCTCGGCAATGGGAGATGCGCCCTTGCCGGTGAGGGCAACAACGTGCATGCCGCGCTGCTTGGCCTCTCGGGCGGCGGCCACGATGTTGGCGCTTGTGCCCGATGTCGTAATCGCAAGCAGCACGTCGCCTGCGCGTCCCATGCCCGCCACCCAGCGGGAGAACACGTGCTCATAGCCGTAGTCGTTGCCCACGCAGGCCATGTGCGAGACGTCGGATATGGCTGCCGCACGATAGGGTTTGCGATTTTGCCGGTAGCGCCCCGTCATCTCTTCGGCAAAGTGCATGGCATCGCACAAGCTGCCGCCATTGCCGCAGGAGTAAACAGCGCCTCCAGCCTTCTGGCTCTGGGCAATCAGATGTCCGGCCCGCGCAATCGTCTCGAGCATATCCTCGTCGGCAATGAGCGCTTCAAGAGCATTTTTTGCCTCTGCGAGCGCGGCGCGAACCACTTCTTTTTGCTGGCTCATTTCTAAAACTTTTCGCTTTTATAAGAATCTGCTTTCGTTGGTCTTTGTCTGCCGGCTGACGACGCCTTAAGCGCCGCGAGCCTTCTGCATGAGCTCAACGAAACTATCGAACAAACAGTCAATGTCATGCGGCCCGGGACTTGCTTCAGGGTGCCCCTGAAAGCTCATCGCAGGAGCATTGATAAAGCGCAGCCCCTGCAGCGAACCGTCAAAAAGGCTCACATGCGTGGCTTGGACCTCGTCGCTGAGCGTCTCGGCATCCACGGCAAAGCCGTGATTTTGGCTGGTGATGAACACACGCCCTGTCTTTTTGTCGAGCACAGGATGGTTGCCGCCGTGATGACCGAACTTCATCTTGACGGTCTTGGCTCCCGAGGCAAGGCCCATGATCTGGTGCCCCAAACAGATGCCAAACAAAGGAATTCTTTTTTCGATGCAGGTGCGGGCAGCTTCAATGGCGTAAGTGCAAGGCTCCGGATCCCCGGGGCCGTTGGAAAGAAACACGCCGTCGGGATTCATGGCAAGAACATCGGCAATGGGCGTTTGCGCCGGCACCACCGTCACGTCAATGCCGCGATCGGCCATCAGACGCAAAATGTTGCGCTTTATGCCGAAGTCGTATGCAACGACTTTAAATTTCGGCTCGGCAGAAGGCCTAAAGCCCGGCTCGCCGTCTTCGCCCTTCAGAGTCCATGTGCCGCCGCTCCAGTGATAGGGCTTGCTGCAGGTGACTTCGCGGGCAAGGTCGCGGCCTACCATAGAACCCCAGCTGCAGGCCGCTTCGCGGGCAGCTTCAATTTCTTGCTGCGAGAGCGTGCCGTCTTTGGCCGTCACGATTGTGCCGGGCTGCGCCCCCTTGGTGCGCAGAATACGCACAAGCTTGCGCGTGTCGATGTCGCACAGTCCTACAACGCCGGCGTTTTTCAAATATTCCGACAAATCCCCTCTTGCTCGAAAACTGCTGACAACGGGGCTGGCACTTCGGATGATGAGGCCAGCGGCGCAAACCGCATCGCTTTCGACATCTTCATTGTTGACGCCAGTGTTGCCGATATGCGGATAGGTAAGCGTGACGATCTGCCCCGTGTAGCTCGGATCGGTCAGGATTTCTTGATATCCCGTCATGGAGGTATTGAACACAACCTCAGCGGTTACCATGCCTTCAGCTCCAAAGCTGCGGCCCAGAAAAACCTCTCCGTCTGCGAGCACGAGCGCGGCCTGTGCACGCGCGTCGTTAATGATGTGACTCAAGACATCCCCCTCGTTCAAACAGTACGAAAATTGAGCATGGAAAGCCCGTACAAATCACGAGCTTAAAACCGGTCAATTATACTGGCTAAGACCCGTTTTCTCACGGCGATTTTCTACGCAAAATGCCTTAGAAGCCTTGATTTTCAAGGCTTTTTCCATGCACAAAAGGTTCATCAGGAAAAATGGGGAAACCTCATGGTTAACCCGATACTCATCTAACCACACCTTTTTTCGTCATTTTTCCGCTGACTCTTTTTTCGATTTGCACTGTCTAAGCCTAGTCCTGCCTGAAACGTTCTCAAAGAGAAGCTTTTTTTTCTCCTGATGCCCACAACAAAACTGCTTCTCTGAGCGCTGCCGATAAGGCCGTGCTGAGAAAAGCAGCTTAAGAACGAGTACACACTATGCGTCAAATGAATTTTGCAATTAGTTCACTCGATTTCCAGAATCGTTGCGATGATGTCAAGAACATCATCCATGACGAAATCCGGAACGGTTTCAACGTATTTTGCCTCACGTTCGCTCAAGTCCAAGCAACGGATTTGGTCGCAACGAACCACACCTGTTGTTTGCAGTCCAGCTCCTATCAAATTGGCGGAAAAACCATTGTCGCGAGCAAAAACGCCGCCGTTTGAGATCGGCGCAACCATGGGAACGCCTGTGATCGTGTTGTACTGGCGATTGGTCAAGACCAGCACTGGGCGAAGCCCTTGCTGTTCACGTCCGAGCGCGGGATCAAGAGCGACCTTTACGATGTCGCCTTTGCCGAATGCTTTCCTGCTCATAACTCACGGCCTACTGCGGGAGCTGAGTCCCATCTTTTGTCTTCAGCAGCTTCTTCCTGCGTTCTATACGCAAGAGCATTTTGGAACATTGTCAAACGCTCGCTCAGAGAAAGCTTCTTTTTTCTGGGCCTCATTTCAACCATATTTTGCTTCAACCGAAGCTCAACCTCATCACCGGCAGCGCAACGTAGGCTTTCGAGGAAAGCCGGCGGAATGGCGATCACTGTCGATCCGCCAAGCTTGCGCAAAGTCGCTGTGTTAGCCATGGAGAACCTCACGATAAGTTAAACATTTATTTAACAGTAGTTTAACATTTTCGTTGTTTTTACGGAGTCTGCATGAATCATATTTATCAAAAAAAGCTGCGCTGATGCGTTTGTCAAAAATTTTTGATCTCTCAAGCCGAGCACGACCGCAGCACGAAAAAAAGCTCCCGATCAGACCGGCCAGCAAACCGGACTTCGGGAGCTTTCCATGCGCCTGCATCTGGGCGCAGGCGCATGACTAGGAAATTGATTTTCCCAAAAATTACTTCTTAGCAGCCTTTTCGCGCAGCGTGAAGTTGTGGCAGGTGTTGCACATCAGCTCAGGCTTGGCCTTGGCGCCGATATGGCATTCCTGACAGTTCACTTCGCCCAGGTGCGAGAAGTGCGGATTGGGCTCGAGCTTGGCCGTCGTCTTGGCAAGATCAGCATAAGAGCCGTGGCAGCCCATGCAGGTGTCCTTCTTCACCCAGCCGGAAGCGTCCGGCCAGTTCTTGCCGTGGATTTCAGCCAGGGTCTTGGCGCCCGTCGCTTCAGCAGCGCCGGCAACGCTCATCGTCAGACCAAATGCAACCGCAGCGGCGGCGAGAATGAATTTTTTCATGATTTGTTCTCCGATCAGTTCTTCTTGGCGCGTGCAGCGAGTTCAGCACCTGCGATGCGGCCGTAGACGAGAGCAGCACCGAGCTGCGCGCCGCCGGCGTAGTTGTGGAAGAAGATGCCGCCGGCGGAGTTGCCTGCAGCGTAAAGCCCAGGAATGCTCTGGCCTTCCATGTTCTGGATCTCAGCCTTGGCATTGATGAGCGGGCCGCCGAAGGTGGCCGTCATGCCGCCCTGGAACGGAATGGCATAGAACGGAGCCTTGGTGATCTTGTGCGGCTTCTTGTAGGTGCACGGCGGATTCATCTTGCCGAGCGTGCCCTTGTCCACAGCTGCGTTGTACTCCTTGACGATGGCCTTGATGCGATCGGCCGGCAGATTGACCTGCTTGCAGAGCTCGTCGAGAGTGTTGGCCTTGCCGTAGGGGTTGTTGAGGCGATCAAACTTCGGAATCACCTTGTCGAGCACCGAGCACTGGCTGTCGACGATCACCCAGGCGTAGTTGTCGAGCGTCTTCTGCGCCGTCGTGCGAGCCTTGATGACGTAGGTGTTGTTTTCGTCCATGTAGCGCACGCCGGAGGTGTTGACCTGCACGCCGTAGCCGGAGTTGAGCACGTCGGCCGGGTTGACGTGGGTTTCGCCGAGAATCGGGCCGCTGTGGAACTGATCCATGTTCACGAACTTCGTGTAAAGCGGCATCGTGAGCGAGACGTTTTCGCCGGTCGTGTAGGTCGAGCCGCGCAGCACCATGCGCGTGGCCCAGCCGCCGATGTAGCGGTCAACCATTTCCGGGTTGGCAGAGAAGCCGCCCGTGCAGATGCACACGCCGCCCTTGGCCTTGACTTCCTTCTGGCCGTCCGGAGTGAGAACCTTGACGCCGGTCACAGCAAAATGCTCGTCGTGCAAAAGCTCAATGGCCTTGTGCTGGAAGCACAGATCAATGCCGCGCTTTTTGGCCGCTTCAAGAAGCTTCTGAACCAGACGCGCGCCGCCCGTGAGGCCATCGCCGACCACGCGGCAGGTACGGCCCAAACGCGGATACGGCATCGGACGAATCTTGCCGAACTTCACGCCGATGTCGGACTCCAGCCAGTCGATGCCGGCCGAAATGTTGTCCGTATAAACCTTGTTGAGGATCTTGCCGCCCATCTGCTTGGAGACGTCCATCATCATGGCGTAGAAGGCTTCGGCAGTATCCTCAATGCCCTGTTCCTTCTGATGGCGGGAACCCCAGCCGCAGACGGAACCCAGAGCAAAGATAGCGTTGCCGGCGGGACGATCCATCTTTTCAAAAACGGCAACCTTGGCGCCCAGATCATGAGCGGTAATAGCCGTGATCAGACCGGCAGGACCTGCACCCAGAACGATGACGTCGTAGGAAGATTCCGCTTTCTTCGGAGCGGCGACAGCATTGGCTGCCACGCCCGTGCCGGCAATGCCGGCAGCCGCACCCAGAAGGCTGGTCTTGAGAAGACCACGGCGGGAAATGGCTTGCTTGGACATGAGTTGATTCTCCTCTTTCAAAGGGGTGCCGCAGCAGTAAAGTCGCTGCGGCTCGATTGCAATGAACGCTTTCTTCGACGTTCATTTCAGTTTCGGATAAGGGAGTATCCGCAGAACACCCCTTAAGTAGTCTTGAGAAAAATCAAGAATCGTCCACTTGCGGCTTCTCGATTGCCGTCAGGAAACCTCCTGCACGCAGCCTCAGAGCGCGTCACGAGGCAGCGGCAGGCGCACGACAACAGTTAAGCCGGTCTCCGGAGCATTGGTTTTAAAAAGAAGCTTTCCGGCATGCTGCTCAACGATGCTGCGGGCAATGCCAAGCCCCAGCCCTAGGCCTTCGGGCTTCTGGCTGCTCGCCGAAGCAGACAACCGCTCAAGGGTCTTGTCGTCTGCCAGAGGTCCGTCGTCAACAAATCTCACGGTCACCATCGCGGCATCATCGGCCGGGTATCCGACGCAGACGCGAACCGACTTGGCAGCCGCATCGCGAGCGTTTTTAAGGATATTTAGAAAGACGAGCTCCATTTCAAGCGCCGCCACGCGCAGGCGGCAGTCTTTAAAGTCCGGCACAAGAACCGTCATGCGTCCGGCATTATTGGTCAGAGTGCTTGCCTCAAAATGCGACACCGCACTTTGAATGAGAGCCGAAAGCGAGACCTCTTCCCGAGGCGGGCGTCTGTTTTTTGCGTAAAGCCGCACGCGCTCGACAATTTCCTTGGCGCGCGAAGCCTCTTGCGCAATGGACTCAATGACTTCTTTTTCGTCGGCCTCGGCCGATCTGCGCACAGCCAGCCTGGCCAATCCTCTGGCATATAGACGAATTGCCGCCAAAGGCTGATGCAGCTCGTGGGCGATCATGCTTGAAAGTTGGCTGACGGTCGTATTGCGCTCCAAAAAGAGGAGCCTTTTTTCCTGCTCGGACTCCTTTTGCGCGAGATTTTTGACCTGACGAGTGCGTTTTTCAAGCAGCTTTTGAGTATGCACAAGCTGCAGCACGACAACGCCTGCAGCGCATAAAAGCGTGAGAATAAGCGCTTTGTATTCATAGAAAAAGCGCGTGAGCACGCTTTCTCGCAGATACGCGTACGGCCCCATTTTGAGCGCCTTGTATAGCCTGTCGACAGAGAGAAAATCCGTTGCCACGGCCCAGCTTCTTCCCTCTTTGGTTCTGGGCATTTCCAAAAACGCCAGCGTGAGATCAGTCACAGCCTGAGGGGGCACATGCGGCAAAGCGGCAAGCGTGTGCGCGGGATACAGTTTGGTTGAATGCAGGCAGGCGCTTGTGCTTTGAACAGGGGCAAGCACGCGCAGGGACTGCTCGAGTTCCGGCATCTGCGCAACCAGCCCCTCCCAAGCGCACAGCTTGAGAATGCCGACATCGGCCGCACCGTTGAGGACAGCGCGTGCAATGCGCCTAGAGGCGCTCTGCTCGCCGAAGAAAATGCGATTAGCGAAAAAACGCTCAGGGTCGTAGCCCGCCATGGCAATTTCTCCGAGCGCAATCAAGTACCCGGAAAATCCGCTGGGACGGTTGGCCGCCATCACGCTTCCCTGCAAGTCCTTGAGCGCATGCAAATCGCTGCGGCTGCGGCTGACGATAAATGCCGAGCCCTCGTTTTGATTGGCGTCGACCGCCCCTGGGCCCACGGAAGAAACAATCGTCTTAATGCCGACATCGGTCAGTCGGCGCACAAGTCCGGCACTGCCGAGCACCAGATCAATTTTCCCTTGACGCGCACGCTCTTCGAGCACCGGAACGCTGTAGACCTCGAGCTTGACTTCGTACTTGTCCTTGAGAGGAACCAGAGCCTCGTTGAGCGCCTTCATGATTTCCTCGCGCTCGTCCGAGAGGGCAAACTCCGTGACGCCAATCACAAGCCGAGGCGATTCGGACGCCAAGGCCTGCACCGGACCACACACGCAGGCTATGCATAAAAAAAGCACCCGGCAGACGCACATCAATGCGCTTTTGAAAATCATCGCGCCAGCTCCAGCATGCGGGCGATCTCTGAGGCTGTACGCACGCCGAGCTTTCGGTAGACGCCCGCTCGATAGACTTCAACCGTTCTGGGCGAAACGCCCAAACGTTCGGCAATCGTGCGCGTAGTGAGCCCATCGGCCACCAAACGAGCAACGCTTTGCTCGCGTTCGGTAAGCTGCGAGCAGCGCTGTCTAGCGGTCTCCTCTCCCACGCCGTGATTTAAAAGCGCCATGTGCAGGCGACAGCCTTTTTCCACCGCACGCAAAAGCCTGTCTTCATCAACAGGCTTTTGCAAAAAATCCACCGCTCCGTCGAGCACAGCAAGAACAGCCGTATCAATATCTCCATGTGCGGAGATAAAAACAATGGGAAGCTGATTGTGCTCGGTCTTCATGAGCTTTTGCAGATCTGTTCCGGTCATGCCCGGCATCTGAAGATCGAGAATCAAACACCCCGGCACATTTCGGTCATCAGTGCGAACAAATTCACCGGGGCCTTCGTAGGCGGTGCTTTTCCACCCTTCGACCTTCAGAAAAAAGCCAAGCGCCCGTCTCAATGCCGGATCATCATCGACAATGCGGACAAGGCAACGGCTTTGAACATCTTCAAACGTGAGCGGCATACGGGAAAACGTATCAAAATTCGATGGACGGTGACTTGCTTTACGCCGTATCATAACGTGATGAGTCGGTTTTGACAGAGCGATGCTCTTGTCGGCACGTTCAAACACGCCGATCTACCTGTTTGTTTTCGGAGATTATCAAGTGGTGAAGACTTCCTCTTTCGCAACGCACGCCAAACTCATTGCCGCGGGGCTTGCGGCTGTCGTTCTGAGCGGCTGCGCACAATTTGGCAAATCCAACGACGAAGCAAAAGCCCCGGAAGTTGCTCAAGCCACCACCATCTGCGTATTGCCCAACGCGCAGCTCAAGGGCGAGCAGCGCGCCCAGATGGTCAATGCCGTAGCCGCCGGCATCAAGGCCACCGGGCTCAATGCCGAGGCGCTTGACGCCGAAGGCACCGTTCAGAGCTGCCCGATCTGCCTTGGCTACGCCATTGTCGTCAAAGACAAAAAGCTCGAAGGCATTCAATATCAAATCTACGAAAACGGCAAGCCATTCATTTCTGCGAACGGCCCGGCCAAAGACGGGCAGCTGCAGCTGCAGACCGTAGCCGAATACACTAGAACCCTGATGAATCACTACATCAAGGTCAAAACCAATCCTCAGGCCGCGGCTGCCTCATCTGCCGAAACCGCCCAGCAATAAAAACTACCCTCAAAAGACAATCTCTGCGCCCGATGCGTCATCAATCCGTTAAAAATGGCTTTCAGACTAGACGCACGAGGCGCTTTTGCTTGATTCATAGGCCGCAAGTCCGCTTCTGCCTTAATTTTTTCTTGGCACCATGACCCAGATGCAACAAAATCTTCCGAGTGAGTTAGCCCAACTCAAAACCATGACGACCGTCGTCGCCGACACGGGGGACATCGATACGATTGCCCAACTCAAGCCGACCGAGGCCACCACCAATCCCTCGCTGATTCTCAAAGCGGTCGCAAGCGGCCGCTACGATCGGCTTTTAAATGCCGCCAAAACGCACGATGAAGCACCTGAGCTTCGCGTTGATCGCGTGCTCGTCGGCTTTGGCTGCGCCATCCTCGAGCATATTGCCGGCCGCGTATCGACTGAAGTCGATGCAAGACTGTCTTTTGACTGGCGCGCCACGGTTGAAAAAGCCCGCCGCATTATTGCGCTCTACGAAGCTCAGGGCATTGACCGCAGCCGCGTGCTCATCAAGATTGCCGCTACCTGGCAGGGATGCCAGGCCGCGCGCGTACTCGAAGCCGAAGGCATTCACTGCAACATGACGCTTATCTTCTGCACGGCTCAAGCCGAAGCAAGCGCTCAAGCTCAGGCCACCCTCATCAGCCCCTTTGTCGGACGCATCTACGACTGGTTCAAGGCCGCCGAGGGCGCAAGCTGGGATGAGGCCGCCATGGCTGGCGCCAACGACCCAGGCGTACAGTCCGTGCGGGCCATCTACAAAAGACTCAAGTCTGCCGGCAGCCGCACCCAAATCATGGGCGCCTCGTTTAGAAACAAAGGAGAGATTCTGGCTCTTGCAGGCTGCGATCTGCTCACAATTTCGCCCGCGCTCATCGCCGAACTAAATGCGAGCACAAGCCCCGTGGCTCAGGCCTTAACGGCGCCGGCTTGTACTGAAGAGAAACTCTGCATCAGCGAGTCTGACTTTTACTTTGCACTCAACAGTTCGGCCGTTGCCACCGACAAACTGTCTTCCGGCATTCGCAACTTTGTTGCTGATACGGAAAAACTGCAGGCCCTGCTCTATTGATGAACTCCATTGAAAGCACACCGGCAAGCTCGATTCTCATCGTTGAGCCTGACGAGATCCGAAGCGATCGCTACGCTAGAAAAATCCGCAAGCAGACAAACTATCTGCTTGCGGGCATTACCCGAGGCAAGCGTCAGACTGCCGCTTTGCTCAGACGCAAAAGCGTGGATTTTGCGCTGGTCTCCACAACGCTTGCCGACGGCAGCGCTGCAGATGTTGTTGCGCTCATCGTCAAACGCAATCCCAACGCGCTCGTCTTGGTTGCTGCCGATACCGCAGATGAAAACACAGTCATGCAAGTCATCTCGGCCGGGGCCAACGGCTACATGCTCATCTCAGAAATGACTGAAGACCTTGGCGAATGCTTCAAGCTCATGGTCGCAGGCGGCTCGCCTGTAAGCCCAACAATCGCCCGCTGCGTGCTCAGAAGCTTGCATACGCGCTCTGAGAAAAGACGCCTGATGCCGGCAGACTGTCCGCTTTCTCCGAGAGAACTTGACGTCATGCGGCTTGCCGCGCAAGGCATCGGCTTTGCGCAAATTGCGCATCTGCTCACCATTTCCGAACATACCGTCACAACGCACGTCAAGAAGATTTATCGCAAACTAGAAGTGCATTCTCGCGACGAAGCTGTTTTCGAATGCAGAAAAAGAGGCTTCGTTGATTAACTCTCCACGGAAATACTTGCCCGCAAAACTTTGACGAAGCATCCGGGCAATGCCAAAATTAGCGGCTATGACTCAATCCAATCTTTCTCTTAAAGAGGCGGCGCGTCAGGCGCTTGCCCCCATTGCCGAAGACATGCTCGCCGTCGAGCGCATCATCTCCGAAGAGATGCAAAGCGCCGTTGGTCATGTCGAAGAAATTGCCCGCTACATCACCTCGGCCGGCGGCAAGCGCATGCGGCCGGCGCTGTTGATTCTGATGGCCCGCGCCATGGGAGCCGACCGGGAAAAAGCAGCATATCTCGGGGCGGTCATCGAGATTCTTCACACAGCCACTCTCATGCACGACGATGTCGTTGACGAAGGCATGATGCGCCGCGGCCGCCCAACGGCCAACGCTCAGTGGGGAAATGCCCAAGCCGTGCTCGTGGGCGATTTTCTTTATACGCGCAGCTTTCAAATGATGGTGCGCGCAGGCAACCTCAAAGTCATGCAGGCGCTCTCCGATGCCGCCAACCGCTTGAGCGAAGGCGAAGTGCTGCAGATGAACAACGCGCACAACCCGGACACCACGGAAGAAAAGTATTTTGCCGTAATTGAGCGCAAAACCGCCTGCCTTTTTGAAGCTGCCGCTCATATGGCTGCGGCCATCGCTGATGCTCCTGCCGAACTTGAAGATGCCTGCACGCGGTATTGCCTGCATTTAGGCAACGCTTTTCAGATTGCCGACGACATCCTTGACTATGCCGGCGAGGCTGAAGCGATCGGCAAAAACCTTGGTGCCGACCTGCGGGAAGGAAAGGTGACCCTGCCGCTTCTCTACGCCATGGAGCTTGCCCCGCAGGCTGACCGCGAACTCATCCGCGAAGCCATCCGCAAGGGTGAAGGCGATTTTGAGCGCATCAGCCGCATCGTCATCAATTCAGGCGCGCTTGAGAAATGCCGTCAAAAAGCTTTTGAAGAGGCAGCCCTCGGTGAAAAAGCCATCGCGGCTCTTGGAGCTGGACAATTTACGAATTCACTGGTACAATTCTTAGCCTTGTCAGTTAGAAGAGACCGTTAAGATCTGTTCGAAAGACAATTTTCGGGGTGTAGCTCAGCCTGGTAGAGTACTACGTTCGGGACGTAGGAGTCGGAGGTTCGAATCCTCTCACCCCGACCAGAATTCCAAAAGCGACCTTCTAGCGAGGTCGCTTTTTTGTTGCCCTTCACTTTGCTTGCAGGGGCGATTTCCGCAAAAAATCCAGCACACGACTCCGTATCAATTTGCTTTTTTATACAATCAAGCTCAAGGAGTTGCATAAATGTGCCGAGAAAAATGCTGCGAAAATTGCCCCCATTGGGAGCCCCGTAATTGGTATGGCGGCGGCTATTGCTGGCTGGATGTCATTGAACCCATTCCCACGACCAAATTTGGCTTTTTCTGGGCACTATTCAAGAATCTTTTCACGCTTCTCGGAATCATCGCGCTCTTTCTCTTTTTTCCCGCAATCGTCCTCATCTTCGGCTGATCATTTCGTCTTCGGTCAAAAGTTGCCGCCGCTTTGGCTCAAGCAAACTTTCCTTCCTCGCACAGGGTATATAGACACGCGATCGCTTCAGCTCGCTACAATAGACTCAAGCCGGTGCGATCCAACTTTCGGATATAGCTACGCTGCAACAAGAATAAAGGGGAAAGAATTATGACCATGCTTATCGGTTTGACAGGCGGCATTGCCTGCGGCAAAACAACAGTTACCGACATCTTCCGCAAGCTGGGCGTTCCAGTCATTGACGCCGATGAGATCAGCCGCAAGCTCACAGGGCCTGGCGGCGCTGCTTTGCCTGACATCGCGCTCAACTTCGGCGCCGACATGATCGACACCCACGGCATGAAGCGCGATCTAATGCGCGAGATCGTCTTTTCTGATCCCAAAAAGCGCGAAAAGCTCGAAGAAATTCTTCACCCGATGATCAAGCGCGAGATGTTCGAAGAGCTCAAGACCATCAAGGCTCCCTACGCCATTCTCTCGGTGCCTCTGCTGCTGGAGCACTCGCGCTGGGCAAGCGCCGTCAAGCGCGTACTGGTCATTGACGTCTCTGAAGATGAGCAGATCAATCGTCTGGTCTATGATCGCCACCTCGGCGAAGAGCAGGCCCGCGCCATCATCGACACTCAAATCTCGCGCGACAAGCGCATGGCGGCTGCCGATGACCTGATCGACAACAGCGGCACGCTCGAAGAGCTCGAAGATAAGGTGCGCGGCCTGCACGAGTTCTATCTGCGCATGTCCCAAATGCACTGATCGTGCTTTAGCCGTTTCGTCAGAAAGCCCGCTTGAAGCGGGCTTTCTGCGATTGATCGATTTATTTTTTCCTTTTGCGCGCAGCTGCGGCCTCCTCGGCCTCGCTTTTTTCTTCCTGCATCTTTTCGAGCTGCTCAACAATCAAGTCCGGGTCAGCCGATCCCGGCACGCCGTGAATCACATACGCATCGCTTGCCCATTGTCCCAAATCAATCAGTTTGCAGCGCTCGCTGCAAAACGGTCTGAAGGGACTATTGACATCGTATTCGTGCAGCTTGCGGCACGTCGGACACTTCACCATCATTGCTCATACTCCTTTAAATTTGGATGGCTGCGCCCTGGGCGCCTTCGTCCAAAAATTTCTGCAGCTCTTGGGCAACCTTTGCTCGGTCAGTCCTAACATAACAAGGCACGCGAGTCTGAGCAAGCACCTCTTTCTGACCATAATCGATTACCGCGCAAAGCTTCTGCTGGGCAGCCGGCAACATTGCACAAAGACCATCCTGCACCATCATCTGAATATCGACGAGCTCAAAACCTCGGCTTTGAGCCCAGTCCCGCGCCTGAGCCGAGTCATCGACAACGCCGACGCAAACTCCTGCTGGCGGCATCCAGTCGGAGTCCGCATTTTCCACCGTCACAAGAACGTCCGGCAGAAAAGCTCTCTTGACGACAAGCTCCACCATGGGCAAAAGCAGCTGCGGCTGCGGAAGAGTCTTTTCATTGACCCATGCAAAACTTTGCTGCTCAAGGCACCTTGGCTCGCCTGAGAAATCAAAAACGCGCAGAAAATGAAGCCGCACATGAGCATGCGGATACTCGTGCTCCATCACAAACCAGGGCACGGGGCTGCGGCATGTCACATCGAGCTCTTCGGCAAGCTCTCGAATCAACGCCTGCGCAGGGGTTTCTTCAGACTCGATCTTGCCGCCGGGAAACTCCCACATGCCCGCGCAGACCTTGCCTTGCGGACGACTTGAGATCAGCACGCTCTTCTTTTGAGGGCCATAAAGCACGCCGACGGCAACTTCGACAATCTTTCGCACGCCCAATCTCTCTATTGATTTTGACTAGAGATGCGCTCTAGCTCTTCGCGCGCGGCAATCATGCGGGCAAACTGTGCGGCCACGCGTCCGCTGCGGCCGCCTCGCTCAATAGCAAACTGCAGCGCCTCAAGACGCAGATCCGTATCTTTTCGCAGATTCTCTCCAACGCCAAGCAGCATCAGGCTCTCGTCGATCACTGCCAGATACTGATCCTGAGAGAACGGATAAAACGAAAGCCACAGCCCGAAGCGCTCAGCAAGGGAAAGCTTTTCTTCGAGCACTTCTCCCGGGTGCAGTTCACCGTCCTCATCTAGACGCGCCCCCAAATTGTCCGTTGCAGGCTCCGGCATCAAATGTCTGCGGTTGCTTGTGGCATACACAATAATATTGTCGCCGCCGGCAGCCACCGATCCGTCAAGCGCAGCCTTAAGAGCCTTGTACCCACCCTCGGCAAGCTCAAAGGACAGATCATCGCAAAACACGATGAACCTTTCAGAGCGCCCTCGAACCGCACGCACAATTTCAAACAAGTCGCACAAATCTTCCTTGGCAACCTCAATGAGCCGCAGTCCTTCGTTGTAGTAGCGCGTCAAACAGCCGCGAATGAGAGAGCTTTTGCCAGTGCCGCGAGCGCCGGTCAAAAGCACGTTGTTTGCCGGCAAGTGCCGCACGAAGGCCTCAGTATTCTGAACAATGAGCTTTTTTTGCCGCTCAATATGAAGCAGCTTGTCGAGATCAACCGAAGCAAAATGCTCAACCGGCTCAAGCCTCCCAGCATCTGTGCCCAGCACGCGGCGCCGCACCCAGCGATAAGCCGGCTTAGACCAATCAAAACGCTCAGCAGGCTCAGGCATCATCGCCAAGAGCCTCTCGAGCACATCAGCAAAAAGTTTTTCCGTCTTCGTATTCATCTCCCTTACCCTTACCTCAACTCATCTTTTGTTTTTTTTCTCAGCTGCGATACTCAGCGTTGATTTTGACGTACTCGTGCGAAAGGTCCGTCGTCCAAACCGTTTCGCTGTGCGTGCCGCGGCCAAGATCAATGCGCACAAGAATTTCCGGCTTGGACATGACCGCCACGCCATCTTCTTCCTTGTAGTCGGGGTGTCTGCCTCCGTTGACGGCAACTTGCACGTCATCGAGCCACAGGCTCACGCGGCTGCTGTCAAGATCCTCAATGCGGCTATTGCCGACGGCAGCAAGAATGCGGCCCAAGTTGGGATCTGAGGCAAAAAAAGCTGTTTTTACCAAAGGCGAATGCGCCACTGCGTAGCAAACCTTAAGCGCCTCGGATTGGGTGAGCGCGCCATCAACGCGAATCGTGATGAATTTGGTTGCGCCTTCGCCGTCGCGGATCATGCTGCGGGCAAGCTTTCCAGCCACTGTTGCCACCGCCTCATAGAGCGCTTCACAGCGGGCATCCTCAACGCTGTCGATGCAATCCATCCCGCTCGCTCCGGTGGCAATGAGCACGAAGCTGTCGTTGGTGCTTGTGTCGCCATCGACCGTAATGCGGTTGAAGCTCGCATCGGCTGCGCGCTTGACGATGGCGCGCAGCACATCGCCCGAGACCGCCGCATCGGTTGCAATGAACCCAAGCATCGTGGCCATGCGCGGCTCAATCATGCCTGAGCCCTTGCTGATGCCTGTCACCGTCACCACCTTGCCGCCGATGAAGGCTTTAGTCGATGCGGCCTTGTGCACCGTATCGGTCGTCATGATCGCCTGCGCAGCTTCAAGCCAGTGCTGTCCGGACAAATCTCCCCAGGCGGCATCGAGCCCCGGCAAAAGCCTTTGCATAGGCAAAGGCTCCATAATGACGCCGGTTGAAAAGACCAGCGTCTCTTCCACGGGGCAGCCTGCCAAAGCGGCAAGCTTCTGCGTTGTCAACCGTGCGTCGTTTAATCCTGCTTCCCCCGTTCCCGCATTGGCTACCCCCGTATTGACGACAAGCGCGCGAATCTCTCGGGTCATCGTCTGATGCTCGCGGCATATCCTCACCGGCGCAGCAGCAAAGCGGTTTTGCGTAAACACGCCCGCAGCCTTGGCTCCCCGGCAAAAGCGCATGACCATCACGTCGCGCCTGCCCGCCTTTCGGATGCCCGCGCAGGCGGTGCCGAGCTCAACGCCCTGCACCGGAAAAATCGTCTTAGGATCGGGAGCGCTCAAATTGACTGACATTTGTTTGTTTTCTCCTGTTAGATGCAGGCAGAGACTGCTCTGCTTGGCCGATGATCTCGAGGGCAATTTTTGATTATAGAGCGGTACCAGTACACTCAAAAAATGAAGAAAGCCCCGCTTTCAGCAAAGAAAACGAGGCTCTCTGGACATGGACGGAGCTGTTTGCGCCCGTCCGAATCAGACTCGGCTATTTGAGTTTGCCGTGGCAGTCTTTGTACTTCTTGCCCGAACCGCAGGGACAGGGATCATTGCGCCCCACATGGGAGAAATCAATCGCTTCCTGCGGCTGCTGGCGGGCGCTCTCCACGCGCTGATTGCCTGCTGCAAGACTTGCTTCAGCAGCCTGCTGGGCTTCTTCGGGCATCTGAATCTGCACGTTCATCATCACGCGGCAGACGCCTTCGCGCACCGTATCGAGCAGCGTCTCAAACATCGCGAAGGCTTCGCGCTTATATTCCTGCTTGGGCTGCTTTTGAGCATAGCCGCGCAGGTAAATGCCCTGACGCAGAGCATCGAGCGCCGCAATGTGCTGACGCCAGGTCGTATCAAGCACCTGCAAAAGAACGTGCCGGCCAAAGCCCACCCAGGCCTCATGTCCCACCTGCTCTTCCTTGGCGTGCTCAATGCCATCGGCCGTCTCAATGAGCTTCTTGAGCAAATCCTCATCGGTGGTCTCGTTGCTCGCCTCAAGCATCGCCTTCATATCGATGTTGATGTTCCACTCATTTCTAAGCTTGGCAAGCAGACCGTCGAGATCCCACTGCTCCTCAACGGTATCGGCGGGAAC
Source organism: uncultured Duodenibacillus sp. (assembly GCA_944388865.1). Taxonomy (GTDB): domain Bacteria; phylum Pseudomonadota; class Gammaproteobacteria; order Burkholderiales; family Burkholderiaceae_F; genus Duodenibacillus. The sequence goes on along the minus strand of CALXKM010000038.1, from coordinate 14,356 downwards.
ATAGCTGCGGAAGAGATCATTGAAATACCCCTGACGCAGGTTGTTGAGCATCTCGCCCACGTCCTTGCTCTCGAGAATTTCATTGCGCAGACGATAAATTTCTCTGCGTTGATCGTTTTGCACGTCGTCAAATTCAAGCAACTGCTTGCGAATGTCGTAGTTGCGGCCTTCGACCTTGCGCTGCGCGCTTTCAATCATGCGGGTGAGCATCTTGGACTCGATGGCCACGCCCTCTTCGAGCTTGAGGCGATCTGCGATGGCGCGCATTCTGTCGCCGCCGAAAATGCGCAGCAGCGGATCTTCCATCGACAAATAGAACACGGAGCTGCCCGGATCGCCCTGACGGCCGGAACGGCCGCGCAGCTGATTGTCGATGCGGCGAGATTCATGGCGCTCGCTGCCGATGATGCGCAAGCCCCCGGCCTTGACCACTTGATCGTGCAGCGCCTGCCACTGCTGCTTGAGCTCGGCAATGCGCGCTTCCTTCTGCTCGGCAGAAAGATTGTCGTCGGCATAGATGGCGTCAATATGGCTGTTGATGCCGCCGCCGAGAACAATGTCGGTGCCGCGGCCGGCCATATTGGTGGCAATGGTCACCATGCCCGGACGGCCGGCTTCCAAAATGATCTGCGCTTCGCGCTCGTGCTGCTTGGCGTTGAGCACGTTGTGCGCAATGCCCTCTTTGTCGAGAAGCTTGGCGATGCGCTCGGAGTTTTCAATTGAAGTCGTGCCCACAAGCACGGGTTGTCCGCGCTTCTGGCAGTCTTTGATGTCTTCGACGATGGCGTGGAATTTTTCAGCCTCGGTTCTGAAGACCTTGTCCTGAGCGTCAACGCGGATCATCTGGCGATTGGTCGGGATGACGACTGTCTCGAGCCCGTAGATGTCCTGGAACTCATAAGCTTCCGTGTCGGCCGTACCGGTCATGCCGGCAAGCTTTTTATACATGCGGAAGTAGTTCTGGAACGTAATCGAGGCCATCGTCTGATTTTCCTGATGGATCTCGACGCCTTCCTTGGCCTCAACAGCCTGATGCAGGCCTTCGGACCAACGGCGGCCGGGCATCAGGCGCCCCGTAAACTCGTCGACGATGATGACTTCGCCGTTTTGCACCACATACTGCTGATCACGGTGAAACAGCGTATGCGCTCTGAGCGAAGCGTTGAGGTGATGCATCAAAATGATGTTCTGCGGCGAATACAGGCTCGTGCCGTCCTTGATCAGACCACGGTCAACGAGGATCTTTTCAAGGTGCTCGTGGCCCTTTTCAGAGATGTAGACCTGGTGGGCCTTTTCATCTACCCAGTAGTCGCCGTCGCCCTTTTCATCGGCCTGGCGCTGCAGCAGCGGCGGAATCTGATTGATGCTCTTATAAAGTTCGGTATTGTCGTCGGCCGCGCCGGAAATGATGAGCGGCGTGCGGGCCTCGTCGATCAGAATCGAGTCGACCTCGTCGACAATAGCATAGGCAAGGCCGCGCTGGCGGCGGTTGCCCGGCTCGTACTCCATGTTGTCGCGCAGGTAGTCAAAGCCAAATTCGTTGTTGGTGCCGTACGTGATGTCAGCGGCATAAGCCTTCTTCTTGCTTTCGGTGTCCTGTTGAGAAAGGATCGTGCCGACGCTCATGCCGAGGAAGTTGTACAGGCGTCCCATCCAGGCCGCATCGCGGCTTGCCAGATAGTCGTTGACCGTCACAACGTGCACGCCCTGCGCAGGCAGAGCATTGAGATAGACAGCAAGCGTTGCCGTAAGCGTCTTGCCTTCACCGGTTCGCATTTCAGCAATTTTGCCGTCATTGAGCACCATGCCGCCGATGAGCTGCACATCAAAGTGCCGCATGCCGAGCACGCGGCGGCTTGCCTCGCGCACAACAGCAAAGGCCTCTGGCAGCAGATGCTGCAGATCCTCGCCCTTGGCAAGTCTGTCTCGAAATTCCGCAGTTTTGGCTTGAAGCTCATCATCGCTGAGCTTCTGCATGGCTGGTTCAAGCTTGTTGATTTCTGCGCAGCGTTTGCGATACTGCTTCACGAGCCGGTCATTGCGGCTGCCGAAAATCTTGGTAAGAAAGGAATCAAACATAAGTCTTTCACGAAAAACGCCCCGTAAAAAACCGACTCTTTGATTTGTCTTGTCAGAGTCGGCCATGCGGCATGCACAAGAAGGAACGCGGGGCGCAAAAATCTTTTGCGTTCACGGGCTTGCATCTACAATGAGCTAGGCATTATAAACGAGGGGCGGCGCAGGCCGATGACAGCGCAAAATGCTGTTACACGCAAAGTCGTTTGCCTTACACTTTGGTCCCACCGAACTCATCTTTGTTTTCAGCATGCCTCAGGAATTTCGCGTCGTGCGGCGCACTCCGCGCTCGTTTGCTCAAATTGCGCTCGATCGCAGTGAAGACGAGTCAATTGCCTCAGATCTTGCAGATGTCAGGCGCATTGCGCGCGCCATTGCTCCTGCAATCAAGGAATTGCCTCTGGGCGTTGATTTTTCAAACCTCGGCAATATCCGTCTGCGCGATGGAAAAATCATTCTTTTTGTCAAATCAGCGCTGCAAAAGAGTAAGTTGCGGCAGGTCTTGCCCCGCATCAGCGATCTCGCGCAGCGTGCCGGCTACTTGCAGAGCATTGAAATCGTGATTCGCCCCGTCACGCAAAACATCGCTTTGAGAAAAAACCTGGCCCAGGGCTCGCCCAGAGCTCTTTCGGAGACGAGCGCACAAAACATCACCCAAACCGCAAGCACTCTGCCGGACTCTCCTCTGAAGGAAGCGCTGACGGCGCTCGCCAAAACTGTGCGCACCTCCAAAACCGCCGCATAACGGCTCTAGCCTCAGACCGGGATTTCTCCCAAGCGCCTCAGCGCTCGGCAGCAGCCTTAAATGTCTTGTCTCCAGCCGGCACCGTTGCCACTTCCCAAGCCTCGGGATCTGCGATGAGCGCCCGCAAAAGCTTGTTGTTGAGCGAATGCCCCGATTTGTAGGCGCTGTAACGAGCCAGCAGCGGACGGCCAAGCACGTACAAATCGCCCATGGCATCAAGAATCTTATGCTTGACGAACTCATCGTCAGAACGCAGACCGCCGACATTGAGCACCCTGAACTCATCCATGACGATGGCATTTTCAAGCGTGCCGCCCTTGGCAAGTCCCATTGAGCGCAGCAGCTCGGCGTCCGAGACAAAGCCAAACGTACGGGCACGGCTCACGGAATCTTCGTATGTTTCCTGGCCCAAATCAACAACTGCATGCTGCACGGTTGAGTCAATGGCAGGGTGTCCGAAGGCAATGGCGAAGTCAAGCACAAAGCCGTTGTGCGGCTCAAGCTTTGCCCACTTGTCTCCGTCGCGCACCTCCACCGTCTTTTTGACGCGCACAAAGCGCTTGGGGGCATTTTGCTCGAGAATGCCCGAGGAACGAATCAGATACACAAAAGTCGCTCCTGACCCATCCATGATCGGAACCTCGGGCGCATCAACCTCAACGTAGAGGTTGTCGATTCCCAGCCCGTTGAGCGCGCTCATCAAATGCTCGATCGTCGAGACGATGACTTTTCCTTCATTGAGCGTGGTCGCCAGACGCGTATCGTTGACGGACTCCGCCCGAGCTGGAAGATCTACGGCAGGCGTGAGATCAACTCGACGAAAGATGATTCCCGTGTCGGGCGGCGCAGGACGCATGACGAGCTTGACTTTGCGCCCGGAATGAAGGCCGATGCCCACAGCCGAGATGGTTTGCTTGAGAGTGCACTGTCTAATCAACTTCTAAACCTGCAAATGTAGCGAGGCAATGCCGTTGTATGGAAAAACAAAAGCCGAAGGCGCGACGAGAAAAAATGTCGCGCCCACGGCCGCAGACTGCAAAGCGTCGACCGCCCAGAGCCTGCGGCGGGGAAAATAGACTGCTTTACTTGTTGCCGTGCCGGATGAAGGCCGGCACATTGATGATCTGAGGCGCGTCGCCGCCTTGGGCGGCCTCATCATTTTCTTCACGAGCAACCGAAGCCGGCTGCGGCGGCACAACGCTCGCCGTTGAAAAGCCCTGCGTGAATCTCGGCACCTGCGGACGCTGGCGCTGAGGCTGCGGACGAGGAGCGGGTTCAGGCTCGGGCTCTGGATGCGTCATCGGACGCTGAGCGCCAAAGCTTGGAATGTCGCTTTGAACGGCATCGCGGTGAGAAAAGACATTGGGCTTGCTCACATCAGCCGTCTGCACGTCAAGCGGCTGATCAAGACCGGTGGCAACCACCGTCACGCGCAGCTCGTCGCCCATCGTGTTGTCAAATGCCGTACCGATGATCTGCTGAGCATCCTTGCTCACGAAGTTCTTCATGATCGACATGACCTGACGCACTTCACCCTGACTCATTGTTTCAGCCGAAGCCGTCACGTACACAAGCAAGCCGCGCGCTCCCTGAAGATTTGCTCCTTCAAGCAACGGGCAGGCAATGGCCTTTTCGGCTGCCTCGCGAGCACGATCCGGTCCGCTGGCCGTGGCCGTGCCCATCATGGCAGTACCTCGTTCGCTCATCACCGTACGCAAGTCTTCAAAGTCGACGTTGATGAGACCTGGCGTATGAATGATTTCGGCAATGCCGTTGCAAGCCTTGTAGAGCACATCATCGGCTGCGGCAAAGCACTCGAGCATCGTCGCATCATCGCCGACTTCCTCTTCGAGATTGTCATTGAGAATCACGATCAAGCTGTCGACCTTGTCCTTTAAGTTTTCAATGCCGGCCTGAGCCTGACGCATGCGGCGAGAACCTTCAAACTCAAAAGGCTTGGTTACGACCGCCACAGTCAAAATGCCCAGCTCCTTGGCAATGTTGGCGATCACAGGTGCCGCGCCAGTGCCGGTGCCGCCGCCCATGCCAGCCGTAATAAAGAGCAGATGGGTGCCTTCGAGCGCCTCGCGAATCTTGTCGCTGGCCTCCTGAGCCGCCATAGCGCCCACTTCCGGCTTGGCGCCGGCGCCAAGGCCCGTCTTGCCGAGCGGAATCACAATATTGGCGCGCGAGCGATTGAGCGCCTGCTGATCCGTGTTGGCTGCAATGAAGGTGATGCCCTGGGCTTCCTTGTCGATCATGTGCTCAACGGCATTTCCACCGCCGCCGCCAACGCCGATCACCTTGATGCAGGCATTAAAAGTGCCAGGCTGCTCCTGAACCATGCTGAAAGACATTCGCTCTTTCCCTTAAATTTTTTAACTCACTAATGCATAGGATCAAAGGGTGCTTTGACCCTGCAAACGCTTAATTATCGCTGATTTTTTTTGAGCTGACACGCCTTGGTTGCCCTTATTCAGATTTTCCATAAGAATCTGCCGAAGGCCTAAGGCGATTCTCACTCAAAAGAGCTGCGGCTGCACTGGTCTTTGGCTCCAAGACACCGGCTTTTCACCGTGTTTCTCGAGCCAGTCATTGGCTTTTTTGAAATGACCGCACCCGATAAACGGCACGGGCGGTCTGCGAGCCGAAAGAGGAGACGGGTGATTAGCCTGAAGAATCAAAACCTCAGAAGCCTTGTGCTCCTTAATCAAACAAGCCTTCTTCTGCGCCCACGCCCCCCATAGCATGAAAACTGTCGGATTTTTTTCTTCCAGCACGCGCAGCATCAGGCGATCGGTGAGCTCCTCCCAGCCCAGTCCCGCATGCGCCAGAGGCTTGCCCTGCTCAACGGTAAGCGAACTATTGATCAAAAGTACGCCTTGGCGCGCCCAGACAGACAAATCCCCTTCAGTTTGAACCGGAGCGTTGAATTCAAGTGCAATTTCCTTAAAGATATTTTTGAGACTCGGCGGCAATTTTTTAAGTTCTCGCGGCACCGAAAAAGCCAACCCCATCGCCTGACCTGGACCGTGGTATGGATCTTGCCCCAGAATCACCACGCGCACGTCCGATGGTTCGATCAAGCGAAATGCCCTATAGGGGTCTGGCGGATATACAACAGCGCCGGCAGCCACCCTTTCAGACAAAAACTGCAAAAGAGCCTTGCCTTGCGCATTTTCAAAAAACTCTTCAAAAACCGTCTTCCAGCCCACAGGAAGCTGCGCGGTTGAAAATCGATCCACGGCGCCTCTCCTCAAAGACCGAAAAGTCGAGCCAGAGCCTCCCCGGGAGCCGGCTCGCGCATAAAAGCTTCGCCAACTAAAAATGCATTGACCCGAGCTTGGCGCAATCGATTGACGTCGTCGACCGTGTGGATGCCGCTTTCAGTTACAAGCACGCGATCCTGCGGAACAAAGTTTTTGAGTCTCATCGTTTGCTCAATATTTGTTTCAAACGTTCGCAAATTGCGGTTGTTGATGCCGATCAGCTTGGCCGGCAGCTTGAGCGCGCGCTCAATTTCAATTTCGTCGTGCGTCTCAACGAGCACGTCAAGCCCCAAATCCGAAGCTGTCTGAGCAAGTTCCATGGCAAGCGCATCGTCGACTGCTCTCATGATCACGAGCACCGCGTCTGCGCCCCAGGCACGCGCCTCGTAGACCTGATAGGGATCAACCAAAAAGTCCTTTCGCAAAATGGGAAGACTTGAAGCGCTGCGAGCTTGCTGCAGAGCCAGACGAGAGCCGTGAAAGAATTGGTGGTCAGTGAGAACCGACAAGCATGCCGCTCCGTGGGCTTCGTAGTCGGCAGCCGTCAAAGCAGGCTGAAAGTTTTCGCAAATGACGCCTTTGCTTGGACTGGCCTTTTTCACCTCGGCAATCACTGCCGGCAGTCCCGCGGAAATCTTGTCTTGAATCGCCCTTGCAAATCCTCTGCAAGGAAGCTGTCTGCGGGCGGCCTTCTTTACGTCATTCAATGAACACGCTGCACGCGCCTCGGCCACCTCTTTAAATTTGACCGAAAGAATCCTATCGAGAATATCGCTCATGCCCCGGCACCTCTGTTTTTGCTCGCTCAATCGGCGACGACTTCGAGAGATTCTACGCGAGAGCGATTTTTATCGGCACAAAAAACTTGCATGCTGGAATTTTTTCCTTATAATCGCTTGCTCTCGCGGGGTGTAGCGCAGCCCGGTAGCGCGCCTGCTTTGGGAGCAGGATGTCGGGAGTTCGAATCTCTTCACCCCGACCAAGCTTCCTGCAGTGTCTGCCCGTAGCTCAGTTGGATAGAGCATCGGCCTTCTAAGCCGAGGGTCGCTGGTTCGAATCCTGCCGGGCAGGCCAATACAGCTGACGAGAATAAAAATTTGACGGTGGGTGTAGCTCAGTTGGTAGAGCCCCGGATTGTGATTCCGGTTGTCGTGGGTTCGAGTCCCATCTCCCACCCCAGTCACCTAAACCCAGACTGATTCAAGTCTGGGTTTTTTCATGCCTGAGATATTCATTTCAGCCCTGTGTTTTCAAGGCTTCTCAACGATTCAATCTGATTCAAAACAATCATTTCCGAATCATCCCGCATCCTCCTCAATTCCCTTCTCATTGCTGTCCGGATTGCTGGCCGATTTTCAAAAGTTTTGGAAAAATTGGCCTTGAGTGCGACGGCTAGCAATTTCGGCCAGCAAAAGAAGGAGAACATCATGGGAAAAGTGGCTAGGACTTTGACCTCAAAAGAAGTGCAATGCTTGACCAAAACCACCGCAGTGGGCGGAGTGTCCGGATTGACGCTCAGAATCAGGCATCTCCGTCTTGCTAACAAGCCCGCTAGCCGACAAACACGCATCTCTTCGAAGATTGATGTGCCCCGTGCTGTTCGGTTAATAGCGGATGGCAACCAGGCACTGACAAGCCGGGACTCGCAAGGTCGTCCCAGAATAAAGCGATGAGACCCTCGACGAATCAAAATCAAGGTAGGACAGCGTTTTACCTCCAGTTGAATAGTCAAAAGAGATCGATCCAGAACCCGTGTCTCCTGCATTTTTTGTGGAAAATGCAGAAGCAGCATGAACAAAAATATTCGAACGATTTTGCCCTACAGCCTGCGCGTACAGCAGACCGCTAATGTTCGGTTAGAAGCGGATGGCAACTAAGGCCAAACATGCAGGAGCCTGCAAAGAAGCTCCTGCTTTGAAGATGCTGTTTTGGCTGGCAGCATTTAAAAAGAAAGTGTGATTTTGTTGCTGTTCGATCGCGAAAGGCGCACCGCCCGGATTGCCAATCGAGAATGCGCCCGTGGCTGTAACCAACGCCTGATAGCCGTCTACTGAACCGGAAATGTTCGGACATCAAAATCTGATGGCGATCTGGCAGAGGCAAGCAGCAGGTTGCAAACTTGCGCCATTTTGATAGGTAGAGTTGGTTGACGTGGCATTGATGGAGATCATCTTTGAGTCTGTCTGTTGAACTGCTTGCAAGCCATAAGTCAGATTTCCTATCAAATTCAGCGCTCCCGAAGAGGAAGCATCAGGTCGTGCTGTGAAACCAATACCCGCACCGGCGGAGATTTCACCCCAAATGTTCGGACGCTAGTACCTGATTGCCACGAGCGTCAGACAGGCAGGGACTTGAAGCCCTGCACCATCCGCGTAGACTGAAGACGATCTCGAAGCGCTGATTCGCAAGGAAGTTCCCAGATTGGTATCATCATTTATGTACTGAATTGTTCTCGATAGTTTTGTTGAATCAGGGTAGATGATCCCGCTGTCTGCGGGCTGCCCTCCGAAGCCAACACCACTTCTGGGCAAAAAGTTGCCCTTGATGTTCGGAGCGACTAACTTTTGAAAAGAATTTCCGTCGGCTGATGAAATTTCGCCAGCCGACTTCCATCTCATTTCGATTGCGTTTGATGGTGCCCTGCACATGCGCCGGAGTCAGTCCACCCCTCCACCAACAGGCTCCACAAAAAGGATTCCGGGCAAAAAGCCGGCACTTCGGGCACAGTCGGAAACGAAGGAGCTCCAGTCGTCCATTATTGACCTTCGAGACACGAGAAAATCAGAGCGTTGATAGGCGCGCGAAACCGAGCTTCCGGTCACATGAGATAGGCACGCCTCAGAAGCCTCGAAGGGCTTTTCGTGATCTGCGAGCCAGACGCGAGCGACGGAACGAAGGCCGTGCCCGACTAGACGACCTCGGAGAGGAGTTTTGAAAAGATATTTTGTGAGGTTCTGTTGGTAGACGTGCTTGCTTCCGGAGCGCTTGGAGGGGAAGACGAACCCGGACCTTGGGTGTGGCGATTCTTTGCGGATCACCGACAGAAGTTTGAGCATCAGCTCAGATAGCGGGACGCGATGAGGACGTCTCTTTTTCATTTCTGTGGCAGGGATGGTTAGTACGTCACCATCGACCCATTCCCACTTGAGCTTGGCGTTTTCGCCTGGACGAAGCATGGAAAGCAGAGACCAGGCAAAAAGAAGCTGCATGTCGCGCGGCGCCTCGGTCATGACGCGCATGACATCCGGCAACTCTTTCCAGTGGACTGCTGGCATTGGCTTGACGCGAGGAGGTGCAAAAACCTTGCTCACTCGCTCGATCGGATTGTGGGGAATGAAGCCTGCGCAAACGGCCAGATCGAGAATCTCGCGCGTGCGCATCAGGATTCTTTTTAGGGTGGATCTCTTGCCGGATCTCTCGATCGGCATGACGGTGTGAATGATGAGCGGCGCTGTGATCTCATCGAGCTGACGACTGCCAATTTTGCTCATGAGGTACTGCTCAATGCGCTTCTTTTCGTCTCGATAGCTAACGATTCGTCCTCTTTTTAAGTTTTTCCACAGCCGGAAGGCGTCGTTCAGGACGTAGCCGCGCTGCGGCGAGAGCCCAGCCGCTTTCCTGCGTCTTCGCGCTTCTTGACGAGCGGCCTTGAGGCTCATTTCCGGCCATCTTCCGAGTGTGATGTCGGTGACCTTTCCGGTCTCTGACAGCCGGAAGACCCAACTTTTGATCCCGGACGGCATGACACGCAGCGTCAGGCCGTGGCCGTCCGAGATTGTGAAACGTTTTTCGCGGGGTTTGAGCCCCGCAATTTTTTTGGAAGTTAAAGGAGATTTTTCCATGTCTGAATCTCAAGAAAACGTCAAACGCACTCCCCAGACCTCGAGCGCATTTCTCTATGACGACGAGGGTTACCTCGCCGGCGCGATCATGGTTCAGGAGAGTCCTCTCGAGCCTGGTGTTTGGCTCATGCCTGAGAATGCCACGCGTGTGAAGCCCGCATTGAACCAGGACTACTTCTGCAAGTTCAATGTCGAAAAAAAAGAATGGGAATACGAGAAAAAGCCCGTTAATCCTGAGGACTTTGACGGGATTGTTGTTGACCATTACAAGCAGACTCCTCACTGCAAGGAAATGCGCAATCTCATTCAGACGATCGTTAACCAGTCGGTCACGACGCACAAAATCAAGCGCGGTCCCAACATGGAGTGGATGACAGAGCAAATTCCACAGAAGACGCCAGAGGAGCTGAAGCTGGATGCGGAAGAGGCCGTCAGGGCACGGCGCGACTACCTGCTCGCCAAATCTGACTTCCTGTTGGCGGCAGATTATCCGATCAAAACAGAGGATCTTGAAGTCGTGAAAACCTACCGGCAAGCGCTTCGCGATGTTCCTCAACAGCCGGGATTCCCAGACGCTGTGGAGTGGCCGGAAGTTCCCCAAATTCTTCAGTGATCGAGGAGAAAAAACCATGGTCTACGTGAAGTGGTTTCTTTTCATTTGGCCATCGTTGGCCATGGACATCATTGGGCGCTTACTTGCTCCAGTTCTCCCGCTTTTTGCGGATGAGACCGGGTGGCTGCCGGCCTGTTTGTCATGGTTTCAAACCCCTGACAACAGCCTTGACGGAGATAGGGGGCACCGAGAGAGATGGCCCAAGGACGGTGCCTTTTGGACCTACGTCAGGCGAGTGGCATGGCTTCTGAGAAATTGTGCCTACGGATTCAACATTGACGTGATTGGATTCAAGCACAAGGACGGCGATGTCAAGGAAGTCATCGGAGACCCGACTGTCGGAGACAAGTCCGGCGTTTCAGGCACGTGCCGCTGGAAGGTTTTTCGAGAAGGAAAACTGGTCTGTTTCCAGGTTTACTTTGTCCAGCACTATCAAATTTTCGGCCATTGGAAGTGCGTCCGGGCAGGGGCGGGATGGAAGATTTGGAGCGAGCCCGGGCCGGGGCGAATCTACGGCCAGCATTGGGTCTATTGCCATCCATTCAAAGGCTCTGGCCTTGAGGAAGGTTGACGATGGAAAAAGTTGAACAAGCAGTTGAGGGGGCAGTTATGAGCAGCGGTTTTGCGAAAAGTGCTCCTGTCGCAGTTGGAGGAGCCGTGAGCGGTTTGACATTTTTTGGAGTGCCCGTGCCGGATTTGGTTCCGGTTCTGACCTGCGTTTACTTGGCCGTGATGATCATGCACACGGCATGGAAGTGGTGGGTGGAATGGCGCACAAACAGGAAAAAGGAAGGCGTCGAAGATGACGCATAGAAAGGAGAAAGCCGCAGGCGTTGGAGCGCTTGCGGCTTTGTTTTAACCTCAAACGAGAGCTAGGAGGTCTATGGAAAGAATTATACGAGACCTTGTGAGCGGAAAGATGAACATCAGGAAATGGCTGATATGGGCAATGGTGGTTTTGACGGCAGCCCCTATCTTGGGTGCTTTGTGGGCAGTTTGTCTGGAAATTATCAAACATCCGGACGTCATTCTTGAGGTCACCAAATGAAAACTCGTTACATCGTGGCAGGCATGAGCTTGTCCGCCGCCGGACTCCTTGCTATTGCCGACTTTGAGGGGTTCCGTCCGGAAGCATATATCCCCGTAAAAGGGGACGTGCCGACAATCGGCTTCGGGCACACTGCCGATGTCAAACTAGGGCAGTCGGTGACCGTTCCGGAAGCTCTGAGCCTTCTTCGGGAGGATGTGCGGGATGCTGAACAGGCGGTAAAAAACTGCATTGAGGTTCCACTCGCTCAAGAAGAATTCGACGCTTTTGTGTCATTTGCTTTCAATGTTGGGACAGCAAATTTCTGCGGTTCGACACTGGTCAAAAAAGCTAATGCAAAAGACTACGATGGGGCTTGTCACGAGCTGAAGCGCTGGGTGTTCAAGGGACGCACAAAAATCGCTGGCCTTGTCAATCGGCGTGATCTTGAGTTTTTGAGGTGCATGGGCGAACTGTCTGATGAAGACAGTAGGTAGCCAGTAGGTAGCCAGTAGGTAGACAGTAATGACTTGGATGAAGATCGGAGCGGTTGCCCTTGCGGCAGCCGCTATTTTTTTTGGCGGCTACCGCTTCGCGGCGGCCCTGTATCAGGCTGACATTGATGAGCTGAAGGCCGCTCATGCAATGGCCTTGGTGGAGAAACAAAAGGAGATTTCTGCAAATGAGCGCAAACAAAATGAGGCACTTTCGCAGGCGTTGGATGAGCTCGAAAGGCGCAAGGCTGAACTCGCTGAAAGCCGCGCCGATTCTGGCTCTCTGCGTCTTGAGCTTGAGCGGGTGCGCCAGCTCGCCGAGCATCATCGCGCCCGATTGCCCGCCTCCGGTGAAAATCCCTGCAAGCATTTCGAGGAGCGACTCAGCTGCTGTGTCAGACTTCTCGAAGAGGGTGCATATCTATCTTCAGAAGGTGCAGAGCTTTCTCAGCGAGCCAGCGCCAAGCATGACGCCGTGATCAGGATTCACAGTCAATGACTTTGGAAAAGCAGAAGTCTGCCCAGGCGTTCAGGATTTTTCTCATGTCCTCCAGCGGATAGGCTCTCATGTAAGCGCCGCCGTATTTTGGCGAGAAGTGATCCAAGCAGGCATCAATGAAATCTGGATCGAAAAGCTCGTGGCCATAAGCCGTTGGGTTTTTCGCCCAGGTTTCAAAAGAAGCTCTGGCTAGCCCGTGGGGAACCGGCAGACGATGGCGCCCTGCCGAGTCAACCTCAACGGGGTCGAAAAAGTCGTGCTCTTTCTGCTCGGAATTGATTCTGCGGATCAACGCTCTCAGAGTGGCCTCGGAAAGAGGATCTTTTGCTCTGACGAAGTCACGGAAAACCCAATCCGGCCCTTCCCCAGTGGTCGAGAAGCGAGGCATGCCTTTGAGGATGGCTGCCGCCTGGGCAGAGAGCGGGGTGACGCGATCAAAGGAAAGTCCTTTGACTTTCATCTCGTCTCGAGGGATCCGGATCAGCATTTTGTCGAGGTCGACCTGCTCCCACCTCAACTGGAGGCAGTTGGAGATTCGAGAAGCTGTCAGCATGGCAAAAAGAAGAGTTCTGGCCGCGCAACCGGACTTTTTGGAAAGAATTGCCACAAAGTCGGGGATTGTCTCAGGAGGCAGGTACGGCATGTGTGTGCGTTTGGGACGATTCTTTGCCGTAGGCAGCAGGTGCCCAAGGGCGCCTTTGACGTCGGCAGGATTCGCCATGGGCGGAATGTGCCCCAGGGCCATTCCCCAGTCGATGGCCCGTTTGATCTCTCCAATGCACTTTTCTGGAGTTGATCGCATGCTGAGCATCAACCCGCCAAACTCATCGGCGAGCGCCGCCGGGGTCAGATCTTTCACTCTCGTGGCCTTGAGTTTTGAGCTCATGTGATTGCGAATCCACCCGTCAGCCTTTTCGGCGTGTGTTTGCCGGCCACGTGTCGACCATCGGCCGCGGGCATCTTCAGCCTGAATGAACATGCGGAGCAACTGCTCCACCGTCACCTGATTGGTGACTGGCGCCGGTTTTTCTTTTTCAGCTGGATCTTCTCCGGCTTCAATGGTGCTCAGCATTTCGGCGGCCTTCTTTCTGGCTTCCGAAAGAGACATCTTCGGAAAGTTTCCAACCTTCCAAGAGCGTCTTTTGCCGCCAAGCATTTTGATCAGCACCCACGTCTTTTCTGCATCGCTTCTGATCCAGCAGTTGCGGTCGGAACCTATGCTGAAGCCACAGGTTTTTCGAACTTGCAATTAGAGTTGAAGACAGGAAACTCGATTTTCTCCGGCTCAACTGTTCAACCTCCAGCTTGTCTTAGCCTTGTGGCTATCCGATACTGACCGAACATTGCTGGGGAAGTCAGGCTCGACCGCAACCGTTGGTCTGAAGGCGGCTGGGTCACTGGCAGTGGCGCTTTCAGCCAGAAGCAAGGTCAAACCGGTTCCTACAAGGCCGGATTCGGGACAAGCTTTGTTGATGAAAGTGGCACTGACGTGACCTTTGAAGCAAGTCGCGTTTCCTCGCTTTTTGTTGACAATTCGAGTCTCCAAGTCCCTTCCTTGCTCTGCCAGATCGCCATAAGGTTCTGAGCCCGAACAGCAAAGGGTGGATTGGTGCTTACGGTATTGGAGCAGCCGCATCTGGAGATGCGTGGTCAGGGTGTCTCTGTGTGCGCAATTCGATTGAAGGACTGCAAGGGGTTTACCAAGATGCGGTTGGTTCATGGCTTCAGCAAGACATCTATCTTGACCTTGCTTTGAGTTCCTCCCTGTTTCAAAATGGTGCAAGCCTCCAG
>CALXKM010000037.1 GCA_944388865.1 uncultured Duodenibacillus sp. | reverse complement strand
GGGGTCTCGGTAGCTGTCAACGATGTAGACGTACTCGCGGCCTTTGAACTTTTTGATGGAAATGGAGATAGCCATGACGAAGGATCCTGTTTTGCGCAGAACAATTATATCATATCTAACATAAAGCCACCTACAATTTACCGACAAAATCTGATATGAATCAAAAAGCCCCAAAACCTTATGGATCGGGGCTTTCAGAGAGATTGACTAGTTAAATTTGGCTAAAGTCGGGAAAAAAAGAAAAAGGCGCTGGGCTTTGCTAGAGAACCAGCGCCTGTGAGGATGGTTTTCAAGGAGAAAGCTAGCAAGCTTCAGATTAAGGGGGCTTTGTGCACTTTAAGCTCGCGCGCCGTTTTGCCGGCAAGTCTCGTCATCCAGGGGAAGCGGGATTCGTGCCGAGCACGGAAGGTTTCAATTTCCGGCATGCTCTTCATGGTGCTTTCGACCATGTCGAGGCCTTCAAGAAGCATGGTGCGATGGCGCGGCGCAACGGTAAAGTCAATCACGAGATTTTTTGCCGGCACGCTGATGGTGCAGGCCTCAAGATCGACCGTGACCTCGGTGGGCTCTTCGGTTGAAATCGCCTCAAACAGTCTGCGGGAGTCTTCAGCGGAGACCTTGGCTGCGAGAAGCCCGTTGTTGAAGCAGTTGGAGTAGAAGATTTCGCCAAAGGAAGGTGCAATCACAACCTCAATGCCCATTTGCTGCAGCCCCCAGACGGCATGCTCGCGACTGGATCCGCATCCAAAGTTGGGGCCGCCGATGATGATGGGAGCCTTTTCAAAGCCAGGCTTGTGAAAGACGGCGTCAGCCTTGGGCGAACCGTCGGGATTAAAGCGCAGAAAGTAAAGCGCCCCCTGAGCCAGACCGCTTTTGTCGATGCCGCGCAAAAACTGCTTGGGCATGATCTGGTCGGTGTCAAGATTGTCGATGTCAAGGGCGAGCGCGGCGCCGGTAACCTGAGTGAATTTTTTCACGGTTATTCTCCTTTGCCGAGTTTTCGCCAGTCGGTGATGCAGCCCGCAACGGCAGCGGCGGCTGCCATTCTGGGCGAGACGAGGTGCGTGTGGCTGTCGCGGCCCTGTCGGCCCTCAAAGTTGCGGTTGGTGGTGGAAGCGCATCGCACGCCGGGTTCAAGAATGTCGTC
Organism: uncultured Duodenibacillus sp.; assembly: GCA_944388865.1. Lineage (GTDB taxonomy): Bacteria > Pseudomonadota > Gammaproteobacteria > Burkholderiales > Burkholderiaceae_F > Duodenibacillus. Next base: position 40,148 of record CALXKM010000037.1, on the reverse strand, counting down.
GTTCATGGCCAGACACAGCGAGCAGCCGCTCATGCGCCATTCAAATCCTGCGTCCTTGAATATCTTGTCAAGGCCCAGTGCTTCAGCGTGACGGCGCACGGTCATTGAGCCCGGCATGACCTGCGCGCGCACGCCAGGGGCGACATGCCGGCCGCGCACGACTTCGGCGGCAAGCTGCAAATCGATGAGACGAGCATTGGTGCACGAGCCGATGAAGACGTGCCCAATCGGCAGTCCTTCCATCGGCTGACCGGGTTTGAGATCCTGATACTTCTGCGCGCGGCGAGCAGCCTCCCGCGCAATTTCGTCGTCAAACGATTCCGGGTCGGGAACTGAGCCCGTGATCGGCACGACCTGATCGGGGCTCGTTCCCCAGGTGACCATGGGTTCAAGAGTGCTTGCATCAATGACGACTTCCTTGTCAAAGACCGCGCCTTCGTCGGAGTGCAGGCTCTTTGCATAATCGCGCATGTCGCGGGCTTCTTCGTCGCTGAGCGCGAGCGCATGATCTTCGACCCATTTGAAGGCTTTTTCGTCAGGTGCGATCAGGGCGCCGCGAGCGCCTGCCTCAACCGTGAGGTTGCAAAGCACCATGCGTTCTTCAATGGGAAGTGCCTCGACCACGGGGCCGCAGTATTCAACCACGGCGCCAAGCGCGCCGCGTGCTGAAATGCGGCGCAGCACCTCGAGCACCAGATCTTTGGCGTAGGTGCCCTCGGGCATTGTGCCGGTGATGGTGATGCGCATGGTTGAGGCCATGCGGTAGACAAGCGTCTGCGTGGCAAGAATGTGTTCGATTTCAGAAGTGCCGATGCCAAAACTCAAGGCGCCCAGAGCTCCGTGCGTCGTGGTGTGGCTGTCGCCGCAAATGACCACCATGCCGGGGCGCACCAGGCCTTGTTCTTCCATGACGACGTGCTCAACGCCTTGATAGGGGCTCTCGCTGCCGTAAAAGGCCTCAATGCCGAAGTCCTCGCAGTTTTTCTGCATGTTCAGGGCTTGTTTGAGAGAGGCGGCGTCATAGATTTTGCGCGGCCACTCGTCGTGCGTCGGGATGATGTGGTCGACCACGCACAGGTGCGCATCAGGCACCAGAACCGGAAGTCCGCGCTCGCGAACGCCGGAAAAGGCCTGCGGCGAGGTGTATTCGTTGGCAAAGTGAATGTCGCAGTAAAGAAGAACGGTATTGTCGTCAATGCGCGAAACAGTGTGCGAGTCGACGAGCTTGGCGTAAAGCGTCTTAGGCTGCGCTGCGGTGGTAGTGGTTGCGGTCATGACTAAAGTCGAAAAAGAAATAGTCTGCCTGTTGTGGCAAGACGGCATGTTGAAAAAGACCGCCCATTGTTGCTTTGGCCTTCGTGTCCGAAACGCCCCAACTCAAAGAAAGGCGGCTTCGGGCTCGGATGCTAGGCAGTGCGGGCTGCAGGAGGAAATTTTCGCCAAACGTTGGGCGTAATGCAAGAAAAAAAGACGCTAGGCCTCGTTTGTAAAGGTTGAGGCAAAGCCGCTTCGAAGAATTTGGGTGAGAACGTCCTTGACGGATGCGAACGCGTTGATGCAGGTGAAATTGAGCGCAAGACCGACCGTCAATATGCTCGGAGAAGCGAAAGTCTGCAGAAAAAATCAGCTTTTTTCTGGGATGAGGCTCAATTGCGCAGGATTTCCATGTTCTCGAATCAACTCCAAGAGGTCTTCGGTCTGTAGCCAAACGGTTGCCGTGTTGTCGTTGGGATGCACGCCGATGCGGCCGCCGGCGAAGTCGCGGTCTAGAAACCAGCGCACTTTGCGCTGATCATCGTTTAAGAGTCCAAGCGGCGTCACCGCTCCGGCAATGAGGCCCAGCATATCCATGAGTTCGGCTTCGCTTGCAAAGCAAAGCGAGCGCAGGCCGTGCTGCATGCGAAAGCTTTTGAGATCGACGCGCTTGTCGCCTTTTACTGTAATGAGACAGTAGGTCTCTTTTTTGTCGTCGCGCACAAAAAGGTTTTTGGCGTCGTCCTGCGGGTAGGGTAGAGCGATTTGGGCCACTTCGGCCATGTTGAAGACTGCGCTGTGTTCGGTGATTTCGTGAGCGAAGCCGCGTTCAATCAAAAGCTTGTAGATGTCTTGCTTGTTCATGTTTTTTGAGCAGAAAATGCATGTCGGTTCCTCAAGATGATAAGCAAAATTTTGTATGCCAAGTCTTTCTGAATGCACATGCGGGCCAATCCGAATGGCGCAGGAATTTTGGCCGTCTAGAATCGCTCAAGGACAAATAGGCAAATGCCGCCCAAAAGCGGCGCTGCTTTGTAGTGAGGACAAATCAAAATGCTCAAGGACACGATTGCTGCACTGAAGGCTGCTCCTGCCGATCCCATCATCGGCATCAGCGAAAGATTTCAAAAAGATCCGCGCAAGGAAAAAGTCAACTTGACGGTGGGCAACTATCTGGGCCCCGACGGAAAGATTCCCTTGCAGGCAACAGTTCAAGAGGCGCAAAGACGGCTTCTAGAGCAGCGCACGGTGCACAGCTATTTGCCGATTGAGGGACTCAAAGGCTTTTGCGATGCAGTCGACGTTCTGAGCTTCGGCTCGGAGAGCGAAGTGCTCCTTTCAGGGCGCAGCGCAACCTGTCAGGCGGTTGGCGGAACAGGTGCTCTTTATCTTGGCGGCGTTTTTGCCAAAGAGACGCTTGGCATTTCTCACGCCGCAGTGCCGGATCCGACCTGGGGCAACCACATTGCGCTCTTTAAAAAGGGAGGACTTGAGCTAAGTCAGTATGCCTACTACGACAGAACTTCGGGCTGCGTCAACGTTGAGGGGCTACTGGAGGATCTTCGTCGACTGCCCGAGCGCTCTCTGGTTCTGCTGCAGGTCTGCTGCCATAACCCGACCGGCATGGATCTCACGCATGAGGACTGGAGGCAGGTGCTTGAGGTCGTCCGTGAGAAGGATCATCTGGCCTTTCTTGACATGGCCTATCAGGGTTTTGCGCAGGGTTTGCAGGAAGATGCGTGGCCGGTGCGGCTTTTTGCCGATGCCGGAGTCGATTTTCTGCTTTCCGTGTCGCTATCGAAGGGTTTTAGTATTTACGGCGAGCGTACGGGCACGCTCACGGTGGTTGTGCAGTCGGAGGCTGAAGCTCAGGTCGTGCACACGCTCCTGCGGCGTCATATTCGCGCGCTCTACTCCAATCCGCCGCGTTGGGGCGCTATGGTTGCAGAACTGATTCTCAACGATGAGGAGCTCAAAAAGGCCTGGGAGCAGGAAGTCGAAGAGATGCGCCTGCGCGTGAGGACCATGCGCGAGGGGCTCGATCGCGAAGGCAAAAAGCAAGGCGTCTCGCTTGACTTCGCGCTCAAGCAAAACGGCATCTTTTCCTTTACAGGTTTTACGCCGCAGGAAATGGAGCGTCTGAGAACTGAGTTCGGCGTCTACGGCATCGACAGCGGACGCATTGCTATGGCTGGACTCACCGAGCCCGTGCTTGCTCACGTCGCCGGAGCCTTTGCTGCAGTACTCAAGGCTCGTTGATCATCAGCAGAGCGCGCCGAGCGCGGCGGGACGACCTGCCGCGCAGTCAATTTCGATCTCGGGGACGACCTCGAAAAAAGGAGCTTATGTTATGTCTTGGCTTGTGCTGGTCGTTGCCGGTCTTTTCGAAGTTGCCTGGGCTTTTGCGCTCAAGTTGAGCCACGGGTTTTCTGTTCTGATTCCTTCCATCGCCACATTTGTGCTGATGGCGGCAAGCTTTTTTCTGCTTGCCTTTGCCATGAAAAATCTCCCGCTCGGAACTGCCTATGCGGTCTGGACCGGGATCGGGGCCGTAGGAACAGCAATGGTCGGCATCGTGTTTTTGGGCGAGTCGGCTTCGCTTATGCGTCTGGCCTCCATCGCTTTGATTGTGCTGGGCATTGCGGGACTAAAGCTTGCCTCTTAGAAAAAGACGAAAGTTAAAGTCAATTGACGACAAAAAGGGACAGATGTCTGGCTCATGTCGGGAAGTTGCCTTTATCTGCGTGCAAGGTCAGAGCAGGTTGTAAAAAAAGGAATACAATAGGCGCGAGTTGCCCAAAATCGGGCACGATCGCCCCTTCGTTTGGGCAGACCGAAATAATCCTGTACAACAATAGGAAAAGGAACCTACGGTATGTCAAATCAAAAACTGGCGGCCATTGTCATGGCTGCCGCCACGCTTTTTTCAACCTCCGCCGCGCTTGCCGAAACGCTTCGCGTCGGTTCTGAAACCGTCTATCCCCCGTTTGAATATCTCGACAGTCAGAGCGGTCAGTACGTGGGCTTTGATATGGATTTGATCCAAGCCATCGGAAAGCGCGCCGGCTTTGAAGTCAAGATCTATTCCATGGGGCTCGACGGCCTTATCCCGGCTCTGATGAGCTCAAGCATCGATGTGGCCGTCTCGGCTTTAACGATTACGCCTCAAAGAGCCGAAAAGGTGGACTTTACTGATCCCTACTACAAGAGCGGGTTGTCCATCATGACGCACAAGGAAAATGCCGGCAAAATCCACAGCGCCGATGATTTGAAGAACAAGACGCTGTGCGTGGAAATCGGCAGCTCTGGCGCTTTGTATTCTTCAAAGATTCCCGGCACGACGATCCGAACCTTCAACAGCGCCGCAGAAGCCTTTTTGGAGATCAATCTCAAAGGCTGCTACGCCATGATCAACGACAAGCCCGTCAACGAGTACTTCCTTGTTCAAAAGGCGGCGCAGACAATGAATCTTGCTGAAGTGCCTGTGGTCTTGAGCGCAGACAACTATGGCTTTGCAGTGAAAAAGGGCAATGAGGCTTTGCGTGAACGCCTCAACAAAGGTCTCAAGGAAGTCATTGCCGACGGCACCTACGAAAAAATTCACATGAAGTGGTTCGGCGTCAAGCCCGATCTGCCGTAATTTCGCAATTTCTGCATAAAAAAGTTCCGCCGGAACAACGACTCCGGCGGAAGCCCACTCATCAGACAGACCGCAGATTTCCGGCGGTCTGTCGGGAGGCTTTTCGCATCAAATCCAGGCTTTTTCCTTGGCAATGTTGCGGCCTGCTATGCGGCCGTTGACCAGACAGTCGAGCGTGGCGCAGCTGCCTAGACGAACGGCTCCGTGCACGCCGCCCGTGGCTTCGCCGGCAGCGTAAAGGCCGGGAATCGGCTTGTCGGTCTTGACGTCGATGACTTGAGCCAGATTGTTCGTCTCCACTCCGCCCATGCAGTGATGAACCTTGGGCGAAAGGATGGAGCAGTACCAGGGGCCTTTGCCGATGGGCTTGGCGCCCGGAGCGAAGTAGCGGCCCATTTCGTCGCCGCTGCCTTTCTTTAAGGCGGCGTTGTAGTCGTCAATGGACTTCTTTAAGCCTTCGAGGGGAATCTTGTACTGCTTGGCCATGGCTTCAAGCGTATCGAACTTGTGTACGCACCCGCGTTCGAGCATTTTTTCAAGGATGCCCGGACGGCTCTTGGCAATGGTATTGTCCACAGCCTGCTGGTCGGAGAGCGCAATGCACACGTGCCCTTTATTGTTGTTGGTGATCACGGCGTCGGCACGAACCTTGCGGTTGGCCAATTCATTGACGAAGCGCTTGCCTGTCGTGCAGTCGACCCAGATGCCCTGAGAGCCTGCGGCGCCGTTGGCAAAGTAAAGCGCAATGCCCATGCCTTTTTCTTCAGGAGAATTCCAGGGCCCGCACTGAATCCAATCGGCTTGAATGATGTTGCAGCCGATGCGGGAAGCTTCGCGCCACATCTCAGAGGTAGCGCCCGGCTGATTGGTCGTGTCGAACTTGTCGGTGAGCTTGGGGTCGTGCTTCATGCGATAGGTGACGTCGGCGCCAAAGCCGCCGTAGCAAAGCGCTACGCCCTTGCGTGCGCAGATGTACTTTGCTTTGCCCGATCCGGCCTTGGGGAAGCGATAGCCTTCGCGCACTTTGAGTCCCTTGACGCGGCCGTCGCCGTCGCGAATGATTTCTTCAACGTAGCAGCGCAGGCGCAGCTCGGCTCCGAGCTTCTTGGCAAGCGCAAGTTCCTTGTTGACGATTTCCGAGCCCGAGCCGTTGATCGTAAAGAGGTGACGCGGCACGGAATGACCGCCTTCGGCGCCGACGCGGTCTTTGATCCACTCAACGCCGAGTTCCTTCACGGTCCACTCCCAGGTGGGATAGGCTTCCTGGGTCATCGTGCGCACTTTGTCCGGATAGCTGTAGCCCAAGCCTTCGCGGATGATGTCTTCGGCAAGAAGTTCGGGAGAGTCTTTGATGCCGAGCTTTTTCTGTGCGGCGTTGCCGGGAACGGCCAGAATGCCGCCGTTGATGATGGAGTTGCCGCCGTGAGTCGGCATTTTTTCCAAAATGAGCACGCTTGCACCTGCTTTGCGCGCTTCAATGGCGCAGGCAAGACCGGCAAAACCCGAGCCGACGATGATGACGTCGACCGTTTCATCCCACTTTGCGGGCATCGGATCCGTGCACTTGGCGCTTGCGGCTGGAGCAAGAAGCGTACCTGCGGCAACGGCTGAGCCGGAAATCAAAAATGAACGGCGAGAAAGTTCGGACATGTGTTTTTTCTCCTCTAGCAGTAGATGCGTTATGCATGCAGCAGCCGCGTGGATTCTTGTGTAAAAAATCAAGCGGCTGCCCACGGCTTCAGTCTTAACGAAAAACCAAATTTTTGCCGTCCTAAAAGAAAATATAATTTGTCAAAACAACAAATTAAGCACAGTGAAATGGCTCGAAACGCGACGGAAAACCTGGCGGCATGGAAGCTTTTGCTTTCGCTTGCGCAAGGAGGCGGAATTTCTGAAGCTGCCGTTGCTGCAGGCATGGATATTGCGGCCTGCTCAAGACTGCTGCGGCGGCTTGAAGAAGAATTGGGATTTAAGCTAATCGATCATTTCAGCAGACCGGCCAAGCTTACCCAGGAGGCGGTCTCGATTCTGCCCGCCGTCGAGAGCTTTGCGGAAAGCTTTGATCGACTGCAAAGCGTCTGCCGAGCCTGCAGAAGCATTCCGTTTTCGGTCAATCTCGGCATTCCGGTCAATGTGCCGCGGCGAGGCCTTTTTGCCGTTATTAAAAGCTACGAAAAGATCGATCCGGCGATGCGGTTTGTGACGGTCTCAGACGCCGATCATCAGGATGTGCTTGACGGCAAGGCCGATGTCGCTTATTTGCCTTACAGACCGCCGGCTGAAGGCTTGCTGCTGTGGCGCGTCAATGAAATCGGCAATTGTCTGCTCGCCAGCCCCGCGTACCTTGCCCGCTGCGGCATTCCTGAGCATCCGCGCGATTTGATTGACCATGCGGTTATCGTACGCTCGGGGCGGCACTACCCGGTGACCAAGCAGCTCGAGTGCGAAGGACAATGCGTGCCTTTAATGAGTGCCCGGGTGGCCTTTAGCGGCGACATTCCCTCAGGACGCGAGGCGCTTTTGGCTGGCGAAGGCATCGCCATCGATTTCTCGTTTCACGCCTTCAAAGCCGAAATTGAGGCAGGACTTGTGCAGGTTGTTTTGCCCGGCTGGCATCGGCCGGCTTGGCACATGACGCTTGCGGCTTCGCGCACCGGCATGAGCAATACGCGTCTGATGAGTTTTTGCCGGTGGTTTGCCGCGCATGAGGCCCGAGCTTCCAGAATTCGTGCGCAAGAAATTCAAGAATACATCGCGCAGCTCAAAAAATAGCGGCACGCAATGACGCCAAAGCGGCGCTGATGTAGTACTTTATGGTGCTGACAGGTCCTTTTTTCTTCGGACTAGGAATTCAGCAATTTTTTCGAGCATTAGGAGTAGATCATGGCCTCTACAGCAATCGACAGCATGATACATGGGTGTTTGTTCAGCACGGACGAGATGCGCAGGATCTGGTCGGATGAATCCTGGGTGCAGAAATGGCTTGATGTTGAGGCCGCTTTGGCCCAAGCCCAGGGCGAACTCGGCGTTATTCCTCGCGACAAGGCTCAGAGCATCGTCGAGCATGCCGATGCCGCGCTTATTGACGTGCCCTCAATTGGCGAATACTTCAAAAGCTCAATTACTCTTGTGCCGCTGCTAAAAGCCTTCAAGGCTGCGCTGCCCGGAGATGTCGGAGAGTTCGTGCACTGGGGCGCTACTAGTCAGGACATCATGGATACGGCGCTCGTGCTGCTTGAGCGCGAATCGCACGAAGTCATTGTGCGCGACATGAAGGTGTGTCTTAAATATGCTTTGGCGCTCGCGCAAAAGTATCGCAACACGGCAATGGCCGGGCGTACGCATGTTGTGCATGCCATTCCGATTACCTTTGGCTACAAAGCTGCGGTTTGGGCAGATGAACTAGGCCGCGGCATTGAACGATTGGAGGAAATCGAAAAGCGCCTTTTTGTGGGGGAAATGTCGGGCGCAGTCGGCACGCTTGCTTCGGAGCCTGAAAAGGGACTTGAAACGCAAGAGCGCGTCATGCAGATCTTGGGGCTCAAAACGCCTGTCATCGCCTGGCATGTCGCGCGTGACAATCAGGCCGAATTCATCAGCGTGCTGGCGTTGTGCGCGGGCACGCTCGGACGCATCAATCATGAAATCTTTACGCTGCAGCGTACGGAAATTTTGGAGCTCGAAGAGCCATTTTTCGCGGGCAAGGTCGGTTCCTCAACGATGCCGCACAAGCGCAATCCGGCGGTGCTCGAAAATGTGCTTGCCCTGTGCCGCGGCGTGCGCAGCATTGCGCCCTTGATGACCGAGGCAATGATCAACGAAAACGAACGCGACTGGTCGTGCTTTATTTCTGAGTGGGAGGCGATTCCGCGCGCCTGCCACCTGATGGCCTGCGCACTGCAAAAGAGCAGAAATATTCTTGAAAACCTCATTGTCTATCCCGAGCATATGGAGCGCAATCTCAATGCGCAAAAGGGATTGATGATGAGCGAGTGCGTGATGATGCATCTGGCAGGCAAGCTCGGGCGCTACACAGCGCACGACATCGTCTACGAGGGCTGCATGAAAGCCTACGAGCAGGAAGTGCCGCTTAAAGATGTCCTGATGAGGATGCCAGAGGTGACGGAGAGCTTTTCTGAAGAAGAAGTCGACCGAATGCTTGATGCGCACAGCTATTTGGGGCGTGCGGCAGATTTTGTTGACCGCGTTGTGGACAAGTGGTCAGCCAAGGCGGGTTAGATCATCTGACGATGAAGAAGCGTGCGCTGAGGCGGGTTTGTCTGGCTGCTGAGGTTTTGTTGATCGCCTCGGCGGCCTCAGGAACCTGTGCCATGAGCTTTCTGCACAAATTGCAGGCTCAGGATCCTGTGCAGGGCAGCCTCACCTATGACGATGTCAACGAAGCCTCAATTGCCGCTCAGCTCAACGAAGAGGCGCAAAGCCGTCTTGTGATTGTCTCATCGAAAGACGGCGTGATGTCGGTGCGCGTTTTTGCAAGTTCCCCGCCCGGTCAGAGAAGTCTTGTGCTTTGCGCTGATTGTGCTCAAGGACTGCTTGATCATGTGCGGGCAGAAGATTATGCGGGTAGTGTTCAAGGCCTGCAAAGACCTTTGGCCAAGGGCGGCTTTCAGGAACTCTACCGGGCATTCATTGCCGAGAGCGATGTGCTCATGATGCAAAGCGCGCGCAATACAGCCGCTGTCGAAAACTTCTTTGATCCGGCCGAGTTTCGTTCGGCTGATGCGGGCTCGGGCTTCGTATGGTTTGTCAAAGATGATCAGCAAGGCGTACAGCAGGTGCGCATTCGTCCAGCAAAGGCTGTTTACGCCGGCATCGCAAATGTGATGCAGACGCAGGATGCGGGGCAGTTTGGCGAGATGTTCTCTCTGGGCGTCAATGCGAGCACGATGACGCATGTGTCGCTGACATCGGATGAGACTGACTGGCGCCGCGTCAGGCTGCGTTTTGCCACCGAGAAGGCAAGCGCTCTGGTCGATGAGGCCGGTGGATTTGGGTTGCATACAAACGCAAACTTTTCATCCTTTTTGTCGGCGCGAAACATTCCCGGCATTCGAGATTATTCTGAAAATCCAGGTTGGCACTGGGAGCTCACGCCATGGTCTCTCAAATATAGCTACGAGGGCATTCGGGCCACTGATGCCTCGGGCGGCGATGCTGTGCTGCGTGCTCTGGCTGTGATGGGTGATGATCGCCAATGGGTTTTCAAAGGCTATGTGACGGCCTCGCACGAAAATCTGCAGAACTTTTATGCGGGCCAAAATGCAACGTCTTCGCTTTTGGGCGCGGGCATGTCGGTGCGCCGCGATTTTGCAAAAAACACTCACTTCAGGCTGCGGGCTGATTATGGGTACTCAAGCGCCGAACGCAGTCTCTCGTCGGCTGATGCTGATGACGAAGATCCTCAGGCTTTGCAGTACTTATACGGAGAGGCGCTTCTGGGAGCAGAGCTTCCGCTGGGCAGAGTGCATGCCGTTGGGGCGGAATTGGCCGGTGGGTGGCTTAGAGTCGAGCATCTCGACGGCAAGCGGGATGCAGACTCGGATTCAATGCGGCTGGCAGGAGCTTTTTTTGCCAGAGCTTATTGGAATAGCTCGTTTAGATTTGCCCGTACGGATTGGACATCAAGCGCGCACTTGAAGGCAACGTACCTGACCGATCCTTCCTTTGCTTCTGAATTCGAGTATCTCAACCGGCGCTTTGGAAGCTATGACGAGAAAAACAGAATGTATGCCAGGGCAGGACTGGGCATTGGGCTTGAGCGAAAGTACTGGTCGCTTAGGTTTGACGCAGCCCATGAGCGCTCGGGCGATTACACGGAGTACGCCTTGAGCACTTCGGCTCAGTGGCGCTTTTAGGCCTTGCCGCTGAGCCGAAGGATGATTCGTCACGAAAAGAAGCTTCTTAAGCCGTAGATGAAGATGGCAATGATGACAAGAGGAATCGCATAGCGCACAAGGGCGTACCAAAGGGCGGTTGTCTTGTGCGGCAGTGCGCCGCGGTTGTCGATTTCTTCGAGTGCCTCGCTCTTCATGACCCAGCCGACGAAAATCGTGGCGCCTAGCGCCGTAAGCACAAAGCAGATGTTGCCGCTTACGAAGTCAAAAGCATCAAAAATATTTCTGTCCAGAATGCGTACGTCGCGCCAGGGACCATAGGCAAGGATGCAGGGAATGTTGCCGAAGACGAAGATGCCGCCCAGCGTCAGGTTGATGGCCTCCTGCAGTCTGGCGCGCAGCCGTTCAACGAGCACGCAGATGATGACCTGATAGATGGTGAGCGACGTGGTGAGCGCGGCAATGACGAGCAGCACGAAAAACACGATGGCAAAGAAGTTGCCGAAAGGCATTTCAGAAAATGCGATCGGCAGCGACTTGAAAACGAGCGAGGGGCCGGAGTCAGGAGCCAAGTGTGCGCTAAAAAGCGACGGGAAGATCATAAAGCCCGCCATGACGGCCACAAGCGTATTGACCACGCCGGTGATGACGGCGGTTTTGACCATGTCTTCCTGACGGTTGAGGTGCGAAGAGAGCGTGATCATGACGCCAAAGCCAAGCGAGAGAGCAAAGAAGACTTGCCCGAGCACATCAAGCAAAAGCTTAGGCGTGATTTTTGAAAAGTCCGGCGTCAGATAAAAGCGCACGCCTTCAGCGGCGTTGTCAAGCGTCAGATTGCGAATCACCATGATCAGCAGGCACAAAAACAACAGAGGCATCAGATACTTCACGGAGCGCTCAATGCCGCTGATAACCCCTTTTCTGAGGATGATCCAATTGATGAAGACAAAAAAGAGCGTGAAGCAGGCAATGGCAAAGGGCGAATTTTCAATGCTTTCGAAGTAAAAGCTCTCGGTGATTTCTTTTGTGATGGGGCTAGACAGATCCAACCCGCCCGAGAAGCCTGCCGCGCCGAGCAGAATGTGCCAGATGTAGGAAAAGACCCAGCCGCCGATCACCATGTAGTAGGCAAGAATGCCAAAAGCGCCAATGAGGCCCGTGTAGCCGAAAATTTTCCATAGCGGGCTTGCCTTTTGCGCAGGATCGCGAACAGCGAGCGCAAAGGCGTCTACGCTGTTGGCCTGTGCTCTGCGGCCGATGACGTTTTCAACAAGAATGATCGGGATGCCGACGAGCATCATGACGGCAATAAATGTCAGCACGTATGCGCCGCCGCCATTTTCACCGACAAGGTATGGAAAGCGCCACGTGGCGCCAAAGCCGATTGTTGCGCCGGCTACAGTCAGAATGTAGGTCAAGCGGCTTGACCAGGTCTGGCGTGTACTCACCTGGAATTCTCCCGAGTAATTGTTGTTGTGTTGTGCTTAGAGCCCGAGCCCTCCGATTTGAAAGGCTCAGTTGTCTTTTTCCTGTCAGGGAAGGGGGCGCAGCAGAAAACGCCGTGATCTTCCGTTGGACAGCATCTGAAGTTTTGAAGAATAACCCGCTAGTGTAATCCTTGCTGCTGTTTATAGGCTTAAGCGTAGGGCGGATTAGGATAGCCTTGTTGCTACGCGAGATTTTTGGGCAGCCTGTTACCTACCAACCAGATGGCAATTAAGTGGTAGGTAACTGCGTATTTAGGTATAAAATGGCAGGTAACCAGCCATCAACCGAACATTTAGCTGGTAGGTTGTGAGGTTTCTATGCCAGAACTCAATGAAGAAACAGTCATCAAAGCCATTCATCGCATGCGCAGTCTCGGTACCGACACACAGCGATGGGAAGTCAAAGAATCTGTGCAGGAACTTCCCAAAAAACTGCAGGAGACGATTTCGGCCTTTTCCAACATGCGCGGCGGCACCATCATCCTAGGCTTATCAGAAAAGAACAGTTTCAAACCGGCTGACGGATTCAATGCGAACAAGATATACGCCCAGATGCAGACAATTGGTGATGCTATGACACCGATCGTGCGTATGGAAGTAGAGAAAGTGCGCTTTGAGGGGCGGATGTTGGTAGTTGCACAAGTACCGGAAATGCCGAAGCGCATGAAACCGTGCTACATCTCCAAACGCGGAATGTACGACGGTGCTTTCATTCGTTCTGGCGATGGTGATCGCCATTTGACAGCGTACGAAATTGATCGTCTTTCTGAATCCCAGCACCAGCCGCAATTTGACATCGAGCCGGTTGAGGCTGCATCAATCGACGATCTTGATTCTGGCACAATCGAAGGAATTACCAAACGAGCGAGAGAATTGTTTCCGCGTGTCTTTGGCAAACTTTCTAAAGAAACAATTTTGATTCAGCTCGGTGTTTTAACCCGAATCAATGATCGACTTTGTCCAACGATAGCTGGACTGCTCGCAGCCGGAACATTTCCTCAAAGGTATTTCCCCCGTCTTGAAATTGTCTTTTCAGTATATCCGGGCACAGATAAAGTCGAAGCAGCAACAGGGCAGCTTCGCTATCTGAATTCGAAAGAGATTATCGGTTCAATCCCAGAGATGCTTCTGGAAACACTTGCCCTTGTCCAGCAACGCATGAATACCGGTGCAGTAATTGAAGGCGGTTTGCGAAAAGACATTCCGGACTATCCGCTTGAAGCGGTAAGAGAAGCTGTCGCTAATGCACTCCAGCACAGAGATTATTCTCCTGAGGGCCGAGGCTCGCAAGTTCAGATCAATATGTATGCGGATCGCCTAGAAATTATCAATCCTGGTGGTCTGTACGGATCCACGACTGTAGAAAGTCTTGGGAAGGACGGAATTTCGTCGACACGAAATGAGTATCTTTCACGATTGCTGACTTATACACCGTTCGAATCAGGATTCGTTGTAGAAAACAAAGGAACTGGCTTTATGGTGATCGAAGCCGCGCTAGCGAAATCTTTGATGCCACCGCCGACAGTTAAAGACACCATCACTTATTTCATTTTGAAATTTAGTAAGCGCAGACGTACAAGTGATGAAATGCTTGGAAACATATGGGAGAACGTCGATAACGCTATCCTAAATGCGTTGAGTGATCACTCTAGTTTATCCGTTAAAGATATAACGAAAATGTCTGGTCTCTCACGTTCGACAATTGGGAATCACGTTAGGAAGTTAGTGGCTGACAAAAAATTAGAGCCGATTGAACCGAAAGGAAGCCCAAAGCAACGCTATCGCTTATGTGTCTAAAGAGGAGATCTATTTATTCTGAGCGCGATGTGTAGGGTTCTTCAGGAAAAATGGGGAAACTTCATGGTTAACCCATTTTTCCTGAAGAACCGAAGAACTTTTGAAATTTTTAACAAATTCAATGAGTTACAGGTCAAGTTGTAGGAATAAAAAAAGCACGCCACAGAGGGCGTGCTTTAGTGTACTGGTGCCCCAAGACTGACTCGAACAGACGACCTATCGCTTACAAGGCGATTGCTCTACCAACTGAGCTATTGAGGCAAGTCGCGTGATTTTACCGAATGATTAGAGCTTCGTAAAGGTTGGCAGATCGTCGTCATCGTCCTCAGTTTCGGCTTTGTTCTCCGAGGACTTTGTCTCGTAGACCGGGAAGTAGCTTACCAAGTCGGTATTCTCCTTGGGGTAGATGGCTGCTACGCGGCCCACAGGAACGTAGATGCTGCGAATGCCTTCGCCAAATCTGGCCTGAAACGACACGGCTTGCGAGTCGATCTCAAAATCCTTGGTGGCCTGCTCGGAGACGCACAGCACAATGGTGTTGTCTGGATTGACGAACTCGCGCGGCACGCGCGTGGCATCGTCAACGCTCACAAGCATGTAGGGCGTATATCCTTCGCTTTCGCACCAGTCAAGAAGCGCCTGCAGGAGGTAGGGCTTAAAACTTGGCTGCGACAGTGGAAGCACGATCGTGCTGTTGTTTTCCATAACAAATTCCATTCGCGCAAAAAACGTATCAACGACGCATAACCTTTTCGGACGGCGTCATGGAATCAATAAAGGAATTGCGGGAGAAGACCGTTTCGGCGTACTTCAGCAAAGGCGCCGCAGTCTTGGGCAGTTCAATGCCGTAGATGCCCAGACGCCACAGAAGCGGAGCAAGCGTGATGTCGAGCATCGTGAAGTCGTCGCCCATCAGGTACTTGTTCTTGGAGAGAATTGGCGAAAGCTGCACGAGCTGTTCACGGATCTGTTGACGTGCGAGAGCCTTGCGGCGCTCGTCGACGTCGCGCTTTTCAAGGAAACGCACAAAGCCGAACAGTTCGCGCTCAAAGGTGTAGATGAACAAACGCGCACGGGCGCGCATGATCGGATCGGCAGGCATGAGCTGCGGATGCGGGAAGCGTTCGTCGATATACTCGTTGATGATGTTCGACTGATACAGGGTCAGATCGCGCTCAATGAGAATCGGCACTTCGCCGTAGGGATTCAAGGCATCAATTTCCGGCGGCTTGTTGTTGACGTCAACGTCAATGATTTCAAAATCGCCGCCCTTCTCATAGAGAACAAAGCGGCAACGATGAGAAAAAGGGCAGGTCGTACCGGAATACAAGGTCATCATGATGTCGAAAATCCCTTTAAAAGCAAACGTCTGAGAAGAGTGTGCCTAAAAGCTCAGACGGCAGAATCCAAGACTGAGCATTTTAAATAAAATAACAACTTTTCGCTCAAAACAGGCGGCAACCTATTGATATTAAAAGAAAAAGGATTTTCCCATGAAAAACTTCATCAAGGAATTTCAGGCTTTTATTTCTCGAGGCAATGTGCTTGATCTGGCAGTGGCCGTCATCATCGGCGCGGCTTTTTCAGCCATCGTCAACAGCCTTGTCAAGGATATCATCAATCCGTTATTGGGCTTTTTCGTTGGGCGGCCCGATTTCACAAATCTCTTTGTCGTTTTGCAAAAGCCTGCCGACTACGCAGGTCCGATGACCTATGAGGCGCTGACCAAGGCCGGCGCCACGGTTTTCGGCTACGGTGCTTTTCTGACAGCTGTGGTGCAGTTTTTGCTGCTTGCCTTTGTGATCTTCTGGCTCATCAAAGTTGTCACAGGGGCCCGCAGCAAGCTTGAGGCAGCGTTGAAGAAGGAAGAAGAGCAAAAGGCAGCGCAAAAGGCAGCCGAACCTGCACCTGTGCCGGAAGATGTGGCGCTTTTGCGTGAAATCCGGGATTTGCTCAAGGCTCAGCGAAGCACGCACAGTGCTCAGTAACAACGGATGTCGGCAACTTGACGGGTCTCATTGCTCTCGCATTGAGACCCGTCAAACAAATAGGCCTGAGGCGACCGGAGCAAAGCGCATCAGGCGGGGTTGTCGATATCGATAAATTCGACCTGAACGCCGTGCTCTTTGGCGATCCACTCGCCGAGGGCCTTGATGCCCAAGCGTTCTGTGGCGTGATGTCCGCAGGCCAGATAGGCGATATCGAGTTCGCGCGCCAGGTGCGTGGTTCTTTCGCTGATTTCGCCCGAGATGAAGCAGTCAGCGCCGGCTTCGGCAGCAGCCTCAATCATGTCTTGAGCAGCGCCCGAACACCAGGCAACGCGCCTGATGCGTTTATTGGCAGGGCCAACGAGAAGCGGCTCGCGCTTTAAGTGCTTTTTGATGCGCTCGGCAAGCGACTTGACGGGAAGCTCCTCTTCTGGCTGGCCGATCCAACCCAGATTGTCCTCTCCGAAGCGGCCGTCGGCGATAAAGCCGAGTTCTCTGCCAAGCAGCGCGTTGTTGCCTAGTTCCGGATGATCATCCAGCGGAAGGTGATAGGCAACCAGACTCATGTCGGCTGACAAAAGCGCTGAAATGCGCTTGCGCCGTACGCCTGTAATGCGGGGGTCTTCCCGTTTCCAGAACCAGCCGTGGTGCACGAAGACAGCGTCGGCCGAACGTTCGCGCGCGGCGAGAATGAGTTCCAGGCAGGCGCTCACGCCCGTGACGATGCGCCGCACTTCCTGCCTGCCTTCGACCTGCAGCCCGTTTGGGGCGTAGTCGTGAAACTTTTCAGGCACCAAAAGTTCGTTTGTCGATTTGATGATGGTGTTGAGCAGCATGAATGCCAGTCCTATTGGTTGACCTTAGATTTCGTGAAAGATCCTCTTGCGCGGCCAGCGGGATTTCGGGCGCAAGGCATTGGCGTCGTCACAGGCGCGGTACCCGAAGCTCACCGCAAAGCAGCTTCTGAGACCTTTGGAGCGCAAATCGAGGATCTCGTCGAGCAAGTCGAAGTCGGCGCCTTCAATGGGGGTGGAGTCAATGCCCATGCTCGCAGCGGCAAACAGAACAAAACCCTGAGCGATGTAGGCCTGACGCATTTCCCAGCTCAGGAGTTCTTGTTCGGAGACGCTGTGCAGGCCGACGAAGTGCCGCCGTCCTGCGTCCTGTCCCTGAAGCGCCTCGTTTTTTGCGTAGCGACCGTCGGCAGCTTCCTGAGCAAGAAGATCCTGCAGGTACTGCTCATCGAGCTTTTCATGAACGGCAAACACAACGATGTGGCTGGCGTTCTTTACGCGCTCGCGATTGAAGTCGAGAATGGCGGGCATGATCTTGCTGCGGGCTTCAGGCGTGCGGGCAATGAAAAATTCCCAGGGGTGAGAGTTGACCGAAGATGGCGACAGACGCAGGATTTCGAGAAGCGCCTCAAAGTCTTCGTCGGAAACCCGCTTTGCTGGGTCGTAGTGCTTGGTCGTGTAACGGGTTCGAGCTATCTGCAGAGCGTCCATGAAAAAAATCCTCCCAAATGGTTCGCTAGCGCCGGGAATTTGCTGATGTCGGCAAATGCCGCATGCGCTGGCGGGCTTTCTGAGTTTAGCTCAGGCTGGATCCGCTCAGAATCGTTCGATCGGAGGAGATTTTGTCAGCAAGAAAGACGTCCGCAGCTGACGCGTTCGTTGCCGCCCAGATCGCAGACGGTACGCACATCACTAAAGCCGGCTGCGGCAAGAAGCTCGCGTACGACCGCACCCTGATCGTAGCCGTGCTCGAGCATGAGCGTTCCGCCGCATGACAGATGTGCGGGGGCGGTTTTGATGATGCACCGCAGGTCCTCGAGCCCATCGATGCCGTCGGTGAGCGCTGAAGCGGGTTCAAATGCGAGATTTTTCAGGTGTTCGTCTTTAGGATCAATGTAGGGCGGATTGGAGACGATGAGATCAAATTTTCGTCCGCCAAGCGCATCAAACCAATTGCTGAGAATAAATTCAACCTTCGCGCCAAGGCGAGCGGCATTGCTTCGAGCAACTTCAAGCGCGTCGCGGCTTACATCGGTTGCAGAGACTTCGAGCTCTGCAGCTTCAAGCGCAAGGGTTACGGCGATGATTCCGCTGCCCGTGCCAAGATCAATGCACGTGCGCACGTTGTTCTTGTCGACGACATCAAGGGCTTGTTCGATGAGCGTTTCGGTATCGGGCCGGGGCACGAGCACGGCAGGCGTGACGGCAAACGGGCGGCACCAGAATTCGCGCACGCCCGTGATGTAGGCCACGGGACAGCCGCGTGAGATTTTGTCGACGGCTTCAAAAAATGCGGTCTGTGTTTGCGTCGAAGTCTCGGCTTCAGGGTGCATGATGAGCTGCTCGCGCGTTGTCTGCATAAAGTGCGCGAGAACAATGCGCGCATCGCTGCGACAAATGCGGTCGGCAGCGGCCGCTAAAAGCTCCGAGACCGTGCTCACGATTTATTCACCCATGGCCGCAAGCAGTTCAGCCTGATGTTCGTTGGTGAGTGCTGTGATGATTTCTTCAAGATCGCCGTCCATGATCGAATCAAGCTTATAGAGCGTCAGATTGATGCGATGGTCGGTGACGCGGCCTTGCGGGTAGTTGTAGGTGCGGATGCGCTCGCTTCGGTCGCCGCTGCCGATGAGGCTCTTGCGGGTGCTTGCTTCCTGAGCACGCTGCTTTTCAACTTCTGCAGCGTAAAGGCGAGAGGCGAGCACGGCCATGGCGCGTTCCTTGTTTTGACGCTGGCTGCGTTCGTCCTGACACTCCACGACGAGTCCCGTGGGCAGGTGGGTGATGCGCACGGCCGAGTCGGTTTTCTGCACGTGCTGGCCGCCCGCGCCTGAAGCGCGGTAGACATCAATGCGCAGATCGGCGGGGTTGATTTTGACGGCTTCAACTTCGTCGAGCTCTGGCATGACGGCAACGGTGCAGGCCGAAGTGTGGATGCGCCCTGCGGCTTCCGTTTCAGGCACGCGCTGCACACGATGGCCTCCGGACTCAAACTTCAGGCGCGAATAGGCTCCTTCGCCGATGATGCGGCAGATGACTTCGCGATAGCCTCCAAGGTCGGATTCATTTTTACTGACGATCTCGACCTTCCAGCCCTGACGTTCAGCATAGCGCATGTACATGCGAAGCAAGTCGCCTGAAAAGAGTGCGGACTCTTCTCCGCCCGTGCCTGCACGGATTTCCAGAAAGATATTGCGCGAATCGTTGGGGTCGCGAGGCAGCAGCAAAACTTCCAGATCGTGCTCGAGTTCTTCAAGACGGGCCTTGCCGGTCTTGATTTCTTCTGCGGCGAAATCAGCCATTTCAGGATCGCGAAGCATTTCCTGCGCATCGGCCATGTCGCTTTCGGTTTTGGTGTACTCGCGCATCTTGATTGTCACGGGCTCAATTTCGGCGCGCTCGCGCGATAGTTCGCGAAAACGATTCATGTCGTCGGCCGCGTCCGGCGCGGCCAGCGTGACGTCAATTTCTTCGAGGCGGCGGCAAAGCCCCATGAGCTTGGCTCGAATGCTTTCTTTCATAACAAAAAATTCAGATCAGATGTTGGGTCCGCAAAAGCGGCAAAAGCTGCCGACTGCGGGCATGGCGCTGCGAAGTTTAGCCGCAGGCGGCGATCAATGTGCAAAAAACGCTCGCGCAGTCAATCGGGCTGCCCAAGCGCAAAAGGACATGTTCGCTGCCCGCAGGCTAATAGCCGCGGCTTTCGTAGAAGTGACCGACGATGGTCGTCATGTGCTCGCGTTCTTGCTGTGTGAGGCCTTCGGCGTCGCGCAGCAGCACCGTCGGATCATGAATGAGTTTGTGCGTGAGGGTGCGCGTGAGCTGATCGAGCACCTCTTTGGCGTCGGCGCCCTTTTCAATCTGATGCGCAGCCATGTTGACTAGGTCAAGGCGCATGCGCTCGGCTCTCGAGCGAATGCGAGAAATGGCAGGCACTGCAGCGCGCATGGCCAGCCAGGCTTCAAAGGCCTGCACGCGCATGGTGATGATGCTCTCGGCCTCGATGACGGCCGCCTGACGGCTTTCACGGCCGGACTGCACGACGGCGCCGAGCTCATCCATGGAGTAAACGTAAACATCGTCAAGGCGTGAGACTTCTGCTTCCACGTCGCGCGGCACGGCAAGATCGACGATGCACATCGGACGATGGCGGCGTTCTTTGATGGCACGCTCAATCATGCCCAGTCCGATGATGGGCAGGGCGGAGGCCGTACAGCTCACGATGATGTCATAGTCGGCAATCTGCTCGGGAAGATCCTGAAGGCGAATGGCGCGGCCGTTGTAGCGTGCCGCAAGATTCTGTCCGCGGTCGATGGAGCGGTTGGCAACAGTGATTGATTTGGGCGACTGGGCGCTGAAGTGCGCTGCGCAAAGCTCAATCATTTCGCCGGCGCCGACAAAGAGGATGTTTGAGGATGTCAATCGTCCGAAAAGCTTTGTCGACAAGCGCACTGCGGCGGCGGCAAGACTCACGGAACTTGAGCCGATGGCCGTTGTCGAGCGCACCTCCTTGGCCACCGTGAAGGCATCCTGAAATAGGTGGTTGAGCATCAAGCCAAGCCCTTTGGCCTCGCGAGCCATTTGAACTGCCTTTTTGAACTGACCGACGATCTGCGTTTCGCCTAGAACCATCGAATCAATGCCCGAGACCACGCGATAGATATGGCGGGCGGCCTCGCTTTGCACATAGCGGTAAGTGTGCGGCTCAAATTGCGAGGCGCCGACGGATTTCATTTCTTCGATGAGCTTGCTCAACTCCTCGCCGGCAATCTCAGGGTTGCTGACGGCGCAATAGAACTCGGTACGGTTGCACGTCGACAGGATCATCGCTTCGGTCAGACCACCGTGGTCGGCCGCAGCCAGACGTTCCTTGATCAGGGCAATCGCGCTTTCGATTTCTTCAGCTCCGAAAGCAACGCGTTCGCGCACGGACAAGGGCGCGGTCGTGTGATTGAGGCCAAGACAAAGCAGCTGCATAAAAGTTAAGAATCCTTCCGGATGCGGCAAAGCGGGCAGAACAAAGCTGCGATCAATGCGCAGGCCGCAAAAAGGGCTTGTAAAGGTTGATGGTGCGAATAGCGGATTATAAGAACGGAAAGGTTTTGAAAAACTTAAGGCGAAAAAAAGTTGGACAAGGGGCTTGCAAAACAAAAAATGTGCTGGTATAGTTCCGATCTCTCGCGTGGCTAGGTAGCTCAGTTGGTAGAGCAGCGGACTGAAAATCCGCGTGTCGGCGGTTCGATTCCGTCCCTAGCCACCACACAAAACGACCACCTTCGGGTGGTTTTTTTGTGCCTGTCAGATTTGAAGCAGCTTGCAAGACCGTGCTGAGACGGCCTTGCAAAAGCACTCGGTGAAGATTCGTTCTTAATCGACAACCGATCCAGGAATGATCGGCTTGACGCCGAGCTCTGCCGCTTTGCGTGCCAGTCGCACGAAGGCTTCGAGGTCAAGTGTCTCAGCGCGAGCTTGAGGATCAACGTCGGCAGCCGCAATATCATCGGCATTCATCAGTACGGAGAGCGCATTGCGAAGCGTTTTTCGTCTTTGACTGAAGGCATTGGCAACAACTGACGAAAATAGATCAAAGTCAACAGCAGGCACTTGAGAAGGATCTTTGGGCGTCATGCGCACCACCGAGCTCACTACCTTGGGCGGCGGATTGAATGCTCCGGGAGGCACGTCAAAAAGCTTCACCATGCGATAGCGCCATTGAAGCATGACCGAAAGTCGTCCATACGTCTTGCCGCCCGGGGCGGCGACCATCCGGTCGACTACCTCGCGCTGCAGCATGAAGTGCTGATCACGGACGTGATCGGCTGCTCGCATCAAGGCAAACAGCAAAGGCGAGGAAATGTTGTAGGGTAGGTTGCCAACAATGCGAAGCGTGCCGGCTTGCTCGGCAAGGCTCTTCCAATCGAGCGTCAGAGCATCGGCTTCAATGAGCGTGAGCTCTTCGGCAGCAAACTGTTCTTTGAGCCAAGCTGCGAGATCTCGGTCAATTTCAACGGCTCGCACGTGCCCGGCACCGGCAATGAGTTCGCGAGTGAGCGCTGCTTGGCCGGGACCAATTTCGATGATGCTGTCGCCGGGGTGGGCTGCAACGGCTTTGGCGATTCGTCCGATCCAGTGCACGTCGTGCAAAAAATTCTGCCCAAAGCGTTTTCTTGCCTTGTGTCCTTGTAGACCTTGCTGCATAAGTATCCGTTTTTGAGAAAAATATCAGTGTGCTTCGGCAGCGTGCGCACGCATCTGCCGGGCTAGATCAATGGCGCTCAAGAGGCTTCCTTCATCAGCAACCCCCTTGCCTGCAATGTCAAGCGCGGTTCCATGATCGACCGAAGTACGAATCCAGGGCAGTCCGAGCGTGACGTTGATGCCGTGTCCGAAGCCTTCGCGCTTTAAGGCGGGCAACCCTTGATCATGGTACATGCACAGTATGGCATCAAAGTTGGCTGCACGGCTTTTAACGAACACGGCGTCAGCCGGCCACGGGCCTTCGCAGTAAATCGAACGGGTACGGGCTCTTTGGATGGCGGGCGAAATGATCTCGATTTCCTCTGTGCCCATGTGTCCGGATTCTCCAGCGTGAGGATTAAGTCCCGTGACTGCTATGCGTGGGTGCGCCGAACCGGTCATTTTCACAAGCCCGTCGTGAGTGATGTCGAGTATCTCATCGAGCAGCTGCGCCGTGATGGCGCGCGGGACGTCCCGAAGCGGCAGATGGGTGGTGGCAAGTGCTACGCGAAGAGCTTCGGGGCCTGCGCCAGACATGAGCATCATCACGACGCGCTTGACGCCGGAGATGTCGGCAAAAAATTCCGTGTGTCCAGTGAATTCAAGACCGGCTTCACTGATGATGCTTTTTTGCACTGGGCCGGTGACGACCGCGCCGTAGCGTCCGTTTAGCGCGCCGAGCGCGGCGCTTTTGAGTATTTCGATGACGCAGGCAGCGTTGCGTACGTCAAGCTTGCCGGGAACAACCGGCGCGGCAAGCTCAATGTTGCATACGGAAAAGTTTTCAGGCAGATGCTGCGGCAGCCCCAAGGTGCGTGCAGTTTGCTCCAGCAGCGAAGCCGGACCGATGATTTCGTAACGGCATCCGTCGCAGGCAAGCCTGCGGGCAGCCTTGAGAACG
Organism: uncultured Duodenibacillus sp.; assembly: GCA_944388865.1. Lineage (GTDB taxonomy): Bacteria > Pseudomonadota > Gammaproteobacteria > Burkholderiales > Burkholderiaceae_F > Duodenibacillus. The sequence continues at coordinate 16,975 of CALXKM010000037.1, read as the reverse complement.
ATTTCGGGACCGATGCCTGCGGGCTCGCCCATCGTAATGGCAATTGGTGCAAAAAGTGCAGACATGCTCGTTCGGTAAATATGCGCAAGTAGAAAAAAGCGCCGCGCTCTCAGTGCTGAGTGCTCGCGGCGCCTTGATTGGATTTCAACAGCCAAAAGCGCAGGCGGCCTTAGAGGGCATCGCTGCGGATTTCGACATAGGCGCGGTCTCGCATCTCGCGCTGCCAGTTGTAGACAGCTTCGGCGAGCTTCTTTTCGCGCAGCGCCATGCGGGCGGCCAGACGCGAGCGGTCGGCGCTGGCTTGGGCTTTTCTGCGGTCAATGACCTGAATCAGGTGATAGCCGAACTGCGTGCGCACGGGTTCTGAAATTTCGCCTGCGGCAAGCTTATTCATTGCGGCTTCAAATTCCGGAACGGATTCGCCGGGACTGATCCAGCCGATGTCGCCGCCGCGGGTGGCGGAGTTGTCCACAGAGGTCAGACGAGCCATCGTCGCAAAGTCAGCTGCGCCGCTCTCGATGCGATGCTTGATGTCGTTGAGTCGCGAGACCACTTCGCTTTCAGGCGTCAAGTCAGAAACAAACATCAGAATGTGACGCACGTGGGTCTGTTCGACAGGGGCGCCTGCGAGTTTGGCTTTGACGCCGTCGCGATTGTCAAGAAGCTTGATGACGTGAAAAGCGCCGCTTGAGCGCACTACGGTGACGTAGCCTCGTTCGGTGCGATGCTCTTCAATTGCCTTCCAGAACAGAGTCGGCAGCTTGCTGGCGTCGCGCCAGCCTAGATCGCCGCCCGACATGGCGTCTTCAGCCTTAGAGTTGGCCGCAGCAAGCGAGGAGAAGTCGGCTCCTTCGCGAGCTTCGTCGGCAAGACGCTCGGCTAGATCACCCACATCATCGGCTTCGCTGTCAGAGGCGCCCGAAGGAATCGGCAGCAGAATGTGCTGCAGGTGGTACTCTTGCGTGTCGCCGCTCGTAAAGCCGGCCTGTTCGGCAAGGTAGGCATCAACTTCGCTTTCGGGAATCGTCAGCTTGCTGTCGACTTCTCGTTCGCGCAGGCGCTGCGCAACGATTTCATCCTTGACTTGAGAGCGAAATGCCGAAAAGCTCACGCCGTCGGCCAGAAGCCGATCACGAAGTTCGTCAACAGTGAGCTTGTTGTTGCGGGCGATTTGCTCAATGGAGGCCGACACCATGCGCTCGTCAACGCGAATGCCCAGCTCCTTAGCGCGCTGGTCGAGGCACTTTTCCATAATGAGGCGCTCGAGCACCTGACGGCGCAGTTTCGGCATCGGGGGCAGGTTGATGTTTTGCTGTCGCAAATTAATGGCGACCTGACGCACGCGGTTTTGCAGCTCGTATTCGGTGATGACATCGTTGTTGACGACGGCAACTACGCGATCGACGTAGCGCAGCGTGCTGCGCGAGGCGCTTTGCTGAATGTCGGCAGCCGCCGGCTGCGCATCAGTTGTCGGTGCGGCAGGTGCGGCGGCAGGAGCCGCAGCAGGCATCTGCACGGTTTCCCGAACGGTATTGGGCGCATCGGCCGCAAGAGCCTGGCCGAAGATTAAAAGGCACGAGGCTGCAAGAGCCGCCCTCGAGCTGCGTTTAATAGTAGTAGTCATAAGTTCCTGCCGTGGTAGGCATCGGAGTGGTCTGCTGATAGCCCTGGATGCTGCGCTGCAGTTCGCTAAGCGGGCTTGAACCCACTGCGCCAAGGCCGGTCAATTCTAATTGCAGGAAGAACGATGTTTGCTCTTCTTCCTCATCGCGTGTGTAACGCTGTGCAACTGCGCGCAATACCCAGCAGTCGGCCTGATACTCGAAGCCGACCAGACTTTCGATGAATTTGTTGTCGTAGAAAGAGTAGTTCTGGCGCGCCAGAGCGTAGAGTCTGTTGGTCAGAGGCCACTGCACGGACAAATCAATCTGGTTGATGTAGTCGTCAATGTAGCCGCGGCTGTTTTCAACATCAGACCAGTTGTAGCGATAGTACAGGCCTACGACGCTCATAGGACGCGGCTGCCAGCGAAAGCCTACCGTGGCCTTCTGCATGCTGCTGCGCTCCCATGACCATTGGCCGTAGGCAGTAGCCTGCAGCGTGCGCGTCAGGCGTGCGCCGATGCTTGCCAGAAAGTCGCTCTTGCTGGTTTGATCAATCCTATCTCCCCAATAATTAACAGTCAGGTCGTTGAAGTAGTAGCGCTGACCGATGGATGCGCGAATCCACTCCAGGCCCGTCTTGTCGTCGATCAAACGCGTGGTGATCGTGCCGCTTACCTGATTGGTCTCGGCATAGCGGTCGTAGCCCGACCAAACGTTTTCCGAATAAAGCTGCGCGAAGTTGAAGTCAGCTTCTGTTGAGTCAAACACCGGAATGTCGGACTGATCGCGATAGGGTGTGTAGGAGTAGTAGATGCGAGGCTCGAGCGTTTGGAGAATGTCGCGCGAGCCGACGCTTGTGTTGCGCTCGAAAATCAGGCCCGAATCGAGCGAGTACATCGGCAGCGTGAGCGACGGAGTTTTGTTGTCTGAACCGCGCCAGCCTTCATCAAGATCGTAGCTAAGGCCGACCAACTTGACTTTTGGCGTCACGAACCAGCCGGCGCCAAGCAGCGGGTAGCTCACGTCCTGTTCGACGACGAAGCGGTTGCCGTTGGTGCGGTTTTCCCACGGATGAACAAAGCGCGTGGCATCAATCTTGGTGTTGAGTTCAAATCCGTAGAGATCAGCAAAATATGCGCCCCAGGTAAATTGAGGTTCTCTCTCGTAGGGTTTGTCGGTGTCGTTGATCGTCTGGTTTTTGGTTACGCGCAGCGCTGCCGTCCAGTACGTCGTGCCGTAGGTGAGCCAGTAGTCCTGAGGCAGGATGTCTTCGGAGTTGTCGCGAATGCTTGAGGCAAAATCGTCAAGGAAGTCGTCGTCCGAGACCTGGTTGTAGTTCACGCCGTAGTTAAAGCCGTTCCAGTGTCCGGAGAACTTGCCCTGAATGCTGTAGCGATCTTCGCCGAGCTTGCGGTCGTGCGGCATATAGTTGAGGTTTACCTCGGCCTCGAATGACTCTTGCTTGATGCGAAATTCGTTGCCGAGCACGATGCCGCGTTTGGAGAGAATGCGCGGAGCAAGCGTGTAGTCGTAGTTGGGCGCCAGATTAAAGTAGTACGGTACGGCAAGATCAAAGCCGCGCTCAGAGTTAAAGCCCAATGTCGGCGACAGAAAACCCGACTTGCGCTTGGCGCTCAAAGGGAAGGTAAACCAGGGAGAGCCGAAAACGGGTACGCCGCCCAGCTTCAAGACGGCACCGGTGCCTTCGCCTGATTCATCGTACTCATCGAGCGTGAGCGTATCCATCTCAAGCCACCAGCTGCGATTGTCTTTTTTGCAGCTGGTGATCACGACGTCTTCAAATTCGGTGACGTCGGCCGACTGAAAGCGAGCGCATCCGGCCTCGCCCTGCAGTCCGCGCGGACCGTAGTTGTATTCAATATTTTCGGCGCCGCCCGTCTCATCATCAAGGTTGTAGGAAAATGCCGGTCCGGTGAACTTTGCGCCGTTGCGCGAGACGCTCGCATTGCCCTCGGTCGTGACCACTCCAGTGGCCTGCGTGTAAACGATCTTTTCGCCCGTGATGACGGTGCCGGCGCGGCGCACCTCAGCGTCTCCCGTGAGCGTGAGCTCGGTTTCTGGAGAACCTTCAATGAAGTGAGCTGAAGCGATTGACGGAGCGTTGTCTTCATCGACTGGAGGCGCAAGGAGATTTGTCCAACTGCCCAGCTCTATGCCTTCGGCCTGCTGTCGGGCGCCGTCGACGTTTTGCTGGGCGTGCGCAGCCGGTAGCATCGCGGCAAGAGCCGCGGCCACGGCAATCGAAAGGCCCAGAGGCGTCGGGCGCGAAGAATTTCGTTGCATTTGTTTGTATAGTGTGCAAGTTGATTCTTTGGGATTATAGGGAAAGCTTGGCTTGTGTCGGCTTTCCCGCAATTAGAACATGTCGGATTTCATCAAAGACAGCCGTTTTGTAGCGGCTCAAACGTGGCTCTCGTCGCTCAATCAGGAATTCGGGCTCAAGCTTGAAACCATGGCGCCGGCAAGCGCTGATGCGAGTTTTCGCCGGTATTTTCGCATCGAAGGCGCCCAGAGCTCCTACATCGTGATGGATGCGCCGCCGCCGGCCGAGTCCATTGACGCTTTTCTGCAAATTGATGCGCTCATGCTGCAAGCCGGCATGAATGTGCCGCGCATTTTCGCTTCCGACAGTGCGCAGGGCTTCATTCTCATGAGTGATCTGGGCAGGCAGACTTATCTCGACGTGCTCAACGAGGACAATGCCGCCCGTCTGATGGATGCGGCTACCGATGAGCTTGTGCTCTGGCAGAAGGCAACGCGCGAGGGCGTCCTGCCCGCGTACGATTACGCCGTGCTCAAGCGCGAAATTGATTTGTTTCCCGAGTGGTACGTCAAGACGCACCGCGGCTATGAGATGACAGACAAGCAGGCTGAGATCATTGGCCGCACATTTGAAAAAATCATTGCGCACAATCTTTCGCAGGCGCGCGTTTTCGTTCATCGCGACTATATGCCGAGAAACTTGATGCCGAGTGATCCGCTTCCCGGCGTGCTCGACTTTCAGGATGCGCTGATGGGGCCCGTGTCCTACGACATCGCAAGTCTGATGCGCGACGCCTTCATCAGCTGGGGCGAATCTTTTGTGCTTGACGTCACGATCCGCTATTGGGATAAGGCGCGCAAAGCCGACATTGCCGTGCCTGCAGATTTCGGCCAATTCTGGCGCGACGTCGAGTGGATGGGCATGCAGCGGCACCTCAAGGTGCTTGGCATCTTTGCCCGCATCAATTATCGAGACGGCAAGCCCAAGTATCTGGCCGATGCGCCGCGCTTTTTGCACTACGTTCGAGAAACGGCTAATCGCTACGACGAGCTCAAGCCCATCAACTGGCTTTTGGATCAGTTCGAAGAGGTCAAGAGCAAGGGCGCCTGGACGTTCTAACAACTACAAACCTGGACGCAGACATGCGCGCATTGATTCTTGCCGCCGGCCGCGGCAGTCGCTTAAGGCCCTTGACCGACGTCGTTCCCAAGCCCCTTGTAGAGGTCAACGGCACGATGCTTTGCGCCTGGCAGCTTGCGGCTCTCAAGCGCGCAGGCATCAGCGAGGTTGTGATGAATACGGCGCACTTGGCAGATGCTTTTGAGGATTTGCCTAAAAAGCTCAAGCCAAGCGGCTTTGACGTCAAAATCAGCCGTGAGGGAGATACGGATGCCGATGCGCTCGAGAGTCTGGGCGGCATCGTCAAGGCGCTCGATTTGCTTGCCCCAAACGGATCCGACGAGCCCTTTTTGGTGCTTGCCGCAGATGTTGTGCACAACTTTGATCTTGTCCGGCTGCTGGCTCGGGCAGACGACATTGCGCGGGGCAAAATTGATGCGCACATTGTGGGCGTGCCAAATCCGGATTTTCATGCTGCCGGCGACATGACGATCCTTGCCGATGGACGCATCGAACCTGGCTGCGGCCCGCACACCTACGCTTGTCTGATGATTGCCGCGCCAAGAATTTTTCGCGGCCTGCCCGTGAAGCGCGCCAAGCTTTTTCCCTGGTTGTGGGAATTTGCCCGTGCCGGCCGCGCAACAGGCGAGGTCTTTACTGGTTTTTGGGACAATGTCGGCTCGCCCGTCGAGCTGCAGCGGCTAAGAGAAAACCGAGAGGCGCTGCGCTGGGCGCAGTACTAAGATAGTCAGTATGCAGGCGAAGAGTCTTCCGTCGTGAGGCTTTGCTGGGCGCATTCGAAACAAATTTTTTAAAACAAGCACCATGCAGAATCTTTTTCAAGATGCCGTTTGCAAAAGCCGCGCGTTTGCTTCAGCGCTGGGCGTTCGGCTGCCTTTGATGAATGCTCCGATGAGTGATGCCGCAGGGCCTGAGCTTGCCGCGGCCGTGAGCAATGCCGGAGGGCTGGGCGTGCTGGGCGCGGGCTTTATGTCAGCCTCCGAGATTGAAAAAAGCGTTGCGCGATTGCGCGAACTCACCGACAAACCTTTTGCCGTGGGAGTGCGCATTCCGGCTCAGGGCTCCTTGGCAAGTCTTGAGAAGGCCCGGAAGATGGCGCATGCGCTCGAAGACCTAGCGGTCGAACTCGGTCTTGAAGAGCGCTATGCCTGGGCGAAGATGCCCGATTTCGACGAGCAGTTCGAGACGATCGCGGCTTTGAATGTGCCGGTGCTGATCACAAGCTTTGGGGGACTGCGCGAAATTTATGCTGAAAAGCTCGAAACCCTGGGCACAACGGTTCTGAGCGCAGCCACGACGCTAAGAGAGGCCAAGGTGCTGCGCGCGGCGAGCGCCTCGGGCATCATTGTTCAGGGAGTCGAGGCCGGAGGGCCGAGGCTTAATTTCGAGCAGCCCGACGGTGCCTCGCAAGTAGGACTTTTGAGCTTAATCGGTCCGGCAGCCCGAGCAACAGGGCTTCCGGTTGTCGCCTCCGGCGGTATTGCCTCAGGCGCACAGTGGGCTGCGGCCATAGCCGCAGGCGCAAGCGGCGTGATGCTTGGCACGGCGTTCTTGCGCGCCGACGAGTCGGCCGCTGCCCAAGCCTTCAAGGACCAGCTGCCTTTTACGACGGATGCGGCCGCAAGGCTTGTGCGCACTTTTGAAGGAAGACTCTCGCGCGTGGTGGCAAACGGCCTTGTTGAGGCTCTTGAAGATGCGAAAATTGTTCCGGGCGACTACCCCGAGCAGTGCGAGATGATGCGTCCGATTCTACTGGCAGCGCAAAAGGTCGGACGCGAGGATTTAATGCAGCTGGCCGCAGGTCAGGGAGCGCCTTTGGCTGCGGCCGGGCCGGCTGCGGGCATCGTGCTTAAGCTTGAGAGCGAATTGACAGCGATCTTGGGCAAGGCGCCGTTTCCTTAACAGCAAAGGAGAATCATCGATGGCGATGGTAAAAAGCACTCAGGCGCAAGGCGGTCGCGCGCTTATCGTCGTAGATGTGCAAAACGATTTTTTGCCTGGGGGCGCGCTGGCTGTGCCTGAGGGCGATGCGGTCGCCGCGCCAATCAACAGCCTCATGCAGTGTTTTGACATTGTTGTTCTCACGGCTGACTGGCACCCGGCCGAACATGAGAGCTTTGCTGCGAGCCATGCCGGGAAAAAGCCTTTTGAGACCGTTGAGTTGGGCGACATGCAGCAGGTGCTGTGGCCCGTGCACTGCGTTGCGGGCTCGCACGGTGCGCAGTTTGCCGATGCGCTTGACCTTTCGCGTGCGGCGCTCATTGTGCGCAAAGGCATGCGTAAAAACTGCGACAGCTATTCGGCCTTTGTCGAAGCTGATCGAAAAACGAAAACCGGCCTGGCAGGGTGGCTTGCCGAAAGAGAAGTAGGCGAAGTGTATGTTTGCGGTCTTGCGCTTGACTTTTGCGTGAGTTCGACGGCCTTTGATGCGGCTGAGGCTGGGTTTCAGACGACCGTGGTGCTCGATGCCTGTCGGGCCATCAATTCAGACGAGCAGGCGATGCGCGAGCTTGAAGCGGCCTGGCTGAAAGCCGGCATTGCAACGACGAACTGTGAAGAGCTCGAGAAAAGGCTTGGCATTGCCGGCTAAAATTGCGGCCTTGAGGTTGCTGACCGCGCCTCGGGGCTGAGTCGCCCATCGGCGCGTCTTCGCTTTTTTTGCCCCTCCAAGTTTTTTTTCGGTTGTTTGTTCCTGCATGCAGATCGGTCCCTACAACATAGAGGGCGGCGTGGTGCTTGCCCCCATGGCAGGCGTCACCGATGTCCCTTTTCGCAGAATTTGCCTGCGCCGCGGCGCTTCGCTTGTCGTCGGCGAGATGGTCTCAAGCAAGGCCGGGCTGCGCGCAACCGATATGACGATGCGCAGACTGGCTTGTGATGCGCAGGACCGATTGCCGACGGTGCAGCTGCTGGGCGCAGATCCTTCCGAGATGGCCTCAGCCGCGCAGGCGGCCGTTGAGTTCGGAGCAAAAATCATTGACATCAATTTCGGTTGCCCAGCTCGAATGGTCTGCGGCAAGGCCTGCGGCTCGGCCATCATGCGCGAACCTCAATTGGCGCAAAGCATCATGCAAAGCGTGGTGCAGGCCGTCAATGTGCCGGTAACGGTCAAAATGCGAACGGGCTGGGATGAGCAGTCAAAAAATGCGCCGCTGCTGGCAAAAATGGCCCAAGATGCCGGATTGTCTGCCGTGACGGTGCATGGGCGTACGAGAGCGCAGCGTTTTTCGGGTGCCGTCAGTCTTTCGGATATTGCGGCTGTGGTGCATGCCGTTACAATTCCGGTCATCGCCAACGGAGATATTGATGGTCCGCCGGCAGCGCTCGCCGCAGTGCGCACAAGCGGCGCGGCTGGCGTCATGGTTGGTCGCGCCGCCCGCGGCAATCCCTGGATTTTTCAGAGAATCCGGGCGGTTTTTGAGGGGCATCCCGATCCGGGGGAGCCAACGCTTGACGATAGGTGCCAAACGGTGTTTGAGCATCTTGAAGAACACTTGAGGTACTGGAGCGAACAAGGCCGTCAGGAGCGCTTTGCCGTGCATAGTTTTCGCATGCATTTGCGGCCATACTTAAGGGAGGCTGCCGATGCAGACGCCAGCGGCCAAGCTCAACGAATGCTCGACGAAATCGTGCGCATTGAAGAGGCTGAGCGCCTTAAAGAAAATTTGGAAACATTTTTTTCATCGCTAAGAGAGACAAATTGACGCAGACTGTGGACAATAACGAAAGCGCATCAACGCAATTTAAAAGCGTCGAAGAAATTCTTGCGCCCGGCGTCAGCGTCAACGACGCATTCAGCGCACTGGTGGTGCGACGCGTCGAGAGCTATGTGAGGGACCTTGAAGGAGTCAAGGGGCTGCCGATCTACGAAATGATCGTGACGGCCGCCGAGCGTCCCTTGCTTCGCTGGGCGATGGACAAGTGCGGCAACAATCAAAAGGCCGCGGCACAGCTTTTGGGAATTAACCGAAATACCCTGCGCAAGAAGCTTCGCATGCACGGGTTTCTGAACGGGGACTTTTGATAAGGAAATCAAGCAATGAAAAAACAAGCTTTGATCAGCGTCTCGGACAAGACCGGCGTCGTTGAATTTGCTCGTGGTCTGGTTGAACTGGGCTACCACATTCTTTCGACGGGCGGCACGGCAAAGCTGCTTGCCGAGCAAGGCGTCGCCTGCCAGGAAGTGGCGCAGTACACGGGCTTCCCTGAAATGCTCGACGGCCGCGTCAAGACGCTCGATCCGCACATTCATGCCGGCATTCTTGCCCGCCGCACCGTGCCCGAGCACATGGCCGCAATTGCCGAGCACAATATTGATCCGATCGACATCGTGTGCGTGAACCTCTATCCTTTTGAGCAGACGATTGCCCGCCCGGACTGCACGTTTGAACTTGCTATTGAAAACATTGACATCGGCGGCCCGACGATGATCCGCGCTGCCGCCAAGAACCACGAGTCGGTGGCCGTGATTGTTGATCCTGCCGACTATTCTCGCGTTCTCGACGAAATCCGCGCCAAGGGCGAAGTCGCCGCCGACACGCGTCTGGCTCTTGCCAAGAAGGTGTTCTGCCACACCGCTCGCTACGATGCGGTCATTTCGAACTATCTCACAAGCCTTGATGAGGATAAAAAGAGCACCAAGCACTTCCCGGACGTCTTTACCCGTCAGTGGGTCAAGGTTCAGGACATGCGCTATGGCGAAAATCCGCACCAGAAGGCAGCTTTTTATCGCGAGCATTTCATTGCTCCGGGGCTTTTGGCCGGCTACTGCCAGCTGCAGGGCAAGGAGCTTTCCTACAACAACATCGCCGACAGCGATGCTGCCTGGGAAGCTGCTCGAAGCTTCGCAACGCCTGCCTGCGTGATCATCAAGCATGCCAATCCTTGCGGCGTGGCCATCGGCGTCAATGCGCTTGAAGCCTATCAGAAGGCATTCAAGACCGACTCCAAGAGCGCCTTCGGCGGCATCATCGCCTTTAACCGCAAGGTTGACGAAGCCGTGGCTGCCGAAGTTTCCAAGCAGTTTGCCGAGGTTGTGATTGCTCCCGAATACACGGACGGCGCTCGTCAGATCTTCTCGGCTAAGAAGAACCTGCGCGTGCTGACGGTGGCCATGGGCGATGCGCACAACGAGTATGAATTCAAGCGCGTGGGCGGCGGTCTGCTCGTACAGACGCCCGATACGCAGATCTGCCCGGAGAGTGCACTGCGCGTCGTGACCAAGAAGCAGCCCACCTCGGCTCAGATCGCCGACATGATGTTTGCCTGGAATGTGGCTCGCTTTGTGAAGTCCAACACCATTGTGTACGCGCACAACGGCATGACGCTCGGTGTGGGCGCAGGACAAATGAGCCGCGTTGATTCGGCGCGCATCGCCGCCTTGAAGGCTCAGGAATCCGGTCTGTCGCTGCTTGGCTGCGCGGCTGCTTCCGATGCGTTCTTCCCGTTCCGCGACGGTCTTGATGTGATCATCGATCAGGGCGCAACCTGCGTGATCCAGCCCGGCGGCTCGATCCGTGATCCTGAAGTGATTGCGGCTGCCGACGAGCGCGGCATCGTGATGGTCTTTACGGGCGAGCGTCACTTCCGTCACTAATGTTTGGGCGCAGGGACGCCGAAAAAATTCAATTGAATTTTGGCGTCCCATTTAAAGAAGCCGCAATGCGTCGCGCCCATGTCCGCGGCGCGTGCGGCGAGATATAGGCCGATTTATTCGGTTTGTTCGATTCATTAAGTAGTTGGGTAGATATGACCGTTTTCTTGCAACGCCGCAGGCTGTTGACGGCTGCGGGGGCCGCGGGCGTTCTTGCTGCGACGCCAGCTCTTGCACAGCTCAACATTGAAATATCGGGCGTGGGCGCCAATCAGATTCCGATTGCCCTGCAGCCCATGGCCGGCTCGGCGCAGCATCGCATGGATATTCTGCGCGTGGTCTCGGCAGACCTTTCGCGCACGGGCGACTTTCGCATGGTAGACGCTCCGACAGAAGCAACGCTTGAGGAAAGCCGCAGGCCTGATTTTTCACTCTGGCGCGGCAAACAGGCCAATGTGCTTGCTACGGGCTCGATTGATAAGCTCGCTGACGGCCGTTGGGAAGTTCGTTTTTATCTCTACGATGTTGTGCAGCAGTCAACGGTTGATGAGTGGGTGGCGGCTGCAAGCGAACAAAATCTGCGCATGCTCGCGCATCGCATTGCCGATCGAATTTATGAAAAGCTCACCGGCATGGGTGGTCTTTTCTGTTCGCGTCTTGCCTATGTTGTACAGCACTCTGCGCAGAACTATGAACTGATCGTGGCCGACAGCGACGGAGCCAATCCGGCGCCCGCCCTCAGAAGCCGCGAGCCGATCATTTCTCCCGCCTGGTCGCCCGACGGCAGACATCTGGCCTATGTGAGCTTTGAGGCTAGAAAGCCCGTGGTATACGTGCACACGGTAGCAACCGGACGCAGACGCGTCGTCGCCAATTTCCGCGGCAATAATTCGGCCCCGGCCTTCAGTCCCGATGGACAGCACTTGGCTGTAGCTCTTTCGCGCGACGGCTATACGCAGATTTTCATGATTAAGACCGATGGTTCGGGCGTCAATCGGTTTTCGCGCTCGCTTGCCATCGATACCGAACCCGTGTTTTCACCCGACGGTCAATGGCTGTACTTCGTCAGCGACCGGGGCGGAGCGCCGCAAATTTATCGTCAGCCGATCAGCGGCGGTCAGGCCGAGCGCGTGACTTTCGGTGCCGACTATGCGGTAAGCCCGACGCTCAATCCCGACGGCACGCAGCTTTGCTACATCACCCGCATCGACGGACGCTATCGCGTTGCCGTGATGGAGCTTGCAACGGGGCAGGAAAAGATTCTCACGGGCAACGATTTTGATGAAAGTCCGAGCTTTGCTCCCAACGGCCGCATGATTGTGTTTGCAAGTGAGCGCGGACGCAAGGGCGTGCTCGGAACGGTGAGCATTGACGGTTCTGTTTCGGCATGGCTTTCGACCGCAACAGGCGACATTCGCGAGCCGACATGGGGGCCGCTGCTTGCCTAAGAAAGCGCGCTGGTTTTTCCAAGATTTTTTTCTTTGCCGGCAGTCAAGCCGGCAGCGACCGACACAAAAGGTATTTTTCAAATGACAAAGACGCTGTTTTGCCGCGCCCTGATCGGGGCAGCAGCCATTTCAACGCTGATTCTGAGCGGCTGTTCGAGCGTGGCGCTCGATGAGTCCGTCAAGGCGGGAACGACCCGCGCCGAAGCCGAGGCGGCTCAAAACGCCCGACGCGATGCGGCCGCTGCCGCTTTGCAGCAAAAGTCGATCTTTTTTGACTTTGACTCCTTTGCCGTGCAGGCTACGTATCTGCCTGTGATTGAAGCCCACGCGCGCAACCTTATCGCCAACCCCAGCGCGCATGTCGTGATTGAAGGCAACACCGACAGCCGCGGCAGCCGCGAATACAACCTTGCCCTTGGGCAAAAGCGAAGCGAGGCCGTCAAGCAGCGCATGCAGCTTCTTGGCGTTCCGGCCAGCCGCATTGAAGCCGTGAGCTTCGGCCGCGAGAAGCCTGTGGCCGTCGGCGAAAACGAAGAGGCTTGGGCGCAGAACCGCCGCGCCGACATCGTCTATCGATAAGATCTCGACAGCATTTGTGCAGAAGGACTGTTTGTGAATAAAAATTCTGTTTTTGCTCTTGCTGCGGCTCTCTTCATGATGGGAGCCGCCGCGCCCGCGCATGCCCTTTTCGGCGACGATGAAGCCCGCATGGCGATTCTTGATCTGCGCCAGCGCATGGATGCGCTGCAAAATGCTCAGATGCAGCTGGTGACCCAAATCGAGCAGCTGCGCGAGCAAAACGCGCAGCTCACCGGACGCCTGGAGGAACTAGCCAACGATCTCACGCGCCAGCAGCAATCCTCGCGCGATCTTTTCTCTTCGCTCGACGCGCGTCTTGCGCCTCTTTCTTCTGCCAAGGTTGAAATCGACGGAGAAAGCTTTGAAGCAAGCGCCGAAGAGCGGCGGCGCTATGAATCGGCGCTGTCGCTCTTTTCGCAGGGCAAGTATGAGGACAGCGCCTCGCTTTTGAGCTCTCTCGTTGATGATTATCCGACCACGGGCTACATGCCGAGCGCTCTCTACTGGCTGGGAAATGCGCTGTACGCCCAAAATAAGCTCTCGCAGGCTCTTGCCGTGCAAAATCGTCTGATCAAGGACTTCCCGGAGCATCCGCGCATTGCCGACGCGCAGCTCTCGAAGGCGGCTGCGCTCACGGGCCTGGGCCGCAAGAGTCAGGCTCAGAGCGTATTGCGCGAGATCATCAAGAAGTATCCGAAGACGAGCTTTGCTGAACTCGCGCAAAAGCGCCTTGAGGCATTAAATCCCAAAAAGAAGTAGCGCACGAATTGCTCCGCCACCTGCGGGCAGAGGCGCGGCAATAAAGCCGAAGGGCGAGTTTTTGCGCCGGAGGCCGCGTTTTTGCTAAAGACGCATTATCGGCGCATTGCCGCAGATTGTTTGTCATGGATGTAGACGACGCGCATCAGCCTACGTTGGCAGAAATTGCTCAAATGCCAGGGTACGCTTCGCCCGAAGAGGTCGACGGCGTGGCCTTTGCGCGTCTTTACGGCGAGCCTCTTTTTCAGGTTCCAGACGGTCTATACATTCCGCCCGATGCCCTGAAGGTTTTTCTGGAAAGCTTTGAAGGTCCGCTTGATCTTCTTTTGTACCTCATTCGGCGACAGAAGTTCGACGTAATGGAAATTCCGATGGCTCTTGTCACCGAGCAGTACATGGGCTACGTTGAGCTGATTCGCAAGACGAACCTGGAGCTGGCGGCCGACTATCTTGTGATGGCCGCACACCTCATGCAGATCAAAAGCCAGCTGCTGCTGCCGGTGACCAAGGTCGATACGGGAGAGGAAGTTGCTGATCCCCAGGCTGAACTTGCCCGCAGACTGCTTGAGTACGAGCGCATGAAGATGGCTGCCGTCGAACTCGATCAAATTCCGCGTGCGGGGCGCGATTTTTTCAAGGCTTTCGTGCTTGTCGAGCAGTCTCAGGCAAAGCTGCTGCCCGAGGTCTGCGTCGATGACCTCAAGCACGCCTGGGAGTCGATTCTCAGACAGGCTAAACTCAAGGGCGCGCATAAGATATCCCGTCAGGAATTGAGCGTGCGCGAGTTCATGAGCGGCATTTTGAAGCGGCTGACGACCGAGAAGTTCGTTGACTTTGAAAAGCTCTTTGATCCGCAGATGGGCGTTGCGGGCGTGATCGTCAATTATCTGGCTATTTTGGAGCTCGCCAAGGAAGGGCTGATACGCATCACGCAGGCTGCGCCCTTTGCTCCCATCTACGTCACGGGCGTAAGTCCCGTCGGCGAACTTTGATTCATCTCCTTATTGAACTGCATAAAAATGGCTTGCAAGTATTGTTCACAGTACATCGCCCGCGCTTTTAAGGAGGTTGAGCGCTTTGAAGACGCTTGTCGTGCGCTGCGGCTTGATCCGAAGAAGACCTCGGACTATGAAGCCATTGTGCGGGGATTGACCGGCATCGGACAGTTCGGCACCATTCGTCTGGCGCGCCGCTATCCCTTCGTCACCAATGAAGAAGAGTTTCGCATGGTGGCCGAGGTGGGGCTTCATTTCTATTGGATGACGCTTGACTTCTGGGACGAAATTCGTGAGAAAGAAGCTCTCGAGCGACAAGCTCAGAGCACGCCTCAGAAGTCTTCGACAAGCAAATAAAGCAAAAGCCGCCGGCAGGAAAATCCAGCTCGGCGGCTTTGAAGCATCAAGCGCCGCTCTCTGGACAGAGAAGGCGGCGGCTTTGGCTATTATTTGGCGTTCTTGACGGCGCTTTCGCCGGCAACGTAGCCCGAGACGATTGCCCAGGTGTTCATGAGCGTGGTCATTGAGTCGGCACCGTTGGCGCCGCCCACAACGCAGCCAGCACCGTACAGATTGCCGATGGGCTTGCCGTCCTTGCGCAGGATCTGCATGGCGGCGTTGGACTTCAGACCGCCCAGCGTGGTCTGATAGCGGGCCTTCTGCTCAACGATGTGGTAGGGGCCGTCGCCAAGAGCGACCAGAGCCTTGCGGCCGAATTGCTTGTCGACGCCGGCCTTGACGGCAGCGTTCCAATCCTTGACCGTCTGCACGAGGCCCTTGGGATCAATGCCCATCTGCTTGGCGCACTGATCAAGCTCGCCCGTGCAGATCACAGGCAGGCCGTTGTTGCGCAGAGACTTCCAGGCTTCGAAGGTCGAGGCATCAGGCACCGTGTGGTCGTCAACGGCCTTCTTCACGTAGGCTTCCCATGCCTTCTGATCCATGACGAGGTACATCTGATGGTTCTTCTGAGCAAGGGTAGCTTCGGTCAACTCGCCCAGAGACAGGTTTTCATTGACGCAGCGCTTGCCGTCAACGTTGACGAAGATGGCGCTGCCGCGCACGGCAAAGGTCGAAGAACCCGTCGTGTCCATGGAGCGGCCAGGCATGACTTCAACGCCGTTGGGATAGGTCTTGACGTACTGCAGGTTGATCGTATCGGCGCCGATCTTGGTGGCCATTTTGTAGCCGTCGCCGGTTTCGGTCGGGATGCCGTAAAAGAGCACGTCCTTCATGCGTTCGGGCAGCATCGACTTGTCTGCGCCGTAGCCGCCGGAGGCAAGGACAAAGGACTTGGCTTCAAACTTGTAGGGCTGTCCCTTGAGGCCGGAGGCCTTAAGACCGACCACGTTGCCGTTCTTGTCGGTAATGAATTCCGTGGCACGGGTGTCGGTCATGAGAATGCCGCCGTTCTTCTTGAAGATGTCGAGCATCGTCTTTTGCCAGGCAACCGAGTTGCCCTTGGCCGAGATCTGGCGGTGTGCGCTGTGATCCGGGAACTGGACCCAGGCGGCGCCGTAGTTGACCTTGAGATCATCGATGAGCCAGTTACCGACTTCGCCGACGCGTTCGCTCACCATCTTGGCCAGAACAGGATCATTGGCATTCTTGCCGACGCGCAGCATGTCCTTGTAGAGCAGTTCGGGCGAGTCCTTGGTTTCCTTCATGACTTCGCGCTGATAGCGGGTGCCGGTGGCAGCCAGGCCGCCGTGGTTGAGCGCGGAGACGCCGCCAGCGGCAGGACGCTTCTCGATGAGAACGACCTTCTTGCCGGAGGCAGCGGCCTTGACGGCAGCGGAAATGCCGCCGTTGCCCGCGCCGATCACGAGAATATCGGTGGTGACGTTCTTGACAGGAGCGTTTGCAGCAGCATTGGCGTCGGGCTTCTTCATGAACTTGGCAACATCAAGACCCGCGCTCTTGATGCAGTTGGCAACAGCAGCACTGATGGCCTTGGAGGTAAGAGTTGCGCCGCCCACGACGTCAACGGCAACCGACTGTTCGGCAATGATTGCAGCAGGAATGCGTTCCAAAGCCGGATCGGCAATGCCGGTGGACTCCTTGTGAGAGACAAGCTTGACGGAGGCGATCTTGCCGTTGTCGAAGGTTACTTCAACCTTGACGGGGCCATTGCGGCCCTGGGCCTCGCTGGTATAAGTGCCGCTGGCGGCAGCCATGGCGCACACGGAAAAAGAACCGAGAACGGCCAAAGCGACAGCGCACTTGGTGAACTTTTGCATGCTAAACACTCCTCATGCATACGAATTGAAAACACGGCCGCCTTGAATTTGATCTATCTTTTTTGCGGCCGACCGGTTGCCGATTCTACGCCTGAAGACGTAATCCTTCTAGTTCGATAGGTCTAGACCGTATCGCTAGGGATTAGGTACGCAAGTTAAGGTTGCGGATTTCTTTTAAGTGATTGTTTTTTCATCAAAAACGAGGGTGCACTTGACCTCGTTTTCTTTTAAAATTACCTACCTAATAGGTCGGCTACATCTAGACGAAAAATATGACAGAAAAACCTGAATATGTCTTGAACTTTCCAAGACAGAAAAACACAGAGATCAAAA
>CALXKM010000036.1 GCA_944388865.1 uncultured Duodenibacillus sp. | reverse complement strand
ATCGGAAACCCGTTTGGAACAAAGAGCATTTGATGCCACCGACACGAGTCGGCGTCTTGTCGGAACAAGACCGTCGGGCGTTATTTTGCCGAGGCATTTTCCTGAAACCTTTCGACTGCGTTTGATCGCCGGATCGTATTTGCTGAATCGTTCGTAGACGTACCAGCAATTGCCAATCTTTTTGATCTCTGTGTTTTTCTGTCTTGGAAAGTTCAAGACATATTTAGGTTTTTCCGTCATATTTCTTGTCTAGACATAACCAACCTACTAGGTTGGTAATTTTAAAAGAAAACGAGGTCAAGTGCAACCTCGTTTTTGATGAAAAAACAATCAGTTAGACGAAATCCGTAACCTTAACTTGCGTACCTAATCCCTAGCGATACGGGTTAATCATTGATGGTGAGCGTGAGCTAATTCGTGCGAAGCAGTTTGAAGTTGGCTCAAGAACTAGAGGAAGAAAAATGGATCAATGCCGAGGCCGTATTGGTCAGACGCATACGTCATCGTTGCTTGAGACGAGATTTCTGATGCGGTTAGCAAAGGTGTCAGAAATGAACGGTAAGCGATTTCAAAGCGCTTGGTTTGCTGCCGGAACAAAACGACATGAAGCACAGGCAGGCAAATGTGAGGTTTATTGTCGAGCGGAAGGAAATAAAAAGCCTTTGCGCAGCCGCCTGTGCGGCGACTGCGTGAGAAGAGGAACGACGCCTGGGAGGGCAAAGGCGGCTACGAAAAGAGCGACGGATCAAATGTTTCCGGCGTCACGACATTGATTGGACAGTCTGGATATGCCGATCGAAATTCAGTGTCTCCGTTGTCTTTCTGTCGGGGATTGAGCTTGCATTCGAAAGCCTGCATATGCTGATCTCGGACTTCAACCAGATCGATTTCCCGACTAAATTCGCTCTCCTGCCCTGTGCTTTGCCGGATCTTTTTGCCGCGAATTCTCCAGAAGTATTGGCGAACAAAAGATCTTTCCAGATCATGCTTTTTGAGACGCTCCATGAAGAAGAAGTTTTCCCACAGACGCCCTGCGTCTTCTCGACTTCCAAAGGGGGAGAAGTCATCAATGACGGCGTTGCGCAAGCCGACATCGCAGAAATAGATTTTCTTTCCTTTCTTGATCTCGTTGTCAAGATTTTTGGCAAAGGAATTGCAGCGCTTGATGATGAAGCATTTCTCCAAAATGTCGATATACCGTTCGACAGTTTGGCTGTGCATCCGGGTTTCTCTGGCGAGACTTTCGTAAGAGACTTCTTGGCCAATCCGATAGGCAAGCAGCTCCACCAGATGCCTGAGACTGCTGGGACTGCGAACTTCCTGCAAGGAAAGTACATCGCGAAACAAAAGATCGCCGCTTAGGTCGATGAGCTGTTCGACTGCCGAGTCGGGATCGGTCACAGTTGCTGGGTATGTCCCGTAGACCAAGAAACGCTCAAGATTGGTTTGCACGTAGCCCCAACCATATTCATTGGCCAGTTCATGCAAAGACAATGGCCACAAATTTCGATTGATGATTCGACCGACGGCAGACTCGCGTACGCCGTGAGCAAGTTCCAGCGCAGAGGATCCTGTCAGAAAAATTTTTGTTTTCTGGTTGGCATCAACCAGCATTTTGACGATGCGTCCGATGTTGGGAACGTTTTGCGCCTCGTCAATGATGATGGTATCGGCGCTTGAGAGCATGACGTCGATGTCGCCGGCTGATTGCAGACTTTGCAGTCGATTGATGTCGCGAGGTCTGTCGCCGTTTAAAAAGACGACGTTGCCTAGGTTGGGAAGATTTTTGATGAGCGTTGTCTTCCCAGCTTGTCTCGGACCATAAATGATGACGGCTTTGGGCGGGGTTGCGTTCAGTATTCTGGTTGTCAGATCTCGGGGAATCATAAAAAACGCCATACTGTATTATGGAAATGTTGCGATATTTCCATAATACAGCATGGAAATTTTTTCCGCCATTCTTATGGGTTGATGCTTATGATGAATGCTGTCTGAGGACTGAAAGAGTTGCCAGGCTGCTGATCATTCGCCTGATTCATTCGACAAATTTTTAGCGCAAACCGGTTTCAGTTGACAGAAAAAAACTTGAGCCGGCGTGCGCAGTGCACGTACCGGCTCAAAGTAAGTCTCCAAAAAGAGAGGTTTTTTTCAGGATAGCCTCAGATTAGAGACCAGCCTGCTCGCGCAGATCAGCGGCCTTATCGGTCTTTTCCCACGTAAACTCAGGCTCTTCGCGGCCGAAGTGGCCGTAGGCGGCAGTTTTGAAGTAGATCGGACGGCGCAGATCGAGCATCTCAATGATGCCGCCCGGGCGCAAGTCAAAGTTGGCGCGCACGAGTTCGGCAATCTTTTCATCGGGGATGACGCCGGTGCCTTGGGTGAGCACAGTGATGTTCATGGGTTCGGCAACGCCGATGGCGTAGGCAACCTGCACCTGACAGCGCTTGGCAAGTCCTGCGGCCACGATGTTCTTGGCAACATAGCGGCAGGCATAGGCAGCTGAGCGGTCGACCTTGGTGGGATCTTTGCCCGAGAAGGCGCCGCCGCCGTGCGGGCAGGAGCCGCCGTAGGTGTCGACGATGATCTTGCGTCCGGTCAAGCCGCAGTCGCCCTGCGGGCCGCCCACAACGAAGCGTCCGGTCGGATTCACGAGGAACTTGGTGCCCTTGAGCCATTCGGCGGGCATCACGGGACGAATGATGTTTTCAACGACGGCTTCAATGAATTCAGGCTTCATCTGCAGACCGTCGCTCCACTCGGGCGAGTGCTGGGTGGAGAGCACGATGGTGTCGGCGGCAACGGGCTTGCCGTCAACGTAGCGCAGCGTCACCTGGCTCTTTGCATCGGGACGCAGATAGGGCATCAGGCCGTTTCTTCTTACCTGAGACTGGCGCTGCATGAGGCGGTGCGCGTAGTAGATGGCCGCAGGCATGAGCGTGGGCGTCTCGTCGCACGCATAGCCAAACATGAGGCCCTGGTCGCCTGCGCCCTGAGTCAAGGGATCATGATTGCGTTCATTGACGCCCTGGGCGATGTCGTTTGACTGCTTGTCGTAGCCCACGAGAACCGAGCAGCCCTTGTGGTCAATGCCGTATTCGGTGTTGTCGTAGCCGATGTTCTTTAAAACATTTCGGGTGAGGTCAATGTAGTCAACGGCGGCATTTGTGGTGATTTCGCCAGCGAGCACGACGAGGCCCGTCGTGCACAGCGTTTCGGCCGCTACGCGGCTTAAGGGATCGTCCTTTAAGCAGGCATCGAGCACTGCATCGGAAATTTGGTCGGCAACCTTGTCGGGATGACCTTCGCTCACCGACTCGGAGGTAAAGAGATAATCGTTGGCCATTGCCAAGAGCTCCTCAAAAATGAAAATTGCGTACAGAGCACCTCAGCGCCTAACGCAAAATCGAAGAGCTCGTCCATGCGGCAAGCAATGGACAATGGCTGAGCGACGTCATGCGGCAGACGCTTTAGCGGTATTTATGTTTAAAAGCGTCGCCCCGCAAGTTGTCTTGTTTAACTCGGCGACGGAGATTTTTCCTTTTAGCGGCGCATGATACGCCTTTTTGCTTTGTTTTTCCTGAAGAAATTGTGTTTTTCTGAAGCGTTCGCAAACGCTGGCAAAGCGCCGGATCCGGAAAATCACGCTTTCTTTGCAAGCTTTCCGTGCACAAATGTGTAGAGAAGCGCAACGAGAATGGCGCCGCCGGCAATGTTGCCAAGCGTCACAGGGATGAGATTGTCGATAAAAAACGAGCTCCAGCTTGCTGTGAGCGGCGCTGCCTGCCCGGCTTCAACCAAAGCGGCATAGCGGGGATCGGTGCCCGTCAAAATGGCTGCCGGAATAAAGAACATGTTGGCTATGCAGTGCTCCATGCCAAGCGCAACGAAGGCCATCGTGGGAAACCACAGCGCCAGGATTTTGCCAGCCACTTCCTTGGCAGCGTAGGCGGCGTAGACCGCAAGGCACACAAGCCAGTTGCAGCCCACGGCGCGCCAAAAAGCTTCCATAAAGCCCAGAGACGTTTTTGCGTTGGCAAGCTTGACAAGCGCATCGGCCCAGGGCATGGAGGACATGCCTGCAGCGGCCGGCGCTTTGTCAAAAATAAGCCCGGTGGCCCACACCATGCAGACGGCAACAAAAAGGGCGCCCGCAAAGTTGCCGAGCCAGGCATAAAGCCCTGATAAGAAGGAATCTTTGATGCTGATTTCTTTTTGCAGCCGGGCTGCGGCAAGCGTCATGCAGTTGCCCGTAAAAAGGTCGGCCCCGCACACGACAACGAGCATGAGCCCGAGCGGAAAGACTGCCGCAAAAATAAATTTGCCCATGGAGCCCCAGACCTCCCAGGGCAGCGCCAAGCCGCAGCGCACCGCCAAAAATCCGCCTAGAGCGATGTAGGCGCCCGCAAGAAAGGTAAGCGCCGCTGTCTGCAGCAGACTTTGCCGAGTGCGGCCGATGCCGCCCTCTGCGGCAGTCACAAGCAGAGCGCGGTAGCCTGTCGAGGGTTCAAAGGTCATGAAAAAACACTCCTGATTTGGGCACGAGAGAAAATGGGCATGCGCGCTCTTGGCTTTGCGATGGAAACATCGCCAGAAGCCTTGGACGGCAAGCGGTGCTTTCGTAAAAGAAAATAGACACGGCAGCTTTGAGCATGGCTCTTAGGAGAGGCCACAACAGTCTAAAGGATGCGGCTTTTTTGCTCCAGCACCATTGGAACTAGGATAGGCTCAGTTTTTTGGGGTAGGTGGTTTCTTGAATTGCCTGCAAAAGCCGCTACCATGTGGGCTGCTGCCTCAAGCACTGCTTGAGAGCGCAGATGTTTTTTTGATCAACAAAAAAGTTTTCGCATATGCCGGAGCTGCCAGAAGTTGAAGTCACGCGCATGGGGCTTGCCCCTTTTGTCGAAGGAAAGGTGCTGCGTCAGGCCATCATTCGCGTGCCGAAATTAAGAAGTTCGCTTGAAGGACTTGCGCAGAAGTTGAATGGAAAAACGGTTTGCCGACTTTCTCGCCGCGGCAAATATCTGGTGTGGCACCTTGTCGACGACAAAGGCCGTGAAGGCTGGCTTGTGACGCATCTTGGAATGAGCGGCTACTGGCGTCTCTGGCAGCTGCCTGCGCCCGAGCCGACGGCGCACGAGCACGTTGATTTTGTCTTTGATGATTTTTTGGTGCGGCTCACCGACGTTCGCCGCTTTGGCGACATGCGCTGGTTTGACGAGAATCCCTTTGGACAAAAGCCTTTTTCAGATCTCGGCTGGGAACCTTTTGATGAAAGGCTCACGCCAGAGATGTTTGCCCGCGCGATGAAAGCCAAGCACCGTCCGGTCAAGGAGGTGCTCATGGCCGGAGACGTTCTCGTGGGCTGCGGCAACATCTACTCTTCGGAGAGCCTTTTTCTTGCCGGAATTCATCCGATGAGGATGGCAGAGCGCATTTCAGAAAAAAGACTCAAGGCGCTTTTTGCTGCCGTCAGGCAGGTTCTGTCGCAAGCCATTGCCGTTGGCGGCTCGACCTTGCGCGACTTTCATGGCGTGGACGGCGCAGACGGCTACTTTGCGCTTCGCACCAATGTTTATGGCAGAGAGGGAGAGCCTTGCCGCAAGTGCGGCTCAATCATTAAAAGAATCGTTCAAGCTGGCCGCAGCACGTTTTATTGTCCCAAATGCCAAAAATAAAAAAGAATCAAAAAGAGGATTCGTGTGAACTGCGCGGCCTTTGGAGCGATCCGCATGAGTTTTCTCGGGCATTGACGAACTGGCAGCAAAGTTCGGGCAGGCACGATTTGCCTTGGATGGTGCCTGATGCTTATCGCAGGTGGCTAAGCGAAATCATGCTGCAGCAAACGCAGGTGTCGGTTGTCATCGGCTACTACGAACGGTTTTTAAAGTGTTTTCCGACGGTGGCTGATCTTGCCCGTGCCAAGGAGCCTGACGTTATGAGCCTATGGTCGGGCTTGGGCTACTATGCCCGCGCGCGCAATTTGCTAAAAGCTTCTCAGATGGTCATGCGCGAGTTCGCGGGCGTTTTTCCGACAACGGCAAGCGAGCTGCAAAAGCTCCCCGGCGTTGGAAAAAGTACGGCTGCCGCCGTGGCCTCTTTTTGCAGCGGCGAGCCTGCGGCAATCTGCGACGGCAACGTCAAGCGCGTCTTGTCGCGCGTGGCTGCCTTTGAGAAGCCTGTTGATTCAGCGTTCGGCACCAAGGCGCTTTGGAGTCTGGCGCAGCAGCTCATTTTGGCTGAGGCTCCCGGCGTTTTCAATCAGGCCATGATGGATCTGGGTGCAATGATCTGCACGAGAACGCATCCGAAGTGTCTACTGTGCCCTGTGAGCGGCTTTTGCCGCGCCAGAGCGCTCAATGCGCAGGAGACTTATCCCGTCAAGAAGCCCGCCCGAGAAAAAGAAAAGAGGCTTTTGCAGCTAGGGCTCTGGGTGGAGAACGACTTGGTCGTTCTCGTTGAGCGTACGGCAAAAGATATTTGGCGCGGATTGTGGTGCTTGCCGCAGCTGCGGCAATGCACGCAATGCAAAGGCCTGGCCCCAGAAAATCTGAATGCTGTGTCTGATGGCCTCATTGAGCGCTTTTCTCACACGCTCACGCACCGCGAGCTCACTATCGAAATCTATCGCGTCAATGGGGTGCTTGAAAACGGGCAGACAATCAGACGGGTGTCCGTCAAGGACGTTGAGAGGGCGCCGCTTCCTGCGCCCATCAAGGCGTTTTTGCTGCGGCAGCGGCAATGAGGCCTTTGCGTGCGAGCTGGCGGTGGCGCACCACCGTCATCATGAGCGGCGCGAAGCGATCGGCAAGTTTTTGACTCACGTACACGCTGCGGTGCTGGCCTCCCGTGCAGCCGATTGCAATCGTTAGGTAATGACGGTTTTGCGCTTCGTACGACGGAATCCATTTTGTGAGAAAGGCGCTGATGTCGTCAATCATCATCTGCGCAGCTTTGCTTTTGTCGAGAAAATCAATTACGGGTTGATCAAGCCCCGTGAGCGGGCGCAGCGTACGGTCATAGTAGGGGTTGGGGAGGTTTCTGACGTCAAAGACAAGGTCGGCCACAACCGGAATGCCGTGCTTGAAGGCAAAGCTCTCAAAGGCAAGCATCATGTTTGAGGGATCGGCATCGGCAAACTCCTGCACGCTGTCGCGCAGGGTGTTGGGAAGCATGCGCGTGGTGTCGATCACGCAGGCAAGCTGTGCGGCGGGCTCAAGAATTTCTCTTTCGCGGCTGATGGCTTCCGACAAGCTCAGCGTGCTTCCGTTGACGATGGTAAGCGGATGGCGGCGGCGCGTTTCCGAAAAGCGCTGCACGAGCTCAGGCGTTGAGGCCGTTAAAAAGAGCACGCGCACATCAAAGCCCTCGGCCTTGAGTTTTTCAAATTCCACTTGAGCGGCAGCCAGATTGAGCTGGCTTCTGGCATCAATTGAAACCGCAATGCGGGTATGTCCATGCCGGGCAAGGTCAACGACGACGATGCTCAGAAAGTCCGAGGGCAGATTGTCGATGCAGTAGTAGCCGCTGTCTTCAAGCTGACGGATGGCAATGGATTTTCCGGAACCAGAAAGGCCGGTCACGATGATGACTCGGCCGGCAGACTTGGTGTTGGACATAGCTGGCGAAAAACTCGTGTTGAAAGCGCTCGGCGCTGACGGCAGAAAAAAACGCGCCGAAAGATTTTCGCACGAAACCCAAGCTCATGACGCAAATAAGGCGTTTGGCTGAGACCTCAAGTGTTCTGGAAAGTGCAGAAGCCGCCGAGGCCTCTGCTGCCCTGCGAGCTTACGCCTGCGGCGCGTCGTCTTCTTTTGGATAGTCCTCTTCGGAGGCCGCCTGAGGCTCGGGCACGGGAGGTGTCCAGTTGCCGATGAATTGACAAAACTCCAGGGGCGTTTCAAGAGAAAGGAGCTTTTGCTTGACTTCTCTGTCTTTGAGAAGCTCGGAGATTTCGCTTAAAACGTCAAGGTACTTGTCCGGGTCGTCCTTTGGAATCATGACGGCAAAGAAAAGCCGCGCACGGCGATTGTCGGGCGTATCAAAAGCAATGGACTCTTTGGTGCGCAGCACGGCAAGCGCGAGCGCATCAAGTCCTTCAATGCGGCCATGAGGAATCGCTACGCCTCCGCCCAAACAGGTGCTGCCTAGTCGTTCGCGTGCATTGAGTGCGTCAAAAACCGTTTGATGGCTGATGCCGGCACAGTGTTCCACGATGAGGGAAATTTGTTCAAATGCGCGCTTGCGGCTGGTGATGTCGCTGTCGAGCTCAATGCAGTCGAGGGTAAGTAAAGAGGCGATGTGATTCATGCTAATCCTGGGCCGGTTCTCAGAAGACTCCAAAGAAACAAAAGCAAAGCATCCGAAAATTCCCAGGCGGATTAAAAACGAAGGGCGGCTTCTGAAAGCAAAAGGTCTACTTCCTTCAGGAGCGCCGCAACGCACGATAGCACAACTACCGAATAGAGGTTGTTCTAATCAGCAGCGGAAAATGCACGTCAAGTTGGAGCAAACGCAATCTTCTGACTAGAAAGATCATCGCAATGCGTTGCAGAGCATGCAAGAAACCAACGGGGCTCGTACAGACGAAAACTTCTGGGCGAGCCCGTCAGAGGAGAGAAAACGCACTGATAGCCTCTTAAGAGCGATCAGTGAGATTGTTTAACGGCCTTTGTCCTTAACAACAGCCTCAGCTGCCACATGACCAAAGGCGAGAGCTTTGCCAAATCCCGTTCCTGTCATGTATGCCGCACCATGTACGCCTCCCATAACCTCGCCGGCCGCATAAAGTCCGGGGATCTTTTGATTGAAAACGTCAATTACACGCGTTTCGGGGTCAGTTTTTAAGCCGCAGTACGTGCTGAGCAAAACGGCAGTCGTCGGCATGAGGATGAAGGGACCTGTCTTCAGAGGAATCGGCTTGCCGAAGCCAGAACCTAGGCTTTTGCGTCCCAGCGGATCCATTCCCTTGGGAGCAAGCTCGTTGTATTCCTTTACCGTAGCTTCAAGCGCCTTGGCATCAATGCCCGCCTGCTTGGCAACATCGGCAAGCGTTTTGCCGACATATCCGTAAGGAGTCTTTCCTTCTTTGTCAACCATGCCCCAGAAGCGTTTTTCTCTTGCGTCGGTTTCCATTGACTTGACCATCATGTCGTGGTCAAAGAGCTGGAAGCTCTTGGATTCCGGCTGCTTTAAGGCAGCATCACCCAGAAGTTTGTAGGACAGCGATTCGTTGACAAAGCGCTTGCCGTCTTTGTTGACCAGAATTGCACCGACGTAATAAACCTGACTCTTATCTTTAATGGTCTTGGGATTGGGCGTGAACCCGTAGGTTGCTTTGATGACGTCAGGATTAAGGAAATCAGCGCCGTAAGCTTGTGCCATCAAAATGCCGTCGCCAGTGGTGCCTGCACCACTGATTGCCTGTACGCCTTTGATTGCAGGGTTGTATTTGGCGCAAAGTTCGGAATTTCTCGCAAAGCCGCCGGTAGTTAAGATGACGCCAAGTTTTGCTTTGATATTGAGTTCTCCTTTCTGAGTCTTGACTTTAACGCCGCAGATGCGTTCCTTGTCGGAGTCCCAGATTAGGCGCTGTGCTGCGGTATCAAAACGGATTTCGACGCCGTTGGATTCGGCAGTTTTTTGGTAAAGCTCCAGAACTTTCGGGGGTTCGAAATTATGTGCGCGAGGTACGCTCATGCCGCTGGCAATGCCTACATACTTCGATTTGATGCCGTGAGCAGTCAGCCAGTCGTATTCGGCTTTAAGCGCTTTGACGAGCGCTCTGACGACATCAGGGTTGTTTTGTCCTTGACCGACTTTAAGAAGATCATTGACAAACTGTTCATCCGAGTCTTTGATGCCTTCTTTTTTCTGGTCAGGGGTATTGGCAGCAGAGAATTTGCCGTCGCAGACAAGGGAGGAACCAGCGATGATGGAGTTTTTCTCAATAAGCAATGTCTTGACGCCTTTGGGCATATGAGCGGCAGCGCTCAGACCCGCGCCACCGGCACCAACGATGACGACATCAAATTCTTCGTCAAACTTTTTGGGGGCTTTGGTCGGCATTGCGGAAGCGGTGCTTGAAAATGCGGCTGCAGATGCCGTCAGAACCGCTGTCTTAAGTAAATTGCGTCTGTTCGTCATAGTTGTCATTCTCCTCTTTTGGCGAATTGCTTAAGAAAAAAAGCAGAAATCGCAAAGTTGTTCATCAACCTACGAGAATCATCTCTCAATGGTCGAGCAAAGGAAATAACAAAAAGTGACTATGCATTAAGACAGGAGGTGCAGCAAAGAGGTGATTTCCGCCGCAGATTTGCAGCCAAGCTTGTGATATATCTTGGCGCGGTGAACCTGAATAGTGTTAATCGAGACGCTGAGCCGATCCGCAACCAATTTGTTTGGGAGTCCTTGGGCGATGAGCTTGGCGACGTCTTTTTCTCTTGGGGTGAGACTTTCCCAGTTCTCGGCTGAAGCTCGCAGCTGCATTTTTTCATGCCGCAGGAGCCGGCATTTTGCTACAGCGCGTCCTACGGCTGCCAGTAGCTTGTTTTCATCGACAGGTTTGGGAATAAAGTCGCAGGCTCCTCGCAGCACGGCGCCTACGGCCATTTGGGAGTGTCTCGATTTTTGTGTCTGGGGTGGTTGATCAGGGGCAGTCAAGTTGACTGCCTTTTTCTTTAGGGGATTCAGTATGCCATACCCATGCCGGTGGAGGGGCAGAGATGGAGGGGCCCGGGCGGAGCCCGGGAGGATCCTTCTCTGCCCCTCCACCGGCTGCGCGCCTCGACTACTGCCTT
>CALXKM010000035.1 GCA_944388865.1 uncultured Duodenibacillus sp. | reverse complement strand
CGAGATTCAGAATTCGCAGCTCCTGCTTGCGCCAGACGATGGCTTTTTTTTCAGGCTTGAAGATGATTTCCCGATTATCGGTGCCTTCAATGGAGTTGAGTCCTCGCCGATATGACTTAAAGCGCGGTCTGCCCGCGTCCGTGAACATATAGCGCTCAACCGCTTCCCAGACCGTGCGTCCGATGCATTGCGCTTCATGGGCACCGATATCGTTTCGGCCGCTTTCTCTGCGATGGTTGTTTGCGACCGTTTTAAGTCCAAACTCCGTTAGTCCTCTTGAGCGCTGCAACGCAGCGAATTTTTTGGTTCGCTCCTTGCCTTTGGGTAGGTTCCGCGTTTCACGCCACTCCTTGCTTTCGCGCATGCGCTGGAGCTGTCCGAGAGCCGTACCAAGCGTCGCGTTGTATAGCATCCGGCCGAATTCGAATGCCTGCGTGAGAAATCGATCCTGCTGATCGTTCACCCGCAGAGGCAGCTCAAGGACGAAAGTCGGAGTAGAGGTTTTCATAGCAGGTTGATCTTAACCCAAAGAACCTAAATTAGTGTTGACTGAGCCCGCTAACCCCAATCTCACGAATGGGGTATGCGCGGGCTTAATCAGATCAAGTCTTCCACGAAGTCCTGAACGCTTTTGTCAGTCTTCTTGGGCGCTTTGCTCTCGGGCGGTTCAAGGCGCTGCGCAGTGAAGTCAGCCGCCTTGGCTGATCCAAGAAGCTGCCTGCTGAGAAAATCCAATGCGGCCGCAGCCTGTGATGCATCCGTGTTGATGCAGACTGCGCCGGCAATGGCATCGGATTCCTCGCGTATCAAAAGAGTCGAGGAGCGAATGAGTCGATTGTTTTTCTCAAAGAAACAGTTCGCCAGAATGCCGTCAGGCGGCGTACCGTTTTTGATGGCCTCGGTGACGAGATGCTCAAAGCTCTCGCCCGGACGCCTGCCGGTGACGTGATCGTTGACGACAAAGACCACCGAGTGCTGCGGCACGGCAAGATCGTGCACGACAACCTCGGCATTGGGATAGGTTTTGGCCAGAAGCTAGGCCATTCTGATGTAGGGAATGAGAAAAGGACGAATGATCATCACAGGCATAGTAAAGAAAAAAAATATTGCAATTCAAGAAAAAATTCTCGAGCAGAAGATTTTTTTCTTTTCCTAGGCGATGACGAAAACAGAAAGAAATTTTTCGGGAAAATGCGGGATAACCCTATACCAAAAGGCGAAGAGAGGGATTTTCGTCTTTCTTTTTATAGGGTAAACACCTAAAATCAGGCTGATTTATTAATTTAGAAGCTTTGACAATAAGAGGAAGTTTGACGAAAATCAATATTAAACCAGTCTGAAAGGAGCATGATTACGCCAAGAAATCGGGCGCCGTTTTTCGTTCAAAGAAAGACTAAAAGAAGTTGACGGCGCGACCCCATTTATTCGTTTCCCAACAAGGAAGAAAGTCATGACGACTCCTGAACAAATCAAGTTTGCTCATACTCCGACGGGTCCTGAAGTGATCGCCGGCGTGACGTTGAAGGATGCCAAGCGCGCCAGCAAGTGGCCCGCTTATGTGGATGTGGCTCAGTCTGTGACCGGCCTGATCCTCGGCCTTTTCCTCTTCTGCCACATGGCCTTTACGAGCTCTATTCAGGTCGGCAAGGATCTCTTCTGGAATCTGATCCAGATTTCCGGCGGCACTCCGATCTTCGGCCATGAACAGATCTGGCTGCACTTCGTCGTCGTAGGCTTCATCACGCTTTGCGTGATCATCCATGCTCTGTGCGCTTTGCGTCGCTTCCCGACTTCCTACAAGCAGTTCCGCGACATCCGCGCTCATGTGACTGTTGTGCATCATGCTGATACGACGCTGTGGTTCTTCCAGTTCGTCACCGCCATCATCCTCACCGGCATGGTGTTCCCGCACGTGATGGGCATGCTCACGGCTCCTTCTCAGATTGATCCCAACCTGTCGTCCGTGCACACCTATCACAATGGCCTGATCTGGACGTTCATCTTCCTGGTGGCCACTGAAATCCACGGCATGATCGGTCTGTATCGTCTCGGCGTGAAGTGGGACGTCATCAAGGGTCGTGCTCACGGCTTCCGCAAGACCATGGTTGTCATCGCCTTCCTGATGATCTGCTGCGGTTCTCTGACGGCCTACACCTTCTGGAGCAACGGCCAGCAGCTCGTTGAAAGCGATCAGGCTGCTACGCGCTATGTGCCCCAGGACAACTGGTTTGCCAAGTAATCTTTAGTGCAGAAGCGTCTGCCTCTTCGGTCAGACGCAAAAGCCAAGAAGACCGCCTGTTTGACGCAGGCGGCTTTTTTTATGTTCGAAAATTGCCTGAGCTGATGACTCTTTTTGTTTAGAGAAAAGTCAGCTTTCGAGAGAAATGTCTTATGGACAAAGTACCTAGCGTTAGGCGGTCTGCTGTAACGAAAAACCCAAAAGAAAAAACAGTCTATTTTGCATAAAGGGAAATTTCTCAATTTTTATGCTCGATAACACCTACAAAACAGCCTTTACCGGCACGGGTATCTTGATTAACATCAACTGCAACTGTCGTCTTAACAGAAGTTGACATTCGCCGGAGATGTATCCGGCAGACAACGCAAATGAGATAAGCACAGACGGCAGATTTTTATTGGAGAAACCTCTGGTCCCATCCATGACTGCTCAGAGAAAAGCTGCTGAGAGGTGGAGAAGGATCAAGATCATCTGAAATGGAGGCATCCCCATGCCGAATCGTGAACATGAAACCAGTCTTGAGGAAGGTCTGAGCGAGCGCTCAAAGCTCATACCTCTTTTACTCGGACCGATTCTTGCTTTGTGTCTGTACTATGTTTTGCCGAGTTCCTATATGGGTACTCAGGGCGAGATGGTGCAGTTCTCCGACGCAGCGCGCGCCTGTACGGCGATGGTGCTGTGGATGGGCATCTGGTGGTTTACCGAACCTGTGCCCATTGCCGTGACGGCTCTGCTGCCGATCGTGCTGTATCCAATCCTGGGCATCGCGACGCCAGCCGATACGCTCAAGAACTATGCCAACGGCACGATCTTTCTGTTTTTGGGCGGCTTTTTGATTGCCGCCGGCATCGCCCGCTGGGGACTCGATCGGCGCATTGCGCTGGTGATGATTCGCATTGTGGGCACCAAGCCCAAGCAGATCATTCTGGGCATTATGCTCGCCACGACGCTCGTCTCGGCCTGGGTGAGCAATACGGCTACTGCGGCCATGATGCTGCCCATTGCGCTGGCTCTGATGGGCGTGGTGCGCTCGGTGCGCGCTGATCAGCCGATTGATCAGGCTGAACGCAATTTCGGCGTCTGCCTGCTGCTTTCGATTGCCTATGGGGCGAGCGTGGGCGGCGTGCTTACCCTGATCGGTACTCCTCCCAACGGCATTTTTGTGCGCTTTGTCGAGCAGCAGTACGGCGACACCGTGAGCTTTCTTGACTGGCTCAAGATCTCCGTGCCAGCCATGGGACTTCTCTTTATCGCCACGTATGTTCTCTTGGTGAAGGTGCTCTATCGCAATCAGCCCGATGAGCTGCCCGGCGGCAAGGAATGGGTTGTGAGTGAGCTTCATGCCATGGGCAAGCTCTCGCGCGGCGAATGGATCGTTCTCATTGTCTTTGTTCTTGCTGCCTTGCTCTGGACGTTTGGTCCGGTTCTGCGCGGCATGGAGATTGGCGGCGCCAAGCCCTTCAAGGCTTTGAGCGATACGGTGATCGCCATGGCTGCAGGCATCGTGCTCTTTATCATTCCTGTGGATATCAAAAAAGGCATCCATGCTCTTGACTGGTCGTCTGCATCAAAGGGCGTGGCCTGGGACGTGCTGCTGCTCTTTGGCGGTGGCCTGACGATGGCTGCGGCTATTCAGAAGACGGGCGCGGCTGATGCCGTGGGCGCAGCTGCCGTGGCTCTGGGAGCGCTGCCTGAGTGGGGCATTCTCACGGGCGTGACCACGCTGTCGGTGTTTGTCTCGGAATTCACTTCCAATACCGCTCTGGCTGCAACGCTCATGCCGTTGATCGCCGCCGTGGCTCAGTCGCTTGACATGCACCCCGAAGCGCTTTTGATTTGCGCCACTATGGGCACGAGCTGCGCATTCATGATGCCTGTTGGCACGCCTCCGAACGCGATGGTCTTCGGTACCGGTCGGCTGAAGATCTCCGACATGATTCGCGCGGGCTTCTGGCTCAACATCATCTCCATTCTGGTCATTACAGTTACGGCCTACTTCTTCTCTCCGGGACTGATTGCCTCAATCAAGGTTCCGCTGGGATAAAACCAGTTTCCTGTACCGGGGCTCCATAAAAACTCGGGAAGGAAAACCGAAAGGACGACGGCATTCTCACAGCAGCCGTCGTCCTTTCCATATGAGCAATGAAAGAAGCGCTGATTTGCACCTGCGCTCAAAAAATTACTTTGTGCCGAAGAGTCTGTCGCCGGCGTCGCCAAGGCCAGGCACGATGTAGGCGTTTTCGTCAAGCTTTTCATCGAGCGAGGCGACGTAAATGTCAACATCCGGGTGAAGCTGCTGCATGACGGCGATGCCTTCGGGCGCGGAGACAAGTGCTAAAAAGCGGATGGATTCGCCGCTCACCCCGCGTTTTTTGAGCACATCGACGGCGTGCGCGGCCGAGTAGCCCGTGGCAAGCATCGGGTCGCAGATGATGAAAAGTCGGTCTGTGACGTTGGGCAGGCGCACGAGATACTCAACCGGGCGCTTATTGCTGTCTCTGTACATGCCGATGTGGCCCACGCGAGCCGATGGCATCAGTTCGAGCAGACCGTCGCACATGCCTAGACCGGCGCGAAGGACCGGAACGATGACTTGCTTTTTGCCGGCAAGGGTAGGCGCGAGCATGCTTGAAATCGGCGTTTCGATGCGTCTTTCGGTGAGCGGCAGATCGCGCGTGAGTTCATAGCCCATTAAAACAGTGATTTCGTGCAGCAGCTGGCGAAACACGTTGGTGCTGGTTTCCTTTTGCCGCATGATGGTGAGCTTGTGCTGAATGAGCGGGTGATCAACGATATGAAGTCGTGGAAAGCGAGGATCTGTCTTCATAGAATTATTGACGCTGCGGCCCGGTTCTTGAGGCCGGAAGGCAAGCGCGTTCCTTTTGCAAGTAAAACAAAGTACATGCTCGAGCCAGACGCCAAGACCTCGTGAGAGCTCGGGCGGAGACTTTCAGACATCGAGCCCTGCAGCGACCGAGAAAAGAGCCGCCGTCAGCCTGAGCAAAGCCGGTGTCCTCAGGCAGAGCCTGAGAGCATCAAAGCGCAATCATCTTAACACTTTGACGATCGGGCCGTAGCCTATAATCTGGGCAATATCAAAATTGTCTGAGACTGCTTTTTTTGTCTCGGGTCGAATACAATCGATCTGGTAAGCAGATTTTGACTTGAGGAGCTCTTCTTTATGACCGTGCGTTCCGTTGTGCTTGTTCTTCTGAGCATCCTTGCGGCGATCTTTTTGATTCTCAACTGGCAGGGCATCATGGCGCCCGTGCCGGTCAATTTTATTTTCGGCGAGTTTGAGGCTCCTTTAGGGCTGATATTGCTGGTGGTGCTGGGCGTGCTTTGGATCGTCGGCATTGCCTGGTCGCTGATGACGCAGGCTTCAACGCTGCTTGAAATACGTCGCGCCTATAAGGAGGCAAATGCCAACAAGTCGCTTGCCAATCATGCAGAGCTCTCTCGCACTGAGCAGATGAAAAAGACGCTGCAAGAGGAGATGAACCGCATGCAGGCTCAGCTCATTGCCGAGCTGAAATCAAGTACGCAGACCTCGACTGCGGCGGCTTCGCACAACGACGAGCGCCTTGCTGCACTCGAAAAGTCTATTGAGGTGCTTACGGCGCGATTCGACAAGCTTGCCAAGGAGGCGGGCATTGATCTCAATCCCCAGGCGCCTGTCGAACAAAAAAGAGGATTTTTTGGCTTCTTAGGCAGTTCCAAGGAGACTAGAGTTGAAGAAAAGCCGCAGGCTAAAGTGCTGCCGGCTCCTGAACCAACAGATGCGGGCAGCGTTGTGCCGGCATCCTCTCCCCAGACCGAGAAGGGAGCGAATCAGCCGCAGGAGGCTTTGCCTGAAAGCGCACCAGGCGAACAGAAAAAAGGCCTTTTGGGAAAGATTTTCCACTGAAGTCCTGAATAAAAAACGACAAAAGCGGACAGCTCCAAATGCGTTCAGAGGCTGTCCGCTTTTTCGTGTGCGCTCAGAGAGCGCGCTTAGAGCGTGAAGTTCTTGGCATGATAGTCGGTTACACGCTCGACTTCTTCCTTAGCGCCGAGAAACACGGCGACGCGCTGGTGTAGCTTTTCGGGCTTGATGCCGAGAATGCGTTCGTGACCGTTTGTGGCGCGCCCTCCTGCTTGTTCCATGAGCCAGCTCATGGGATTGGCTTCGTACATCAGGCGCAGCTTGCCGGGACGAGACGGATCGCGGGCGTCGCGCGGGTACATGAAGATGCCGCCGCGGCACAAAATGCGATGCACCTCAGCGACCATGGCGGCAATCCAGCGCATGTTGAAGTCTTTGCCGCGCACGCCCGTCGTGCCTTCGAGAAGTTCTGCGATGTAGCGCTTGACGGGCCCTTCCCAGTGACGCATGTTCGAGCAGTTGATGGCAAATTCTTTAGCGGCTTCGGGCACCTGAACGTTGCTTGCCGTGAGGATGTAGCTGCCCGAACGAGGATCAAGCGTAAACATGACGACGCCGCGGCCGAGCGTGAAGACCATCTGCGTTTGCGGACCGTAAATGACGTAGCCAGCGGCAAGCTGACGCTGGCCGGGCTGCAGGAAGTCTGCGTCTTCTGGAGCAGAGGCATCTTCACGGGGATTTGGAAGAACCGAGAAAATCGTGCCGATCGAAACGTTGATGTCGATGTTGCTTGAGCCGTCAAGAGGATCAAAGCAGATCAGATAGGGTTTTCTTTCACCGGCAGGGCTGGCAAGCGCATGATCCATTTCTTCGCTTGCGGCGGCAGCTACGACGCCGGTTTCAAAAACGGCCTTGAGCATCATCTCGTTGCTGATGACGTCAAGCTCCTTTTGTTCCTCACCCTGAACGTTTTCAGTGCCGTGAAGTCCCAGCACGCCGGCGAGCGCGCCGCACTCAACCTGACGGCTGATGTCGCGCGAAACTTTGGCAACGCCGGCCACCAGCAAGGCCAGATCGGCCGCAAGTCCGTAATTGCGCTGCTCGCCTTCGAGCCAGCTTTCAAGCGTAAGTTCCTGCATGGTCAAATCTCAATGTAATTAGATGCGATACAAAAAACTAGTTGTTGTTGAGCGCCTTGGCAACGATCTCGCGCACGGCCTTGGAAAGCTCAGGCGTTTCGGCAACTTTCTTGAGCGCGGCATGCATGAGCTGAGCACGATCCGGCGTGTAGCGGCGCCAGTTGTCAAGCGCGCGGGCGCAGCGAGCGGCCACGTGCGGGTTGACCTTGTCAAGGCGCAGCACCATCTCGACCCAGAAGTCGTAGCCCGAGCCGTCGGGCCGGTGGAATTCGGCTTCATTGTTCGTCATGAAGGCCGTTACCAGCGAGTAGACATTGTTGGGGTTCTTGTCCGAGAAGATGTCAAACTGCATAAGCGTACGGATGCGGTCAACAACGGGAGCTTCGCCCGGGAAGCTCATCGCGGTTGCCTGCACCGTGAACCACTTGTTGATGAGCAGCGGCTCTTCGGCCCACATCTGTCCAGCGGCATTGAGCACGTCGATCTTTGCCGGGCTCTGGCTGTTGACGATCATCTTGAGCGCAGCCAATCGATCCGTGAGATTGTCTGCGTTCTCAAACTGATCGCGTGCGGCCAAAAGGGCTTTCGCATTCCCGCCTGCAAGCCAGTAGGAAAGCGCCAGATTTCTGAGCGCACGCTTGCCGGCATCGCGGTGAGTGGGCTCATACTCAAGCGTGAGCAGCTTGAACTCAGAGGCATTAATGTCGCCGCTGTAGCGTTTGCCGAGGGTTTCGGTAACGAACATGACGGCTCGGCGAATGGCATCGGGATTGATGAGAGCTCTGCGGCGGGCGATGGTTTTTTCCGAGGGCAGCGTGAGCACCGCTGCGCGGTACTCGGCCGAGAGTCTTTCGTCGTTGAAGATGCCGCCGAAGGCATTGAGAAATACTTCTGGTACATCAGGTTCGGCGCCTGTTTCAATTTGGTCTGTGACCTCATTTAAGGCTAAAAGCGCCAGACGTTCAAAGGCTTCGGCGCGGTTGAAGGCGTCCGAGTCGTTGAGCGCAAGAAATGCCAGCTCGTCGGTCGTGTAGCCGTACTCGAAGATCACCGGAGCCGAGAACCCGCGGCCTATCGAGATCACCGGGTTCTCATAAACGTTTTCAAAGACCCAGGAGTCCGACTCATTGGAAAGAATCAGGTTGTAGGTCGAAACCGGCTCGCAGGATTCGCCCTGCAGGCGCAGCGGCATGTCGGCGCCGTTGCGGTCAAGAAGACCTACGCAAATCGGAATGACAAGAGGGAATTTTTTGCTTTGGCCCGGAGTCGGCGGCGTGCTCTGTGAGGCGTGCACCGTAAAGGTGTGTTCGGCCGGATCGTAGGCCGTTTCAATCGTCACGCGCGGCGTGCCGGCTTGCGACCACCACAGCGAAAACTGCGACAAATCAGCGTCGTTGGCATCGGCCATCGCACGGATGAAGTCGTTGCAGGTGACGGCCTTGCAGTCAAAGCGGGAAATGTACAGATCAAGCCCTTTTCTGAAGCCTTCGCGCCCGAGCATGGTCTGCAGCATGCGGATGACCTCTGCGCCTTTTTCGTAGACGGTCATCGTATAAAAGTTGTTGATTTCCTGATAGCTCTCGGGGCGAATCGGGTGGGCCATGGGGCCGGCGTCTTCGGCAAACTGCGCATTGCGCAGCGCGCGGACGTCTTCAATGCGCTTGACGGCGCGGCTCGACTCGTCCGGCGCCATGTCCATCGAGAATTCCTGATCGCGAAATACCGTCAGACCCTCCTTGAGCGTGAGCTGAAACCAGTCTCTGAGCGTGACGCGATCGCCTGTCCAGTTGTGGAAGTACTCATGGCCGACGACCGACTCTATGGCAAAGTAATCGGCATCGGTTGCAATGTCGGGCGAGGCCATGATGTAGCGGGCGTTGAAGATGTTGAGCCCCTTGTTTTCCATGGCGCCGAAGTTGAAGTCGTTTGTTGCCACGATCATGAAGCGATCGAGGTCAAGGATGAGCCCAAAGCGCTTTTCATCCCAAGCGATGGCCCGCTTCAAGCATTCAAGCGCCCATTCGCTTCGCGGCTGATTCTCAGGCTCGGTCCAGATTTCAAGCAGCGCCTGACGGCCGTCGGCAAGCGTGATCGTCTGCTGGCGGCTGGCGAAATTGCCTGCGACTAGTGCAAACAAGTAGCTGGGCTTAAAGAAGGGATCTTCCCAGCGCGCCCAATGACGATTGTTTTCTTCGTCGCCCTGGCCCGCGAGGTTGCCGTTGCTAAGCAGCACCGGGTAGAGGGTTTTGTCGGCGTGCATCGTCACCGTAAAGCGGCTCATGCAGTCCGGGCGATCGGGCCAGTACGTGATGCGGCGAAAACCTTCAGCTTCGCACTGGCTCATGAAGGCGCCGTTGCTCATGTAGATGCCTGAAAGCGCTGAATTGGCTTGGGGGCTGAACGTATTGACGATCGTAATGCGTGTTTGCGCGGCGCTCACGTTGCGAATCGTAAAGGAATTGACGCCGACCTCCCAGCGGTCATTGGGGGCCGTTTTTCCGTCAATGAGGATTTTTTCAAAGAAAAGATCCTCACCGTTGAGCACCAAATCGGTCGTGTGCGCACCGGGCCGCGGCGAAACAACCATGGTAGTGGTTACGCGGGTGGACTCGGGATCAAGATCAAAGTCAAGATCGACTTTTTCGATCGTGTGGGTAAACGGGCGGTAGTCTTTGCGATAGACCGTGTTGTGTTCTTTATTGGTTTGCATGAACGCGCTTTATGTACGGTTGGCTGAAAAGACAGACAAAATGTCAGAATCGACTCATTTTAGCGCGATTGCAAGCCGCTTCCTGCATTGAAGGACTGTCGAAAAAGGCTCTCCAGCGCATTCTCAGACAGAGGCTTTGCGCCTTCACGTCGATCACAATAGAAAAAGCCCGTGGGGAAAATCCCGACACGGGCCTTTTGAGCTTTATAAAGAGCAAAGCTTATTCGTACTTGTGGCCAGCCTCGCTGTGGCAGGCAACGCAGTCGGTTGCCGGGTTCTCGGCCATGGCCTTGTGCATCTGAGCGACCATCGGCTTGGCCTGATTGACCTTGAAGTTGCTGAGGTCGTGGCAGCCGCGGCAGGTCACGTAGTTGACCGACTTCATCCAGTTGGTCACGTTTTCAGCCATGACGGGGCGGTGCTGAATTTGCTTTTCGGGCGTATCAAGCGTACCCGTGATCTCGCCGATCAGGGAGTTGGTGCCGCTGACGGCCTTGTGCCAGAGCAAGCCGACGACCTGAGCCTGGCTGATGGAGTGCACGGATTCATACTTCAGGTGGCAGTCCACGCATTCGGCTTTGACGCCGGAGTGAGTGGAGGCGTGCTGACCTTTCTGGTAGGAAGCGTAGGCTGCATCCATCGAGTGGCAGAACGTGCCGCAGAATTGGGTGGAACCAGACCAATGTACCACAGAGGTGCCGGCGCTCACGAGGGCAACGCCGACAACAACGCCGACCAAAACCATTGCGCCGGCATACCATTTGCTGTTCTTGTTCATAAAGACTCCTTGGGATTGCGAACGAAACTTTTGTTTTTATGCTGTTTATCAATCGCTCTATGCAGCTGGCCTGCCGGCCGAACGCGCTGCATGCGTGTCAAGCGTCGATAGCGTCTTGCAGTCGAACACATGCCGGCTGCTTGACGAAGGCTGCCGTTCCCAATAAGGCAGACATCTGCGAATCTTAAGAATTTCGTATCATTTTTCCTTAAGACTCCTTGACCGAAGTCAAAGACATCTGCCATCTTGATGTTGGCCGCGCCTTCAGCATGGTCTACAAAGTGGCAATTCTAAAACTGTCGGACGAACTTTGAAAGTCGCTAAGTACAAACAATATTGCGATGACACTTACGTGAGTGCTTGCAGAGTCTGGTTAAGAAAAAAGGGCGACGACGACGGCCGGAGGTGCGACGACGGCTTGCGCTTTGTCTCCGAGATGCAGTCCGTGGCCCGAGCGGCTGAAGCCGACCAAAGAGGTGCCTCCTGCAAGTCGAATGGTGACTTCGCCGCCTTTGTCGTTGCGAGCCGAGCGCACAACGGTGCCGCGGATGACGGGGGTTTTTGATTCGACGGCTGAGGGCCGGGTAATTTCAATTGCCGTGGCCTTGCATAGCGCCAGAACGCGCGAGCCCAGCGCAATGCCAAGCAGCTGAGCGCTTTCTTGCGTAAGAGAGGATTTGATGCTGTTTTCAGAGTCAATTTCAAGAGTCAGATGCACCATGGCTGCGCCGCGAACGATGCGAGTGACCGTTGCCGGGAACTGATTGCGCATGGACGTGCGAAGCGTTGTTGCCCCGACGGGCACAAGTTCCGGCAAGGAGGTGGAGGCAAACTGCGCAAAGACTTCTTCGCGCGCCTGCGCCAGACGCTCGGAGAGTTCGAGCACCGTTCGTCCTGTGGGCGTGAGCTGCGTGCCGCCGCCGTGGCTGCCGCCAACGACTTTTTCAACCAAAGGAGCCCCAGCAAGATTTCCCAGCGTTTCAATGGCCTGCCAGGCAGCTTTATAGGAGACTTTGGCAAGGCGCGCAGCCTCTGAAATGGATCCCGTTTCATGGATGCGCCGCAATATGTTGATGCGCTTGTCGACGATTTGCTCGAGCTGCCGCGTGAGCGCAATCGGAGCGGCCAGCAGGTCGGATTCGCTTGCGGACGCTGCTGTGTGGGGAGAGTCCTGTTCAGGAGGTGTCTTGCAGCTTGCCATAGAAAAAAAGACCAGAAATGAACTTCAGGCGTAGTCTAAACAAACTGTAGCCAAGGAGCTGTTCGATAGGGCTATTCAAAATATGAATAAGGCGTGATAAGCTTGCCGTTATTCTATTTTGGGAAAACGGTTTTCGGGAGGAACTCCATGAGAAATGCCATCAAAATGACCTTGGCTGCAGCGCTTGGCGCGGCATCATGCGTTGCATCGGCTGCTGATGTTTTGGTAGCCGTGGCTGCCAACTTTACAGCTCCTGCCAAAGAGCTTGCGCCGATTTTTGAAAAGCAGACCGGCCACAAGCTCGTGCTCAGTTTCGGCGGCACGGGAATGTTCTATGGTCAGATCAAAAACGGAGCTGACTTTGACGTGCTTCTCGCTGCAGATGCCAAAACGCCGAAAAAGGCCATTGAAGAGGGGTATGCAGTTGCCGGCACGTCTTTTACTTATGCTGTGGGCAAATTAGTGCTGTGGAGCTCCGACGCACAAAAAATCACCGATGCAGAGGCGCTTTTGAAAAAACTCGACTTCAACAAGTGCGCAGTGGCCAATCCCAAGCTGGCTCCTTATGGGCTTGCTGCATATGAAGCTCTCAAGGCGATGGGGATTTTTGAGAAGGTGCAGCCCAAATTCGTCGAAGGCGACAACATCGGCAAGACGTTTAACTTTGTAAAGACGGGCAACGCCGAAGTGGGCTTTGTTGCCTTAAGTCAGGTCTCCAAGGACGGCAAGCTCACCTCGGGCTCGGGCTGGGTTGTGCCTGAAAAATACTACAACGCGATTCGTCAGGACGCCGTGCTTTTAAAAAACGGCAAAAATGCCGAGGCTGCCAAAGAATTTCTCGAGTTTCTCAAAGGACCTGAAGCGGCCAAAATTAAAGAGGCCTATGGGTACGGTGCGGGCTAAACTGTCTGCTCGACGGTGCAGTCATTTTTTTTCTTGAGGCGGCATGTCCGGCATTTCTCTTGACCCTGTCTGGCTGAGTTTGGAGCTCGCCGGCGTGACGACGGTTGTTTTGCTTATTGCCGCCACGCCGCTGGCGTGGTGGCTTGCGCGCACGCAAAATCCTCTGCGTGCGCCCATTGCGGTGCTCGTGACGCTGCCTTTGGTGCTGCCGCCTTCGGTATTGGGCTTTTACATCCTCGTTGCGCTTGGTCCGCACGGACCTCTGGGGCAGCTTACGCAGTCGCTTGGCTGGGGGCTTTTGACCTTTACGTTTCCCGGATTGGTGGTAGGCTCCATCATCTATTCTCTGCCCTTTGCCGTGCAGCCTCTGCAGGCAGCTTTTGAGTCCATCGGGCCGCGGCCGATGGAGGTGGCCGCTACGCTCGGAGCAAAACCTCTGGACGCCTTTTTTTCCGTGGTGATGCCGCTGGCGAGGCCCGGCCTTTTTACGGCGGCCGTTTTGACTTTTGCTCATACGATCGGCGAGTTCGGCGTGGTGCTGATGATCGGCGGCAATATTCCCGGCAAGACGCAGGTGGTCTCCACCGAAATCTATACGTTTGTTGAAGCTATGGAGTACGACAAGGCGCATTGGCTTGCGGGCGGCATGCTCATTTTTTCCTTCTTGGTGCTGCTGGCGGTGACTTTGTTTAATAGGCGCAATCGCCGAGGGCCCATTTCAACGACGCCCGTGTAGGCAAAGGAGAGCAAAGGCAATGCAAGATCGCATTTGCGTGAGACTGCGCCGGGCGACGGGTTTTGAGCTCGATGTCGATGTCGGCGTGCGCTCTGGCGGCGTAACGGCTCTCTTTGGTCCCTCGGGTTGCGGCAAAACCACGGTTCTCAGAATCGCAGCAGGGCTTGAGCGTGCACGGGGTTTTGTTCGCATCGCGGGAAGGACTTGGCAGGATGATGAAAAGGGTATTTTTGTGCCGACCTGCGAAAGACGACTTGGCTATGTCTTTCAGGAAGCCAGTCTTTTTGTCCATTTGAATGTGGAGCAGAATCTTTGCTATGGGCTCAAACGCATGCACGACGTCGGCGGGCAAAAAAGGCTCGAGGAGGCTGTAGAGCTTTTAGGCATTGGACATTTGCTCGGACGGCGCGTCAATGAACTCTCCGGCGGCGAGAGACAGCGCTGCGCGATTGCACGCTCTTTGGTGACTTGCCCTGCGGCGCTTTTTATGGACGAGCCGCTGGCAGCTCTCGATCACGCCCGAAGGCTTGAGATCATGCCTTGGCTTGAGCGCATCAAGCGCGAACTCAATATCCCAGTGGTGTACGTCACGCACTCTGAAGAAGAGGTGCTAAGGCTTGCTGATACCCTTGTCGTTATGGAAAACGGTCAAGTCAAGCTTGAGGGAGCGGTGGCTGACGTTTGGCATCAATTGGGCAGACAAACCTCAGTCAAGGCAAAGAAATCAAGCCTAGTGCAGGCTGTTGTGCTTGAGCGCGACTCCGATTGGGGACTTGTTAAAGCTGCCGCGGGAGATGCTTATTTTTGGGTGCACGACGCCGGCTACGCAATAGGTGAAAAACTGCGGCTCATGATTGATGCCGATGATGTGTCCATCTCCGTGAACAAGCCTTCGCAGACGAGCATTCAAAACGTGTTTGCCTGCCGCGCGGCCGATATCTTTGAGGCGACTGATGCCTCTCGCAGGTTCGTAGAGCTGGACGCAGGCTGCGGATGCAAGATTTTGGCCGAGGTTACGGCTCGTAGTTTGCATAAGATGGGAATTTCTCCTGATATGCGTGTTTGGGCGCAGGTCAAGTCGGTCAGCGTGCATTGAAAAGGTCGAGAGCTTTCGAACCAAAGAACCAGAATCGAAGACTTTGCAAATTTTTCACAATCTCGGCATAATTCCGAGCTTCAGTATTGGTGTGTCCTCAGCCCGAGTGGCGGAATGGTAGACGCAGAGGATTCAAAATCCTCCGCCTAATAAGCGTGAGAGTTCGAGTCTCTCCTCGGGCACCACTGATACGCAAATAGCCGGCGCGCTTCATGTCGCCAACAGAGAGCCTTGGTCGAGCGGATCAGGGCTTTTTTTGTTGATCAAATGTTTAAAGTTTGATGGATCAAACCTATTGGATGGTGCAACTTTGGGAGGGTGGAAAGAACAATAAAATCAACGCATTCCAAAGGCTGCGAGGAGGTTTTGTCATTAATTTTTCATGAAGTCATCACGGTGCGTACATAGTCGGGTTCTACGATGCGCTCCAACTCGTAACGAAGAGGTTGGAGTCCTCGTATTTTCAGGAAGATAAAAAGATGACTATGACGATCAATCGCCGCGATTTCGGCAAGATGTTTTTTGGTTCTGCTCTGCTGATGGGCGGCTTCGGCGGCAGCGTCTTTGCTCAGGAAGGCAAGACCGCCATCTGCTACAACGTTCCTGCAGAGTGGGCAGGCTGGGGCAATATGCTCAAGCTTATCGCCAAGGAAACCGGCATCAATGTTCCGATAGACAATAAGAACTCCGGCCAGTCGGTCTCTCAGGTGATCGCTGAAGCCAAGAACCCGGTGGCCGATGCCATGTATCTGGGTATTTCCTTTGCCATAAACGCCAAGAAGGCAGGCATCGTTGAGCCTTACAAGGGCAAGGGTTGGCAGGCTGTTCCGGACAACCTTAAGGATCCGGACGGCTACTGGGTTTCGATTCACGCCGGCACCGTCGGCTTTATGGTCAACACCGAGGCTCTGGGCGACATTCCTGTTCCCAAGAGCTGGAAGGATCTGCTCGATCCTAAGTATGACGGCATGGTGGGCTTTCTTGATCCGTCTTCTGCCTTTGTGGGCTATGCCTGCGCCGTGGCTGCCAACCAAGCTCTGGGCGGCACGCTCGACAACTTCGAGCCGGGCATTGAGTTCTACAAAAAGCTTCTCGAGAACCACCCGATCATTCCGAAGCAGACGGCCTATGCGCGCTGCCTGTCCGGTGAAATTCCCATTTTGTTTGACTACGACTTCGATGCCTATCGCGCCAAGTACACCGACAAGGCTCCCATTGAATTCGTGATCCCGCAGGAAGGCACGATCCAGGTTCCCTATGTGATGACGATGGTCAAGGGCGCTCCGCATCGTGCCA
The DNA here is from genome assembly GCA_944388865.1 of uncultured Duodenibacillus sp. Taxonomy (GTDB): domain Bacteria; phylum Pseudomonadota; class Gammaproteobacteria; order Burkholderiales; family Burkholderiaceae_F; genus Duodenibacillus. Next base: position 11,917 of record CALXKM010000035.1, on the reverse strand, counting down.
ACGGCCAGGCAGTGATCGATTTTGTGCTGAGTGAAAAGGGCCAGCAGTTCTGGGCCGAAAACTATCTGCGACCTGTTTTGGGCGAGCTGCCTGCGGCGGCCAAGGAAAAGTTCCTGCCTGACTCTGAATACAAGCGCGCCATGGGCATCGACTACGCCCGCATGGCTGAGGTTCAGCAGGCGTTCGGTCAGGCCTATCTGAAGGCTACCAAGGGCTAATCAACCGAAAATAGGTGCCGCGCAATGAAATCGCGTTCAACGTGGCTCTATCTGCTTCCCGCTCTGGTCGTGCTGGCAGCATTCTTTGTGCTGCCAGTCGTCAGACTGATTCCGGCTTCGGTGTCTTCAGAAAGCGGACTGGGTCTGTATCTTGAAATCATTACCAATCCCCGATACAGCACGAGCGTGGGCTCGACCATCGTGCTGTCAATCTTCGTTACGCTCGCGAGCCTTTTTGTGGGCGGACTGACGGGGCTTTTCTTGGAGCGGCATCGCTTCCCTGGACGCGACGCCGTTGTGGGGTTGATCACGTTGCCGTTGTCTTTTCCGGGCGTGGTGGTCGGCTTCATGATCATCATGCTTGGCGGCCGCAATGGCCTGATCGGCATGTTTACTCAGGGGCTGGGTGCCGGCAAGCTTGTTTTTGCCTATGGCATGGCGGGCCTTTTTCTCGGCTACCTGTACTTTTCGATTCCGCGCGTTGTGACTACCGTTATGGCCGCTGCCAAAAAGATGGATCCGATGTATGAAGAAGCAGCCAGAACGCTGGGCGCTTCGTCGTTTCGCATTCTCAAGGACGTGACGCTGCCGGCTCTGGCTCCAGCGCTGTTTTCGACCGGCGCCTTGTGCTTTGCCACGTCGATGGGAGCCTTCGGCACAGCCTTTACATTGGCTACCGACATCAATGTGCTGCCGATTACGATCTACACCGAATTCACGCTCTCGGCCAACATTGCCTCGGCCGCCATGCTCTCGGTGGTTCTGGGCATCATCACTTGGGTCATGCTTGTGGCCGCTCGTACGTTTTCTGGTTCGACTTCCGTGACCGGCGCAGCTTGATAGAGGTAGAAAATGTCAGCAAAAAAACCTTTCAACGGCGCCGTTTGCTTTGAAGCAGCATTGACTGGACTGACGCTTTTGTTTTTGATGGTCCCCGTTGTTCAGATGGTGATTACAGCCTTTACGGTGAACTCCTTCAGAGGCATCAAGTCGGGCTTTACAACGCAGTGGCTCGTCAAGGTGCTCGAACTTTACGGCGACACGATTCTGCGAAGCCTTGGCTTGGCGGCTATGGCTCTCGTTGTTTGCGTCATCATCGGCGTGCCTGCCGCATGGGTTCTTGTACGCGAACAAAGAAGCCGCTGGGCGGCCTTCGTCGAAGAGGCGTTCATTTTGCCGCTTTCAATGCCAGGACTGGCTGTCGGCCTCGGCATTTTGCTCATCTGGGGCGGCTTCTCGTACTTTCGTCAGAGCATCTTCTTTCTGCTTGCCGGACACGTGATGTTCTGCCTGCCCTTCATGGTTCGCTCCGTGACGGCGGTGCTTCGCGTCGAACCGCTGTCGCAGTACGAAGAAGCTTCGGCTACGCTCGGCGCTTCTCCGTGGACGACATTCAGACGCGTGGTCGTGCCTGTGGCAATGCCAGGCATTTTGGCCGGGGCATTGATGGTGGTGACCGTGTCACTGGGCGAATTCAATATTTCTTGGATGCTTCAGACGCCCTACACCAAGACGCTTCCCGTCGGTTTGGCCGACAGTTATGCATCCATGCGGCTTGAAGTGGGCAGTGCCTATACGTTCATCTTCTTCGTCATTCTGGTGCCGCTTCTGACGTTGATGCAGAAGCTTCCGGAGCGTTTGGCCAAGAGCCGTGCGCTGAAAAACAAATAACGCCTAAAGTGCAGATAACAGATATGCAACAAGAACTCAATCAGGGACAGGAGTCTGTCTCCATCGAACTCAAAAACGTGAGCAAGCACTACGGCACGACTCGGGTGCTCTCGCCCTTTTCTTTGACCATGGACGCCGGTTGTCGTACCGTTTTGCTTGGACCTTCTGGCTGCGGCAAGACGACGCTGCTGCGCATGATCGCAGGTCTTGAGACGCCTGACGAGGGTTCTCAGCTTTTGATCGGAGGCAAGGACGTCACGAATGTGCCTGCCGAAAAGCGCCAGATTGGCTTCATGTTTCAGTCCTACGCTTTGTTTCCCAACATGACCGTGGCTGAAAACGTGGCCTACGGTTTGACGGTTCGCGGGGAGTCGAGCGACAAGATCAAGGAAACGGTCGATCGCATGCTTGAACTCGTCAACCTTGAGCCCTTTGCTCAGCGTCCCGTGCAGGCTCTCTCGGGCGGTCAGCGTCAGCGCGTTGCGCTTGCGCGCGCTCTGGCCATCCGTCCGCGCGTGCTGTTGCTTGACGAGCCTCTGACGGCTCTGGATGCTCTGCTGCGTCACAAGGTGCGCGAAGAGCTCGCCGTGATCCTCAAGCGTTTGGGCATTACGGCTGTGATCGTGACGCATGATCAGGACGAAGCCATGGTGCTCGGCGACAGAATCGTCGTTATGCAAGGCGGCGTCATTCATCAGGCCGACACGCCGCAGAATGTTTGGAACAACCCTGCCACAGATTTTGTCGCGGGCTTCGTGGGCAACAGCAACAAGCTCAAAGGCAGGCTCGAAGGCGGCATGCTCGACATCGATGGCGGCCGCATCGGTCTGGAAGCTCTGTCACCTTCTAGCCGCGAACGCCTCAAGGGAATATCGCAGGCAGACATTCTTGCCTTCGTTCGTCCCGAGGCCGCAAGCGTAGAGGTTGCGGGCACGGAACCCGGCAGCGAACCCGCGCTGCGCGTTCCTGTGGTCGTTCGCGATTTTCACTTCATGGGCAGCTTCATTCGCATTTCGGTTGAACTCAAGAGCCATATGAAGCTCATCAAGGTCAATATGTCCGAAGTTCCGGCCGGTATTGAAGCGGGTGTGGAAGCGATGATGGTCATTCCCGCCGAAGAGCTGATGGTTTTTGTCGAGGACAAAAAGGAGCAGAAATGAAGCCGATTCTGCAGATTTCGGACTTGCATGTCGAGCCTGTCGGAAAGCTTGCCTATGCTCGCGCCAATACGGCACGCCGCATGATTGAGCTCACGGAGTGGCTGCGCGCGCACGAAGAGGAATATTCAGCCATCGTCGTTACGGGTGATTTGAGCTGCGACGGAAATATCGACTCATATCACCTGATTGACGCGATTTTCAACTCGCTCTCCAAGCCCTGCTTCATGGTTCCGGGCAATCACGATCGCCGCAAACCTTTTTTGAAGTGCCTGCCGCACTTCTGTCCGAATGTTTTCAGCGAGGAAAACTTAAGCTTTTCGGCTGAAGTGGGCGACTATCAGCTCTTTATGCTCGATACGCTGCAGCCCGGTATTCACTGGGGCGCAGTGCCCGATGCCGTGATGGACTGGCTGGAGGCAGAACTCGAAAAGACCGATAAGCCCACGCTCGTGTTTTGCCATCACACGCCCGTCAAGCCAGGCATGGGATACATGGATGAGCCTTTCGGCAACGGCGAGCGTCTCATTGATCTGCTGGCGCAAAAACAAAACATCAGACTTTGTACCGGACACCTGCATCGGCCTGTCGCTACGCTGGCCAAGAATAAGCTTGCAGTGGTGACGGCTCCGTCGGTGTCGCTGCAGATGCTGCTTGACTTGACTCCCAAGGGCGGCGACGAGTTCGTTTTTGAAACGCCTGGCTATGCGATGCATGCCTATCTGGAAGACGGTTGGGTTACGCACTTTGGTCAGTTCCCGTTCCCGAGCGACTTCAGCGGTCCGTATCCGTTCGTCAATACGATCAATCCGGACGCTTAAGGCGACTGGAGAAGTCCTTCCTTGCAAGACTGCGAGACATGGCATGTTGGGCGTGCTGTGTCTCGTTTTTTTGTGTGGTTTGCCTGCGGCAGCATCTGACGCAGCGTGAGGCAGCATAGCGGGCATCCGAAGTCGCCAATCAAAAGATTCGGAAGGCTTATGTAGCGCTGAGCCTGACAGCAAGTTGCAGGTTGCGACTGTGGAAAATGATGATCCAACTTTGCAAAAGCAAGGAGGCGGCGCTTTTTCTCCGCATGAATATAAGAGCGCCGAATTTTATGAAGCGAACAAGGAAAAAGATTTCCATCAAAATCAAGACGGCGCGTCCGCGCAATCTCATTGCCAAGGCGCTTTGTTCCGAGAGGCGTTTTCAAGTAAGGACATTTAAGGACAAGAAAAAGGAATTGCCCAAATTCGATTGGCGCAAGGCGGTTTTGGATTAAAACTTCAAGCGCCGAAAAAGGAAGAGCCTCGATCACTGCAATCGAGGCTCTGAATTCTGGGGTGGAGATGGACCCCGTAAAACCCTCTAAAACAAGCCTTCCTCAAATGCCTCTTGCTGGCGGCTAGCAATTCGGCTAGCAATGAGTGATGAACTAGACTGAACTAAATCCTAATCGATCTGGGCAGGGTTTAGTCGTTTGCGATTTTTCTCTAGTCATCCAGATAATCATCTTCGGCATCGATGTCGAAATCATTGGTCTGATAGCCCATGGTCTCGACGTATTTGATGATGTCGGCGGCCTTCCAGATCTTGATTTTACTCGGAAGATCCACCGGGCGAGGAAAGTTCGGGTCGTTCTTGCGGAGTCGCTGAATGGTCGAGACGCTGAAGCCAAGGAGCTTGGCCACGTCTTTTTTGCCAAGCAGCAGGCAGCCGCCGAGTCCGTCGGGGTTGTGGGGCTTGATTTGATCCCAAGTTGTTGCAGTCATTTTTTCACCTCTTTTCAGTTTAAATTCTTCCGTTTGCCAATGAGCCTTGGATTTTCCTCTCGACTCCGGTGAGGTCGACTTGAATGCGTCCGGCAGGGGCGTCAGTGATCCTCTTCATGTAGGAGAAGCACTTCAAACACCACTTAGGTTCCGCCTCGAGCTCGTCATGTACGATCAGACCGCAGATTTCGTATCCTCTACGGAAAGCCTTGAGTTCGTCGCCGGTTGCTACAAAATCTTTTTCGTCAGAGCTCTTCCGTAGTAGCTGTGGAAGGCATCCACGAATCTCCTCCACTCGACACCGTGCTCAGCTTCAAAAGCGTCCGGATCGAAGACGTGTCCGGCGTAGACCAAGACGGTGGCGAAGTTGAGCATGTCGCGCATCTTCTGCACGTCGCTGATCGTGCACTTGCCGGCCGGCAGCGTGATCTCGACGATGAGCTGGATGTCGACGAAGAGCGCCTGAATCTCGTCGAGCTGATCTCTCCGGATGAATTGGGGCACGTTTTTCCACCTTCCGGTGTAGCCCTTGCGTGGGCGCTTACTCTTTGGCATCGCTGTCGTCCTCAGGAACGTAAGGCTCCGGCAATTCCGCCCAGGCAATGACGCCTTCTGTTTCAAACCAGCATTCATCGCCGTCAATGGCGAACTCGTCCACTCCGACGAAGCCGGTTTCGAAAGTCACTAGATACTGGCCGTCTTCGAGTGGCATCACTCCCTCCCAAACTTCATCAGGAGTCGACATGTCTTCGAACCGCTCAGCGTGCTTGACAGGGTCGTAAGGCACGAGTCTGACGGGGTGCCAAGTGATGGTCGCATTTTTATTCATATTTCCACTCCATGATGGGTTCCGGCTCCGGAAAGCGCTCTTTGAGTTCCGTCATTCCGATCGGGCTGGCCGCAAAGGCCTTGATGAGCCCGTTCTTCTCTTCCGACCGATGAAAAATCCAGCAGCCGTTTTTCCACTCCCACATCCGGACGCCGGTCTTGGCGCCTTTGACCAAGTCGACCAGGTAGTGCCCGTCTTTGGCGGGCTTGAACCGGGGAAAGGGGAGCCATTCAATCGTTTCAGTTAGTCGCATGTTCCTTCTCCAAACGTTTCAATTCGTTCCAAGTTTTTTTGATGAAGTCCTCGTCTTTTTCTGAGATGTTTGTCTCACAGCGGATCTGGTGAAGGAGCTCGTTGAGGCTCCTTCCGCCGCAGGCCACAAAGTCGATGACGGTGAAGGCCAACGCCAATTCGACGACTGATTTGGCTGTGGAAACAGAAAAGTTTCTCAGCAGTTCGGCTCGGAAGTTTCTCAGCAGTTCGGCTCGGGAGGCGGGGAGTGCCAGATCGGCAGCAACGAGGACTTCGTTGAAGTCGCGCACCTTTTCAATGAGCTCATCCCAGCGGGTTGCAAAAAGGGCCGCAAAGTCCGCGTATTCGATTTTTTTAGCTTCGATTTTTTTAGACATAAAAGAAAATCCTCCAGAGCGCCAGAGCGAGTGCTCCGGCAAAAGCAAAAGTCGGCAGCAGGAAGCGGCGGGCGCGATCGATGCGACCCTGGCGCTTGGCCATCTGCATCATGAGCGCCGCGCGCTCGTAGTCAGGGCTGAAGTTCATGACGCCTCCTTGGTTTCGACGCCAAGCTCGATCAGTCGGTTGGAGATTCTGTCGATCGTGTCTTCGATGGTTGCGTTGATGGTTTTTGCGATGATCGGGAACGGGAAAACCTCGGAGCCCTCTTCGTGCTGGCGCAGGGTTTCCTCTGCGGCCGGCAGAAGCATTCCGCACGCCAAGGGGTTCTTTTTGCGCAAAACTACGAGCCCCGCGAAACAGTCCATCCTCATTGGGACATAGGGAGCGTCAAGCTGCAGCCAGCGCCGCAGCCAAAAGCGCGCCTTCTGCAGGTCGAGAGCTTCGCTTTGGCCATCTTTGTGCCCGGCACGCACCAGGTACTCAAAAGCACTCGCCAGCGGATGCGGCAGGTACTGCGTGATCTCGATCGGCTCGACAGTGACAGCTGCCTGCAGGTAGTGGTTTGGGTGGTTGACAAGATCCGGCTGGGGCTCCTGGGAGATCTCCGGCGCTTCGTCATCGATCTCGGCCTCGATCTCTTCGGCTTCGGCTTCTGCTTCTGCTTCTGCTCGAGCTTTGTCCTGCTCGGCATTGCGGGCATAGAGGTCTTTGAGATACTTCTGGAATTCTTCGTCCGTCTGCTTGAGCCGCTCAAAGAGCGACACAAGCTTTTCGTACGTTTCCGGAAGCATCCGCAGCTCGCTGGGCTTGGCGAATTTTCTCAGCGTGGGCACAGAGACGCCGGCGCCTTGCCTGATCTTTGAGAGAGAAAGACCTGCCGTGAGAAAGAGGGACACAAGGCCATGGGCTTTGCGGTTCGAGATGTAGATTGCATTTGTTGCCATGATGGCTCCTATTCAAAGATTCCGAGCAGGGTGGCAGCCATGCCGCCCAGCACGATGATTCCGATGAAGACTGCCGTTTCGATCAATCCCTGAATCAGGGCTCGGCCTGCGTCTTGCCAGTCGTGCGAGTTGTCCATGTGTTGCCCTCCTGGAGCCTCCGTGGGAAGATTGAGATGTCGGAAAGTTCCAAGAACCGACGTTTCTCAACCTTCCCTGGAGGAAATCAAATGTCAGAAAAAGCTTTCACTGAAGAACAGTCTGTTCAGATCATTTGCGCGCTGATCAACTCATCGCCCCTTGCTGAAAACTTTCCTGAGTTCGGAGCGACTCAAGGGGTAGAAGAGATGAGCAGAGATGTCTTCAGCGGTCTTTTCGCAACTCAGCTTCGAGAGCTGCACGCCGCTCTAACCGAACCTGTCGAATGCGTCGAAGACTCTCCTTCTGTTGATTGATGTAGTCTTCATCGAAGAACTCTCGCCAGAGTTCTTTGAGCTCATTAGCAGTGTCTTTTGGCCGGCAGTTGCCGGCCTCAACGGATTTGAGAACGGTCGACCAGATCAGGCTGTTGACTTCTTCTCTGCTGGGCACGTTTGCCTTGTTGTCCATCATCGCCATCTCCTCAGTTGATCGTTTCTTTTTTGGCTTCGACTTCATGCAGCGAGCCCTTGGGCACTGCAACGCCAATGGAGACGCCGTCCGAGTCGGCGCTAATGACCATATTCGAGCCCTTCGGGAAGTCGTTGCCAGTTGGAATGTGCACGTCTTGGGATTCGCCAACATTCAAGACTTTTCTCAGGATTGCTCTGATCGTCTTCTGGTTGAAGTTGTCATTGAGCACCTCCAACGGAATCTCGAGCATGGCACCTTTGGTCAAGATGTATCGGATGGCTGCGCAGGCGCCTTTTTCCAAGAACTCCTCCTTTGAGTTCGTGGAGTCTTTGGCCATGTCAACAACTCGATCCATGGTCTTGGCCATTTGCCGGTTGAATTCGACATCCCGGTCGAGCCACCAGCCCAGAGGCTTCGCCTCCGGATCTTCGTCGATCCGGCACTGAAGATCGTTCAGCAGGTAAAAAAGGTGATCTTTGAGATCTGTGAACTTTTCGCCCTGGGTTGGCTTGGCTTCGCGGGCGAGGACGGCCCAGATTTCACGAGCCGCTGCGGGGGAGAGTTTTTGTGTCATGGGGCTACTCCTAGCATGCAACAAACAGTTGCTATTCGATGCAAGCAATAGTAGCAGAACAAGAGACAATAAAGCAACTTTTAGTTGCCTCTCACAAAGGCGGAAAGCAACTTAATGTTGACAAAAGTCAAGAAGGCAAAAAAAAAGCCGCCACGAAGGCGGCTGGGCTGTGCCTGTTTTAAATGATGGATTTGCCGTTGAAAACGTAGACGACGCGCCCTAGTATCTCTGAATTTTCAAGCTGGAGCCTGTCGACTTTGATGGGTTTGTACAAGGGGTTGTCAGAGAGCAGGAGTACTGTCCCGTCAATGTTTCTCTGAACACGCTTGATGAACAACTCAGAATTGTTACGAAAGCAAAAAATGCCGTCTCTTGAGATCGTTGATTGATTCCGGTCAAGCACAAGAAGAGAGGTCGCCGCAATGGTCGGTTCCATGCTGTCACCAGAACTGTTGACGATTTCTAAGCGCTTGATTGAGCTCACTCCTGGGAAGGTGCGGCAAAACCAATCAGCGAAATCAATGAATCCAATAACGTATTCGTCGGTGTTCTCCTCCCCCGGGCCGCAAGAGCCATAGGCAGACAAGATGGGTACGCGTGTGTATCCATCTGGAGGGGGAATTGATGGATCGGAGACTCTTTGAACAGAAGACTTGTCATCCTCTGCCTCTCCTGTCAGGTAGGCCACTGACACTCCTAGCACTGCTGCGAGTTTCTTTAGGTTGCTCACAGTCGAGTCTCCTCCGGCCGTCCATTTCTGAACTGCTTGGCGAGAAACCCCAAGACTTTTAGCTACCTGGTCTTGTGTCAGGCCTTTTTTTCGCATAGCTACTGCGATCGGCGAATCGATTTTCATAGAACCTCCTAGTCAACCCAGTTTGCAACATCTTGTTGCCTAGCACAAGCAACTAAATGTTGCGGAAAAAATTTTAAATTGCTACTATGGGTTGCCAGGAGGTATGCTTATGAAAAGTGAAAGTTGCTTTAACAACTCTGTTCTGATGGCCGTTAAAGCGGTTGGAGGGCGGGGCGCATTGGCCAAAAAACTCTCCCCTCCGATCTCCAGACAAGCTGTCGATCGATGGGTTCGGCTCGGCGTGGTTCCTCCCAAACGGGTTCTCGAGGTCTCGAAACTGACGGGAATTCCAAAAGAAAAACTCAGCCCGCTTTTTGAGAACTGATTGGGAGAGGGTATGGCTAGGTATCGAAAAATCGACCCCCGGATCTGGAATGACGAAAAAATTTCGTCACTATCAGACTGCGCACAACTTGCCTTCCTATACGTTCTGACGCACCCTCTTATGACGTCTCTGGGAGCTCTGCGCGGAACGCCTGAAGGTCTTGCAGGAGAAAAATACGGCTGGGAGGAGTCTCGAGAAGGCTTTCGGAAAGCCTTTCTGGAAGCTTGTCTTGAGTTGTCCGAGAAGGGTGTCATCAAGATTGATAAAAAGGGAGTGATCTTCGCTCCCAACTTCTTGAAATACAACCGCCCTGAGTCGCCGAATGTCATCAAGGCATGGAAAGGATCGCTTGATCTTTTGCCGGAATGTTCTTTGATGACTGAGGTTTTGACACAAGCCAAATCCTGCATTGACGCTATGTCAGAAGGTTATCGGGAAGCCTTTCAGGAAGCCTTTGCCGAAGACTTCGCAAAAGCCTGTCTGGGAGGTGTCGAAAAGCCTTCGGCAAAGACTATGCCTAATCAGGAGCAGGAACAGGAGCAGGAACAGGAACAGGATATATATGAACAACCTGACGGTTGTTCATGGTCGACGCCTGCGGCGCCGACCATCGCATTGACGGGCGAAAACGAAAACACATCCAAGCCCGCACCAAGAAAGCCGGCGCCTGTGCCCTTCGAGCGCATCAAGGCGCTCTACAACGAGAAGCTTGCTCATCACCTTGGCTTCTGCAAGATCCTGACCGACGCGCGCAAGTCCAACATCCGCCAGCGCTGGCAGGACATTGCTGATGCCGTTGGCAGCACCGACACCGTTGACATTCTCGAAGGTTTCGGCGCCTTCTACGACAAAGTTGCCCGATGCGACTTCCTGTGCGGCCGCGTGAAGGCCGGCAAGGATCGTGAGCGCCCGTGGAAGGCGAACTTCGACTGGATCCACCAAACATCCCACTACACCGCGATCTACGAGGGGAGGTACGAGAATGGCCGATAAATCGACTCGCAAAAAGACTGCGGCCTTTGACGACAACCAAACCGGCGCCTACATGCGCATGGGCCCGGTGAGCTGCAGTGCAGAAGGCTGCCCGATGCGGGTGCAGCTTCTCACCAACCCTGATCGCGGAGAGGGGCTTTGCGGTTTTCACGCCTTTGCCGACGCAAAGATCTGGGGGCGCATCACGGCCGTGCTCAGAGACCCGGCGTGCAGGACGCTCATCAAGGCGATCGATGCGCTTGAGCACAACCTGGCGGCCAAACCCGACGCGGTGGCCATGCTCGAGCGAAAAGTGCAGGATGCAGCGATGGCTTTCGGCTTCGACAAGGAGGATGTCAGGCTCAGGATCCTTTCCGGGTTCGAAAACGGGGCGCTGGTGGAGTTTGTGGAGCCTCCTAGGGCATTCGCCTATCGCATGTCCTTCGAGCTTCACCAGCGCGCGATTTTGCAGGCGCAAATGCGCCCAGGGGATCCTTACGTCACCAACGCGCAGAGAGGACAGGCTTGGACTGCCATCGCGCTCGATCGAATTGCCGGCCGCGGAAGAGATCTCATGGATGGACCGGCAGGGAATGCGCCGGCAGAGGAGGCGGCATGAAAGATTATCTCTGTGAGATTCTTTTCGGCGTCTGCCTGGTTGTCCAGTCTTTCTGTCTGCTTCGGCAATCTTGGTTTTTTGGCAGTTTCTATCACGAGATGAGGTACGTTCTTCGGGAACTCAAGGATGTGGTTGCTGAGCTCAAGGCTATGACGCCGGGCGCCCTCGCAGAGTCCAGGAGAAAAAACTTCGTTTGTATTTCACGGATATCTCCGGCCGATCAGGCGGGGTTGGACTCGAAGGGATGCCGACCAGCACGAAAGAAAACTCCAGATTGTTCGGAGAGGTCACCAACGAAAGGGGGATTTCAGAGTGAAAGTCCAAAGCGCCGAGATACGGATGGAACTGCTCAGGAGCCTTGATTTCTTGAATTGTTCCAACAAGAGCTATTTCGAAGCCTTCTACGCTGATTGAATTGACGCGGCAGTTTGGCCAAGTGGTTGCGAATCTGACGTCAAAAACTCGGCAATTATTCCTTCGGTACTGGTAAGGGCCGATCAGGAAAGGGCGATGACAGGAGGTAGCTGCGATCACGGCGGCAATGGCTGCTATGAGCCCCAAAAGAAAAGTTAAATCAAAAGAAAATATTTCCAATTTTTCTCTCCGTGGGTTTGTTGGTGGGTGTTGGGGAACGGTATCTGTCAAGGTACTTCAAAAAAATTTATGAGGAGCTTTTCGCTCCGTTGAAAGTCTCGGCAGGGGCTTTGCCCCTACGCTTCGCTACCCCAGGATATTTTTCAAACGTAAATAGGTTGA
>CALXKM010000034.1 GCA_944388865.1 uncultured Duodenibacillus sp. | reverse complement strand
CCCACTTGGCGGGCAGATCAGCCTTTTTGGCGTGAGCTGCGCCGACGACGGGCAGCGTGGCGGCAACGGCCGCGCCTTTCAGGAAATTGCGCTTGGAGATGTTGGTCATCTTCAGTACTCCTCTAGTTTTGAAAGGAAAAGGCTCGGCCGCACAAAAAATTTGACCTTGGAGGCATTGCGGCTTCTCCAAAAGCGGCGCCAGCCTTTTTTATTGTCTGAGCGCATCTTCGGTCAGATCGCTACGTACGTAATTTGCGCGGTCTCAAAAAGTGTTCACGTCATGAGCAAAAAAAAGCCGGCATGATCGAGCATGCGCGGCTGCTGCCTGCAGGAAGGCAAAACGAAAAGTTTGGCTCGCGTCAGCCTTTTTTGTGTTCATCGGCCATGGCGAGCATGCGCGAAAGCTCGGCCGTGGTCTTGATGCCAAGTTTGCGAAAGATGGAGCCGCGGTGCGTTTCTACGGTGCGAACAGAAATGCCCAAACGTTCGGCAATCTGACGGTTTAACAGGCCGGAGGCGATCATATCTGCAATGAGGCGCTCGCGTTCGGTCAAAGATGCGCAGCGGCCGATGGCTTCAAAAGGTTCAATGTCAAGCTCGGCAAAGCCGGCGCGTGAATACGCTACAGCTTTGCGCACTGCATCAATTAGGCGCGTGTTGTCGCCAGTTTTCTGAAGGAATTCAACTGCTCCGTATTTGATTGCGGCAACTGCCATGTCAATGTCGCCATGCCCCGTAAGAAAAATGATCGGCAGGTTGTAGCCGCGATCGCGCATCACGTGCTGCAGTTCAATGCCGGTCATGGAGGGCATATTGATGTCAAGGATTAGGCATCCCGGAGCCGATGGCCGGTCATCGCGCAAAAAGGCCTCGGCGCTTTCGTAGCTGGCAACAAGCCAACCTTCGCTTTCTAGAACGAAGGCAAGTCCTTCCCGTACGGCAGGATCATCGTCAACGATGCGTACAACAGTCTGCAAAGTCATGGTTGTATTTTCCTATGGGAGGCATTTCAGCGGGGGTTGTCCGAAAAGGTGCCGAAGGTGACGGCGCTGTCGTCTGGAGGCGCAATCAAGCGTACCAGCACACTGAGGCCTCCGCTGTTTTGGCGGGAGAAGACGACGCGCCCGCCCATGTCCTCGGTAATGGAGCGCACGATCAGCAGGCCCAGTCCCAGGCCTTGTCTGTGAGAAGAGTAGCGGGTGCTGCTCAAAATTTGCTGCCAGTCTTCATCCGTAATAAGTTCGCCATTGTCTGAGACGCGGATGAAGGCGCCGAGCTCGTCCTCATTAACCTCAATAAGTATGCGCGTATCTTTTCGATCCTTGTTGGCGTTGATCGCGTTGCGGATCAAATTGATGACGATGAGCTCAACCTCAAGCGCATTGACTTCGAGCAAAATGGGGCCGGTGTGATCAATTTTGCAGTCAATCAGCGCTTGAGATCCGCGCATCGACTTTTTGACTTCCGCAACGGCTGCCTGCACGATGGGGCAAATGTCCTGTTTGCTGCGCGCGCGGTTTCCCTTTGCGTAGGAGCGCACTTGATTGACGATTTCTGAAGCCCGCTCGTTTTGGTGCGCGATTTTCTCGAGCGTGCTGATCGTGACGTCTTTGTTGTCGATGCCGTTTTCAAATCGTCTGAGGAGTCCGAAAACCATGAGCTGCACGCTCGCCAGCGGCTGGCGCAGTTCATGGGCAATGATTGAAGACATTTGACCAATGATGCCTGCGCGCTCAATGACGGCAAGTCTTTCTGAGGCTTGCGCGGCCTCTGCCTCAAGCGTGCGTTCGCGCGCATTGGCCTCTACAAGCTGCTGCGTGCGGCGCCGCACCAGAATCTGCGTGCGGGCTGCGTGAAAGATCAGCATCACGACGAGCGTGGCAAACACGAGCAGAAAGCCCGAGTATTGGTCAATAAAGCGCTTGAGGCTGAATTCGCGCAGATATTCATAGGGACCGATTTTGAGATTCAAAAACAGCTCATCAATTGCCCGAAAGTCTGTCGCGATGCTCCAGCGCAGATTGTTCTCAAGCGCGGGCATGGAAAAAACAGCTGAGGCAATGCGGCGGCTGATTTCGGGCGGCGTCGAAGGCAAAGTAGAAAGCGTCCAGTTGGGGTAGAGATCGGTTGAGTGTTCGCAGGCGATTTTGCCGTCGCTGGTTTTGGCGTCCAGAATGCGAAACTCCGACAGATCCATGCCCATATCTTCAAGAAAGCATGCGCGCACAATGCCCGCATCGGCAATGCCGGCGCGCACGGCATGCACGACCTTGGTCATGTCGTGTCCCTGAAAGAGGACCGAGCCGAAGAATGACTCATAGTCATCAATGCCGCGCAGCATCAGTTCGCGCACGGCCGTCTGCCAGCCTGAGAATGCGTACGTGTGATTGGCTGAGACGCGCTTGCCGTACAGGTCTTCAATGCTGTGAATGTCCTTGCGCGAGGCCAAAGTAAAGAAAATCGAGCCGTCGGCATAGTTGGGGTTGGGGGCGCGCTCGGATGCCACAGTGGCAATGTCGCGAACGCCGGCTCCTTCAATCGCAAGACGCCGGTAGGTGCCGGCTGAAGACAAAATGAGATCAAGCTCTCCCTCTTTGGCGAGGGTCTGCAGCATCTCAACGCTGTAGACGGCCGAAGAGACGTTTTCTGCGCCGAGCTCTTCTTCGAGCGCCTTGACAGTGGCCTCAATGATGGGTTCGTTGATGCTGAATTCGGCAAATTCGCTGATGCCCACGCGAAGCGGAGATTGAGCCTGTGCGCAAAACGACGAAAGCAAAAGCGCCCATGCGCACAGTCCGAAGAAAAAGATTCGCGGCCCAGGCTTTATGATGAAAGCAATCGAAAATATCATCCGTCACAGTCTAGCGTCAGCAGTTGTTTTGCGCCACTGCGGCTAAGATTTTTGAACGGCGACAGGCAAACGTATTGATTTGACTGGGAAACTCTAAACAAACAGGGTTCTTGTCCTAGAATTGCTGAAGTTTTTTTGCCGCTGGCGATTGAATTGGGCGGCGTTTGAGTGATCTCGACGGGGAAGCATGATGATTGAATCGCAAGCTTTGATGACGGTGAAAAATACTGCCTACGGCACAACTTGGTGGGGGCGGAGATGGCTTGATGCTTTGCAGGGAATTGATTTTGAAAATCGCATTCCTCGCGGCAAGGCATATGCTGACGAAGGCCGCGTGCTGAGCTTTAAGTGCGATGCCGAGCAGCGGCTGGTAAAAGGCCGAGTCGAAGGCAACTACGATCCGTTTTACGTGGTGCGCCTGAGTTTTGAACCGGTTGCGGCCGACAAGCTTCAGGCGCTTGTCGATGAGATGGCGGCTTCGCCTTTGATTGTTTCCCGGCTTGCCGCCCGAGAGCTCAGTCCGGAGATCGCTGATATTTGCGACAGGCTCGGCATTCGCATCTTTCCGCATTCCTGGAAGGACATCGGCATGAAATGTTCGTGTCCGGATGAGGCGGTGCCTTGCAAGCACATTGCGGCCGTCATCTACAAAATGAGCGAAGAAATCGACGCCAATCCGTTCATTTTGTTCAAGCTTCACGGCATTGATCTCATCGAGCAGATGCAAAAGCGCGGCGTGGAGATTGACCGTGCCGAGCACGTTGAGCTTCCTAGATGGAGCGACTTGGTCATGCAGACCGAAGAGCCGCAGCCTAGTGATGACGATCAGTGGCTTGCCGCGCTTTCTTCCCTGACGTTTGCCGATCCCCGCGAGCAGGCCGAGACGCTTTGCGGGCTGTTTGCCGAAAAGCCTGCGGGCTACTCTCACGGCTGTCTTCGAGACGACTATAAGAGCGTGCTTCGGCGCGCAGCGCAGATTGCATCTGAGCAGCGCATGAAGCGTCTTGAGCGTACGCTTCCGGACTACGATGAGGAACATCCCCCTTTGTCCGTCAATGGATGGGGTCAGGTTGTGCCCGATGCCTCGCTTGTGTGGCGCGAGCGCGATGAGCTCGGCACCATGGAGGTGCGCCAGCCGGCCGTTCGAGGCGTGCCTTTTGAGGCTGCCAGACCTTTGCATGAAATGTTTTCCGGGTATCTGACGACAACATCCTTTATGGACGCGCCAAAAGAGCTCGAAGCACTCTTTTATGCCTGGGTTATTGCCTGCAAGCTCACCGAAAAAGGAGCAGTGCTGCCGCAGGCATACGAACCGGTTGAAGATTTTCTGGCGGTTCGCTGGATGCCCGCCGTGCTTGATCAAGAGGTGCGCGAAACAACAATAGCCGTCGGAGAGGCTTTTGCTCATGTCCAGAGCGAATTTCTTAAGCTCTCCGGCGTGCACGGCACGGTAGATGCTTTGCTGCTCGGAGAGCTTGTGCTGGGCATCTTCATTCAGAGCTTTGTGCGCGAGGCCTGCCGACAGGAACTGTCTGAAGAGAAAATGCATGAAGAGCATAAGGTGCTCTTTGCTGCAAAAGCAGTCGATCGAAGCGAAGACGCTGAAATTGAGGCGCTTGCCATGAGAGTCGAGAGCTGGCTGGCGCCGCTGATGATGCAGGCGGCCCTTCCCGTCAGACCGATTGTCGTCGTGCATGACTTTCTGGCCGTCGACGGCGAGCTGCCCGCCGACAGACCTGTGGGCGTGGAGCTTCGCTTTGCTCTGAAGCAAGGTGAGCATGCCGTTGAGAGCGTGGCATTTTTCGACATTTTGCAAGATCCGCAATACCGTGCCGTTAGGTTCGATTGTCTGCGCGCCGTCTCCAGGCTTTCGCAGCACTGTCCGGCGCTCACAGACCTTTTGCGCAATCAGGTCAATGTGCAGCAGCTGTCGCTTTCGCAGCTCACGGAGCTTTTGTTTGCCTCTATTCCTGCGCTGCGGCTGCTGGGCGTGGACATTGTGCTGCCGCGCAGCCTTCAGGAGCTTCTCCGGCCTCAGGCAAAGCTTGAAATCGAAGCAAAGGAGGAATGGGTCGAAGGTTCCGGACTTGGCGGCTTGGCTGCGCTTTTGGATTTTCACTGGCAGCTTGCCGTGGGCAATCAGGCCGTCAGCGAGGACGAGTTTGACAGGCTGTGCGCGCATGCCGGTCAGATCATGCGCTTTAAGAACGGCTACATGTACGTCACTGCCGAAGAAGTAGCGGCCATCCGAAAGAAGCTGCAGCAAAAGAATTTTTCCAAAGCCGCTCTTTTGCGCGAAGCGCTCGGCGCGAATGCAATTGATGAAAACACCGGCGTCAAAATCGGCAGCGAGCTGCGCCGCGCGCTGCAGAAGATTTTTACGGAAAAACCTGTTGATTTGCCCAGCAGGCTCAATGCTTCGCTCAGGCCATATCAGCAAAGAGGCTTTCGTTGGATGATGCGAAACCTCAATTCCGGCGTTGGTTCAATCATTGCCGACGACATGGGATTGGGAAAGACGTTGCAGGTGCTGACCGTGCTTGAGCGTCTGAGAGAGGACGGAGAGTTCGATGAGAAAAGAGCGCTCATCGTGGTGCCGGCATCCTTGGTCATCAACTGGCAGCGCGAAGCTCAAAAGTTTGTTCCCGAGCTCAAAGTCGGGCTGTATTACGGTCAGGATCGCGCACTGGCTGATGCGGCAGCGTGCCATGCCGTACTGACGACCTACGGTACGCTGCGCACTTCGATTAAAGAAATTTCACGCATGGACTGGCGCCTGCTCGTCATTGATGAAGCTCAGGCCATCAAGAATTACCGCACCAGCGTGTTTCGCGCAGTTGCAGCGGTGCGTGCCGAGGGCGTCATCGCTATGTCCGGCACCCCCGTTGAAAATCGTCTGATGGAGTACTGGTCGGTGATGGAGGTGGTCAACCGCGGGCTCTTTGGTAGCGCCTCGGCATTCCGCGCCGAGTATGCGCAGCCCATTGAAGTAAGCCGTGATCGAGTTGTCGCCGAGGCGTTTCGCCGCATCAGCGCTCCGTTTTTGCTGCGGCGCATGAAAACGGACAAGTCGATCATCAGCGATTTGCCTGACAAAGTGGTCAATGACGAATTCTGCACGCTGACAAAAGAACAGGCTTCTCTCTACAAGCAGGAAGTCAATCGAGGGCTTGAGCTGGTCAACCAGGCCGGAACTCAGTTTGCCCGCCGCGCCTTGGTGCTGCAGCTGATGGTGCGGCTCAAGCAGATCTGCGACTCTCCGACGCTCTATGAGGGCGGCACGCATGTGGACAAGCCGCTTGCAAGCGGCAAGATGCAGCGTCTTTTCGACATTCTCGATGAGATGCATCAAGCAGGCCGCAAGGTGCTCATTTTTACGCAGTTCGTGCAAATGGGACTGCTGCTGCAAAACTGGATCGAAGAACATTGCGGACGCAGGCCGCAGTTTTTGCACGGAGGACTTTCCTTGCCGAATCGCCAGAAGATGGTCGACCGCTTTCAGAAAAGACGTGATGAAAATGTGTTGATTCTCTCGCTTCGAGCAGCAGGAACAGGGCTGAACCTGACGGCGGCATCTGCCGTCGTGCACTATGACCTGTGGTGGAATCCGGCTGTGGAAAATCAGGCCACGGACAGGGCGTATCGCATCGGGCAGAAGCGAAATGTCAATGTGTATCGGTTCGTGACGGCAAACACTTATGAAGAAAAGATCAATCAGATGATTGCCTCAAAGCGCGAGCTGGTGGATATGACCGTGGCGGCAGGTGAAAACTGGATCGGCGATTTGAGTCAGGAGGATATTGCCTCGATCTTTCGGCTTGCGCAGTAGACTTGCTGCGCCGCTTGAGCAAGACCTCTGCGGCTCTGCCGGGCAGTGTGCTGCAGGGAGCAGAGGCCGTGTGCTTTTGGATTTTTGACGGGAGGAAAAAGTTATCATCAAAGTTATCCACAAGCCGGCTCGAGCTAAATCCGTTCTGCGTGCAGGGTGAGATGGAAGGAAAAGTTCAATAAATTAATTTGTAAGCCATTGATTTATAAGTGAATTTGGTTTTATCTTCGCAATTCTGCAAGTAAACGCGGCATTGCCTGCAAAGGGGCGCAGAACAAGGCACGATAAAGTTTTCCCCAAAGTTATTCACAGCCATGAAAAACAGTGTGAAGAACTTTTTTGGAGGTGGAAATTTTTGTTTTGAGCATCCGGCTGATGCAATGGGACTCTGAGTTAGGCTGCGCATTTTGGTAAGCTCTCGGCTCTCTGTTGAGATTTTTTGACCAAATTCAGCCCGCGCATGCCCCAGTGTGGGGTAAGCGGGCTTCGGCCTACACCTATTTTGGTTCTCGGGTTAAGATCAACCTGCTATGAAAACTTCTACTCCGACTTTCGTCCTTGAGCTGCCTCTGCGGGTGAACGATCAGCAGGATCGATTCCTCACGCAGGCGTTCGAATTCGGCCGGATGCTATACAACGCAACGCTTGGTACGGCTCTCGGACAGCTCCAGCGCATGCGCGAAAGCAAGGAGTGGCGTGAAACGCGAAACCTACCCAAAGGCAAGGAGCGAACCAAAAAATTCGCTGCGTTGCAGCGCTCAAGACGACTAACGGAGTTTGGACTTAAAACGGTCGCAAACAACCATCGCAGAGAAAGCGGCCGAAACGATATCGGTGCCCATGAAGCGCAATGCATCGGACGCACGGTCTGGAGGGCGGTTGAGCGCTATATGTTCACGGACGCGGGCAGGCCGCGCTTTAAGTCATATCGGCGAGGACTCAACTCCATTGAAGGCACCGATAATCGGGAAATCATCTTCAAGCCTGAAAAAAAAGCCATCGTCTGGCGCAAGCAGGAGCTGCGAATTCTGAATCTCG
>CALXKM010000033.1 GCA_944388865.1 uncultured Duodenibacillus sp. | reverse complement strand
TGGCGATCGGTGTAAAGAACTGTGAGGGGCTTGGCGGAGAGTGGGCCAACGTTGACTGACCCCTCAAAATAGAACAGCCCGGATTTACCGGGCTGTTACATTTTGAAACAGGCTGCGTTCGCCGTGGATTCTCGGGGCGATACGGATACGACGATCGTTTCGGGACTTGTCGGGTATGCTGCGCACATCGCTCAAACCGAGTTCGGCGGCTTCATCGAAATGGGGCATGCGACGTATGATGTTCGCACTTACAATGGACTCGCAAACGTTTCCGGAGCTGGAAAGCATAACTATGCGGGCGTTGGTCTCTACGTCAATCAGAGTCTTCCCGTTGAAGGCTGGCAGGTCACGGCTTACCTTAAGGGGGGTGCTTTCTCAAATCGTTATGATGCACAGCTGGCCGGCGTGACGACTGAACTGGATCGTACGCGAGCATATTGGGGAGCTCATCTGGGGACCCATTTTGACTACCAGATCGCAAAACTTCGTGGACGCGCGTTTATCTCCTACTTCTACGATGGTGTTGACTCTATGTCTTTTAATGTGAAAGGACACGACGGAGTCGAAGGTGCTCGTTTTGAATACGACGCCCTTAATGCCCATCGGGTTCAACTCGGAAGCCTTTTTGAATACGACTACAGCCCGACACATCGTCCTTACTTCGGGTTTGCTCTGGAGCAGACGCTTAAAGCGGAAGCTTCGGGACAGGCTCATGATTCGCAGGGTGAAATCAGTCTGCGTTCCTCTGACCTGGAAGGCACGACGGGCATTCTCTCAGCTGGTTGGACCTATGAGGGAAATGACGGCTTCTCATTTGAATTTGGCCTCAACGGTTATGCCGGCACGCGTAATGGTGTAAGCGGTCAGATTCAGGGCAACTGGAAGTTCTAATCTTTCGCCTTCAGAGAACATCCTTCGACGCTCACTCCCTCCTCGGGAAGGGAACAGCGTCGAAGGCGTGTTCTTCCTTAATACCAATGAATTCGTTTGGTTATCATGAGGCTCATTTCGTCGAGTCACTCATGGTCCTTCGCTTCTAGGAGAGCGGCTTCCTCAGCAGCTGCGAACAAGTCGTAATCCGATTGATAGTTTTTCAAAAGGTCTTTTCGGTAGAGCTGGTATTCACTGATCGCAAAGGCATCAGCAATGGCGCGGGAAACTTTGCCGTTTTCATCCGTTAGCAGCTCTTCCTCGTTGAATTGAAGGAAAGCATCCAGACGAGCTGCCCAATCCGCCATCGTCATCGGAATCTTCTTTTTCGCTTGATTCTCAGCGTAGTCGAGATACATGTCGACCAACCGGTTGAGATGCGCTAACTCATCTTTGTCGAGGTAGTTTTTGGCAATGACGACATCAGACTGGTAGATGCGGCCATCAGGCCCGTATTTCCAGGTTGTTAGGCCCATATTTGGCTTCGTATGATCAGCCCGTGAGTAGATGATCTCTGCCGCAGTCTTCTTTGAAATGGCCCAGTGAAGCTTGTTTTGAACTTGAGCAAAGAAGAGCCGCGTAATTGGCGAATTTTTGTCGTAGTCCACAGAACATTGCGAGTAGATGTCGGTGATCTGCTGGTAAAACCTGCGTTCGCTCGAACGGATGTCCTTGATGCGTTCGAGCATTTCGTTGAAGTAGTCCTCGCCCAAGAAATAGTCAGGATTTTTCAAACGTTCGTCATCCATTGCGAATCCCTTGATGATGTATTCGCGAAGGATATTGGTTGCCCAGATACGGAAGGCTGTTGCCTTCTTGGAATTCACTCGGTAGCCGACAGCAATCACCATATCGAGGTTGTAGAAGGCTACTTTTCGGTTAACGATGCGATTGCCTTCCTGGCGAACTTGTTCCATTTTGGAACAAGTTGCCGCTTCAACAAGCTCGCCCTCTTCGTAGATGTTCTTTATGTGCTTGGTAATGGCCTGAGACTTGACGTCAAACAACGTTGCAATTTGTGCTTGCGTCATCCAAAGAGTCTTGTCCTTGAGCAGTGCGCTGACTCGGATTTTTTCTGCGTCATCGCGGTAGAGGACAATCGTCCCAGATTGACCGTTGGAAATTGTTGGCACTTTACTCATGGTCCGACTCCGCTGTCTTAAGCGTGTCTGTCGTACGCTTGCTGTTGGCGCGGTAATTAGCCGTAATAATGGCGTCCAAGTTGTTTACCTTTCGATCGACTGTGCCAGAACCTTTCTGGCGAACAACTAAGAAATCCTTGGTAGTTGCCTGTTTGGACAGCTCATCGTATTCGTAGCTCATTTTTATGTGGCGAATGACTTTGGTGCAGTAGTCGAACAGCTGAGCCCTCAACTTCTGCGTGCCCCCGATGGAATTGCCCTCAGTGCGTACCTCAATGCTGTCACCATTGTTTCCTCCTGAAAAGATAAGAAAGTCGGTGACACTATTTCGAATTGTGATGCTTTTCATGTCAGTCAATAATATTTTGCTTCCTGAGTTTACGTAATTTTCAGGCGTTTTCTTAATTGATAGAGGCTATGTTGCCTGAGATGAGAGAAAAGCAAAATTTCCCCCAATCATCCATCAGTCGTTGGCGCTCCGTGCTCAAACGTGCGCGGTCGTAGGCTCCGCGGTAGTCGTCGGAAGCTTTACTGTGCAACAAACAAAGTTCTGCCGCTTCCTGGTCGTATTTGCGGTTGTTGCCGAGGCGGTCATCTTTAGCCCACGTGCGAAAGCCACTGCGTGCCGTACCGTGCGCTGTGACGATGCAAATCTTGCCTTCGCGCTTGGTCTTGTCTGGGTCAATCCACCCGGTGCCATCTAAAGCTTTCTGCCTGTCGTGCATTCGTCGGATCAAGGCAGTCGTTGCTGCGTCGGAAAAACTGCCGCCTTTGTCCGTTTTGAAGATTAAGTCGTTTGCCTTTGGCAAGTTCGGGCGAACCTTCTTTAAGACTTCGATAGCTTGCTGCGACAGGTAGATGGTACGGTCGCGTTTTGGGTCTTTGATTTTGTCGTGTTCTGGCGGAATATCCCAAACGCGGTTTTCAAAATCAATTTCACCCCAAGTGGCGAGACGAACAGCTTTCATGCGACTTGCCGTTAGGATAGCGAACATCATCATCCAACGGCTCGTGCCTTCTAGATGGTAGAGCGCATAAATGAACGATGGAATGCGTTCGTAAGGTAGTGCCGCGAAGTTTTCCTTGCGAATTGCGTTCTTGCGAGCTCCTTCCATGAGAACGCCGAGAGGTCCGTGTAGAGAACACAAATCTTCAGCTGATGAGCTGTAGTTCATCGCCCGAGCCCAGTTCAGAATTGCTCTGATGTTGCGCAACGCCTTCTTCGCAGTGATGGTTTTCGTGGTCCAAATAGGGACAAGGACATCACGGATATCTTCAACGGTGATTGCGTTGATGCCGATGTTTCCGAGGCGAGGCAACACATGCCGAGCAAGAAGGTTAGACGTGGCGTACGGCTCCTTCCGGTCGTTTACCCAGTAGTTGTTTTCCACTCGATATTTCAGCCACAAATCCATGACCTCCGCGAAAGATTTGGAGGTGAGGACGGTCTTTGAAGACGATAGCTGCGTCTTTGCCTGCCGACGAGTTACGCGTGTGGGCGTTGGGTTAATGCCCTCAGAAAGGCGTGCACGGATTTCCGTGGCCTTGGCGCGGGCTTCGGACAGCGACATGGAGCGGCGAAGTCCGAGAGACATGCTACGCCGATTGCCGAATGTGTCCTGATACCGGAGGATGTAGCTTTCTGAGGCGCCGCGAATGCGGAGGTAGAGACCATGGACACCGCCGAGCGGATAAAAGCCGGGTGACTTGAGTTGCCGGAAGATGACGAGCGGCATCGGAGTGACGAATTTAGGCATGTTCGAAGAGGTCCAAAAAACGACGAAAACTGCGCTAAATCCGATCTTATCGAGCTTCAGAGGGTCACCAAAAGGGTCACCAAAAATGCAGGTCCTGTAAGGTTTTGTACGGTTACAAAAGGTTCTGTTTAGTAATTTTGTAAGCGTGTTGCAAAATTTCCACAGGTAAGAAAAAAAGGCTTGAAACTCAATTGCTTCAAGCCTTCAATCCTCTGCAGTTTCAAGTGCTTATCACTAATTACAAAACTGCAGTTTTTGTAATCATTGGCGGAGAAGGAGGGATTCGAACCCTCGAGACCAGGTATATTTGATCTGCGCCCTTAGCAGGGGCGTGCCTTCAGCCACTCGGCCACTTCTCCGGCTGCGTCACTTCCGTCTGTCTCAACGAAAGCTCATTGATCAGCTGAGCTCAGCATCTTACATAAAACTTTTCGAGAACGCAATAGCCCGACGAGATTGACAACACGATTTGCTGATGATTAAGCAAGATACGCCAAGCGATACCCCATATCTTTGAGCAACGAAAATCAAGCACAGATTGCTGAAGGAAAGCCCACCCAGCGAAAGAACAGATGTTTCGCGTTTGGAAATCCTTGCCCGAAGCTGTTTTATGGAATCAATTCCACCAAGCAGATCTCAACGAAAAAAGGGGAGAACTCTGTACCGAGCCTCCCCTCTTTGGCTAAAGAAGCCGCTTAAAGAAGAAATTACTTCTTCATGTTGGCAACAGCTTCAGCGATGCGCTTGCAGCCTTCAACCACGTAGGAGCGCGGGCAAGCAAGGTTCATGCGCAGATAGCACTTGCCTTCGATGCCGAACGATTCGCCGGGGTTCAGACCAACCTTGCACTGCTCAACAGCGAACTTGTCGAGTTCTTCCTGGGTTTCGAAGCCCAGACCACGGCAGTCGATCCACAGCAGATAGGTGGCGTCAGGCGTGTAGGCCTTGATGCCGGGGATCTTGTTGAGAGCTTCAACGGCGTAGTCGATGTTGCCCTTAACATAATCGCGAACCTGTTCAGCATAGTAGTCGCATTCACCGCCGAAGCAGATCTGATAGGCGAGATCACCGAAGATGTTGCGGCCGAGCTTGCAGGCGCCCAGAGCGTGCTGGTACTCCTCCTGGAGCTTGGCGTTGGACGGCGTCACGACAGCAGCCGTACGCAGACCGGCGATGTTGAAGGTCTTCGACGGGTTCAGACCGACCAAGCAGTTGTCGCGAGCCTTTTCAGAGATCGTGGGCAGCGAAACGTGCTTGTGCGGAGCATAAACAAAGTCGGAGTGCACTTCGTCAGAGAAGATCACGACGTTGTTCTTGACGCAGATGTCGACCATGCGTTCGAGTTCTTCGCGCGTAAAGCAACGGCCCGTCGGGTTGTGCGGGCTGCACAGCAGGAAGAGCTTGGTCTTGGGATCAGCGCAGCAGCGTTCGAAATCTTCGAAGTCGATCTGATAGTTGCCGTCGACGAACTTCAGAGCGTTGTAGATCGGGGTGCGGCTGTTCTTAACCGTCACGGCCGTAAACGGAGGATAAATCGGAGACTGCATGAGCACCTTGTCTCCGGGTTCCGTGAAGGCCTTCACGGCAACAGCCAGAGCGGTGCCGAGGCTCGGAACGTAGTCGCACTGATCTTCGCGCACATCGAAGCCAAGACGACGCTTGCACCATGCCACGGTAGCCTTTTCAAAGCCGCCTTCCTTGACATAGGGATAGCCGTAGACGCCGAACTGAGCAAGCTTGGAAACTGCTTCGACGACAGGCTGCGGGCACTTGAAGTCGCTGTCGGCAACCCACATCGGGAGAACGCCGGCAGGATACTTCAGCCACTTGGAGCTGTTGGTGTGCGTACGATCGATGACTTCGTCAAAATTGTGCTTTAAAGTCATTTTCTTTCTTTTCCCTCCAAACTAAGGACTGTTTTTTTACGTGCCCGCATAAACGACCGCTCAAGCAACATCCCTGCTGTTTGCCGGAGTTGAGAGCGCGTCCTGCTTGCAATAATCATCTCTGAAGATGCGTCTTGTTCTAAACCTGTTTTCTGAACATGCAACGCAGTCCAACTGAGATAGGGGGATTATGACCCTCTTTGCTCCTACTTCGAGTGTAAGCATTGTGATCTAGAGCAAAACCCTGAGTTTTTTCTCTCAGTTTTTACCCGTAACACACCAAAAAGCATTCCTTTGCTGACTGAAAAATTCAGACGAGTGCTCATTTCTGATCGTTAATGCATGGCGCCTCTATAATTTGGTGCTTCAATGAATGCCTTTTGACAGGAATTTTTTCAGCCGTGTTTCAGTTTCAATTGATGACGCCCATCGTGTGGCTTACGCGTCTGCTCGTCGGGGCCTATCCACAGTGGGAAGGTAGCAAGCCCTCAAAAAAGCAACGCATTTACTTTGCCAACCACACCAGCCATCTTGATACGATTGTGATTTGGACGTCCCTGCCCTCGGTGCTGCGCAAACTGACGCGCCCCGTGGCTGCACGCGACTACTGGGATCATGGTTTTTTCCGCAAGCGCATTGCCATGACCGAGCTCAATGTGGTGCTCATTGACCGCCGCAGGGCCGAGCATGCAGATCCTTTAAAGCCATTAAAGGACGCGCTGCGCGCCGGTGACTCGCTCATCATCTTCCCGGAAGGCACGAGAAGACCTCAGCCGCTGCCAAGCGAATTCAAAAGCGGCCTGTGGCGCCTGATGAGAGAATTTCCTGACGTCGAACTGATTCCCGTCTATATCGAAAACCTGCATCGTGCCATGCCTAAGGGCGTTTACATCCCGGTGCCGACGATCTGCTCGGTGCGCTTCGGCGCTCCTCTTGAACACGACCCGAGCAATACCAAAGAAGATTTTCTGACGAGAGCCCGTCAGGCCGTAATTGATCTCGCACACCTGTCCTAAAGGAGAACACTACTATGATGCGTCTTGGCGTCACCCTTCAGGAAGGGTATTTGATCATTCTTGCCGCGCTGATTTTTCTCGAAGGCGCCGGCACCATCTACGGCCTTTGGGCGCAGGGTCGAGCCACTTCGCCCGAGCAAAGCCGCCGTCTGGCCATCGCAAACTCGCGCGTGCGTCTGGGGTGGTGGCTCATCGTCATCTTTACAGTTGCCTGGTGGTGGGGCTTGGCCAGTTTGGTGGTCATCTTTGCGATCTTTTCTTTTTTCCTTCTTAGGGAATTCATAGCGCTCACGCCCATCAAGCACACCGATCACTGGGTGCTTGTCATTGCCTTCTACATCGCAATCCCCGTGCAGTATGCGCTGGTGTACTTTAATCTCTCGCAGGTCTTCACGCTCTTTATTCCGATCTACCTCTTTTTGATTCTTCCCGTTGTAGCCGCCTTAAGCCACGACACGGACCGCTATTTGGAGCGCGTCGCAAAGGTTCAATGGGGTTTGATGATCTGCGTCTTTTGCGTGAGTCATGCTCCGGCCATTGTCAATCTTGACTTTGAAAGCCACAAGACATCGGGCCAGCTGATGCTGCTCTTTTTCTTAATCATCACTTTTTTGGCAGACCTTTTTTCCGTGCTCGCAAGTTCCGCGTTGGGCGGCAAGGCGCTTGCACTTAACCCAAACAAAACCGTCAAGGGAATTACTGTCGGCTGTCTGCTTGCCGTCGTTGCCGGCATTGCTCTGTATTGGCTCACGCCGTTTTCAATTCTTCAGACTGCAATATTTGCCATTGCCATTGTTCTTGCCTGCGCAATGGGCGACTTTGTAATCAACTCCGTCAAGCGCAGTCTCGGCGCCCGCAGCTGGGAAGGCGAGCTTTATATCGGCCGCGGAATTTTGGAGCGCTTTGCGCCGCTCACATTCTCGGCCCCCGTGTTCTATCACTTCACGCTTCTTTTTTATCGATATATTCACGCGGTCGACTGATCTGAACCTTCGAGTAGACTTTTCGGCGAAAACGGCTTGCTGCAATAAAAGCCGCTTTCGCGCTTTTACTGCAGCGCTGCGCGCAGACCCAACAATCTAGACTGCCGTCAACGCACGCTCACGCGCTCAACTGATGCTTTTTTGAGGTCGTCATGCCCAGCAACCAATACGAAACCTTCCTTGCCCACGTCTTTCAAAACGGCGTAGCGAAAACAGATCGAACCGGCACAGGCACAAAATCCGTTTTCGGCTACCAGATGCGCTTTAATTTGCAGGAAGGCTTCCCGCTGGTAACTACCAAGAAATTGCACATCCGCTCGATTGTGCATGAACTGCTGTGGTTTTTAACCGGCAGCAGCAACATCGGCTATCTTCACGAAAACGGCGTAACGATTTGGGACGAATGGGCCGATGAAACCGGGGATCTTGGCCCGATCTACGGCGTGCAGTGGAGAAGCTGGCCAGCTTCTGACGGCCGGCATATCGATCAGATTTCCAATCTCATTGACGCCATCAAAACCACGCCCGACAGCCGCAGACTCCTGGTTTGCGCCTGGAATGTCGGCGACATTGACAAGATGGCCCTGCCGCCGTGCCACTGTCTGTTTCAGTTTTATGTCGCTCAGGGAAAGCTTTCCTGCCAGCTCTATCAGCGCTCATGCGATATTTTTCTAGGGGTTCCCTTCAACATTGCCAGTTATGCGCTATTAACACACATGGTGGCTCAGCAGTGCAATCTTGATGTCGGCGATTTTGTCTGGACGGGCGGCGATTGCCACATCTACAACAATCATTTTGAGCAAGTCAAGCTGCAGCTCTCACGCGAACCTCGGCCCTATCCTAAGCTTCTCATCAAACGCAGACCCGATTCGATTTTCGACTACAAGTTCGAAGACTTCGAAATCGTCGACTACAACCCCTGGCCTCACATCAAGGCTGCGGTCGCAGTCTGATCGGAAATTATCATGACTAAACTTTGTCACATTGTGGCCTGCGCCAAAGACGGCGTGATTGGCAAAAACGGCACCATGCCGTGGCACATTCCTGAAGACCTCAAGCACTTCAAATCGGTGACGATGGGCGCGCCAGTCATCATGGGCAGAAAAACGCACGAATCCATCGGACGCGCACTGCCGGGCAGGCTGAACATCATTGTGACGAGACAAATGAACTTTCAGGCTCCCGGCTGCACTATTGCAAACACAATTGAGGACGCGCTTAAGGCTGTCGGCGACGCACCAAAGGCATTCATCATCGGCGGCGCAGAAATTTACCGAGCAACACAGGCTCTGGTCGATGAAATCTGGCTCACTGAGATTGATCTCCAAACTGAAGGCGACGCTTTCTACGACATTGCACAAACGGATTGCTGGAGCCGTGAAATTCTTCAGAAACTTGAAGCAACCGAAACGCGGCCGGCGCTGATTTTTAGCCGGCTCTATAGAAAAGAATCCTAGAACTCTGGCAATTGCCGATGCATCATGCTCAACGAAGAGCTCTTTTATCTTTTTCTCATCACTGGGACAGCAAATATTCTTGCCCCCGGTCTAGGCTCGGTGATGACCATCACCTTGAGTCTGCAGCACGGATGGAAAAAATCCATCGCCGGCTGCATTGGTCTAGCTGTCGGTATACAGATTCTGTTTATTCTGGCCGTTTCCGGACTTGGCGTCATTATTGCGGCTAGTCCGACGATCTTTGCCGTCATCAAAACGCTCGGCGCATGCTATCTCCTCTATCTGGGCTTAAAAAATTTCTTTAAGGATGCCAGCCGCACATCAGGGCTTTTAAAACACGCAGAAAACCAGCAGCCCGAAGGTGCAATTGCTCAGTTTGGCAAATGCGTGCTTGTATCCATTACCAACCCCCAGCCGATTGTGTTTGGCATTTCAGTGCTGCCGCAGTTTATCGATGCCAGTCTTGCTTACGTTCCGCAAGTCTCGATCATGATTGCGGTCTACGGCCTCATTGTGTTTGTTGTGATGCTTGCTACAGCCATTCTTGCCTCGCACGCCAGGCGTTTTCTCAGCGGTCCGCGCGGACCTAAAATCGTCAACTGCGCTTCGGGCGGCGTTTTCGTAGCCATTGCTTTGTGGGTGCTGGCGCAGACATTCCTTGTCATTTAAGGCCTTGACGAACTTTCCGGCAAAAAATCTTAAGAAAATTGTGGTCTTTGCTGCGTTAAAATTCCCGCTTTGCGGCAGCCCCAAAGCGAGATCAATTCCAGACTAGATAACCTGAGCATTGCGCCGCAGGCTCTGTAATGAGCCGTTGCGGTTGGCTTGCTGCCGATATTTTTGAGCTGACGAAATCATCTTGTTGCCGGCATCGGGTTTCGTGTTCGTTGCCCGAGCCTTATTGGAGAATACAAAACCATGACCCACGTTGTCTGCGAAGCATGCATCAACTGCAAACGTACTGACTGTGTTGACGTTTGCCCTGTCGACTGCTTTCATGAAGGCCCCAATTTCCTTGTGATTGATCCCGACGAGTGCATTGACTGCGCCGTTTGCGTACCTGAATGCCCCGAGGCAGCCATCTTTGCCGAAGAAGATGTCCCTGAAGATCAGCTTGACTTCATTCAGATCAATGCTGAGCTTGCCCACCAGTGGCCTTCCATCACCCGCAAGAAGCCCTATCCTGATGATGCCGATCAATGGGTTGGCGTTCCCAATAAACGGCAGTATCTGAAGCGTTGATTGTTTTCAACTCTGGCGGCGCAGCTGAGTCTTTCTTGAGCGAAATCTGAACTGCCAGAGCTTATCTCAAGCCGTCTCAATCGATCCGGCTTAGCGATTTGTATGCTGCATGAGGAGTATTTGCATGGCTGAAGTTCGTACCAAGGTGCTTGAAGCCGTTCAAGTTGCCGACAATGTTGTGCGTCTGGATTTAGCTGTCCCCGAAGGCACGAGCTGGAAAACCGGAGAGTTTGCCCGCGTAGCGCTGCCCGGAGCCTCCGAAAGCGAATGGCGCTGCTACTCAATTGCAACGCCTACCGGCTCCCCAACCATTGGTCTTTTCATTGCCCGCGTCAAGGGCGGCGCTGTATCGCCTAAGCTTTGCTCGCTAAAAAAGGGAGACGAGCTGATGCTCGACACGGAAATGATGGGCATGCTCCTCGAAAGCCGTCTCGAAGAAGGCGGCAAAGATTTGTGGCTTTTTGCCACCGGTACGGGCGTCGCCTCATTTGTTGCCGTTGCCAGCGATCCGGCCATCACTGAGAAATACGAAAACATTGTCTTGGTCCACGGCGTGCGAACCTGGAACGAAACGCAGTATGTCGGGCACTACATCGTCAAAAGCAGCAAGCTTCAGGTCATGGCCTGCGTGACGCGAGAAAAGGGTGCATTGATCAACCAGCGCATTCCGGATGCGCTCTCTTGCGGGCTCATCGAAAAGACCGCAGACATCAAGCTTGATCCCTCGACTTCGCGCGTGATGATTTGCGGCAATCCCGCCATGGTCAAATCTGTGCGCAGCGCACTCAAGGAGCGCGGCTTCGTCACTCCTCGCGGCGGCAGACCCGGTCAAATGCTCGTTGAAAATTTTTGGATGTAAAAGTTTTCCTTGCGATGCTCTTTAAAAACGCATCAGCACCGCAACCGATAATTTTTCCGGCTTTTTTGCCTGCCGCGCCGCACGGATATGCCCGAAATCCTGCGGCGCCTTCTTTCGTTGGTTTGCTTGATTTATGACTTTGCCAGTAGAGGCTTGCGCCATAGAAATATTGCTTCCCCAAACGCAGTGCCGACAATGCGGTTTTGACGGATGCGCGCAGTATGCTGCGGCCATCAGCGAAGGTCGTGCACCAATCAATCGGTGCGCGCCGGGCGGCGCTGCCGGCATCGAGAAACTCGCTCGTGCCACAGGACTTCCGAAGTGTGAGCTCGACCCTGAGTATGGCCGCGAACTTCCCTACAGCACTGCCCGCATCAGAGCACACGACTGCATTGGTTGCGCGCTTTGCGCTGCCGCCTGTCCGGTTGATGTCGTCAGCGGCGTTGCCAAGCATCTTTTTGCAGTCATTGAAGAGGCCTGCACGGGTTGCGGTCTGTGCGTGTGCGCTTGTCCCGTCAATGCCATCGACATGATTGAATCTGATCGGCCCTGGACAAAGCTCGATGCCATGGCCGCCCGCGAACGCTATCGCCAAGCGCAGCAAAGGCGCAGACGCATCAAAGAAGCAAATACGCAAGCCGTGCAGCACGATTCGGCAATGCGCGCAGACATTCTGGCTGCAGTTCTGCAAAAAGCCTCCACCTGCTCAGCAAAAGGAGGCTGATTGTGAACGACGCCATTCGTGATGAAATCGTACGGAGACTGGCGGCTTTGCGCCCTGCGCCCAAAAGCGAACTCAACTTCAACTCCCCCTTTGAGCTTTTGATTGCGGTCATGCTTTCGGCGCAAACCACCGACCAAAAGGTCAATGCCGTAACGCCAGCGCTTTTTGCAAAAGCTCCGACCCCTCAAGCCATGGCTGCTTTGACGCCCGAAGAGGTTGAACCTTTTATTAAAACCCTAGGACTTTTTCGAGCAAAGGCCAAGCACTCAGTCGAAGCCTCGCGCATCTTGTGCGAGAAGTACGCCGGACACGTGCCCGAGGAATTCGAACAACTCGTTTGTCTGCCTGGCGTGGGCGAAAAAACGGCCAAAGTCGTGCTCAACGTCGCCTTCGGCAAACCCCTAATGGCAGTCGACACGCATATCTTCCGAGTTTCCAACCGCACCGGATTGTCTCGAGCGAAAACGCCTGCAGCTGTCGGAGCTTTTCTTGAAAAGCACCTTGCCTCTGATCTGCTGGTTGACGCACATCACTGGATTTTGCTGCACGGACGCTATTGCTGCACAGCTAGAAACCCACAGTGTGCGCAATGTCCTATTTCAGATCTGTGCGAGTATAAGGACAAAAATCTTTAGTCTTTGAGCAAAATTTTTGTCGCAATCATCACAACCGTCATGCAATGGGAAATCATCATCTGCGTTGTACTCGGAGCAGCCGCCGGAGGCTTCGTCAACGGACTGGCTGGCTTTGGAACAGCTTTAATGTCGCTTGGCATCTGGCTTCAGGCCATGCCTGCCGAACAAGCCGTTCCGATTGTAGCGGCCATGTCGGTCATCAGCGGCGTGCAAAGCTTGTGGCTCACCCGAAGCGGCCTGTCCAAGGGATTTCGCAGACTTCCTAGATTTCTTCTGCCGGCGCTGTTTGCAATGCCGCTGGGCACTTATATTTTGTTTTGGGTCGACGCCTCGACAATAAAGATCACGATTGCCTGCCTGATGCTCCTTTACGGAGCTTTTCTGATTGCCAAGCATTCTCTGCCGCAAATGAACAAGGATCACCCCGTGCTTGATGCTCTGGTGGGCTTTGCAAGCGGACTTCTGGGAGGGGCAGCCTCTCTGTCGGGAGTGCTGCCCACGATGTGGGCAGCGCTGCAGCCCTGGAACAAACAGGAAACAAGCGCTATATTGCGTCCCTTCAACGTCATTATTCTGGGACTGGCCTGCGCAGTGTATTTGTGGCGCGGCTACTTTACGCTTGATACGCTCGGCTTGATGGCCATTGCCATTCCCTCTACGCTCATCGCCGCGCAAATCGGTGTTGCACTCTACAAACGGCTCTCCGATGGCGCCTTTCGCCGACTGCTTTTGTGGCTCATGATCGGCGGCGGCCTGAGCCTTATTGCTAGAGAGCTTCTTTTTGCCGCACTATAAATCCCGGCAAAGACACTCTCGAGTTAGTCAATCGGACGATGTTTCGGAAAAAGTCGTCCCCAAATCTTAAGAAAGACATTTGCTGCGCGCCCCGACCCGAGAGCCGTAATGAGAGTGCCTTCACGCAACCCAACAATGGTGCCAAAAAACAAAAGGCTCATAATTGCCGCTGCCGAGACGATGAAAACGTCTACTCCCATGCGCAGCGTTCCAAACGACCCGCCCCAGCGGTTCATCACAGAAAGCACGAAGCCTTCAGGCGGCAGAATGAAAAGCCTAGCGTAGACCATGCCTGAGATGCCAAGCCCCGTCAAAATCGTGCCTGCGCAAACCTGAAATAGCTTCAGGGCGTAACTCGAGGGCTCAAGAAAGGATGTCGCCCACATGGCCAGATCAAAAACTGCGCCGAAAAGCGCACAGACGGGAAGCTGTTTGAAGGCCTTGATGAAAAATCCCTTGTGATCAACGATGGTCTGCAGTACGAAGAAAAAGGCATTTGTAGCAAAAACAAAAAAGCCGATGCTCAGTCCCGTCTGCTGAGAAAGCACAATGGCCGCCGAGCTCACGGTTCCTGTTCCGAGTCCAGCATGCGTAACGGTGGAAATGCCTGTGGCCAGAACAAGAAGACCGAAGGCAAACATAAGAAAACGGAAAAACATACCAATTAAAAGCGAAAAAACCCACAAAGAGCTTCAAAAACCACTGGAAAGAAAAACCGCGCCGGAATCTTTTGCCCTGCGCGGCCTTGGACTGCAAATATGTTTTATTATTTTTTTGAGCAGTCGAAAGAGTCTTTGCAATATGTTGAGATGTCTGCGGACTCATCTAGGCGCGGCCGCAGACTTTTGTATGAACAATAGTACAAAGGCACGTTATTTTACTGCAAAACCTTTTTTCTGGAGAAACTCCCGCACGAACGGACGCCGCTCGCGTTTAAGAATGCCCGATATGCCGTTGATCCAGGTATCCTCGCGAGGATTGCGGCTTCGCGAAGCGAAATACTCGCGCATGCGCGCATCGTAGTCGGCAATGGTCTCAGGGTTGACCTCGCAGTAGTTGTTCTCCATAACAGTCACAGCCTGAGGAAGACGCGGCTTGAGCTCATTTTTGTAGGCAGGATAGCCAAAAGATAGGCCAAGCAGCGGAACAACATGCTGAGGCAGCTGCAAAAGCTTGTCAACCTCCTCAATGCCGTTTCTCAGTCCTCCCACGAAGACGCCCCCCAACCCCTCGGCTTCAAGCGCAGCCATCGCACTTTGGGCACAGATGCCTGCATCAAGGCAACTTGCCACGAGCTGCTCTGTCCAGCCCAGATCGGCCTCGGGAACAAGCTGTGCGTCGCGGCGATAGTCTGCGCAAAACACCCAGAATTCGGGAGCAGCGGCAACATGAGACTGTTCGCCCGACAAATGCATCAGAGCCTGGCGCTTTTCTGGATCCGTCACGCGGATGACGTCGATCAACTGCAAAAAACATGTGCTCGAAGCTGCAAAGGCCGCCGTCAGGATTCGGTCCCGAACATCTTTTTCAACAGGTCGATTTTCAAATTCACGCACGGAAACGTGGCTTCTTAATACATCGCCTAGATTTATCATTTCGCTCATGTCTTTCCTTTCAAAAATACGGAAAAATTAAATCATGTTAAACAAAGATGGGGACAGATAGCCAAATTTTGTGCAACTTCCACCAACAGTCCTTAACTTACTTCCAACTAGCCTCAATTGCCTTGATCTCCCTGTAAAGGGCCTCGTTGACAGGAACATGCAAACCAACGGCATGCGCCTTCTCTATCAGAGTGCCGGAGAAAAGATCGACTTCAGTGCAGCGCTGCGCAAGCGTATCCTGCCGCAGGCTCGGCATCCCTTCGGGGTCAAGCGTATCGCCAAGCCTCACATACTCTTCAAGATCTTTTCGAGTGACGTCCACGCCCAGGCGTTGCGCGAGTTCAACAACTTCATTCATTGCGGCAATGTAGCGCTCTCTTGCCGGCCCCGGCTGCTGAATGCTGGCAAAGTTCCCCTCCACCACGGCCACAACCTGGTTGACGCCGATATTGAACATCCACTTGCACCAGATGCGTCTTTCGATGTCGTCTTCGTGCACGTAGTGAATGCCGCAAGCGTCGAAAAAGTCCTCGACTGCCTTAAGCGCGGGCGCCCTTTCGGGGTGCGACTGAGGAACACCCAAGCAAATGACGCCTTGGTTTTTGCAGACCACGGAAGTTCCCGTGCGCCTGGCAGCCATGCCCTGGGCAACGCAGTGCACCATGGTGCCGCAGCCGATTTCGCGCTCGATGATCTCTTCGCTTGAAATGCCGTTTAAAAGCGAAAGAATGATCGTCTCGGGCCCCACGAGAAGCTTGACGGCATCAATGGCTTCTTTAAGCGCCGTTGCCTTGACGCCAAATACCAAAAAGTCAGCATAGCCCTCGAATTTACTAGGCTCGCAGAACGTAAAGCCGCAGATGTCGCCATTGAATTTCGGCGGATCTGTGCGATACCGCTTGATTCGTCCGGCATCGGCCAGAAATGTGATGGCCTCAGAACCAAATTTCCGATAGATCATCGCTCCGTACAAAATTCCCAGAGCACCCATGCCGATGAAGGCTGCTTTTTTGATGGTTCGCATAAGCCTGCTTCACTCTCTTGCGTTCGATTGTGCGGTCTAAATAAGCGTCTCGACCAAGTTTTGCGCCCAATTGTACTGCCCTGCCAGCTTCGGTCGCCCTCGGAATTTGCCTCAATATGTAGACAATTGTCTACTTCGGTCACTTATTGGTCAGAAAAGCATCACAAACGTGCAATACATGCCTCATAGACTGCTTGAGCGAATGCGCTGAATCATCTTTATCTTCAAGCGCTTCCATTTACCAATCTCACGGAAAAGTATTGACATGCATTCCAAATTTGCCTTTACGGCGGCCGCAGCCGCTCTGGCGCTTGCGGGCAGTCTCGCCCAGGCTGCCGAAATCTATCCCGTCGACAAAGCCCGCTTCATGACCAATGCGCGCTTTGATTTCAAGGTTGAGCTCGACAAAGTGGTCGAGCGCAGCGACGTCAAGATTGAAATCAACGGCGCCGACTACCGCAAGGTTCTGACAGGCGACGAAATTTTCATCGGCCAAGAAATTGATGCCAACGCCTCCGCCGTTTTGATGCGCGAAGTCGAAATCAAAAAGCCCGGCACCTACAAGGTGACCGTCTCGGGCAAGGGCGGCAGCAAGACCGTCGTTTGGAACATCTACGACACGCCCAAGAAGCGCCAGGCCAAGAACGTGATCCTGCTGCTTGCCGACGGCCTAAGCGTCGGCCACCGTACGGCCGCCCGCATCATGAGCAAGGGCGTAGTCAACGGCATGTACAACGCTCCGCTTGCCATGGACGACATGCCCAACATGGCCCTTCTCGGCACGAGCTCGGTTGATACGATCGCCGCCGACAGCGCCAACACCGCCTCGGCCTACATGACCGGCCACAAGTCTTCGGTCAACGCTCTGGGTGTTTATGTTGACCGCACCAAGGCCACGCAGGACGATCCGCGTCAGGAAACCATTGCAGAGCTCATCCGCCGCAAGACCGGCATGGCCGTCGGCGTCGTGAGCGATGCTGAGCTCGAAGACGCCACGCCCGCCTCGGTCGTCTCGCACACCCGCCGCAGAGCCGATAAGGCCGATATTGTGGGCATGTTCTACGACGTCAAGCCCGAAGTGCTCTTGGGCGGCGGTTCGGCCTACTTCCTGCCC
Organism: uncultured Duodenibacillus sp.; assembly: GCA_944388865.1. Classification (GTDB taxonomy): domain Bacteria; phylum Pseudomonadota; class Gammaproteobacteria; order Burkholderiales; family Burkholderiaceae_F; genus Duodenibacillus. Next base: position 144,885 of record CALXKM010000033.1, on the reverse strand, counting down.
AAGTCCACCGCCGGCTCCAAGCGCAAGGACAACACCAACTACATCGAACTCTTTCAGAAAGCCGGCTATGAGCTCGTCACCGACCGCGACGCCATGCTCAAGGCCGCTGAGAAGTCTGACCGCCTGCTCGGCCTTTTCCACACTGGCAACATGGACGGCTGGCTTGACCGCCACCAGTTCAAGGGCAACACGGTCAAGAAGTTCCCCAATCAGCCTGATCTGACCGACAGCTTCCAGGCTGCCATTAAAGTGCTCGAAAAGAACAAAGAAGGCTTTTTCCTAATGCTCGAAGCCGGTCTTGTCGACAAGTTCTCGCACCCGCTTGACTGGACGCGCTCCGTCGCAGAAACGATTGCTTTCGACAAAGTCGTTGAAGCCGCACAGAAGTACTGCGATGAACATCCCGATACGCTTTTGATCGTCACGGGCGACCACACCCACTCAATTGCTGTGGCCGGCACAATTGACGACAAGAAGGAAGGCCGCGATCTGCGTGAAAAGGTTGGCGTCTACGCCAAAGCCGGCTACCCGCACTATGAAGACAAGGACATGGACGGCTTCCCGGACAACTTCTATCCTGACAAGCGTCTGGCCGTGTTCTTCGGTGCTCATCCCGACTACTACGAAACCTATCGTCCGTTCCAGGACAAGACCTTTACGCCTGCCATCAAAAACGAAAAAGGCGAGTATGTAGCCAACGCCGAGTACAAGGACATCCCGGGCGCTCATTTCGTTGAAGGCAACCTGCCTCGCAATGAACCTCAGGGCGTGCACACGGTCGATGACCTCGTCGTCACGGCTCGCGGTCCGAACGCTGACGAGATCAAAGGCTTCATGAACTCGACGGAAATCTTCCGCGTAATGGCTGAAGCTCTGGCTCTGGGCAAGTAAATTCCGACACAGCGGCACGCACGCGGACTTTGCGTCTACGCTCAGCTCTTTCTTGTCAAAGAGCAGCTTGCAGAGCAAAGTCCGGGCGTGCCATTTTTGACGCAAAACTTACTTTTTTATTTTCAGACGATGCAGCGCAGAACATTGCTTTGCACTGCTGCAGCCTCTCTTGCGGGCTTGATGCTTCCCGCAAAGGCTGCAGAGCCGGTTTTGCTGGGATTTGATGAAATGTACGGCCCGGCCTCGGTGCTTGGCATTACGTTTTCGGACAAACTGAAGTCGCTCGACGGCAAGCTCACCTCGGTGCGCGGTTTCATGGCGCCGCCGCTTAAGGCTGATGCCAAATTTCTCGTGCTTACCCGCTCGCCCGTCAACCTCTGCCCGTTTTGCAACAGCGACGAAGACTGGCCAGATTCGATCATCGTGGTTTACCTTAAAAACCCGGGCGACTTCGTTCAGGCCAACAAGGCCATCGAGGTGACGGGAACGCTTGAGCTTGGATCGGCAACTGATGAAGAAACAGGCTTTGTGAGTCTAGTGCGGCTTGTGAACGCGAGCATTTCGATTATCGACACCTAAGGACCGACGTCATGCATGAGCACTTTGATCTTGAAGCGCGCGACATCATTTACAAAACCGTCGACGGTCTGGGCGTGCGCACCATCCTCTCAATTGAGCGACTCAAAATTGCGCAGGGAAGCAGACTGGCGCTTCAAGGCTCATCAGGAGCCGGCAAAACCACCCTGCTTAAAGTTCTAAGCGGCATCATTCGCTCCGATATAGGATTGGTGCGCTGGGGCAAAACCATCGTTTCTGACTTAAACGAAACCAACCGCGATGCTTGGCGCGGAGAAAACTGTGGTTTTCTCTTTCAGGACTTTGGGCTGCTCGAAGGACTTACAGCAGTTGAAAACGTGCTTTTGCCCGAAACTTTCAAAGGATGCATCTCAACTTCAGCGCAACAGCGCGCGCGTGAACTTCTTGATCGCTTCGGCATTCGTGCCGACACCCCCGCCAAACATCTCTCCCGAGGAGAAATGCAGCGCACGGCCTTGGCGCGCATGCTGATGGGGAGCCCAAAAGTTATCTTTGCCGACGAGCCCACGGCAAGCCTAGATGAAGTCAATGCCCAGCACGTCACGCAGGCTCTCATTGAAAGCAGCAAAGAGCTTGGCGCGACGCTTTTTGTCATCACGCACGACAACGATTTGGCTGAAAAATTCCCACTGCGCGCCCGCATGCATCAGGGCCGCTGGCTGTGGCTGGAAAATGAGCCGCAATTGAGGAATTTTTTATGAACGTTTTTCTCTTTCTAAAGGGAGAACTGCGCCAATCCAAAGGAATTTTCTTTGGGCTGACGCTGCTGCTTGCCCTAGCTTTAGCCGTGGCCGTCTCAGTCATTCAAACCGAACGCATGGTCAAGAATTCGACGATTCGCGCAGCCGATCAGTTCGACATTTTGGTCGGTGCCAAGGGAAGCCGCTCAGCACTTCTTCTTGGCACAGTCTATCTGCGCGACGAAATGCTGAGCTTGGTTCCGATGCCAGTGCTGAGCAACCTCTCGCCCAAAAGTTCCGACATCAGCTGGGCTGCTCCTTTGGCCTTCGGCGACAGAGCAGGCAGAGCCTCGCTTGTGGGCACAACGCGCGTGTTCGTCGATCAGGCCGGAAAAAGAGCGCTTCTTGAAGGCCGCAGCTTTGAAAAGCCTTTTGAGGCCGTGGCCGGCATCCATGCAGGCTTTTCTATCAACGATGAATTTCATCCCGGCCACGGCATGAGCGCAGCTCTCGGACACGATCACAAGGAAAGCTTCAAAATCGTGGGCATTCTCCCGGAGACCGGAACGCCCTGGGATCGCGCGGTGCTCGTGCCGATCGAGGCCCTATGGTCCATGCATGGTCAACATGCAGCTACCTCCGAGCAAGCCTCTCATAAAGGACACAAACACGAGGAAATTGAGACCTGGCTTAAAGGAGATCTCTCAAAGCTCCCCGGGGCTTCGGCTCTTGTCGTCAAGCCCACCAACATGGCCGGAGCCTATCGCATTCGTCAGCATCTGCTCAAAACATCAGCGGCCGCCCCCGACGGCACCATCGTCAATCTGATGGCTGTCTTTACGGGTGAAGCCTTAATTGAACTTTTTGCAGTGTTCGCTGCGGCAGCCTCTGCGCTCAAAGCCTTTGCCGCATGCTCAGTGACAACGTCGCTTGCGGCAGCACTGCTTACCGGCTTTGTTCTTGCCAAACTGCGCGAAAAAGATCTACGGCTGCTGCGCACGATGGGCGCGCCTCGTCGCTTCATTTTGGCTTGCGTCTGGACTTCAATTGAATTGGCTATTGTGCTCGCATGCTTAGGCGCACTGATTCTGGGAACGGCCTTATCTGTTGCCGCAGGCTTTGTCATTGCTTCGCAAACAGGCATTTCCATGATGCCCTCGCTGGGACTTGATGAATTTGCCATGCTTGCCGTCGTGATTGTATCCGGCGCCGTCTTTGCATTGCTGCCTGCGGCTGCCGTCGGCAGAAGCAGGCTCGTTTGACAGATCGAAAACATTGACGAGCAGAACTGAACGCTGCCAGCTGCCGGCTGAGTCATGCGCTCAGACCGGCAGTTTTCTCTGATCAAAATATCAAGATTGATTATTCAAACTTTTATTAATTTTCATCCCTACGTGAAACCACCTATTGGCCTTAATCATTATTCACGACTGCGTCATAAAAACAACGAGGATCTGAAATATTCGGGCTTCAAAATGGCGGTACGAATCAAGTGAATTGGATTCGTCGAACAACACACGAATACGAGGACCCCATGCCTGAAATTTCCCGCCGTCATTTTCTTTCGAGCTCAGCCCTTCTTGCCATCGGAGGAGGACTGTGCGCGAGCACGTTCAACATTGAAGCGCTTGCCGCCGCTCCCAAGACGCAGCATGCCGTCGCCGACGTTCTTTCCATGAGCGACGTGCAGATCGCCAAGGAGAGCGTTGTCGTTCAGGCTGCTTACCGCGTCATCGTCGATGCAGCCAAACAGCTTCACGACAGCGCGCTGCGCAGCACGACTCTGGCCATCTTGGAAAACCCGGCTCCCACTATTGCCAAGGGCAATGAGAAGGAAATACTTGCACGTCTGCAGAAAGAAGGATTCATCGATCCGGCGCGCAAGGAAGTCTTCCCGCCTGTCAAGAACCCCGAACAAAGCCCCCAGCCATTCTGGTCTGCTCCTGGCTCCGGCTACGCTTCTCACCATGCCTATCCGGGCGGCCTTGTCACGCACACGGCTCTGAATGTCGTATCGGCTCAGGCTCTAGTGAAGAATTATATGGACGTCAATGGGCTGACGCTTGACTACGATGCGGCCGTCGGCGGCGAAATTCTGCATGATCTGCACAAACCCTGGGTCTTTGCCTGGCAGGACGGCCACTCATGCCGCAAGGAGCTGCAGCTTGCCGCCACGGGCGAGCACCATGTGCTCTCTATTGCCGAGTCAATTGCGCGCAAGGTTCCCTCTCAGGTTGTCGTCGCTCAGGCCTGCGCCCATGAACATCCCGCCACGCCCGCTGGTGAAAAGCTTGTCGTGGGCTGGATCAAGGCTGCAAGCATCATTGCCGGCGTTGACCCGATCAAGAGCGGTCTGCTTGACAAGTCGGGCAACACCCTGCCGCTGCCGCGCCGCATTGAAGGCTGGGTCGTGCATCTGGCCGATCACGACTTTGTAATCTCGTCCTCGGCCTGTCAGTGGACTGCCGCCGCGCTCGTAAAGCTTGCCAAGGAAAACTACGAGCTCTCAGATGCGCAGCAGCTCAACTCCTTTAGAAACTACGTCATGTCCAACCTCACGGCCATGCGCCTGTACGGCATTCTCTCGAGCCAGGGCGAGAAAGCTTTTGCCTCTGAAGTTGCCCGCGTCGTGAAGAAGTAAGCCTCTGTCAGCAAACTGAGCACATTTGCCGGCCGGCCGCTTGATACGGTCGGCTTTCTTCTTTGGCCTTCCCAAATTGGGCTGGTCTTAGCGTTCTTCAGCACCTTTTTGAGCGAATGCACGCAAAGCAAAGCGCCGGTTCGAAAACTTTCGAATACCGGCGCAAAAGCATTCAAAAATGAGCCTCTTTGGGTCATGCGAGATGATTAGTCGTCATCATCGTCATCATCGTCATCACGACGGCGGCGTTTTCTGCGCCCGCGGCGACGGCGGCGATCATCATCGTCGTCGTCATCATCGTCATCGTCGTCATCATCGTCATCGTCGTCATCATCGTCCCAACGATCATCATCATCGTCGTCATCGTCGTCGGCATGCGCAACCTGCAAAGGCATCGTCAGGCCGGCAGCCGCCAAGAGCATAAGCAGTTGTCGTCTGTTCATCAGTGTTTCCTTTGCCGAAAGGCGAAAAAGATGAGTCTCAGGGCCGGGCGCCGAGTCAATTCAACGCTCATGTCGGCACTATATAGACCAAATGTGACAAAAAACGCCGAACAAGGATGCTGAAACAAATTTCTTTCTCACAACAACATTTTTTTGCAATTTTTGTGTGCAGACACCTTTATTTTTCCCGTCATCGGCGTGTCACAATAGGATCGCTTTGTCATCACTTCGTCATATTTTCAGGCATGCCTCACGTCGCTTTTGAGCTCTCCGTTCTTGACGCCATTCAGGAAGCTGCAGCGCATCCAAGCATTGATGCCGTGCTGCTTGCCGTAAGCCGCATGGGAGACTTCGGATTCATTTGGATTGCTGTTTCGCTTGCCTTTGCATTTTTCGTCAAAACACGTCTGGCCGGCATTTCGATGCTGACATCGCTGCTGTTTGGCTACCTCGTCTGCAATCTGACGATGAAGCCCCTTTTTGAGCGTCTCAGGCCCTGCGATCTCGTTGAGGGCATGTCTTTGATCACCTGTCCGCCCGACTTCTCTTTTCCCTCAGGTCACACGACGAGCTCCTTTGCCGCAGCGACTGCGCTTGCTGTCTTTTATCCTCGCCTGGGAATTCCAGCGCTTTTATTTGCCGCCCTCATGGCTTTTTCCAGACTCTATCTGTTTGTGCATTTTCCTAGCGACATCATCGTCGGCGCCATCGTTGGCAGTCTGTGCGCCTGGGCGGCCTGCACGCTCGTCAAACACATGCGCTCCCAAAGGAAGAATTATTGAGACGAGCGCCTCAGACGTCTGCACGCAAAGCCCAAGAAAGAGATCAGTTCACGCGTTTTGTCACTCGCTCAAACTACAATTCGAAGCTGTTTTAGACTTTTCTGCCGCTCACCTGCCTAGAGCGCTTGCAAAAGCAGCTTTTCCTGCAGACAGGTCGACGACGACAACACACTACTTTGCATTCGGTGTTTGATCCATGACGCTTGCCGAATTCTTTGCTGTATACGTCAAGTTTTTCTTCATCCTTACGCCCTTTTTCGTCATTGCTGTTTTTTTGGCGATGACGGAATACGAAAGCGATGCCGTGCGCCGTGCGCTTGCTCTGCGCTCCACAATCGGCATGGTGATCATCAGCATCGTGCTCTTATTTTTCGGCGATACAATCTTTGCGCTTTTCGGCATTACGGTGGATGCCTTTCGCATCGGGGCAGGGTCACTGCTTTTCTTAACGGCGGTTTCTTTGGTCGAAGGCAAGTTTCAACTGCCTGCTTCCAAAGCATCCATCATGGACCTGGCCATCGTTCCTCTGGCCATTCCCACGGCCTTGGGGCCCGGCGCCGTCGGCGCGCTTCTCGTCATGGGCAGCGAAGCACAAGGCTATGCAGGACTTGCCTGGACCGCAGGCGCGGTGACTCTAGCTGTTTTATGCGTCGGCATTTTGCTTTTGAGCGCTCAATACATCAAGCGACTCATCGGCAGAAGCGGTCTGTCGATGCTCTCGAAAATTACTGGGCTCATTCTGGCCGCTTTGTCCTGCCAAATGATTTTTACGGGCGTGGCCGCATTTCTTAAACCCGCCGCTTAAGCTCCAAAAAATCTTGTTTGCAGGCGGCCTCTTTCTAAGTCTCATCGGACTGAGAGTTCTTTTTTTCCTTGACGAACACCGTCAGCGCCGTCGTAACGAGCATCAAACCAGAGCAGCAGTAAAAAAGCGATGCAACGCTCATGGCCGCAAGGATCGTGCCATAGGCCATAGGCAACGCAAAGTGCGTGAAGTTTGACAGCGTCGAACGAATGCCGAAGGCCTCTGCCGCACGCCCAGCCGGCGCGTGACTTTGCAGCAGACTCAGAATGCTCGGGTTGGCAACGCCAAGCCCCAGCCCCAGAGCAAAAGCTATCGCAAGAAGCGGCGCCATGCTTGTGAAGTTTGGGAAAAGCAGATAGCCTGCAGCGCTCACAAGCAGACAAAACGTCAGGCAATGCCAGTCAGTGAAAATTTTTGCCAAGCCCGACTGAGCAAACCGCACTAAAAACGTAGCCGCGTAAAACGTCCCCACCAGCCAGCCGATGTCCGAGGCCGTAAGCCCTGCAGCATGACCGTAAACTGGAAACATAAACGTCTCCAGATCCCATCCCATTGACACAACAGCCGAAACAACGAGAATGCGCCCCATAACGGGATCCTTGAGAAGATCCGTTGAGTGGCGGGCAAATTTTCTGGGCGGCGGCAGCTTGATCGTGAAAAGCTCACGAGAAGTGATCAAATACACGATGAGACCAAGCACGGAAAACGCACCGGCCGTTGCATAGGCAGCCGAAAAACCCCAAGCGTCAATGATGTGTCCTGCCACAATGGGAGAACTCAATCCTGCGACAGAATTGCCCATGGTGAGCCAGGCAAACATCTGCGTACGATTTCTCCCAACGGAAGCCGCCCCAACCAAATAGTTGGAACTAATGGCAAGAATCATTGAACCCAAGCCATTTGCGATGCAGCCGGCATATAACGGCCACAAGCCGTAAGTTTTGCCGGCAAACAAAATTGGCAACGATGCAGCAGTGATGAAAAGCCCTGCCGTTGTGAGCACTGGTCGATGGAACCCCGTTTTGTCAATCCAGCGCCCACAGGGAATAGCCAGAAACACGGGGAAAAAGCACAAAAGCGCCATCAGCACGCCAACCTCTGAAGGAGCCGCCCCGTCAGCCAATGCATCCAAGCTCACGATGACGCGCAGACTCATGAAGGTAGCGTTGAGCAGCATGGCAAAGCAAATGATGCGCAAAATCACGGCTCAAACACCTTTGAGAAGCTTCTTTCTCTTCTCTTTGTTTTTCTTGTCAATGCCTTGCGTCAGCCGCTTGCCCGTCAGAGCAAAGGCTGCCCGCTGATTCCGCTTAAAAAGAGGCATTTACGAAGAATTGTAAACCTCAAGCACAACTTGCTGCCGTAAAATACAGGTCCCGAAAATTCGAGTGTTTTCAAGGGGGCGCCATCGTTCTTGCACGTCTGCAAAAGCCTTCCTTATCGACATTTTCAGCTTTTTGGTAACTTTTGATGTCTCTTACTCTGAACGATCTTCCCATTGGAAAAACAGCCACAGTTACTAGCGTCGGCGGACAAGGCGCGCTGCGCCAGCATTTTCTCGACATGGGGCTTATCCCGAGCGCTTCCGTTACGATGGTCAAGCGCGCGCCGCTGGGCGACCCCATTGAAATTCGCATCAAAAGCTACGAACTTACGCTTCGTGCGGCCGAGGCTCGAGAGATTTCCATCGACAACATCAGAAAAGAAGCCTCGAGCACCCCGGCAAATCCCCCTGAGAACGCCATCATCTCTCACCCTGGCTACGGCGAAGGCGGCAAGTACCATATCAAAGACCATGAAAATCCGCTGCCTGAAGGCACCGAACTTACGCTGGTTCTTGCAGGCAATCAAAACTGCGGCAAGACGACTCTTTTCAACCGTCTGACTGGCTCAAATCAGCACGTAGGCAATTTTCCCGGCGTAACGGTCGATCGCAAAGACGGCCGCATCATCGGCCACGACGACACTCTCGTCACGGACCTGCCCGGCATCTATTCTCTGTCGCCCTACTCAAGCGAAGAGATCATCACGCGCGAATTCATTCTCAAAGAAAACCCCAAGGCCATCATCAACATCGTTGACGCAACCAACATTGAGCGCAATCTCTATCTGACCATGCAACTCATGGAACTTGACCGCCCCATGGTGCTTGCGCTCAACATGATGGACGAGGTGCTTGCCAACGGCGGCTCAATCAGAGTCAACGAAATGGAAGCGCTGCTGGGGCTGCCGGTCGTGCCGATTGCCGCGGCCAAAGGTGAAGGCATCGAAGAGCTCATCGACCATGCACTGCATATTGCCAAGTATCAGGAAAAGCCTGCCGTGCAGGACTTTTGCGACTCGAGCGACAACGGCGGCGCCGTGCACCGCTGTCTGCACGGCATCATGCACATTATTGAAGATCATGCCGTGCGCGCAGGCATCCCCGTGCGTTTTGCCGCAAGCAAAATCGCCGAAGGCGACGCGCTCATTCTCGAACAGCTCAACCTTGACATCAACGAAAAGCGCACCATCGAGCATATCCTCAAACAAATGGAAGCCGAGCGCGGGCTGGATCGCGCCGCAGCCATGGCCGACATGCGCTTTTCATTCATCGAGCGCATCTGCAATCAGACCGTGGTGCGCCCGCATGTGAGCCGCGAGCACATCAGAAGTCTTGAAATCGACAGCGTGCTAACGGGCAAGTACACAGCCATTCCTGCCTTCTTAGGCATCATGGCGCTTGTCTTTTGGCTCACGTTCAACGTGATCGGCGTGTGGTTTCAAGACGCGCTTGATTTCGTCATCGGCGCTCTTACAGAATGGTCCGACGCGGCCCTGGCCAGCGCTCAGGTCAACACCTCGCTGCATTCGCTCATCATTGACGGCATCTTCAACGGCGTCGGAAGCGTGCTGAGCTTTCTGCCGACAATCGTGACGCTGTTTTTCTTTCTATCGTTTCTGGAAGACAGCGGTTATATGGCCCGCGTTGCTTTCGTCATGGACACACTGCTGCGCCGCATCGGTCTTTCGGGCCGCAGCATCGTGCCCATGCTGGTCGGATTTGGATGCACGGTTCCCGGCGTCATGGCTAGCCGCACGCTGCCATCGGAGCGCGACCGAAAGATGACGATTTTGCTCACCCCCTTCATGAGCTGCTCGGCAAAGCTGCCCATCTACGCGTTTTTTACTGCAGCCTTCTTTCCGGGCAACGGCGCTCTCGTCATGATTGCGCTCTACTTCGGGGGGATTCTCATGGCTGTGCTGATGGGCTTAATCATGCGCAGCACGCTCTTTAAAGGAGAAGCCGTTCCCTTCGTAATGGAACTTCCCAACTACCGCCTGCCCGGAGCGAAAAACGTCCTGCTGCTCTTGTGGGAGAAAGCTAAGGACTTCCTTGAACGCGCCTTCACCGTGATCTTTGTTGCGACCATCGTGATCTGGTTTTTGCAAAGCTTTGACTTTCACTTCAACCCGATTGGCGACTCGCATGGCAGCATGCTCTCGGTCGTTGCGGGCTGGATTTCTCCTGTCTTCTCACCCTTGGGCTTTGACGACTGGCGCGTCACCACTTCGCTTATCAGCGGTTTTATGGCTAAGGAAAGCGTCGTGAGCACCATTTCGGTTCTCTTTGGCTCAACCGAAGCTCTGGCAGCCGCGCTCACCCCCTTGAACGCGCTCGCGCTTCTTGTCTTTTGCCTGCTCTACACGCCCTGCGTGGCCTCGATTGCTACTGTCAGGCGCGAACTCGGAGGCGGCTGGGCTGTCTCAATGGCTGTAGTGCAATGCGTTATCGCTTGGATTGCCGCCTTCGTCGTTCGCCTTGCCGGCATGGCGCTTGGATTTTCCGCATGAACGCCGCAAGCTGGATTGTTTTGGCTCTGATAGCTGCAGCACTTGCCGCAGCCGTTCGTCATTTGATGAAAAAAAGCGGTTCGCCTTGCGGCAGCTGCCGTGCCTGTGCCGGCAGAAGCATCAAAACCTGCTCCGACACATTGAAGCGACGACAAACGCATAAAACAAAGCGCTTTCGCATCGTAGCGCGCTGAAAACAAACAAGCCTCGCAGAAAGAAATCCGCCGTCGACGAAAATTTTCTGCGAGGCATTTTTGCTTCAGTTCTGGCGCACAGCGCCAAAAGCGGCCGTCAACCTCTTTGGTAGGCAGCAATGGCCTCGGCACATTGTGCAATGAGAGCCGGCCCCGTGTAGATGAACCCAGTGTAGAGCTGCACGAGACTTGCACCGGCCTGCATTTTTGCTATGGCGTCATCGGGCCTGATGATGCCTCCCACAGCAATGATGGGCAAGGTCCCCTTGAGATGGTCAGACAAAAGCTGCACGACCTCGGTAGAGCGTTCAAAAAGAGGCTTGCCGGAAAGGCCGCCCGGATTTTCGCTCTTTTCAAGATCTTCAACCCCTTTGCGGGATACGGTCGTGTTGGTAGCCGTCACTGCATCCATTTCGTACTTCACGAAAAGATCTGCCATGCGGCAAATCGCATCATCTTCAAGATCCGGACCAATCTTGATGGTGATCGGCACTCGTTTTTGGTATTGCTCAGCCAAGCGCTCGCGCTCCTCGGCAAGCCCTCGCACGAGAGGTTCCAGAGCATCGACTTCCTGCAGTCTAGTCAATCCCGGCGTATTAGGGCACGAAATATCAATAGCCAGATAGTCGCCCTGAGAGTAGAGCTTTTGCATGCACTTTTGGTAATCGGCGAGCGCGTTTTCCACCGGCGTTGAATTCTGCTTGCCGATATTGATGCCGAGAATGCCGCCGCGGGCGCGGAAAGGTCGCGCGCTGTTGAGATTTTCAATCGCCTTATCTGCTCCGCAGTTGTTAAATCCCATGTGATTGACGATGCCCTCGGCCGGGATCAGGCGCCACAAGCGAGGACGTGGATTGCCAGATTGCGGATATGGCGTGAAGGTGCCCGCCTCAATATGTCCAAAGCCCAAATCGCCCAAGGAGGAAACATGTTCGCCCGTCTTGTCCATGCCGGCAGCCAAACCCACGGCATTTGGGAAATCAAGGCCCATCACAGTCACGGGAGCGCGCACGGGCTTGGGACACACCAAGCGAATCACATCGGTGGCCGCTGCCCAATCGATATTGCCCATGATGAGCGCATGAGCTGTTTCAGGATCCAATTTAAAGAGCAGGCTGCGAATAAGTTTGTAGAGCATGCAAAAAACTCCTTGGCAGTTTTGTTTGCCGTGCGAAAGAATATTCACACGGCTTCATGACGGGCGCTCTCGTTTTTAGTTATCGTCTTTGCGACCGTCTTGCAGGCGCATTTTAACCGAGCGCAAAGCTTTCGAAAAAGAGTCCCAAGCCAGCCGCCCGCATGCACATTCAAGTTGATCTTGCAAAGAAGATTTTGCATGAACAAAAAAAACGTCAAACCTCTTTATTGAAGCGCTCAAGCGCCGTTTTAATCGTTCGGCGCAGCTCCTCGTTTTCGCGGCGAAGCTCAGCAATCTCTCCTCTCAATGTTCCGATGTCGGAAGCCGCAAAGGCATCCTTGCCGCTAACCGAGGACGACTGCTGCGAAGCATTTTGACCGGCGCTTTGCTCAGCGCTCTTGCGGCGGCTTGCGAGGTACCAGACCAACACGCCCGCAAGCACCAGCCAGACAAAGCCGGGAATGCCCAAAAAGCCCGGACCGCCCCAAAAGTGCGGACCACCGAAATGAGGACCGAAAAAGTGATGCATACAACCTCCAAAACTAAAAGCAAACAAGCTGCTCGCTTCTACTAGGACTTGGCGCTGCGCGCTCTGCGCACGGTCGTCGTCTCACCTGCAATTCCCCAGTTGTCCATCGGCACCTCTTCAATGATGACGTGCGTTGTTTCTGGATTTTTGCCCAGCACTTCAACAAGAAGCTTGGTCACGCCTGCGATGAGCTGCTGCTTTTGCTCTACGCTCGGGGCTTCGTTGCCGCCGGTAACTCGGATCGTTACAAAAGGCATACGACTTCCTCCTTTGCAAGTTTGTCTGCCGTCAGCAAGCACAACGATACTTTTGACCAACACAACGGTCAACGGAAAAGCATGCAAAGTTTTGTTAATTTTTCTCGCGCCTCGCAATAGGCAAATTGCGACAAAGCGAAAGTCGCGCAAAGTTCGAAACTTTTTAACTCAGGAGAAATCTGCGTCAAAGCCATCCAAAGCTGATTTCAGCGCTGCAAACGGATCGGTTTGAGCGGTTGCTTTTACCGCAACACGGGGCGTTTTGCCGGGATGCTGAACATCTCGCAAATCCAATGACGCCGCAGGCTGGCTTTGCACCGGCTTCTGCTGCTCAATGCGCTTGTCCTTGGCTGCAAGCACGTCGTCATTGCGCACATCAAGGCTAGCCACTGCGCGTCCGATGCTGCGGGCGATGGCCTGCCCGATGTCCTGAGGGACCCCGCGTGGTAAACCATGAGACGTCTGGCGGTGAGTCCGAGGCTTTTTAACGCAAAAGTCTTCGTCTACGACTTGCTGACCAGCCTCCTGCATTTGGTTTTCAATCGTCTCGAGCTCAGCAAGCAATGCCTTTGTTTGCTCCTCGAGTTCGTATAGACGCTCCTGGAGCTGCCGCCTTTTTGTGATCAAATCCTCATCAACGAACGATGTTTGCTCTTTCATTTTTCTCCGCGATTCTGCCCGTCTGAAGTATCATATGAGAGCCGTCAGGGCATAAAAAAACCGAGAATTTCCGGTTGCAGGCATCTATTTTATTCAACTTGCCGCAGCCTTCTAAAAAAGGAAAACGCGCATGGCACCCGCAAAGTCTTCCAAGACTCGCACTCCGCAAAAACGATTCTTTTTTCTGCCCGTGCAGAATTTCACCGAAGAGCTCGGCTATCGCATCTCTGTGGCCAGACGCGTCAAAGGACTCACGCAAAGTCAGCTCGCTAAAAAAAGCCAGACGTCGCTAACGACGTACAAGCGCATCGAAAAAGGCGACATGACCGCCTCGATCGGCACCATCCTGAGCATTCTCTATTGTCTCGATGAACTTGAAAGCTGCCAGCGCATTTTGGAATCCGTCGAAGGCATTCCGCCTGAAGCCCTGCCGCAGCGCATCAGAAAGCCTGTTGACTGAATAATCCGGCAGCAAGCTTCTAAAAGCCTCAGCTTGATCTGTCCGGATAGCGCCAGAAATCAAGAACCCGTTCAAGCTTTCGCGTTCGTACAAAAGGCGGCAAGCTCATCAAAAAGCGCCTTCCGTAGGAATTGCTGCCGGGAATGATGCGCGTGTCTCCAACAATCAAAATTCCGCGATCGTATTCGCTGCGTATCAAGCGTCCAGCCCCCTGTTTGAGAGCAATGACCGCAGTGGGCACCTGATGCTCGATGAAAGGATTTTTGCCCTGGGCTTCAATCCACTTGCATCGAGCCGCGAGAACCGGATCACCCTGTGCGGCAAAGGGGAGTTTATCGATGACGACCAGCGAAAGCTTTTCGCCCTTGATGTCGATTCCCTCCCAAAAGCTCATGGTGGCCACGAGAATCGTATTGGGCTTATTTCTAAAGGTATCGATCAAATGCTGCCGGCTGTCTTCGTTTTGCACGAGCACCTTGTAGTCACGGTCATTGTCAACGATGTACTCGCGCAGCACTTCTGCAGCATGCTCCATGGCGCGATAGCTCGTGCATAGGAAAAACGTTCTGCCAGCAAGCAGATCAATCACAGGCCAGCTCTCGTGCACAAGCGCCTCAATGAAGGCATCCCGATCCACGCTTCTCGGATTGGGCATATTCTGCGGAACATAGAGCATGGCCTGATGCTGATAGGAAAAGGGCGATGCCCAAGCATGCGTCGCGGCTCCCGTCAGACCAAGCTCGCCCAGAAAGTGTGAAAAGTTTCCCTGATCCGTTGCAATCGTTGCCGATGTAAAAATCCAAGCTGCATTGCTGTTAGCATTTCTGAGCCGGGCGAATTTATCGGCAATTGTGAGCGGCGTTTCAATGAGGCGCACCTCGGCTTTGCGGCGCTCCAGCCAAAACACGGAAGGAGTTGCGTGAGAACCCTTGGCCTGCTGCGGGTTTTTCAAGCGCAATCCCCAGTCGGACATCAACGGCAGCAAAGCAGCTGCGGTTGATGCGTGCTTTTCAATGTCCTCGCTTGCCGCAAGAAAAGGCTCGCAGAGCTCAATTAAATGCGTGAGCGCCTCGCAGGCTCGATCAAGCGCCTCAGCGGCCTTTGAAAGATCAGCAAAGTCCTTGAGATTGAGGTTTGTGTCTTCAGCCAGCCCTGCCTCATCCATCGCCAGCACGGCATCCTGCACGGCGTAAACAACGGCATCGCACTCTTTTTGCCAGGAAGAATCTTTGGGAGCATAGGGCTGAAAATGCGCAAGCAGCACCGCCTGCAGTTCCTTGACCACAATTTTGATGCTGAACGTGGAGAGCTCTTCGCCGAAAAAGTTGAGCGCGATCTCAGGAATTTTGTGCGCTTCATCAAATATGACGACGTCGGCGCGAGGCAGCAGCCCCTCATCGCTGTCGGGCGAAGGCAGCATCTCGCCCATCAAATCATCCATCGATTCAGGAACATCAATGGTCTCATCGTCAGCCTGACACGCCATGGCCGACAAAAACAAGTGATGGTTGACCACAATTACCTTGGCGCTGCGCGCCCGGTTTCTCGCACGCGTCACAAAGCACTCGCCGGCATGCGGACACTTGCCGCCAAGGCAGTTTTCATTGGTGCTGGTAACGTAGGGCCAAACAGCAGAATTTTCCGCCACTCCCTTGATGGCCGTTCGATCACCCGTGCGGGTTGTCTGCGCAAACCGCTTAATGACCACCAGATCCTGCACAGCCGCGGGCGAAGGCAACGTCTGGATGTTTTCCATGCGATACCGGCACAGATAATTCGATCGACCTTTTAAAAGCGCCACATCGGCATTGTTCATGAGCACCCGCTTGACTGCCGGAATGTCCTTTTCAAACAACTGATCCTGCAGCGCTTTGCCAGCCGTGCTCACAATCACTTTGCAGTCAGACATCAGCGCAGGCGTCAGATATGCAAAAGTCTTGCCTGTTCCGGTACCAGCCTCCACGACAAGCGTATCGGACGTCTCAATGGCCTGCGCCACGCTCTGAGCAAACGCCACCTGCCCAGGACGCGAAACGAATCCGTCAGTTGCGCGCGAAAGGGCACCGTTGGGTGCAAACTGCTTTGCAACAGCGTCAACAAATGAACTGGCCTTTTCCGAACCAG
This sequence comes from uncultured Duodenibacillus sp., assembly GCA_944388865.1. Lineage (GTDB taxonomy): Bacteria > Pseudomonadota > Gammaproteobacteria > Burkholderiales > Burkholderiaceae_F > Duodenibacillus. The sequence continues at coordinate 128,850 of CALXKM010000033.1, read as the reverse complement.
GCTGACTGCCGTCAAGACCAGCTTCGTCTGCTAGTGATTGTCGCGGGCTTGAAGATTGTGCTGAGCTCATGCCTAAATGAATTTACTTTTTTTGCGCTTGCTGGGCTTTTTTCGCGCGCTCGGCTGCGCGTGCCTTGACCTTTGCCTCGCGCTGCTGTCGGCGAATTTCCTGCTGCTTGAGCTTTTCTTCGTATTCGGCTCGTTTGACATCTTCGAGCGAAGCCTTTTCAAGAGCTTCAGCCTGGCGCTCCTTGACCTCTAAAGAGCGCTGCTTGCGGGCCTGGCGATTTTTGGCGGCCGTCTCCTGCGCTGCATTCGCAGGGCGTCCCTTGGCAGGCTCAATGCGATTGGGCGGCTCGGCAGCTTTTCTGTCGCGCTCTGCCTGCTTTTCCCGTTCAATTTGCGCTTCATCCTTGCGAACGAACTTTCGTGCTTCCGTCTCAATGGCCAGAAACTTTCTGTCCTGACGCATCTTGGCTTTTCTTACCTTTTCAATGCAATTGTTGACAAGGAAATTTTCACTACAGCGCCGCGTGGAATAGTCGGCGAGCTCATCCATCTTGCCGCGAGCCCTTCTGACTTCCTCCAGCGCTCGATCTGCTTTTTCTCTGGTCACAATCGAGCCTGCAGGAAATCGATTGATCACTGTCTGATCCTCAATTGCGGCGATATCGGGGTCAAAAGCAAAAGCGCTGATTGAAAAGGTTCCAACTAACGCCAAAACTGCTGTACGAAAGGTCTTCACGGCTTTTGTGTAAAAAGAAATGCTCAGGGACAAACGAAAAGCGAACAAAAAAGCGATGCAGGCTGCGTCCCTGGCGCAGCTGCCGGCATGCTTTGATTGTCGAGAGAGTTTAGCGCATGACCGCGTCGAGACAAGGAAAAGTTGTGCAACAAAAATTCTCGCAGCACTGCTGTTTTTGAGCTTGCGTCAAGCGCCCGAATTCGTTGAGCGCATGCTTGCATTTTTTCGCATGAGTAGATGCCCGAAATTGCCTTCTTTCCTGATGCATTTGGGCGTAGACTCGTTGAGTTGACGCGTAGTTTTTCTTTGGGTTGTTAGCTTTTTTATTTATATGAACTGGAAAGTCGCTCTTGCTGTTCTTACTGCCAGTGCAATGCTCATGTCGGCAAGCTACACGATGCTTGTGCCGTTTCTGCCGATGTACCTGATCAACGAGCTGGGCGTCGCGCAAGCCGATGTCAACTGGTGGAGCAGCACGATCTTTTCTGTCACCTTTCTGATTTCGGGCATCTGCGCGCCGATCTGGGGAGCTCTGGCAGATAAAAAATCCAGAAAGCTCATGGCCATACGCGCCTCATTTTGTCTGGCCATCACGTATTTTTTGGGCGGCATCGTTGAGACGCCCTGGCAGCTTTTTGCCGTGCGCATCGTGCAAGGTCTTTCTGCAGGTTTGTGGCCAGCTACGCTTGCCATCATGAGCGCCAATGCTCCGCAAAAAAAGCTTGGCTTTTGCCTTGGCATCATGCAGGCCGGCATGACCGCCGGCGGCGTACTTGGCCCCCTTGTCGGCGGCATTCTTGCTGATGCCTTCAGCATGCGGTCGACTTTTATGATTGCCGCAGCGGGCCTGACGATCATTACTGTGCTGCTTGTCTTTTTGATTAAAGAACCTCCGCGCACAAAGCCCGCAGCAGGAGCAGCGGCCGCCCCTGCACGTCCTTCGCCTTTGCGCAATTCGGTTGTAGTGCGCATGCTTTTTGCCGCTGGCTTTGTGCAAATGACGATTCTGATGACGCAGCCCATCTTGCCGCTTTACATTGCTGAACTGCAAGGCTCAATGGATCGCATCGTGCTTATTTCCGGCATCGTCTTTTCCGTTGTCGGCATCTCCGGCGTGATTGCCTCCCCGCCTTGGGGCATGCTTGGACAGAGCTGGGGATATCGACCTGCCTTGTACCTTGCTCTTTTGTTTTCTGGCATTTTCGGAATCATTCAAGCCATTCCGCAGGATCTCACGCAGTTTACGATTTGGCGTTTCGTAGGCGGCATCGCCTTTGCCGGCATCTTCCCTGCCATCAATGCCGTCTTGACGCAAAGCACAGATCCGTCCGATCGAGGCAAAGTTTTCGGCTACTCCTACGCCACGCAGCAATTCGGAAGCGTCATTGGCCCTGTCTTGGGCGGCGCTTTGGCCACCTACTACAGCAACCAGCTGGCCTTGATCATATCCGGCGGTCTTTTGCTGCCGCTTGTTGCCGTACTCTATCTTTATCGCCCGAAGCAAAAGCAGCTCGCAACAGGCGCTCCGCTTGATGTTGTAACGGCTGTTAGAAATGCCATGCTCGCCAAAAGACAGCAGCATGTTCGGCAAACCGTTGAAGAATCTTACGGCGACGAGCCGCATGAGCTTGATCTGTCCGCTTCTGCAACCAAGACAAAAGAGCCGGTGCACATGCAGCATGTCCGTGATGCTGTGGAAGAGTCGTACGGAGAGTCCGAGAGCGGCAGCCCTAAGTCTCCTTCCGAATGTCGTTGAACTTTAACGCCACGCCGGCAGATCTGCCCCGAAAAGCTAGGCAATAACAAATCTTTTCTCATCACTGCCCGTAGAAAGGCCAAGCGCGCCCAAGTTTTTCAACTTTGGCGCGCTTGAGGCAATCTTCAAAAGAACTTTGGACTTATCCTTTGAATTCGCAAACAATTCTCAACATGCGGCGAAGGGGTTCTGCTGCACCCCACAAAAGCTGATCGCCGACCGTAAAGGCGCTGATGTATTCAGGCCCCATGGCGAGCTTGCGGATGCGGCCGATCGGAATACGAGGCGTGCCGGAAATCTTGGCCGGCGACAGTTCCTGCATTGATTCCTCCTTGCGGTTGGGCACGACGTAAGCCCATTCGTTGGCATTATCAAGCAGATCTTCAATTTCTTCGCAGCTCACATCCTTCTTGAGCTTGATGGTAAGTGCCTGGCTGTGGCAGCGCATGGCGCCCACGCGCACGCACAGACCTTCGACAATGAGCGAGCCGGGATTGCCCATGGCGGGCAGCCCCAGGATCTTGTTGGCCTCAGCTCCGCCCTTCCATTCTTCACGACTCTGTCCGTTGCCGAGATCCTTGTCAATCCAGGCAATAAGCGAGCCAGCCAAAGGCTGACCAAAAGCCGCCTTCGGGAAGTCAGGCGCATGCAAAGCATCGGTGACCTTGCGGTCAATGTCGAGAATGGCCGAACGAGGATCAGAAAGTTCGTCGCTTACGGCCGCATTCAGATAGCCCATCTGAGCCAAAAGCTCGCGCATGTTCTGAGCACCTGCGCCGCTAGCAGCCTGATACGTCATGGAGCTCACCCATTCAACCAGATCAGCCTTGATGAGGCCGTCCATGGCCATGAGCATCAAGGACACCGTGCAGTTGCCTCCGATGTAGTCGAGCACGCCTTCCTTGAGACTCTTATCAATCACCGCGCGATTGACGGGATCAAGAACAATAACGGCATCGTCCTGCATGCGAAGCGCAGAGGCCGCGTCAATCCAATACCCCTTCCAGCCCGACTCTCGAAGCTTCGGGTGCATTGCCTTGGTGTAGTCGCCGCCCTGGCAAGAGATGATGACGTCGCATGCGGCCAGAGCATCCACGCTCATTGCATCTGCAAGAACGGGGTCTGCACCGCGCACCTCAGGAGCCTTGCTGCCGGCTGCCGAGGTCGAAAAGAAAATCGTCTTGTCGACACAGGCAAAATCATTTTCTTCGAGCATGCGTCCCATCAGAACGCTACCGACCATGCCGCGCCAGCCGACCATACCGAGAATCATAGGAAGTACCTCACCTGTTTTGAAGTGGTTAACCTGGTTGCTTTCTTTTGTTTTTGAGCGCCGGCTTGTCGCGCCAGCTGCGGGCTTTTAAATTCAGCCGCAAAAGCCGGTTTGCAGTGAGCTCGACTCTTCGGGCTCCTGTACAACGCCAGCTGACGGCTGCGGCTTCGGCAAGCCCTGCCGAAGCCTGCGTCAAAGACTTAAGCGAGCGCGGCCACAACAGCGTCGCCCATTTCCGAGCACGAAACCTTGCGGCAGCCCTCGCTCATGATGTCGCCCGTGCGCACGCCCGCAGAGAGCACCTTCTGCACGGCTGCTTCAATGCGGTCAGCCTGCTCGTTCATGTCGAAGCTGTAGCGAATCATCATCGCCGCCGAGAGAATCGTCGCAAGCGGATTGGCAATATTCTTGCCGGCGATGTCAGGAGCCGAACCGTGAGAGGGCTCATAGAGCCCCTGCTTCTTGTCGTTTAAGCTTGCCGAGGCGAGCATGCCGATGGAGCCCGTGAGCATTGAGGCTTCGTCCGAGAGGATGTCGCCGAAAATGTTGCCCGTGAGCACAACGTCAAGCGCCTTAGGAGCACGAACAAGCTGCATGGCGGCATTGTCCACATACATGTGTTCGAGCGTCACGTCGGGATAATCCTTGGCGACCTCAATGACTGTATCGCGCCACAACTGGCTCGTTTCAAGAACGTTAGCCTTGTCGACGCTCGTCACCTTATTTCTGCGCTTGCGCGCTGCCTCAAAAGCCACGCGCGCAATTCGCTCGACCTCAGGCACCGTATAGCGCATCGTGTCAAAGGCTTCCGGCGCTCCAGGGAAATGTCCGTCGGGAGCTGTACGGCGGCCGCGGGGCGTGCCGAAATAAATGTCTCCAGTAAGTTCGCGCACGATGAGAAGATCAAGGCCGCTCACCACCTCAGGGCGCAGCGTCGACGCCGAGGTAAGCTCTGCAAAGCACTTGGCAGGGCGCAGGTTGGCAAAAAGCCCAAGAGCTTTTCTCAAACCCAAAATCGCCTGTTCCGGGCGCAAAGAGCGCTCCAGATTGTCGTACTTGAAGTCGCCCACAGCGCCAAAGAGCACTGCATCTGCGGCTTTTGCCAAGTTGAGAGTGGACTCGGGCAACGGATGCCCATGGTGCGCATAGGCAACGCCGCCGACATCGGCAAATTCCATTTCGAAATCTTCACCCAGAGCATTGAGCACCTTAACGGCCTGATCAACGATCTCCGTGCCGATGCCGTCGCCGGGCAAAACTGCAATCTTGTGCGTCATAACTGTTTCTCTTTAAAAAATTTTCTGAAACTTTTTTCTCACTGCTCAAGCACCGGATTGAGCCAGGGCTTTTGCGCCAAGCGCTGCTGCTCAAAGGCACGGATCTTGTCCTGACGCGTCGACAGCGTAATGCCGATGTCGTCGTAGCCGTTCATCAGCGCCCAGCGACGGAACGCCGCCACTTCAAAGGGCGTCGAAGTGCCGTCGGGTTCAACCACAAGCTGACGGTCAAGATCGACCGTGAGCTTATAGCCCTCATTGGCATTGCAGGCGTCAAACAAACGATCAATGACAAGCTCAGGGAGCACAACAGGAAGCAATCCGTTTTTGAGCGAATTGTTGTAGAAAATATCGGCAAAGCTTGGGGCAATCACGGCTCGAAAACCGTACTGCATCAATGCCCATGGCGCATGTTCGCGCGAAGAGCCGCAGCCGAAATTCTTGCGGGCGAGCAAGATGGTCGCGCCCTGATAGCGTGGAAAATTCAACACGAAATCCGGGTTGATGGGGCGCTTGGAGTTGTCCATGCCAGGCTCGCCCTTATCGAGGTAGCGCCATTCATCAAACGCATTGGGACCGTAGCCCGTGCGGTAGATGGACTTCAAGAACTGCTTGGGGATGATCGCATCAGTATCGACATTGCTGCGGTCAAGAGGAACCACAAGTCCGGTATGTACGGTAAATTTTTCCATTTTGAATATCTTCCCACTTAACTTTTGCAATCCGAATTAAAAAAGCTTGCGGACATCCACAAAGTGTCCTTCCACAGCGGCAGCCGCAGCCATTGCGGGGCTCACCAAATGCGTACGGCCGCCCTTGCCCTGACGTCCTTCAAAGTTGCGGTTTGATGTCGACGCACAGCGGTCTCCCGGACCAATGCGGTCGGCATTCATTGCAAGACACATCGAGCAGCCAGGCTCTCTCCACTCAAAGCCAGCAGCCGTAAAGATCTTGTCGAGTCCCTCGGATTCTGCCTGCTGCTTCACAAGGCCGGAACCAGGAACGACGAGAGCCTGAGCAATCGTCGGCGCAACTTTGCGGCCGAGCTTCTTGACGACGTAGGCGGCCATGCGCAGATCTTCAATGCGCGAATTGGTGCACGAGCCGATAAAGACATGCGAGGGCTTGATGTCGGTCATCTTCGTGCCTGGCTCAAGTCCCATGTAGCGAAGTGCTCTTTCCCAGCCTTCGCGCTTGACCGGATCAAGCTGCTTTTCGGGATCAGGCACCGTGCCCTCAATGTTCGTCACCATTTCAGGAGACGTTCCCCAGGTCACCATCGGAATGATCTCGGCGGCATTGAGTTCGACGACGACGTCGTAGTGCGCATCCGGGTCGCTGACGAGCGTCTTCCAGTACTCAACGGCCTTATCCCAATCTGCGCCCTTAGGAGCCAGCGGGCGGCCGCGCATGTATTCGATCGTCTTTTCGTCTACAGCCACAAGACCGGAACGAGCACCGGCTTCAATGGCCATATTGCACAGCGTCATGCGGCCTTCCATCGACAGTTCGCGAACCGCAGAGCCCGCAAACTCAATCGTGCAGCCCGTGCCTCCGGCCGTGCCGATCTTGCCGATCACGGCAAGTGCAATATCCTTGCCGGTCACGCCGGCAGCAAGCTTGCCCTCAACCTTGACGAGCATGTTCTTATTCTTTTTGGTCAGCAGCGTCTGCGTAGCAAGCACATGCTCGACTTCAGAGGTGCCGATGCCGAAAGCAAGCGCGGCGCATGCGCCGTGCGTGGAGGTATGGCTGTCGCCGCAAACCACCGTCATGCCGGGCAGCGTTGCGCCTTCTTCGGGGCCCATGACGTGGATCACGCCCTGCCCCTTGCTCATAAACGGGAAATAGGCTGCGCAGCCAAATTCGGCGATGTTTTTGTTGAGCGTCTCCACCTGCAGACGGGCAATCGGATCGGTTATGCCGTCCATGCCTTTTTCCCAGCCGGTAGTGGGAGTGTTGTGGTCGGCCGTAGCCACCACGGAAGTGATGCGCCAGGGCTTGCGGCCGGCTAGTCTGAGCCCCTCAAACGCCTGCGGGCTCGTCACCTCGTGAATCAGGTGACGGTCAATGTAAAGCGTTGTGGTGCCGTCTTCCTCGGCCTGGACCACGTGCTCATCCCAGAGTTTGTCGTAGAGAGTCTTAGACATGGGGTTTGTTCCAAATATGTTTGTTATTCGAATCGGGCTTCTTTTTTAATGCTCTATCTGCACTTTCTGCCCGAAGCCATTGGGCAGAGCACAGTATTTGCAGTATGCCACAGCAACAAAAAGTCAGCCTAGGCCAAACACCCTAGAAACGAGAAGGTGCAAGGAAAATTCGATGGTTCGAAAAAACTAAAGTCTTCAGCGATTGGCATACAACGTACAAAAGTAGCGCTCCTTCAAGCGGTCTTTTCATGACGTTGTTTTGCCTTCATGCCGCGTCCGGTTGCATCCCAGCACAAAAGAGAGCCGGCCACAACCAGCGCCACGCCGGACCAAAAACCGGAATCGAGCTGTGCATCAATCCAAAATGTTGCAAACAAGCAGGACAGCACCGGCGTGAAGTACGAAGCCGCCGCCAGTATGGTGATGCTGCCGCGGCTCATCCCGAGCGTCCATGCAGCATATGCCACGCCCACGGCAAAGCCCCCGAAAACAACGCTCATCAAACCATGCGCACTGGCTGCAACCGGCACCGAGCCAATTCCCAAAAGCCAGAAGAGGCCGAAAATTGCCGTATCAATCAAAAAAATTATCGTGGTTGGATTGCTCGTCCCTCCCCAAGCACGGGTCATGCTCGAATACCCAGCCCAAGTCACAGCTGCCGTCAAAGCAAAAATGTATGAAATCGGGTTTTGAGCAAACCGGCCGGCAAACTCAGCCAAAGAAAATCCTTTGTCGCCGCTCAGAATCATCACGATTCCGGCAAACGCCACGACAAGTCCAGGATAGAGCCACCAGCGAGTGCGCACTTTATTGAAAAGCACGGCAAAAAGAATAGTAAGCGACGGCCACAGGTAATTGACCATGCCGACTTCCATGGTCTGGGCGCCTCCGCTTGATGTGAAAATCGCCAGACAAAACGAGAGCGAACTGAGATTGGCCGTCGGAATGCCGATCCAAAGGTATCGGCGATCCATTTTCTTGAAGTTTGGAAAGCGAACGATCAGATAAACGCAGACCGTGGCAACGCAATAAAGCAAAAACTGGCCCTGCGCCATGCCGAAGCCTTCGGCAATGCCGCGCACAAGGCTCACGCTCATACCCCAGCAGACAGGCGCAAAAAGGCCAATGAGCGTTGCTTGACGAACTGATAGATTGCGATAAGAAAGCATGACGCACCAACAAAAGAAATTTGACCATGCGCACTTGCGCATGTTACGCCGCAAAGCGCATCCGAAGGCGCTGTCCGAACAATAAAAAAACGGCTGCCCGCTTTCTCATCGAGTCGCTTTTGCGGCTGTAGAATCAACAAAAGAAGTCCCGGACTTCAGTCTTTTGAGGAACCTGTCATGCGCAGTCAGCTTTTTGCACTTGCCGCCGTCGGCGCCCTGCTTTGCGGCTGCACGACGACCGTCACATTCACCAGCGACATTGAAGGCGCAACTGTCACCACGGCTGACGGCCGCGTCTATGGCATCACGCCCGTTTCCGTACAGTTTTCCAATGACGCCCTCGACAGCACCCGCGACATTGACGGTTGCGCAAGAATCATGGGCGTCACCTACAAGTGGCCCTCGGGCGCGAGCGTCTCTTCGCCCAATCCAATCATCCTCTGCGGCGATTCAATGAGCTATGTACTCAAATTCGACAGACCGAGCGGCGCCCCTGACCTCGAAAAAGACTTGCAAAACGCGCTGATGCGAGCCAAGATCCGAGAAGCTCAGCTGCGAACGGAACTCGAACTTCGCAGCATGGACTACGACATGTTCTGGATGATGGGTCCAGGCTTTTACGGCCCTCTATGGGGACCGCCGCCTCCGCCGAGGCCTGCTCCCGGTTTCCGACCGCCTCCGCCGAGGCCCGGCCCCGGCTTAAGACCGCCTCCGCCGCCCAGAAGGTAGGCAGGCTAAAATTCGAGCCTTTGATGTTTTTTTAGCTTTTTTCAATGAAAGTCCTTGGCATTGAGAGTTCGTGCGACGAAACGGGAGTAGCCCTGATCGACAGCGAAAAGGGGCTTCTTGCGCACGCCATTCACACCCAGATTGACATGCACCGCGCCTACGGCGGCGTGGTGCCCGAACTTGCCAGCCGCGATCATATTCGCCGCGTGCTGGTTCTTGCCGATCAGGTTCTTGAAAAAGCAGGCGTTGCCAAAAAAGACATCAATGCAATCGCCGTCACGGAAGGCCCCGGCCTTGCCGGCGCACTTCTCGTGGGCGCCTCTGTTGCCCATGCCATAGGCTACGCGCTCAACATTCCCGTCGTCGGAGTGCATCACCTTGAAGGGCACCTGCTTTCCGCACGGCTGGCAGACCCTGCTCCTGAATTTCCCTTTATTGCGCTTTTAGTGAGCGGCGGACACACGCAGTTCATGAAAGTGGAGGCTTTCGGCAAATACGAGCTGCTTGGCGAAACGCTTGACGATGCCGCAGGAGAAGCGTTTGACAAAACAGCTCAGCTTCTGGGCGAGTGCTACCCGGGGGGTCCCGCCGTCAGCCGACTCGCTGAAGAAGGAACGCCGGGCGCCGTAGAGCTTCCACGCCCCATGCTGCACTCACCCAACCTCGACATGAGCTTTTCGGGATTAAAGACGGCTGTGCTCACGGCAGTCAACAATGCTGCGGACAAAACCGATCACGCTTTCAGATGCAATCTTGCCCGAGGCTTTGTTGACGCTGTCGTCGACGTCCTCGTTGCAAAGACAATTAAAGCCATCAAAACAACAGGCATCAAGCGCGTTGTCGTCGCCGGCGGCGTCTCGGCCAACAAGCAGCTGCGCGCTGCTCTCATCGAAGCCTGCCGCAGACGACGGGCAGAAGTATTCTTTCCGCCCATGGCCCTTTGCACTGACAACGGCGCGATGATTGCCGTTGCCGGCATGACGAGGCTCATGCAAATGTCTCCGGCAGAGTTTGAAGCAGCCAAAAAGCGCTGGAGCTTTTCGGCCAAGCCCCGCTGGACGCTTTCTCAGGCTGCGGCGCCTGACGCCGTCGATCCGCGTCAGGCTCATCGAAACCATTAATCGGGCAAAGCGAAGGCGCTTGAGTTTGCCTCTTGAAGTGCACGAGCCTGCTCGAATCTCTGGTGCACGCAGCGCGCAGAGCTACTGCGCCTTTGGCGGCGTAAGGGCAAAATCGTCCGATGCACGCCCCCAGACATCGGCCCAATCGCCGCTTAAAGCGCCCTTGGCGTAGTCCACAACGCGGTTTTCAAAAAAGTTCGTGTGCGTCACGCCCAGCATCGCATCAACCCAGGGAAGCGGATTTTTAGCAACGCCGAAAATCGCCTTCATTCCCATTGCCGTGAGCCTTCGATCGGCGATGTAGCGGATGTATGACTTTACGTCGTCGGGCGAAAGCTTTTGCATCTCGTGCACGCCGAAGGCAAGCTCAATGAAGCGGTCTTCGAGTTCCACCATCTTCTCGGCAATGGTGTAGATCTCGCGCTTGAGCGCATCGGTCCAAAGATCGCTGTTTTGCGCAATGTACTCTCGGAAAAGCTTGATCATGGATTCCGTGTGCAGCGTCTCATCGTTGATCGACCAGGCAATGATCTGCCCCATGCCGCGCATCGTGCCGTTGCGGGTGAAGTTAAGCAGCATCACGAAGCTCGAAAAAAGCTGCATACCCTCCGTAAAGCCCGAAAAAGCCGCCATCTTTGCCGCAATGCTCTCATTGTCGTTGAGTCTTAAGCCATGGAAGTATTCATGCTTGTCGGCCATGGCCTGATACTGCAAAAACTCGTTGTAGATCGCCTCGGGCATGCCCAGCGTTTCGATGAGGTGCGAATAGGCAGCAATGTGCACGGCCTCACGCGCGGCAAAGCTCGAGAGCATCATGCGCACCTCCGGCTGCGGAAACGCCGGCAGATAGGTGTAGACGTAGGCAGCGCTCACATCAATGTCGCCCTGCGTGAAAAAACGGAAAACCTTGGTAAGGAAATCCCGCTCTGATTCGGTGAGCCGATTGCGCCAGTCCTTGACGTCTTCGACCATCGGCACCTCGGTCCACAGCCAATGCATCTGCTCGCTTTGCATGAAGGCCTCATAAGCCCAAGGGTATGCAAAAGGCTTGTAGTAGTCGCGCGTTTGCGTCAGCAGCGTTTTGTCCTTTGCGTTGCTCATAAAAAACTTTCTCCAGAATTGCGGCAATCAGCCTTCGCAGGCCAGACAGGTGCTGTCTTCGAGCACCTCGCGCATGTTGATGTCTTCCTCAATGCGGTGTCTCTCAAGGGCTACGCCGACGCGATCGGCTTTGCGCAGCTTGTCGCTACGGCAGTAGTAAAGCGACTTCAAGCCTTTCTTCCAGGCCAGGAAATGACAGGCATGCAGATAAGCAATCGAGACGTCGGCAGGGAAAAAGAGATTGACCGATTGTCCCTGGTCGATGAACTGCTGTCGATCGGCGGCAAGCTCGATGATCCAGCGCTGATCGAGTTCCTGGGCGGTCTTAAAGACGTCGCGCGTTTGTCTGGGAATTGCCTCCAGGTGCTGCACGCTGCCGTCATGCGCGATGATGTCGGCCCAGACTTCATCGGTATTCATGCCGAGCTTTTCGAGCACTTCGACAAGGAAGCGGTTTTTCACAATATGCGCGCCCGAGATCGTGTCTTGTCGGTATACGTTGGCGCGCCGCGGCTCAATTGAAGGACTGGTGTTGCCGCAAATCAGGCTTGAGGAAGCATTGGGCGCAACAGCCATCCAGTGAGAAAACCGACGCTCAATGCCGTCAGCCTTGGCGTCCGGGCACGGTCCCCTCAGAGCGCACAGCCTCGCATCGGTCGCAGCGCAGCATTTTTGAATGTGCGCAAAAATCTGCTTGTTGATTGATTTGGCCAGCGCGCAGTCAAAAGGAATGCCCTTTTTCTGGAAGTAGGCATGCAGCCCCATGGCGCCCAAACCGACGGAGCGCTCGCGCTCGGCCGAACGGCGGGCGCGAATGATGGTCTCGGGCGCATGGTCAATGAAATACTGCAATACATTGTCCAGAAATTCCATGACGTCGTCGATAAAACGCGGCTCGCTCTTCCACTCGTCATAGTGCTCGAGATTGACCGAACTTAGGCAGCACACCGCCGTGCGGTCTTCGTTGGTCGGCAGAAAGATTTCCGTGCACAGGTTCGAGCCGTTGATTTTGAGCCCCTGCGCCTTAAGCCAAGAAGGCAGCGCACGGCTTGCCGTATCCGTAAAGACCAGATACGGCTCTCCCGTCTGCATGCGAAGCTCCAGAATGCGCTGCCAGATGTCTCTGGCGCTTGCCGTCTCAACGACTTTGCCCGAGTGCGGATCAATGAGCGGCCAGGAATCGTCGGCATCGCGATCGAGCATGCTTTGCTCAATCTTGCGCATGAACGCATCGGTGACGTTGATGCCGTGATGCAGATTCAAGGTGCGCATGTTCTGATCGCCCGTAGGCTTTCTCATTTCGATGAACTGCAAAATGTCCGGGTGATCAATCGACAAAAAGGCCGCATAGGATCCGCGTCTGGTCGTTCCCTGGCGATACGCCAGGCATGCAGCGTCGTAGACCTTGAGGTGCGGCATGACGCCGACGCTTTTTTCATCAGCGCTGCGAATGCCCAGATGAATGCCCACGCCGCCTCCGAGCATCGACAAGCAGTTCACTTCGGTGAGCGTCTGCAAAAGTCCCTCGGCGCTGTCGTGCATGTAGCTCAGAAAGCAGCTCACGGGAAGCCCGCGCTTCATGCGCCCGAACGAAAGCACGGGCGTTGAAAAGCTCAGCCACTGGCGGCTTGCATAGTCATAGATGCGCTGCGCGTGCTCATCGTCGCTTGCAAACGACTGGGCAACGAAGGCAAGACGCTCCTGAGGACTATTTTCTTCAGGACGCATGTAGCTTTCGCGAAGACGCACCAATCCAAGCTCATCAAAGAGCGCGTCTCGAGAGAAGTCCATCTTGATGGTCATAACAAGAAACCTATATTTTGTGAATCGTCACGTGACTATACACAACATTTTGTATGTTTGATATCCCTCTGTTGTAGTAGTCATATGTCGAGCGGGCAGCCTCGGACGCGCTCTCAACGGATGCTTCAAATGACTTTGAAATGCGGCTCAACGCTTCATGCAACGTACGGCCGGCAGAAAGACTGGAAAGAAAAAGCGACAAAAAATCGCCGAAATGGAGATCGGAAAAGGAGTCGGAAAATTTCAGCCGGACAAGTCACAAAACTTGCCGGCTGATGGATCAAAAAACAATTGGTGCGGCGCCTTCGCTTATCGCCTCGCCTAACCCGCGTGAAAATCCTTGATGACGCCGAAAAGAATCTGGCGCTGCATCACCAGAGCGTCATGGCAGGCAAAAAAGATCAGACCGTCGCAGGGCGCCTCAATCTCGCGCAGCACATGTCCTTCGCAGGGATCAATGATTTCGCCCATCAACTCGCCCTTGTGCGCTTGGGCTCCCGGAGCCATCAGGCGCCTGAAGATGCCTGCCGCGCCGGCGTGCACGGAGGCAATCCAGGACTCATGGAGCATTTCCGGCACGCGGCCTCCGTCAATGCGATAGTCGATAAGGCCTCTTTTGACGAGAAAGCGCAGCACGGCATTGACGGCAATATCGGCCGATGTCTGATCGATATGATTCGTTTGGCTCGTAAAAATCGTATAAGCGCGCGTATCCCAAATCTGCCAGTTGTAGTTGAGCGTCGTTGTATCCATCGGCGAAGGCTTGCGCACGAACACAAAAGGCAGACCGAAGTCCATGGCCGCTTGAGGGTCGCCGAAGTCGGTCTGCATCATGCGCACATGAGGAACAAAGTCGCCTCTTAAATAAAACGACGCAAAGTGCACGCCCCACTTCCAGCCTTCGAGATGTTTGAAAAGGCCGGCTGCAATGCGCTGCGTCGTCTCTCCCTGATCGTAGCCTGGGAACATGCGGTTGATGTCGGTGTCGTCCATCGCCCAAAAGCGCTTGCCGATATTGACCGAATAGGGATTGACGCACGGGATGACTTCAATGGAAGCGCCCTCGCGAACGCCTCCTTCGGCCTCGATTGCCTTGAGCTTGCGCACGAGCTGCGAGCAGATGTAGAGCTGCTGAATTTCATTGCCGCGCATGGCGCCGACCACGGCTGCGCTTTTTTCTCCCCTGCCGAAGCGATATCCAGTGATTTCAAGCGGCTCACGGTAAAGCGAGGGCATCTCAAAAATCTTGACTTTCTTCACTTTGCGCCCTCCTTGGAGTCGACGTCAAGAACGCGCGCCACGAGCGAGCCGGGATTGACGACGGGATATTCGCGCAGAGTAAAGACCAGTCCGTTGCAGGGACTTTTGACCTCTTCGAGAACGCCGCCGTCGGCCGGATTTGTAATGAGTCCCAGCGTCTGCCCCTGATGAATGTTCATCCAGTGCTCGACCTTGGGAATGAAGATGCCCGGACTGTTGGCGTTGACGAACCCCACGCGTCCGTCGGTGGAAACAATCGGTTCTGTCACCTCGGACACCGGACCGCTCCAGATGCCCAGACGCTTCATCAGCCGCAGCAGTCCTGCCGTGATTCTTTCTCCATAGTCCTGCGTAATGCGCATACCGACGCCGGCTTCAATCACCAGACAAGGCACGCCGATCTTGTTGAGCGACCAGGCAAGCGTGCTCTCGAGCACGGTTGCGGCCGCATGCACCCAAATGAAATCGCAATTGAGTTCACGCGCCAAAGGAAGCAGCTTGTCGGCCGTATTGACATTGACGCGCACCTGCGGAATCTCGCGCAGAAAAATGTTTGAGGCGTGAATGTCCACCGCACAGGATGCACCTTTCATGTCCGCAATGATTCTGGCTGCGATTGCTTCTTCGGTCGTCCCCCTCGCATCTCCGGGAAAAATGCGGTTCATATCCAGATCAAAGCGAGGAATGCCGCGCGTGATCGAATCAATCCCCAAGGGGTTGATGGCCGGATAGATATCGACGACGCCGGAAACATGCTGGGGATTTTCTGCAAGGATGCGGTTAAGCCGCCAGCACACATACTGTCCTTCGAGCTCATCGCCATGCGTTCCGGTTGCTACGCAAATGCGAGGAAGTCTGCGGCTTGCCGCCTCTTCTTCTGTGAAGCCCTGCGGGAGCACGCGATTTTTTCGGATCACCATCTTTTCGGCGACCGGCATATGAATGGATACGACGTGTTTGAGCATTTTTCTTATTCAATAGGCTCAACACCAGCCTGAGTTTTTATCGTTTGAGAGGCACCGCCGAGAAAGACTCCTCGCTCAAGTGCTGCGTCCTGAAAATCGCACCCGCGCGCAAGCGCAACATACGCCTCATGCGCCGGACAATCATGCGTGGGATCAAGGGCAAGCCAGCGGTTTTTCACCCAAGCGTGCACCCAGGCATGCGTAGCTCCCGTTCCATGCACAAGGCCGGCCACATAAAGCGCAGGAATGCCGGCAAGCCGCAGCAAGGCAATCAAGACGTGAGAATAGTCTTGACAAACGCCAGCTCCTAAAGTCATGGCATCTTCGGCAGTTGTTCGCGTGCCTGTCACACCCGGCCGGTATTCAAAACTCTGGTGCACGGCGTGCATGAGCTGCAGAGCCTTCTGCTCGACGTCAAAGCCAAGCTGCGGCCTAAGGCTTTCCCAAAACTCTAGGATTTTCTTTCCCGGACGCGTCAAAGCCGTGCTGTAGACAAAGTACGGTGCGGGCGGCATATCATTTTCGAGCGCATCAACGCTCTCAACGATGCCCTTGGAGGCAATCGTAAAAGAACCATGCGGCTCATCGATGCGGCCAGTCCATGTCAAATTTCCCAGCACGCTGTCCTCGGTACAGGCCAGCGGCAGCATGGGACTTGTGACCAAATGCGTTTCGATGACGTTCTGTCCGGGCAGCTGCGCCGGCACCGGACGAATGCGAAAGACGTGACCCGTCACAGGCTCGGAAAATTCGAACACCGTGCTGAGGGCATAGCGATACTTCAAAGCTTGCTCCTAAAAACGCCTGTTAATGCAAAAGGTTCACAAGTTTAAGGAGTTGCGCGCGATTTTGTTCCATGCCCGCCTCCGACAAGCTGCGAAGCTGCGCGAGCACCTCGCCGTTTAACAGCGGCTCAACACGCTTAGTATGCGACAAAAGCCTCGGCAGCAGTGCATCAACGGCATATTCCGGAACATCAAGACGGATCAAAAGATCCAAACGTTCGGAGTATTTGCCGACCTTCAGAAGGTCGCGGCGCTCAACATCGGCCACGCGGTCATCAACCGAGCCCCAAAACGCCAGCAGCCAGTCGGCCACGCGCTGCGTTTCAAGAAATGCCGAATCGGCCACCGCTCCCTGCTCGAGGCGGTCAAGAGCAAGCTGAATGTAGGCCATCGTCTCGGTCGTGATGAAGTTTCTAAGAACAATCGCGTTGTCGTAAGCACGCGAAAGATTCGAATAGATCGAGTCAGGATTGGAGGGATCAAAAAGGTAGCGGCTCTGAAAATCGTCGGCATCTGCGTAGATGTCCGACGGAATGGCGAGCCGCCGGCAGAATTCGACGTAGTCCTCTCCGTCTTTGTCGATCATGCGGTCAATTGAAAGGTTAAAAAGGCGCAGCGTTGAGTACACGCGCTCGACATAGCGCCCCAGCCAGTAGAGACGATCAGCTTGTTCGGCGGAAATGGCCGTTGAGACTTGCATAGACTTCATGAAAATTTTTCCGTGTTTGCGTTTTTGGACTGCTCAAGACATGTGCGCAGGCAGCTCTTGCGAAAAGAGCCGCACAGATCAGCCGCAAGCGCCTTAGGCCGCCTTCACCCAGGTATCCTTAAAGCCGCCGCCTTGAGACGAATTGACCACGAAGCTGTCGGCAACGCGTGAAAAACGCGTCAAACCGCTTGGCCACACCTCGACGCCGTCGGCTCCCGTGAGTACGAAAGCGCGCAAATCTGCCTTGCGGCAGACGGTTTGAGCGCCCTCAATTATCGGCAGATCAATGAAGTCGATCACTTCCTGCACGATGAATCGACGGGGCTCAGCGAGAATTCTCTGCCGCCAGCCCTCAAGTTCATCGGCCGTCATGTCTCTTCCAAAGACCACACCGTAGCCTCCGGCTTCGGCCACATCCTTGATCACGAGCTTGTGCAGATTATCGAGCACATACTCGCGGTCTGCTTCATAAAACGGCAGATAGGTGGGAGCATTTTTCAAAATCGCTTTTTCACCGAGGTAGTACTCCACCATTTTCGGCACGAAGTAGTAAATGCCCTTATCGTCGGCCACGCCGTTGCCCGGAGCGTTGATGATGGCAACATTTCCGGCCCGATAGGCATCCATGATGCCGGGCACGCCGATGAGGCTTTCGGGAAGAAACGTCAAAGGATCCAAATATTCATCCGAAATGCGCCGGTACACGGCGCCCACGCGCACGCGTCCCTTGGCGCAGTCGCGAAAATAGAGCTTATTTCCCTCAACGAAGAGGTCTTCGTTGGTGGCAAGAGCAAAGCCCGTTTTTTCCGACAAATAGCTGTGTTCAAAAAAGGCGGCATTGTAGCGGCCCGGCGTCATGATCACGCAAATGCCCTCGGCCGCCACGCTTTTCATCATGCGCGAAAGCATGGCCGGATAGGTGCGATTTTCCAGAATGCCTGCGCTTCTGAAGGTCTGCGGCGAGGCTCTGCGGCAGATCTCACGCGCGATGAGCGGATAGGATGCGCCCGAAGGAATGCGCAGATTGTCTTCGAGCACGTACCAGGTCTTGTCAAGGGCCTGCACAAGGTCAATGCCTGCGATGTGCGCATAAACACCCGCCGGAGGCGTCAGGCCGTCGCATGCACGCAAAAAGCCCGAAGAGGAAAACACAAACTCCTCGGGCACGACGCCGTCGCGCACGATTTGCTTTTTGCCGTAGATGTCAAGCAAGAATGCATTGAGCGCCCGCACCCGCTGCCCGAGCCCCGCAGAAAGTTCGACCCACTGTCTGGCTTCAATGATGCGCGGCATGGGATCAAAGGGAAACAGCTGCTCATGAAAGGCCCCGTTTTTGTAGATGCCGAACTTGACGCCGTAGCGCGCAAGCAGTTCGTTGATGGAGGCGCAGTTGCGGATGAGTGAGTCCATGTTTGTTTTCCTGTGTTGATGCCGCATGCGAAAAAAGAAAAGCCCTGCGGCGCGCATTTTTTGATTATCGTGCAAAACGTGCCGAGATCAGGCAAATGCAAAGCAGTGCTTTTCACCTGCGTCAGACAATGTAAGCAGTTTGCTGTAGCGCGCACACAGCCACACCATCAACTCACCAGAAAGAAATTCCCCGGAAAAAACATGCCGTCTTCCGGGGAATTTTTTTCAGTGAGCTTGTTGAGCTCAAATCAGGCACGAGCCACAATCGGGATGATGCGCGGACCTTTGCCGCGGTTTTTGCTCACCCAATTGCGCATGAAGGCAAGCAGACCAGCGAGCAGTCCCACCGAAACGACAATCGAGACTGTTGCATAAAGAGGATCCTGCGCAAAAGTGCCCACGCGATAGACAATCGTTGCCGCCGAGTAGCCCAGCACCGTCGTCCAGGCCGCCAGAAAAAGCGTCCAGGCTGCACCGGCTTCTCGATAGACAGCTGCGATGGCTGCTACGCAAGGCAGATACAAGAGCACCATCATCAGATAAGCAAATGCTGCAAGCTGAGAGCCGAACAGCTTTTGCATGACGGCAATGGAATCGATGGCCACGCCCTGCTCTTCGGCAGCGGCTGCGGTATCAGACAAGTCGCCGACGCGCACGCCCAGAGGATCGGTGAAGGCCGAGGCCATGCCCGCAAGATTGTCGACAATTGACTGACCGGCCTCAGCCATGATGGCGCCCAACGACCAACCTTCATCGGCTTCCTCTTCTTGAGCAGGAGCGGCTACGCCTGCCTTTTCATTTTCCGTGCGGGCCATGGCCTCATAGAGCGAATTCATCGTGCCCACAACAGCTTCCTTGGCGAGCACGCCCGTGAAGATGCCCACAGCCGCGGGCCAGTTTTCCTGCGTCACGCCCATCGGTTCAAGAACCGGAGCAATGGTCTTGCCGATTTCTGAAAGAACCGAGTGATCGGTGTCTTCATTGCCGAAGCTGCCGTCCGTTCCCCAGGAATTGAGAAAGCACAGCACTGCCACGATCACAACGATTACACGGCCGGCGCGGCTCACGAAAGCCTTCAGTCGATCCCATGTGCGCAGCATCACGCCCTTAAACGTCGGAATGTGATATGGCGGAATTTCCATCACAAAGGCCGCTGCCTCGCCCGGCAGCACGTACTTCTTGACCAAAAAGCCCGTCAAGATCGCAGCCAGAATGCCGATGAGATAAATGCCAAAGACCAGGTTTTGTCCGTTGTGCGGGAAAAATGCCGTTGCAAAAAGCACATACACCGGCAGTCTCGCTCCGCAGGACATGAAGGGAGCCATGAGAATGGTGATGATGCGGTCGACCGCGCGATCCATCGTACGCGTAGCCATGATGGCAGGCACGCCGCAGCCAAAGCCTACCAAAAGCGGCACGAAAGCCTTGCCGGGCAGTCCGAGCGCGCGCATCAGACGATCCATCACGAAAGCAGCGCGGGCCATGTAGCCCGAGTCTTCAAGCACGGCCAAGAACAAAAACAAAAAGAAAACGGGCGGCACAAAAGTCGAAATCGTCTGAATGCCGCCGCCGATGCTGTCGGCAAGAATCACGCGCAGCCATTCGGGCGAGCCCATTGAGTCAAGAAGACGCCCGAAGCCGTCGACGAAAATGCCGCCGAACAAAATATCAAAGAAATCAATGAAGGCTGCGCCGAAATTCTGCGTAAACAAGAACATGACGTACATGACGGCAAGAAAGATCGGCAAGCCCAGCCAGCGATTGAGCACGACGCGATCGATCTTGTCGGTCATCGTCACAGACATTTCGCCTTCGCGCACAATGACTTTTTGCGCAATCGAGCTCACGAACCGATAGCGGCCGTCGGCAATGGCGATGTCGGCATCTCCCTCAAAAGCTTCGTTGAAGGGCTCGAGCACATCAGCCAACTTCCGCATAGTCCCGTCCGGGAGCTTGTCTTCAATGCCGGGGGCGGCTTCAAGAATCTGAAGTGCATACCAGCCGGCGTGCTCGATCTTCATGTCCTCAAGACGCGCTTCAATCTCGCGCGCGGCCTTGCTGATGCGTGGATCAAATTCCGTGGCCTCCGGCGGCACGGCAGGAGCTTTCAAGAAAGCATTGATTCGCTTTTTGAGATTTTTGATGCCCTGCTCACGAGCAGCCACAACGCCCACCACCGGGCAGCCGAGCTCGCGCTCAAGCTCCTCGAGATCAACGCGCATCTTGTGCGACTGCGCAATATCGAGCATATTGACCACAACCATCATCGGCACGCGCATCTCAATCAGCTGCGTGGTGAGGTACAAATTGCGCTCAAGGTTGGAGGCGTCAACGATATTGATGACGGCTTGAGCTTCACCCGTGAGGATGTAGTCGCGGGCAATACGCTCATCTTCGCCCGAGTGCGAAGCCGGCGTAATTGAATAGATGCCCGGCAAGTCGACGATTTCAATATCGTCGTTCTCAAAACTATAGCGGCCGACTTTTTTGTCGACGGTGACGCCCGGCCAGTTGCCGACTTCCTGTCGCGATCCCGTGAGCGCATTAAAGAGCGTCGTCTTTCCGCAGTTCGGATTGCCGACGATGCAGATGATGTTCTTGCTCATTTTGAATGTTCCGTTGTTTTCCAATGGTTTGAAGATCTTTTGTCTTTCTTTCTGAAATCCTGCTCGCGAAAGTCCTTTAGTTCGTGCTTACTTCCATAATGGCCGCTTCATCCTTTCTGACGCTGATGAAGCTGCCGCGCACGCGAATTTCCACCGGGTCGCCCAAAGGCGCCACACGCACCACTTCAAAAGCGGTGCCGGGCGTTGCGCCCAACATCAGCAGCCGGCGACGATATTCGCCTGCGGACTTGCTGTAGCCCTTAATCGTTCCCTTTGCTCCGGGTTGAAGGTCTTTCAGAAGCATTTGTGCATTTCCCTTTCTTGAACTTGAATCAGTAGACGTAAATCTTTTGCGCCACGTCGTAATTGACGCCGATGCGGCCGTCTCCGACCGCAATGAGAATGCTCTCGTTAAGGTTGCCGGCAAGCACGCGCACGGCCGAACCGATATGCAATCCGAGCTCATCAAGGCGGCCTGCTTCGTTGCGTTCGAGCTTGATTTTGGCCACGACGGCCGGTTCATTGATTTTGAGTTCGGTGAGCTTGCGTATCCTGCGTTCGATGGAAGTCATCGTTTTTCCGTTTCCTTTGAGTTGCCAAAAGCTCTGGACGCCATGCCCCATCCGCTTTTTCATTGCGCAATATAATGAGAACTATTCTCAATATCAACGCGCAAAAAGATAACTTCTCCCGTTGAAGTTTCCCTTGAATGGTCTGATTTATAAGTAATTTTTTCTCTTACCAACAAGCTGCAAATGAGAACGATTTCTAACAAACTATTGACTAAACGCAAATCAGAACGATTCTCATAACAATTCAAGAATGCTCCATCAGCTCGACTGTCTGCTTTCGAAAAGTGCTCAGTCGGGTCCGCTCAGCCTGCATCGGCGTGACGCAATGCAGGCAATGCCCGCCCAATGAAAAACCGGACCAAGGCACTTGCCCGATCCGGCTCTGAAAAACAAGGATGAAAGCTTTTCTACTTCTTCGACGTTGGTCTTGGCAGACGCGTGATGAGCGAAGAAGTATCAAACCTGCTTCCGCCCAAGCGCTGCACATCGCCGTAGAACTGATCGACCACCGCCGTCAGAGGAAGCACGGAGCCATTGCGCTTGGCTTCGGCAAGCGCAATGCCCAAATCCTTGCGCATCCAGTCGACGGCAAAGCCAAAGTCAAACTCGTTGTCGACCATGGTCGCGCCGCGCGCCTTCATCTGCCAGCTTCCTGCGGCGCCCTTTTCAAGCACGGGCAGCACAAGCTTCATGTCCAAGCCGGCATTCAAGCCAAAGGCCACGGCCTCTGAAAGCCCCTGCACGACGCCCGCAATGCAGATCTGATTGACCATCTTGGCAAGTTGTCCGCAGCCTGCGTCCCCTACGCGCGTTACAGAACAGGCATAAGCAGCAATGACGTCGGCGGCATCCTCGAAAACCTTTTCATCGCCGCCGACCATCACAGTCAGAACGCCGTTTTCGGCTCCAGCCTGCCCGCCTGAGACAGGCGCATCGAGAAAAGCCATGCCGCGCTCAGCAAAAAGTTTGCCCATTTCACGGGCAATATCGGCCGAGTCGGTCGTGTGGTCGACAAAGACGGCACCGGGCTTCATGCCGGCGAGCGCCCCGTTTTCGCCGAGCACAACCTCGCGCAGATCCTTATCTTCGCCCACGCAGGCAAAAACAATGTCGCAGTCCTTAGCGGCCTGCGCCGGCGTTGCCGCCCATCGTGCGCCGTACTGCTCGGCCCACTTCTGCGCCTTTGCCTGCGTACGGTTATAGACCGTCACATCGTGACCGGCCTTGACCAGATGGCCCGCCATCGGGTAACCCATGACGCCAAGCCCCAAAAAGGCGACTTTGCGCACTTGCTCAGTTTTGCTCATAAGATAATCCTCCTTTTTGAGAGCCTGCGTCAAAGGCCGTCACGCTCTGAGAGCTCAGGTTGTGCCTTATGCCGCCGGCGTTACTGCTCATCGGCCGCTGCATCGAGATTCTCAACGCACTGCGCGACATGTTCACCCCAGTCGTAGAGCGCGTGAAGAACCTGCTCCATGCGCTCGGCGCGCTCCTCAGAAAGACGGCCGGCTTCAACGAGCTCCGCAATTTCTTCGGCTTTGGCGTCAATGTCTTCAAAATACTTTTCAATGCCGCCGCTTCCCGAAGCTATTCCCTCAAGCACAGCGCGGCAATGCGATTGGAAACGCGCTTTTTCTTCGAAATCAAGAAATTCAGGCCAGCTTCTGGCGCGCATGCGGAAAAACACAGCGTTTAGCCGTGGATCATCAAAATTAATCCGCCCTTCGTGCGCACGCTCGGCCATGGTCTGAGCAGTCATAGCATGCACGTCGCGCATGAGACTCTTGTCGGCCTCGTTGATGAAGCCTCCGGCATACATGGCCAAATCACAGTCAAGGGGCTCTGCTGCAGTCTGCCGGCGCTCTTCTTCATCGCCCTGCACGAGACTCAGCGCCTCAAGCACGGGACCTGTGAGCAGATGCGCAATTTCGGTGAGCTTTTCTCCATTGGCGACGATCTGCTCAAGGTCAATGTCAAAGCGCGACTGCACGCGAGCGTTGATGGTGCGAAGATCTCCACAGACAAATGGAGACGTATTGACCCGCAGTCTGGAAAGAGACAGCCGCTCTTCATTTTCCTCCAAACCTGACCGCGGCCCAAAGGCCCGCCTTGCAATTTCTTCAACGGACAACCCAAGCAGAACCGACGGATCGCTTCTGCAATCCCAAACGATGTACTCATTGCGGTTTCCCGGATTGACCGCAACCGGCATGGGAAAGCGCAGAAAACCCGCCTTTTGGCCTGCCGTGCTCGTCACCCAGACGCAGGGTCGGCCGCTTTCGAGCGTTGTCGTCACATGCTCTTTGCTGCGGTGCTCGAGCGCCCAGCGCCACAGTTTCGGGACCTTTGCGGCAAGAAACTTTGCCAGCGCCGCCGTAGCGGAAACGTCGCTTGCGGCATCGTGCGCATGATCGTGTTCGATGCCGTTGGCTTCGGTGAGCTTTTCGAGCCGAAAACTCACAAGCTTTGCCTTTTCAGGATCGGAAGTCTCGCGCAGCGGCCAGTTGATGCCCTCATCTCTCAAGGCCCAGACGGCGAGCACAAAGGGAAACAGATCCCAGCGCGAGCAGCCGTTTTTGTACTGATGCGCGTACATGTCGTAGAGATTGCGCCAAAACATGGCGCGGGTGACTTCGTCGTCAAAGCGCAGATTGTTGTAGCCCACGACAATAGTGCCGGGCGTATTGAACCTCTCATAGATTCTGGAGGCAAACTCGGCCTCAGGCATGCCTTTTTTGAACGCCTCCTGAGGCGTAATGCCGGTGACAAGGCATGCTTCGGGCTGCGGCAGGTAGTCAAGCGCGGGCCTAGCGTACCAGACGTCGGTCTCGCCCATGGGCTCAAAATCCATCGTCGTGCGCAAGCCGGCAAATTGCGCCGGTCGGTCCGTACGGCGGTTTAGACCGAAAGTTTCATAATCGTGCCAGTAAAAGCTTGGTGTCGTCTGCATAATCGAAATACACGCGCTGCGAAAAAAAAGAAGCAACGGCAACGCGCCTTCAGACTAGCAATAGGCCGCAACAAAAGCAAACCGGCTCCCGAAACGCGCCTGCATCGGACTCTAAATCCGAAGCAGGCGCGGGAGCCGTCTGAGCTTTTGCGCAATGCAAAATGCTGTCTTTTTGAATCTCTGCCCGAGCGCAAGCAGGCATCAAGCAATCTTTGAATAACCGCCTGCACGATCCGATTCGCGTAAATAGCGGTCAAACTGCATGGCCACGGCGCGCACAAAAATCTTGCCCTTGGCGCTTACCGTAATTTTTTCGGGCGTGAGTTCCACGAGCTCATGCTTTGCATAGGCCTGAAGCTTTTTGAGTTCATGCGCGAAGGTCTCGTCGAAATTGATGCCGAACTCGGCTTCGATTTCACGCTTGTCAAGCTCAAAGCGGCACATGATGGTCATGATCACCGCGCGGCGCAGCTTGTCGTCGTCGTTGAGCTTAAAGCCGCGGCAGGTTGCCAGGCGTCCGGCGCGAATCGCCTCGTAGTAAGGCTCGATTTCGCGCGGATTGCAGGCGTAGTTGCCGTCGACAAACGAAATCGAGCTTGCCCCAAGAGCCACCATGTCGCACTCGGCTCGCGTCGAGTAGCCCTGGAAGTTGCGCTGAATCGTCCCGTTGACCTGAGCAATGGAAAGTTCGTCGTCTTCCTTGGCGAAGTGATCCATGCCGATGTAGCGGTAGCCGTTTGCCGTGAGCGTGCGAATCGAGTCGAACATGATGTTGACGCGCTCCTCGGCGTTGGGCAGATCGGCCGGGATGATGCGCCGCTGCGGCTTGAAGATGTTGGGCAAGTGCGCGTAGTGATAAAGCGCGATTCTGTCGGGACTCAATTCGATGACCTGCTCAATCGTGCGCTTGAAGCTTTCTCGCGTCTGCTTGGGCAGGCCATAGATGAGATCCATGTTGATCGACTCAAAGCCTTCGGCTCGCGCAGACTCGAGCACCTCGCGGGTCATCTCGAGAGGCTGGATGCGGTTGACGGCCTTTTGAACCTCAGGGTTGAAGTCCTGCACGCCGAGACTCATGCGGTTAAAGCCTGCCTGCTTGAGAGTCTTTACCTTGCTCACGGGACAGCTTCGGGGATCGACCTCAATGGAAAATTCTCCGTCGGCCTCAAAGGGAAAGCGTTTTTGAATCTCTCCCATCAGAAAGAGAATTTCATCATCGGTCAGGAAGGTCGGCGTACCGCCGCCCCAGTGCAGCTGCTCGAGCGTGCGGCTGCCGGTGAGCTTTTCACCGACCAGATCGGCCTCTTCGAGCATGACGCGCATATATTGAGCAGAACGCTCATGATCGCGCGTGACGATCTTGTTGCAGCCGCAGTAAAAGCAAACGTCGTTGCAAAACGGAATATGGCAGTACAGCGACAAGCCCGTCTTTTTGGGAGCCGAGCCGCGACCCGCAAGCGCTGCCTCGTAGTCAGAGGCCGTATAGCCCGCATGAAAGCGATCGGCCGTCGGATAAGACGTATAGCGCGGCGCGGGAACGTCGAACTTTTTTAAAAGCGCGTCGTCAGGCAGTTCGACGCCGCTGGTAGCCGGATTGAGCATGTGTATGTAACCCCTATTTCTATGACAAAACACAAACCAACTGATATGATTCGCTCGAATTTGGAAAAACATTGATCCTTGTCAAGTTTTCCAGCTGTCATTTGAGCATGAACCTTACGAGCTTTGCCGTTGTCGGGCTTGCCCCTTTGCGATGAGCTCTGCGGTCGTTCATATCGACAGTGCGGTTGCGCGAGCAGTTTAAACGGGCAAGATTATTTCACAATTATCGGCTGCGGCCGATCATCCTCTGCCCCAAAGCGAGCAAGCCGCCGGAGACTGTGACGATGCAGCTTTGCGAGGCTGAAATTTATGATGAACAACCCCAACATCAACATGGCCACTTTGCGCGTGGCCTGTTCGAACTGCAATCTGCGGGAACTGTGCCTGCCGCTCGGACTGAGTCTGAAGGAAATCGAAAGACTCGAAGAGCTTGTCAGCACCCGCAAGCGCATCAAGCGAGGCGAAGCGCTCTATCGCGCCGGCGACAAGTTTGAAGCGCTCTATGCGATTCGTCTGGGGTTTTTGAAAAGCGCCGTCATGAGTTCCGATGGCCGCGAACAGGTCACGAGCTTTCACATGTCGGGCGACATCGTCGGCCTCGACGGTCTGGCCGGCATGGTCTATTCGAGCGACTTGATTGCGCTCGAAGACACCGAAGTATGCCTGCTGCCCTACCAGAAGCTTCTTGAAGTCAACCAAAGCATGCATGCCATGAGCCTGCACTTTCAGCGGCTGCTCTCGATGGAAATCGTGCGTCAAAACGGCGTAATGCTGCTGCTTGGATCAATGCACGCCGAAGAGCGCCTTGCCGCCTTCATTTTGAATCTCTCGCAGCGCTTTGAGCAGCGCGGCTACTCGCGCAGCGAATTCGTGCTTCGCATGACGCGCGCCGAGATCGGCAGCTACCTCGGTCTGAAGCTTGAGACCGTCAGCCGCGTGCTGTCGCGCTTTTCTCACGACAATCTCATCATCGTCAACCAAAAGCACGTGCAGATCATGGACTTCGAAGGACTGCGCGCCATCGTGAGCGGTCAAGCCT
This sequence comes from uncultured Duodenibacillus sp., assembly GCA_944388865.1. Lineage (GTDB taxonomy): Bacteria > Pseudomonadota > Gammaproteobacteria > Burkholderiales > Burkholderiaceae_F > Duodenibacillus. The sequence goes on along the minus strand of CALXKM010000033.1, from coordinate 101,828 downwards.
ACCAGCATCACGATGCAGGCAAAGACAACGTCGTGCCGATTGCTCCCGAAAAGCACGACATCAACGAGCTTTTAAGCGACGAGAACTAAAAAGCAGCCGTCGCGACAAGTTCAAAAACCAGGGAGGCCAAACAAAAAAGGCTTCCCTTTTTTCTTGGCTTGATGCTCTTGCCGTTTTGTCCATCACAATTGAGCCGAACACTTGAACAAAACGTCAAGCAAGTCCATCTACAATCGAGAAGAACACAAAAACGACGACCTGAGCGAACATCAAAAAAAGATGATTTTCGCCGCTCATAAAAAGAGAGCAAAGAATTTTTGGTGCCACAATGAGCCAGAAAGAACCCGCAAACGCAAGCCAAAAGGCCAAAGACAACTTCATTGAGCCTGCGGCCCAAGAAAAGCAAGCCTCCGAGCCCGACGAAGCGCTTCTGGCGCGGCCGCATCACGCGGCAGCCCCCGACGTCAGCCTCGGTGCGCTTTTTAAGCTTGCCACGCCCTTATTCGTAGCCAACCTCGCCATCATGGGCGCGGCCACGATCGACACCATCATGGCCGGACGCCTTGGCGCCGAACATCTGGCCGTGGTCGCCTTAGGCGGCGCCACGAGCGTCATGGTTCTTTTTGGTTTAGTCGGCATCCTGCAGGGACTGAGCCCTATTGCCGGGCATCACTTCGGCGCACGCAAGCTCAACCTGATCGGCTTTGAGCTCAGCCAGTCGCTGTGGCTTGCGCTGGTGCTTGCCGTCATTGCCGTGGTTTTGATTCTGCAGACCGATTTCTGGATTGAATTCGGGGGAGTGTCCGGAACGGTTGCCGAGATGAGCCGCGAATTTTTCTACGCCAGCGCCTGGGGACTGCCCGCGGCGGTGATCATGCGCTGCTTCATCGCGCTCAACGCAGCCATCAACAGGCCGCGCGTGTCAATGTACATCTCGCTTGCGCTTTTGGCTTCAAAGGCCCCATTAAATCTTCTTTTCATGTACGGCTGGTGCGGCTTTCCCGCCATGGGCGGCGCAGGCGCCGCCGTCGCCATGAGCGTCAATTCCTGGATTGCGCTTCTGGCCTACTACCTCATTTGGCGATTTGACAGCTTCTACGACGCCATGCGGCCTGAGAGATTCTTCTGGCCGCAAATCAAGGCAATCGCCGCGCAGCTCAAGCTCGGCGTTCCGATAGGACTGACGATTTTCTTTGAGGTGAGCTCGTTTACCCTCATGGCGATCTTCATTTCGCGCATCGGCACGATAGACGTAGCCGCCCACCAAATTGTGGGCAACATCACCGCCACGCTCTATCAAGTGCCGCTGTCGCTTGCCATTGCGGTATGCGTTCTGGTGTCGCAATGTCTGGGAGCGGGCTTTAAGGATCTCGCGCGAGTCATTACGGTGCGCACGCTCAAATGCGCCGTCATGATCACGGCAACCAATGCGCTCTTGTTATACATTTTCCGCGACCAACTCGTCAGCCTTTATACGCCGGACGCCGCCGTGCAGAAGCTTGCCGCTTCGCTTTTGATTTTCGGCGTCATCTACCACGTCACCGATGCCTGTCAATCGGTGAGCAATTTCGCTCTCAGAGGCTACCGCGTCACGGTTGTGCCGATGATCATGTACGGGGTGCTGCTGTGGTGCGTGGGCCTCGGAGGCGGCTACTACCTTGGCTTTTCTGCTGAATCCTTCGGCGGCCCCTACGGTGCAGCAGGCTTTTGGGCGGCAACCACGGTCGGCCTCTTTTTAGCCGGCATTTCTCTGTCGGCTCTTGCCCTTTACGTCTCGCACGCGAGAGCAAAGGAAGACCTCAGGCGCTGACAAGGCTCATTGAGAACTCTCTCAACGTCCGCATTCGGGAAAAAATGCACAGCGCTCTTTCAAACCCAAAAGAAATCAGGCGGTAGAATTGCGCTCAACGATCCGGAAAAGCGCGCTTTTTTGCGGCACTCTTTTTTGCATCTAAAAGAGAAGCAGCTCTTTGCGCTGTCGGCTTCGAGACAACGTTCGCGGCGACGGCTGCGGGGTTTTTGCGCGCGTTTTTCGTTTTTGTCCGAGCATTTAAAAACACCAGTTTCCTACACGCGGAGATATCTATGGCTCTCGTCAGCATGCGCCAGCTGCTTGATCATGCAGCTGAAAACGGGTACGGCGTTCCCGCTTTCAACGTCAACAATATCGAACAGGTTCAAGCCATCATGACCGCAGCCGCCGAAGTCGGCGCGCCCGTGATCATGCAAGCCAGCGCCGGAGCGCGCAAGTACGCCGGCCAGGATTTTCTGCGCCACATGATTGAGGCTGCCGTTGAAACCTGGCCCGATGTGCCGGTATGCATGCATCAGGACCACGGTCAGAGCCCTGCCGTCTGCCAGATTGCCATGCGCATGGGTTTTTCTTCGGTAATGATGGACGGCTCTCTTATGAGCGACGGCAAAACCATTGCCAGCTACGACTACAACGTTGACGTCACGCGCCGCGTGGTGGAAAATGCTCACTGCATCGGCGTTTCCGTCGAGGGCGAGCTGGGCTGTCTCGGTTCGCTTGAAACCATGAAGGGCGACAAGGAAGACGGCCACGGCACCGACAGCACGATGACGCGCGAGCAGCTGCTCACCGATCCTGATCAAGCCGCTGAATTCGTGCGCGCCACGCAGCTTGATGCTTTGGCTATTGCCATCGGCACAAGCCACGGCGCCTACAAGTTCACGCGCAAGCCCACCGGCGACATTCTTTCCATTTCCCGCGTCAAGGAAATTCACGAACGTCTTCCCAACACGCATCTCGTGATGCACGGCTCGAGCTCCGTGCCGCAGGAATATCTTGCTGAAATTCGCGAATTCGGCGGCGACATGCGCGAAACCTACGGCGTGCCCGTTTCTGAAATTCAGGAAGCCATCAAGCACGGCGTGCGCAAGGTCAACATCGACACCGACATCCGTCTTGCCATGACGGCGGCCATCCGGCGCTTTCTCGTCGAAAATCCGAGCAAGTTTGATCCGCGCGACTACCTCAAGAAGGCCCGTCAGGCTGCCTACGAACTGTGCAAAAAGCGCTATCTTGAATTCGGCTGCGAGGGCCAGGGCGCGCGCATCAAGCCTTTGGCGCTCACCGTCATGGCCGAGCGCTATGCAAGCGGCGAACTGAGCCAGAAGGTCATCTAAAAGACTTCTTGTGGGCGCCTCTGGCTCAGAGCGCGCCCGCGCTCTTTGAGGCCCGAAGAATACTGCAAGCCTGTTCTTCGGGCTCATTTCTTTACTTTTGCTTTTGCAGACTCACCGCCATGTCAGCCAAAGACGCCTCCGAACTGAAGGGAAAAACGGGACTCAGACGCCTCATTAATGCCGCGGGCTATTCCGCCGCTGGCTTTCGCGCAGCTTTTAAAAATGAAGACGCCTTTAGACAAGAATGCGTGCTCGGCGCCGTCCTCTCGGCAACTCTTTTATTTATTGAAGCCGATGTCGCTCTCAAGCTCATCGCGTTTGTTTCGGTTGTCTTCGTGCTCGTGACCGAACTTTTGAATTCAGGCATTGAAGCGGCCATTGACCGCATCGGTCTTGAGATTCATCCATTGTCAAAATATGCCAAGGATGTCGGCAGCTGCGCCGTGCTTTTTTCGCTTTTTGCTGCCGCTGTCTGCTGGGCAGTGCTTTTTTATCACGCCTTTGTCTGAAGATGCGTTCGACTCTAGTCGCTGCGCTTCAAAAGCCTTACAATCAATAAGCTTAATTTTCACCACTTTAGGAATCAGAGGGAGTCTTTCATGTCCGGACTTATGGAAACCTCCATCAAGAGCCTGCCGCTCGTGTACCGCGGCAAGGTTCGCGAATGCTATGCCGTCGGAGACGACAAGCTGTTGATGATCGCCACCGATCGCATCAGCGCCTTTGACGTGATCCTAAGCGTGCCCATCCCCTATAAGGGAAAGGTGCTCACGGCGCTCACCAAGTTCTGGTTCGATAAGCTTGCCGGCGACATGCCCACGCAGCTCACGGGCATTGACCCCGAAAGCGTCGTCGCCCCCGAAGAAGCCGATCAGGTGCGTGGCCGCGCAATGGTCGTCAAGCGCTTAAAGCCCATCCTTGTCGAATGCGTCGCCCGCGGCTACATCATCGGCGGCGGCTGGAAGGATTATCAAGCCACCGGCAAAGTCTGCGGCATTGAATTGCCCGCAGGTCTCAAGCAGGCCGAAAAGCTCCCCGAGCCCATCTTTACGCCGGCAGCCAAGGCCGAAGTGGGCGTGCACGATGAAAACGTCACATTCGAGAAAGTCTGCGAAATGTACGGTGAAGATATCGCAACCCAGATCCGCGACTTGACGCTCACGCTCTACAAGCGCGCTGCCGAGTACGCTGCCACGCGCGGCATCATCATTGCCGACACCAAGTTTGAGTTCGGTCTTGATGAAAACGGGCGCGTGTGCCTGATGGATGAGGTGCTCACCCCCGACAGCTCGCGCTTTTGGCCTGCCGATCAGTACAACGTGGGAATGTCGCCGCCGAGCTTTGACAAGCAGTTCGTGCGCGACTGGCTCGAGACTCAGGATTGGAACAAGACGCCGCCGGCTCCGATTCCCCCTGAAGAGATTCTTGAAAAGACAAGCGCCAAGTACCGTGAAGCTCTCGTGCGCCTCACTGGCACGGACGTTGCCTGACATCATTTTTTAGCTCCCGGTTCCGCCCGTGTGCGGAACCCGTGCGGCTGGCGCGGATGCAAGCCGGCAGCAGCCGGACTCGTGTAATCCTCGCCGGTCTTGCTTTTTTTTCGAGCAGGATTTTTTATGACTCAATGTGATCAAAAACCCTTGGTAGGCGTCGTCATGGGCTCGAATTCAGACTGGGCCGTCATGCAAAATGCCGTGGCTGTTCTTGAAGAATTCGGCATTGCCTACGAGGCTAAAGTCGTCAGCGCTCACCGCATGCCCGATGAAATGTTTGCCTATGCCGAATCGGCCAAGGATCGTGGTTTGGCCTGCATCATTGCCGGGGCCGGCGGCGCAGCCCACCTGCCCGGCATGCTCGCTGCCAAGTGCGTCGTGCCGGTGCTCGGCGTACCCATTCCATCGAAATACCTGCGCGGCGTCGACAGTCTGCACTCCATCGTGCAGATGCCCAAGGGCGTGCCTGTGGCAACCTTTGCCATTGGCGAGGCCGGAGCGGCCAACGCGGCCCTTTACGCCGTCTCGATTCTTGCCGTAACTGATCAGACGCTCTATGAAAAGCTCGTGCAATTCCGCCGGGCTCAAAATGCTAAGGCTCGCGCCATGGAATTGCCGCCGGCGGCTTGATTTTTTCCTCAACGCACTGAAACTTCGAAGTTTTTCCTTTTATGAAAGCATCCTTTCCGTTGATGCCAGGCTCCGTGCTCGGCCTGATGGGCGGCGGCCAGCTTGGCCGCATGTTTGCACAAGCCGCAGCCCGCATGGGCTACGAGGTCGTTGTTCTTGAAAGGGGTCAATGCCCGGCAAGCGAAGTCTGCGCCATGCACATCGACGCGGGCTATACCGATGCCCAAGCGCTCAAGGCTCTCTGCCAAATGACGGCAGCCGTGACGACCGAATTTGAAAACGTCCCTGCCCAGTCGCTTTCAACCTTGGCTCAAGCCGGGTGTTTGACAGCCCCAGCCTCACACGCGGTTTCCATTGCGCAGGACCGCCTTGATGAGAAGACGTTTTTGGAAAAAGTCGCAGGCGTTCCGGTTGCGCCGCACGCTGCAGTGCTTAGCATCGAAGACATCGACAATCTCGATGAGACGCTTTTTCCGGGCATTCTCAAGACGACGCGTCTTGGCTACGACGGCAAGGGACAAGCCGTGGTCGCCGACAAGGATGAAGCGCGCCGCGCCTTCAAGAGCATGGGCGAAAAGTTCTGCATTCTGGAAAAACGTCTGGCTCTGGCCAACGAAGTCTCTGTCATCGTCTGCCGCGGACTCGACGGGCAGACCGTGACCTTCCCGGTGTGCGAAAACCACCACCGCAACGGAATCCTTGCGCAAACCGTGATTCCCGCACGCATTGATGAAGCCGTCAGCAGCAAAGCCCGCGCTTACGCCGCTGACATTGCCCGTGCTTTGCAGTATCAGGGCGTGCTGTGCATTGAATTTTTCGTGCTCGAAGACGGCTCCGTGGTTGCCAACGAAATGGCTCCTCGCCCGCATAACTCAGGACACGCCACCATCGAAGCTTGTGAAACCAGCCAGTTTGAAGAGCAAGTAAGGGCCATGACGGGCATGCCGCTCGGCGAAACGACGCTTGTTTCGCCGGCTGTGATGCTCAACATTCTAGGCGACGCGTGGTTTGACGAAAATGGCAGCAAACGCGAGCCAGCCTGGGACGAGGTGCTGGCGCTGCCTGGAGTCAAACTGCATCTTTATGGCAAAAAAGAAGCCCGCCGCGCCCGCAAGATGGGGCATCTGACGGTGATCGGAAAAACTGTAAACGAGGCTCTCGAGCGCGCCAAGGCTGCAGCCGCCGTGCTCGGTCTGCCGCAGCCCTGGTAAGCCCAAACGAAGGTCAGTCATGTATCCGCGCATTGATGAAAAAGCGCTTGAAGAAGCCTGCGCAGTGCTGCAGGCTGGCGGCCTTGTGGCCATTCCGACCGAAACAGTCTATGGCCTGGCGGCCGATGCCGACAATCGCGAAGCGGTTCTAAGAACGTTTGCCGTCAAATCGCGTCCGACCAATCACCCGCTGATCGTGCACGTTGCCAGTGCCGAGGCTCTGCCTTTTTGGGCTTCGGTCGTGCCGCAGCAGGCGCTTGATCTGGCCCGCGCCTTCTGGCCCGGGCCGCTGACGATGGTTCTTCCCAAAGCCGACCGCTGCGGCAGCTTCGTTACCGGAGGTCAGGATTCTGTTGCCATTCGCTGTCCCTCGCACCCATGGACGCATGCGCTCTTAGAGCGCTTTGCTGGCGCCGGACACAAGGGACTCACTGCCCCTTCGGCCAATACCTTCGGGCACATCAGTCCGACCTGCGCAGCGCATGTGCGCGAAGATTTAGGCGTCAAGCCGACGGGAAAGCTCGACTACATTTTAGACGGCGGCACCTGCGAGGTCGGCGTTGAGTCGACCATCATCAATCTTTCGGGCTCGCGGCCTGAGATTTTGCGCCACGGCGCCATTACCCGCGCCATGCTCGAAGAAGTGCTCGGGTGTTCTGTTCCTGATGCCGGAAGCGATGCGCCGCGCGCTTCCGGACGACTGAAAAGCCACTACGCGCCCAACACCAAGCTCGAAATCATCAAAAGGGATCTGCTTGAGAAGCGACTCGAAGAGCTCGCCTCGCAGCCCGTTGCCGTCATGGCCTCCTTCGACCCCAGAAAAGCTCACCCGAACGTACCCTTTTTTCTGTCCTCGCCTGCTTCACCTCAAGGCTATGCACACATGCTCTACGAGGCGCTGCATCAGCTCGACAAAGCACGCTGCACGCGCATTCTCGTTGAAGAACCTCCGCAGACGGCCGACTGGGCGGCGGTCAACGACAGATTAGGACGCGCAGCTGCCGACAAGGACGCTTGAGAGCTGCCCAAACCATGGAATTTTCGGCATCAAGGCAAACGCTGCTTTGTTCGTCGCCCGTAGGCGTTCTGGACTCAGGATTAGGCGGCATCTCAGTCTTAAAAGCGCTCAGAGCAAAGCTTGCCTTTGAAGACTTCGTCTACTGCGCCGACTGCGGCAATGCCCCCTGGGGCGACAAGACGCAAGCCTTTGTGCTTGAGCGCTGTCGCGCCATCTGTGGGTTTTTAATCAGCATGCGGGTCAAGATGATCGTTTTGGCCTGTAATACGGCAACAGCGCTTGCCGCGGATGCGCTTCGCAACGAGTTTGCTCTGCCGATTGTCGGCATTGAACCCGCCGTCAAGCCCGCCTCAGTGCATAGCCGCTCGCACGCCATCGGCGTACTTGCCACCAACGGCACCATTCAAAGCAGTCGCTACCGGCATTTGCTTGAACGTTTCGGGCACAATGTGCGCATTATTTCCACCGGCGCCCCGGGACTGATGGAGTGCGTTGAAAAAGGCGACTTCACCGGCCCCCAGACGCGAGCTCTGGCGCAAAAGTATCTTGCCCCCATGCAAAAGGCCGGCATCGACAAGCTTGTGCTCGGCTGCACGCACTACCCGTTTTTGTCTGAAGTTCTGCGCGACATCCTCGGCCCCGAAGTCGAGCTCATTGAACCTGGGCCAGCCGTCGCAAATGTTGCGCACGCGCGTCTCGTCAATATCAATGCGCTAAGAATGCACAACAACTCGCCCAAAGAAAAATTCTTCATCAAAAAAGCCGAAGAACACACGGACGTATTGCTGCGTCTGTGGCCGCAGGCAGCAAGCATTGACGAACTTGCGGCGTAGTCTTTTCTTCTAGGCGCGAAGTGCGAGTTTTTCTTCCTCAGGTCCTGCCGTATAAGGCTCCATAGCTTCCCTGAGATGCTGCGGGATCTCGGCAGGACTCAATGCACCGTCAACTTTGACGCAGACCATCGTCTCGGCCATGCGCAGTCTTTCCTGCCCTGCACAGACAAGCACCATCGCAAGCCGCACCGAAGTTCTGCCCAAGCGTTCAACCCAGAGTCTTGCTACGCACTCGTCGCCCGGACGGCTCGGATTGACGAAGTCGCAGCGAATGCCGGCCACTGGCAGTCCTACGCCATGTCTGAAGAGCTCCATAAACGGAATATGCACCACTTCACGAAAGAAGTCTTCGACAACTCCGTTGAAGATCGTGAAGTACTGCGGATGAAAGACAATGCCGGCAGGATCGCAATGGGCAAAACGAATAAGAACAGGAACCTCAAAAAACTTGTGCATGGGACTGCCTACTAAAATTCAAAAATCAGTTCGACAAGTTTAGCGCGCGCTCTTTTGCGGCGATACTGAGGAAAAGCCCAGCACGCTTGAGCTTTTTAGAGAGTCAAAAGTTAGACTAAAGCTTCCTTAACAATCATCATTTGTTTTCTATGGGCAATACAAAGGAAATCGTTCTGCAGGCGCTCGCCAGCCGCCGCAGTCTCAAGCCAAAGCATCTCTGCGCTCCTGCGCCAAACAAAGAGGAGCTCTCGAAACTCGTGCAGACAGCAATGCGAGTGCCTGATCACAACCAATCGACGCCCTACCGCTTTGTCGTCATTGAAGACGAGGATCGAGGCGAACTCGCCCGTCTCTACGAGCAAGCTGCAGAAAGCCTCGGCGCAGATGAAGAGAAAGCGGCCAAAGCGCGCTCCAAGGCCTTCAAAGGCCCGATGATTGTTGCATTCATCGTGCGCAGAACGCTCTTAGACGAGCAAAGATCCCTTGAAGCGCTGCTCACGGCCGGAGCCGCACTCGGGCAATTCATGCAGGCGCTCGCCGCAGCAGGCTTTGGCGGCATCGTTTTATCGGGGTCGCTGCTGGCTGACGCCGGCTTGCAGAGCGCCTTTTGTCAAGACAAAACAGAAAAGCTTGTCGCCTGGATCACCATCGGAACGCCTAGTCCGGATGCTCCGCAACCTGCAGTAGAAGACCGTGCACCGGTGCTCTCGTCATGGAAAAGCTGCGCGAATGCAATGCGGCCTTGATTTGCAGCTCGAAATCGCCTTCGCGGCAAAGGCTCGTGCGCACTATGCTTGTTCAGGAGTCTTCATCCGATAGCCTGTGAGGCTCTCGGCAATAGCCTGCATCGTTAGTGGCGCACAGCCCTCTGCCTTATTATTGGCCACCACATAGGCTCTTACGCCGCTTTTGGCGGCAAGGTTCAGAAGCCATACGATGCCCTCGCGCGTCACCATGTCGGGCTCGCGCAGGACGTTGAAGGGATGCCACTGGCGTCTGAGTCCCTGATAGGTGCCGTTGGCGGCAAGAGACCAGCGAATGACGATGTCGCCCCTAAGCTTCCAAGGACCGCTGTCGACATCCGGAGCATCAAGATAATGCACCATCTCGGTCTGTCGCATGATGCTTGGCATTGAGGGATGAAGCGACACCACTGGTCTGACGGCACTGTCGCCGATGGCCTTGACGTAGCGGCGGGTCAAAAGCGAACGGGTGCGCATTTCAAGGGCAAAAAGAAGCCTTTCGCCTTCGAGCGCCTCGGTAGGAAGAGCATGCGCAAAAGCGCCGAGCCTGTCAATTTGCGCATGTTTTTTATTGATGTCTGAGATGTCCTCACGCGGGATCGGAGAAAGCTCCAGCACAAGAGCCCCGATCTTCTTGCCCAACCCCTCAACGGCAGGCCAGACGAACTGCTCCTGCAAAAGCTGCAGATTCAGATAGTCAGGATTGCGGCCGATGGCGCGCCCGCGATCATCTCTAACGGCGTAGTCGGTCACGCGCTGCGGGGCTTTCACAAGAAAGCGAAAATCTTCCGGCACCTGATCGGCAAATGCGCGATATTGTGCCGCCGTCAGCGGCCGATAGTAAGCTCGGTCAATGCCTGTTGTTTTGAAAATCGGATAGCTGCTGTAAGCGGCAAGACCATCGCGTGCAAGCGTCTTCGTGCCGCTCATCGGGGCCCAGACAATGCCCCGCCAGCCGGGAAAATTCCAACTTGAAGTACCCAGGTATATCCCTCGGGGGAGCTTTTCGCCCAGACGAACAAGCTCGCGCGAAGGCGGCTGCGCCTGAACCGGCGCATGCGGAGGAGCTGTATCGTCAAACAAAGGCTCAGTGAGGATATCCTGAAAACTTCTCATAAATCGAACGCATCCATCGTCGCCGTAGTCGCAAAAAAAAAGAAAATCGTGAGAACCGGATGCACAGACGCGGCAAAACCGACTCAAGCTGACTCAAGCCGACTTTGCCGCGCAAATCATGCGTGCTGCAGCGCTTTCTTTATGTGCTGAGCACTGAGACTGCGCATCCAAAGACCTTCGTTTCTATTTTAGGACTTACGGAGCGTTGCCTCGAAATGCTGCGCTATGCAATCAACGCCACGGGCATCCCCAACCGCAGCCGGGACCATATCCCGGGCCATATCCCGGACCGTATCCTGCGCCCCAGGCGCAGCCAGGACCACGGTGGTGATGCCGCGGACCATACCCGTCCCAGTGCGGGCCCCAACCGGCCCAGCGATGATGCGGACCCCAATAGCCGTCGGCACGCGGGCCTCTCGGACCAGGTCCAAAGCCGGGACCGCGACGCGGGCCGGGAGCGGGCGCGAAGCGATAGCCGTCTTCCATCTCATCGAGCAATGCGACCTGATCGGCATTGAGTCCCTTGATGAGTTCGGCGCGAGCGCCGGCAAGAGCCTCAAACTGCTGCGCACGGAACTGTTCGTGGTCGGCGCGGTGCTTGACGCGAGCCTGACGATCGCCGCGGCGCGGAGGCTGGTTAGCCTCATGCCACTGCGCATGATCGGCCTGAGCCTTAGCGACGGCCTGAGCATAGCGGTCAAACGCTGCCTGCTGATCACCCTTGAGTCCAAGCTCTTTGCCCATGGCACGGTAATCGTCCTGAACATCGGCCATCACGGCACTGGCTTCAGGTGCAGGTGCGGGTCTCGGAGCTTTCTGAGCCATGGCCGGCATCGAGGCTGCGCACAGACCAAACACGGCAACAGAAGCGGCGGATGCAAATAAAGTCTTACCTAACATGTCGTTGCTCCTTTAAAAATTGCTTGTCATGCCTGTCCCGACCAAGAGTTGTCTATCGTGGCAATAGCACTCTTGGCAACAGGCTTCGTTTTCGGATTCGCCTCAAAGACCTGCTCGAGAGCTTTGCCCCGAAACTGTTCTTTGCGCGTTCTCTTTTGTTGTTGTCAATGTAAAGCCGAGCCATTTTTGCCGATAGCCCCAGCGCAAACGACTATTTCAAAATATGTCAAAAGTGCATTTTTAGACATATTTTGTTACGCAGGTTGACTGAAGTGCGCATAAATATTGGTGCCTCAAAGGAGATTTTTTGGGTTTTGCTAAAATCTCGCTCTTCTAGGATCATCCCCGCCCGCGGGCTTCATGTCCTGCTTTTGCGAGCTCAGAAGGCTTGATGCGGCAGTACAGTCCCCGTCGGCGCCGCGGCTCTTTATCTTTTCGGAGCATCTTTACCAAAATGCATACCCTTTCCAGCCTCACCGCGCTCAGCCCGCTTGACGGCCGTTATGCGCGACAGTGCGAAGTTCTTCGCGGCATCTTTTCCGAGTCTGCCTTCATGAACGCCCGCGTGCGCGTTGAAGTCGAGTGGCTCATTGCGCTTTCTCACGCAGGCTTTCCCGAACTCAAGCCCATCAGCGAACACGGCATCAAGTTTTTACGCTCGCTTGCCGACAACTTCACCGAAGAGAGCTGCGCACAAATTAAGGAAATCGAAGCCACGACCAATCACGACGTCAAGGCTGTCGAGTACTGGATCAAGAATCAGGTTGCTCACGATGAGGAGCTTGCCAAAGCAAGCGAATTCGTGCACTTTGCCTGCACAAGCGAAGACATCAACAACACAAGCCACGCACTGATGCTCACGGCTGGCCGCAAGGCTCTCGTTGAGCGTCTTGAAGCCATTGCCGCGCATATTCGAGAATTTGCTCACCGCTGGGCAGACGTCTCGATGCTTTCGCGCACCCACGGGCAGAGCGCCAGCCCCACAACCGTCGGCAAGGAAATGGCCAACGTTGCCGTGCGTCTGACGCGCATCATTGAGGCAATCAAAGCTGTCAAGTTCTACGCCAAAATGAATGGCGCCGTGGGCAACTTCAACGCACACCTCATCGCCTACCCCGACTATGACTGGGAAGCACACAGCCGCCGCGTCATTGAAGAGGCTCTGGGACTGACCTTCAACACACACACGATTCAGATTGAGCCGCACGACTACATGGCCGAGCTCTTTTACCAAATCGAGCGAGCCAACACCGTGCTCATTGACTTTGACCGCGACGTTTGGGGCTACATCTCGATGGGCTTTTTCAAGCAAAAGCTCAAGGAAGGAGAAGTCGGCAGCTCCACAATGCCGCACAAGGTCAACCCGATTGACTTTGAAAACTCCGAAGGCAATCTGGGACTGGCCAACGCCATCTTTGGACACCTTGCCGGCAAGCTGCCGATCAGCCGCTGGCAGCGTGATCTGACCGACTCAACAGTGCTGCGCAATCTGGGCGTTGCCTTCGGCTACTCCTTTGTTGCCTACGCTTCGCTTGAGCGCGGCCTGGGCAAGCTTGAACTCAACGCCGAGACTGTTGCCGCCGACCTTGACGCCTCCTGGGAAGTGCTCGCCGAAGCCATTCAGACGGTGATGCGCCGCTATGGCGTTCCCAAGCCCTATGAAAAGCTCAAGGCACTCACCCGCGGCAAAGGCCATATGACGCCCGAGGTAATTCACGCGTTCATTGAAACGCTCGAAATCCCTGAGGACGCCAAAGAACGACTGCGCGAACTGACGCCCGCCACCTACATTGGCAAGGCACCTGAGCTTGCTCGCCGCTGCTAAAAAACTAAAGCAAACTCGCAGCCTGCATCAATCAGACTCGTTTATCCGCGCAAAAGCCCGAAAAGGTTCTTCGAATTAACCTTTCGGGCTTTTTTTTCGCATTGCTCCCGTAATACCTCATAAACAGCGCAAAATTCTCCAACAAGGCCGCTCCCTGTCGGCTATATTTTCCAGACCCGCGTACAGCTCGAAAAAAAAAAAATGCATTCCCTCCTTCAAAAAAGAAGCTGCCGCATTTCCTTGAGTCAAAAACCTTTAGGGAGTAGTTATGAAAAATTTCATCCTCAGCGCTGCCGCAGCCGTGTTGTTTGCTGCCAGCGCAGCGGCCGCAGCCCAGACGCTTACCGTTGCAGCCACGCCCGTGCCTCACGGCGACATTCTGCGGCTGATCGCGCCTGACCTTAAAAGTCAGGGCTTTGATCTCAAAGTCGTGGAGTTTTCCGATTTCGTCAGTCCCAACATCGCCCTTGATGCCGGCGAAGTGAACGCCAACTACTACCAGCACAAGCCGTTTTTGGATGATGCGGTCAAAAACCGTCGTCTGAGAATTGCCAGCGTCGCGCCCATTCATATTCTCCCGATGGCAGCCTATTCAAAGAAGGTCAAAAACATCAAGGATCTTCCCGAAGGCGCTCACGTCTCCATTCCCAATGACCCGGCCAACGGCGGACGCGCCCTGCTGCTTTTGCAAAGCGCTGGCCTCATTAAGCTCAAGGACGGCTCCGGCGCCACAGCCACCGTCCTTGACATTGCCGACAATCCCAAGAAGCTTCGCTTTACTGAAGTTGAAGCCGCTCAGGTGCCGCGCACAATCGACGACGTCGAGCTTGCCGTCGTAAATTCCAACTACGCCATCGGCGTGGGCCTCAACCCAGTCAAGGACTCGATCTATCTTGAGGATAAAGACAGTCCCTATGCTGTCGTCGTAGCCGCCCGTCAAGGAGATGAAAACGATCCCGGCGTGCAGGCTCTGATCAAGGCGCTTAGAAGCGACAAGGTCAAGAAATTCATGATTGACACGTATCAGGGCGGCGTCGTGCCGGTCTGGTAGCGGTTCGTCTGAAGTCTTTCCAATAGGCTCGATTCGAGCCTCGTCAACCCGCGTGCGCCCGAGCTTCGAGCATGCGGGTTGATTTTTGTCTGAGCGTCTTGTCGCCGACAGCGCTTTTTGGCCGCCAAGCTTCGTATGGCTTACAATTGCCGCTTTGATTTTGGCTTTAAGCGCTGGTTCCCTTTAGCTGGAAAATCCCGGCGCACAGTATCGAAATGAAAGAAATCCGCACTCGCATTGCACCCTCTCCCACGGGCATGATGCACCTGGGAACTGCCCGAACGGCAATTTATTGCTGGGCCGTTGCCCGCCACCTTGGCGGCAAATTCCTGCTTCGCATTGAAGACACCGACCAGAAGCGTTCTACCCAAGAAGCCACGCAAGTCATTCTCGACTCGATGAAGTGGCTCAATCTTGACTACGATGAAGGTCCCATCTACCAGATGGATCGCCTTGAACGCTACCGCGAAGTGGTCGATCAGATGCTCGCCGACGGCCGTGCCTACAAGTGCTATGCAACTCCCGAAGAGCTCGATGAAATGCGCGAAGCTCAGCGCAAAGCAGGCCTCAAGCCTCGCTACGACGGTCGCTGGCGCCCTGAAAACTGCCAGGGCAAGCCCATTCCCGAAGGCGTCAATCCCGTCATTCGCTTCCGCAACCCGGACGATGGCGAAGTCACCTGGCACGATGCGGTCTACGGCACGATCACGATCTCCAACCGCGAGCTTGACGATCTAATCATCATGCGCGACGGCATCCCGACGTACAACTTCGCCGTCGTGGTCGATGACTGGGACATGAAGGTAAGCCACGTCATTCGCGGCGCCGACCACATCAACAACACGCCCCGTCAGATCAACCTCTACAAAGCGCTCGGAGCCGAAGTGCCAGTGTTTGCCCATCTGCCGCTCATCAACGGTCCCGATGGACAGAAGCTCTCCAAGCGCCACGGCTCCGTTTCCGTGATGGAGTACGAAGCGCAGGGCTTTTTGCCGGAAGCGGTCTTCAACTACCTCGCGCGTCTGGGCTGGGGACACGGCAACATGGAAAAGTTCAGCCGCGAAGAGCTTGCTGAAGTCTTTGAGCTTGGCGACTGCTCGCGCGCAGCAGCACGTCTGGACTTCAAGAAATTTGAGTGGCTCAACGCCCAGTACATGAAGGAAGCCGACGATGCGCGCTTGGCCAAGCTGGTGCGCGCGCGCATTGAAAAACGCGGAGGCCTCGTCGAAGGCGGTCCGGATCTCGTCGGCGTTTGCGGTCTGCTCAAGACTCGCTCGGCCACGCTTGAAGTCCTTGCCGATCAAGCGCTTTTCTTCTACAAGCCTCTCGAGCGCGATCCTCAAGCCTTCAAGGCCGCCCTTGAAGGCGAAAACCTTGCCGCCATCAAGGCTTTTGCCGCAGCCATTGAGCCGCTTGAAGACTTTACGGCTCCGAAGATCTACGAAGCCATCAAGAGCGTCATGCAGGCCCAGAACATCAAGATGGGCCCTGTTGCTACGCCGCTTCGCGTGTTGGTCTGCAATGCGGATAGAACGCCGCAGATTGACAAGACGCTTGAACTCTTCGGCAAGAAAGTCGTACTCGAGCGCATTGCCTCAGGACTTGAAATGGCCGCTTAAGCTAATGCACTCATTTTGAGGCCAAAAGGAGGTTCCAGTACAGCGGATCCTCCTTTTTATTTTTTATCCGTCGCCAAAAGCGCGGCTTGTCTGAAAACCAAGTTCAGCATCAAGCCGCAAATTTTTCGATCATTGAAGCTGCAACACCGGCAGCAATCAGCCAAAAGAGCACCGCGCTGATGCGATTGAGCCACCATCCGAAGCGCGCACCTTTGAGAAAACGCCCGGCAAGGCATGCTGTATAACTATAAAAAAGATGCACGACCAAACAGGTTCCCACCAGCATGCCGATCAAAACAGTCATCGTACTGACGTAATCAGCGTGGGGATCAACAAAAGGGGGCATCAGCGAAATGAGAAACACGAGCAGCATAGGATTTGTCACCTGCAATGAAGCCGCTCCCAAAAAAATTGAGCTTTCCTGATGCGATCGATTGGCGGCGGTTTGCGCTGCAAGGCTCAAGTCCAGACTTTTCGCCCGCCAACTCTTGAAGCCGAAATAAATAAGCACCAGCGCCCCCAACGCCTGCATGCCGAAAAAAAGACTTGGCGTTGCCGTAATAATGCCGCCCAAACCCGTGGCCGAAACAACAGACATGCAAAGAACTCCGAATGCATTTCCGATGGGCGAGACGAAGGCATGCCGCACGCCGTAGCGAAAAGCGTTGCTCACCGTCATGAGCACGCCTGCGCCGGGCGTCAGACATGTTGCAAGCACGACCAAAAAATACATCCAAAGGTTTTGCATTTTGATATCGCCTCTGCGCGGGACCTCTCGAACAAAAGAGCTCGCCGTGCTGCTCAAACCAAGATGTGCACAATATAATAAAAGCCAGATCAATCGAGTGATACGAATTTCATATCACAGTGAAATCTTCCTTTTATGCTCAATCGCTTTGACTACCGTCTGGTACGCCAACTGCTGCTTGTTGCCGTCGTACTGCAAGAAAAAAGTTTTCGCAGCGCTGCACGCAGGCTCAACATGTCGCAGCCGCCGCTTGCGGCTCAAATCGACGAACTCGAATCCCGACTCAAGCTGCGTCTTCTTGAGCGAAGTCCCCGCGGCGTCAAGGCCACACCGGAAGCAGTGGCGCTGTTGCCGGAGATCATGCGTTTCGTTTATCGTGCTCAGGAGCTTGAATTTGCCGTCAAGCAGGTTCAAAACGGACATCGTGCGCTCATCACGATAGCTTCGGTACACGAGGCCATGCTGAGCTGGGTACCGAAATTTCGAGAAAAGCTGCAGTCCATTGAGGCTTCTTTTTCGATTTTTGCCAAAGAAATTGACTCCGTCAACATTGCCGACGAGCTGCGTCAAAATCCTGCTGCTCTAGCCATCGGCTATATCCCTGAGCCGCAAAATTCGCCCTGGGGCAAGCTTGTGCTCACACGCGAGGCTCCCGTCGTTGTTGCTTCTCGCAGTCATCGGCTAGGACAATGCAAAACTGTCTCGCTTTCTTCTCTTGCAGAGGAGAACTGGGTTTTTCCCGGGCGAGACATCTCCGTGCGCTACGTCGACAGACTCACCGCTCTTTGCATTGAGCACGGCTTTTCTCCGCGTGTGCGCCACGAAGTTACCTCCACAATGCAGCAAATTGCGTACGCAAGCTGCGGACAAGGACTCGCTCTTGTGCCGGAATTTTTTGCAACGCTGCTGCCGGAATCCGTTGTTGCCGTACGCCTTACCGACGTGAAGCCTTGCATTGAACTTTCCATGGTCTGGGACAAAACAACACCTAGCGTCGTACGTGATCGTGCCATTGAGATTGCCAAAAGCGTTTGCTGTTAATTTTTTTCAAAAATCTCTTGCAAAAATTTTTCCTCATAAATATAATGATTGTCTGTTTCGGAGATGTGCGCCAGTAGCTCAGTTGGATAGAGTACCTGGCTACGAACCAGGGGGTCGTGGGTTCGAATCCTGCCTGGCGCACCAATAAATATGAGGCTTCCTACGGGAGGCCTTTATTTTTGCCTCTTAGTGACGGTCTGCTGAAGTTGCAAAATATTGACGAGCAGACTCTTTTTCAAGGCGCACCCTGTAATCTGCTCCTACGTCTCATGGATCTTTCCGCACTGCTTGTCGTTTGTCCTTTGGTTTTTCTGGGCGGTCTTGTTGATGCGATTGCCGGCGGCGGAGGCCTCATTGCGCTGCCTGCGTATCTGATTGCCGGGCTGCCGCCGCATCTGGCCATCGGCACCAACAAACTCTCGAGCACGCTCGGCATGGCGGTTTCGACCTGGAAGCTTGCGCAAAGCGGCTTCGTCGACTGGAAGATTGCGCCTGCTCCTGTGCTGGCAGCCTTTGTCGGCAGCATAGGCGGAGCTTCGCTTGCGCTCGCACTGCCCGCAGACATCTTCAAAATCATCCTGCTCGTACTGCTGCCTGTTGTCGCGGGCATCGTGCTGCGAGGCAAAAATACCGACGCAGCCGACCGCCCCATGAAGCGCTCTCGCCGCATGCTCATTCTCGGCGCTTGCGCATTGGCTTGCGGCGCCTACGACGGCTTTTACGGACCTGGCGCCGGCACCTTCCTTTTGATTTCCTTCACAGTTTTTGCCGGACTTGACGTTCGCAACGCCGCTGGCCAAATGAAAGCAGCCAATCTTGCTTGCGGCTCGGCGGCGCTGGCAACCTTTGCTGCGGCCGGACAAGTCAGCTGGACGCTTGGTCTTGTCGCCGGCTTGTTTGGCATCGCAGGCCACTACATAGGAGCAAGTCTCGTGGTCAAAAACGGCGCCAAAATCGTGCGCCCCATCATTATTTCCGTTTTGTGCCTGCTCTTTGTCAAGACGATTTGGGGCTACTTCGCCCAATAGCGGGTCACAAACCACACAGCCGCAAAGCCAGACGCTTTTAAAGTCCGAAAAAACACCTGCCGACAGGGCTGCAGCAGTTTGAGAAATCAAACATACCGGCCTTGTACAAGCAGGTGCTTTCAGCAAGGGGGCACGCCTTGCGCCCCCCCCCTTGGTCGTTTGCTTAGACGTCCTTGCGGCCCATGGCAATCTGACCGGCCATGTAGCCGGAAGTGTGCGCAAAGCCGCAGGCATTGCCGCCGCAGTAGAAGGCGCCGTGAACGCCTGCCACCGTTTCGCCGGCGGCATACAGGCCCTTCACAGGCTTGAGATCCCAGCCGAGCACTTCCAGACGATCGGTCACGCGGAAGCCGCCGCAGGAGAGGTTGTTCCACGGGAACATCTTGATGCCGTAGAACGGGCCCTTTTCGTCGATCGGCTGCGTGAAGTTCGTACGGCCAAACTGCAGGTCGCTCTTCTTGGCAACAGCTTCGTTCCAGGTCTTGATCTGTTCGCGCAGACCCTTTTCATCAACGCCCGAGAGCTTGCAGAACTCCGCAATCGAGTTGGCTCTGAAGAGATTCTTTCCAAGCTTGAATTCTTCTTCAACGCGCTCGTCGTTCCAAGCGGGCAGACCAATCAGAGCGCCCACCTTGTAGTGCTTGCGAGTTTCGTCGTAGATGCGCTTGTCCATGAAGACGATGTGCCAGCCTTCGGGATTCATCGCCAGATGCGGCGTGATGTGGCAGATGCCTTCCTGCTCGGTCACAAAGCGCTTGCCGTTCTTGTTGATCAAAATGCCGCCGGCATTGGTGAAGTACCAGAAGCGGCAGTACGGACCATTGCGGCCGTTGACCACGATGCCGCAGGGATAGGAAGCAATGTACTGCATGTGCGAGAGCGGAACGCCGACGTCGCGCACGGCAATGCGCATGGCGGTGCCGTCATTGGCCGAGCAGCCGATTGAGACGCCCTTTCCGGCAACGGAGGGAACCCAGAAGTCAAGCGACTCGGGCGTACCCGTGATGCCGCCCGTAGCGAGAATCACGCCGCGCGTTGCACGAATGTTGATCTTCTTGCCGGTGTCAAGGCTGGTGGCTTCAATACCCGTCACCTGGTTCTTCTCGGCATCGAAATAAATACGCGTCAGAGGCGTGCCGGCATGGATCTTGATCTTGCGTTTGTCAGCTTCCTTGGTGAGCACGTCAATGTAGTCAACGCCCTGATAGCTCTCCTGACGAATGGCGCGCAGGTTGCTATGGCCGGCATATTTTTCCAGGTGGTGAGCTGCCAGGCCATGGTCTTCGAGCCAGTCGAAGGCTTCGCCGGAATGCTTGGCAAAGAGTTCGACGGGTTCCTTTAGGCTCATGTAGTTGCCGTAAACCATGATGTCGCGAGCAAAATCCTGCCAGGAATCCTTGGCGCCTTCGCGCTTTTGAATCTTGGTGCCATAGGCCGTAAAGAGACCGCCGCACATGCGCGTGGCGGAATGA
This sequence comes from uncultured Duodenibacillus sp., assembly GCA_944388865.1. Taxonomy (GTDB): domain Bacteria; phylum Pseudomonadota; class Gammaproteobacteria; order Burkholderiales; family Burkholderiaceae_F; genus Duodenibacillus. The sequence goes on along the minus strand of CALXKM010000033.1, from coordinate 81,494 downwards.
TACGGGCTGTAGGACTTGTCGACCACGGCAACCTTGCCTCCCTTGTCGACAACCTGACAGGCTGCCATCAAGCCAGCGCCGCCGGCGCCGCACACGACAACATCAACCGTTTCGTCCCACTTGGCGGGAGCGGCAACAGAGTTCGATGCGGCAAAGGCAGGAACAGAACCCACCGCAGCTGCGGTTGCAGCAGCGGCAGAACCTAAAAACTTACGACGGGAAAGATTCTGGACGGCCATGATTATTCTCCCTTGAACTTGCGGTCGGCGATTGCATGGCAGTCGCGGCAAACATAGTGGCTCTTCTGATGCATGCTGTGGCAGGCCGAGCACTGAATGCGGCCCATGTGCGAATCATGCGGATTGTACTTGTCGCCAGCCGTCTTCTTGGCAAGCGCTTCATAGGAAACATGGCACTGCAGGCAAACCTTCTGATCAGGAGCCGTCATCGTCTTCTGACCAGCATGACACGTCGTGCAGGCAAGCTTTGCATGAGAGCCGTGAGGCGCCGCAGGAGCCTGAGCAAAAGCCGGCGCGGCAGCAATGCAGACGGAAGCCATCAGCGCTCCCAGAACTGTCTTCGTTGAAAATTTCATCTTTTTTCCCCTGATTAAAACCTCTGCGCTGCCTATCTGCCTCGATTCTCTGGGGTCTTAGCTAAACAGCCGCGAGAAGCTTTGCTGTAAATTGGGTGATTTGCATATCGACCTGAGCCCTAAGCTCTTGGACGACATCAATCTGAAGCGAAATCTTAATCGTGCCTTAATATTGCCAATACCCCCCACGGGTGGTAGACAACGACTTGTCTTTTTACTTCAAGCTTTTTCTAAGAAAATTTTTTTTCATCTTCTGGGCTCATTGATGCAAAGCGCCGCCGTCCGGTCTGATCCGAACAGCGGCGCTTTTGTTTTTATTTCTGCGCTAGTCTACGCAAAAGTCAGATTATTTGCCTTGAGCAATCGCATCCTGAAATTCGCAATACGTCTGACGATTAAGCACGGGCTTGAAGGCCGCGCAGATGCGCTGAGCCTCAGCGGCTTCAGAGTAGAGCAAATCAATGATCGTCGAAGCAAGCACCTCAGGCGTCTTTTGATAAGCAACCTCCTCGTTGTTGAGGCAGAAATCAGCTCCGTGCAGAACGCCTGAAGCGCACCCCACCCAGGGATGCACAACCGGAATCAGATGCGAGACGTCGCCCATTTCGGTTGATCCCGCGCTGTGCTCGGCCAGTCCCACATTCTCTGCGCCAAAGACAGCTTCAGCATTGGCGCGCAGCAGATTGCGCATTTCAACGTCGGGGCGCAGAGGCAAATATCCCGGAAGGTCTTTGATTTCGCAAGTCGCTCCGACCGCATCGGCACCGGCCTTGAGCGCGCGGTTGATGTCGGTGTTGTAGCGCTTTAAAGCTTCAACGGTTGCGGCACGCGTGTAGCTTTCCATCGTGACGTAATCCGGAATGACGTTGACCAGATCGCCGCCCGAATTGATGATCGGATGAAAGCGCACGTAGTCCGAATCGCGGAAGCGTTCGCGGATGGCATTGACGCCCATGACGCCGAGCATGGCGGCATTGAGTGCGTTGACGCCCTTGTCGGGAGCGCCTGCGGCGTGCGCGGCTCTGCCGCGATACGTCATCAGCTTGCCGATGAAGCCGTTGCTGCTGGCACCCACATCAAAGTATCCGTTGGGATTGTCGGTGGGGTTGGCATGCATCTGCATGGCCATGTCTACATCATCGAAGGCCCCTTCGGCAATGAGCTGCTGCTTGCCGCCGAGATAGCGCAGCTTGCCCGCCTCGCGCAGTTTGTTGCGGTAGTCGATTTCGACATACTCTTCTGCAGGCACAGCGAAAAGCACCAAATCACCGTCGAGCTCATTCATGATGCCGGCGTCTTTAAAGGCCATGCCCACAGCAAGCATATTGGCAATCTGAATGAAGTGTCCGCAGCAGTGCGCTGCGCCCGTTGCCGGATCAGCATGCGGGTGGTCGCGGCAGACGATGGCATCAAGTTCACCCAAAAGCGCAACCGTCTTGAGGCTCTTTCTGCCCTTCATGCGAGCCTTCACGCCCGTGATGCCCCATCCGGTCTGAAAGCTAAGACCGAGCTTTTCAAATTCCTTTTGCACCTTCGCCGAGGTCTTGGTCTCCTTAAAGCCCAGCTCCGGTTCGGAAAAGATGTTTTCAGCAACTGCCTTGATGTCGGCGCGGCGCGCACGCAGTGCTTCATGCACCCGCGCCTTGAGTTCTTCCTTGGTCATGGCAAAAAATTCCAAAAGAAAAAAACGACCTCCCCCGAACCATCCTCATAAAAAGGAACTTGCGGGGGAATTCTGATGACTACAGAGTCGTATCTTAGAACACGCCTTCAAGGTGCAGCATAAATTCAGCAAGAATCGTTGCACAAATGAAGCTGCCCGCAGCAACGGCAAGCGCCACGGGGACGATGCGCCAAGACAAGCGCTTGAAGGCTTCCATATCCTTGCCGATGGAAAGACCTGCATACGCCAAAAGAGGCGTCGTCAAAGCCAAAAAGCTCACGTTGTTGGTGTGCTCCATGACGAAGGCGCCGCCCGGGAATCCGGGCACAGAGACGACAACGGCCACAATGGAGACCCAAAACACCATGGGAAGCTTGTTTAAGACCGGCACCATCGAAAGGAAAATGCCGATGCTGGCCAACACCACAAGCACGAACACGCCGACGGCGCTCGAAGCAAGCGGAGGATTGATGTTGATGATGTTGGCAATCCAGCTGAAGAATCCGGTGACCAGAAGAATGAACACCATGTCCTTCATTTTTTCAAAAATCTGCATAAACATGATTCAATATCCTTTGCTTTTGTTTCTTAAGTTTCACTTCGTTTGCAGGATGTCGGCACAGCGCATCAGGCCGCCGACTTGTTGCCGCGCAGCGAGTCGAGCCACTCGTAGACCTTGACTGTCACCGGAAGCGAAATGAAGAGTGCAAAGTAAATGCCAAACACCGTCGTCAAAAGGTTGGCCGCAGCCGCGTAGGCCTGAACGGTTTCAGCCCATTCGGGGTGTGTGGCCACAATCGAGGCAGTTGAGGCAGCCATCATCGAGGCGCTGCCGATGCCCGCGCCCATGGCAAGGGAATGCGGATGGAAGATGCCCATCTGAGCGATCACGCCAGCCAGAATCGACACCCACAAAGCGCCGAACACCGTGCCGCAGATATACATGCCCATAACACCGCGACCTTCAGGAGAATCAAGCCCATAGCGCTCGGCAATAATTGCGATGTTGGGTTCGCGGTCAATCGAGTAGCACGCGCCGATGGCCTCGCGCTTCATGCCGACCAAAAATGCCACAGGCAGACCAAAAATCAGTGTTCCGAAGAAGTGCCCAAACTCCTGCACCAACAAGGCCAGCGAGGAATTGGCAAGCATTTGAAGATTAGGACCGATGCCCAAACCGATTTTCGTTACCAAAATCAACATGCCCACCGAAAGCACGCGAGCTGCACGATCCATTTCGGGCAACTTCATGATCTTGAAGGAGGGATAGCTGATAATGCCGCCAATCACCAGAGCATAGAAAAGCGGCAGGAACATGACCAAGCCGAATCGAATGACGCCGATCCACTCAGCGATGATCACGACGACCAACGCCAAAGCGTGCAGTTTGAAATTCTTTATCAGGTCCATTTCTTATTTCCTTTGTTTGACGAACACCGAAAAGTGCTCCGGCCGAGGCCTTCGGCCTTGCTCTGCATGCTGGGTCAAGGCCAATTGCAGAAACAAACCAAAGAGCACGGAAGCCGTTATTGTTGATCTTTTTGCCAGGAGCAGACAGAGCGCCTCGCCCGAAACAAAAAGCCGGCCTTTGTTGACCTACACTTTGCCACACTAGCACGCAGCACGGAAAACTCTCAAACTTCGTTAGGCAAAGTCCGACGATTTTGATCTTAATCACGGACCATAGTGCTTTTGCCTTAATGCATGTTCCTCATATTTTCATGCTCATTTGTTTTTTGCTTGCCGCAAGGCCATTTTGCTGCATCCTTGAAGAAATTCAGACGTACAGTATTGCAAACACAACAAAAACTCATTTCTTTTAAAAAACACGCCTACACTGTCGGACATTGTGTTTTTCATTTTTTTGCCGATAGATGTCCGCGCGCTCGCTTCTAGCTCCATCAATAGCCATTGTTTTTACCGCCATGCTTCTTCGGGGACCGGTCACTGCCGTCGGTCCGCTTGCGGAAGCTATTGTTGATTTTTTTGGAATTTCTTACACGCAGTACGGCACGCTTGCGGCCATCCCCATTGCGGCCTTCGGACTGTTTTCCTTTGCCGCCGCGCCGCTCGCTTCCCGCTTAGGGATCAAGACCGCGGCACTTGCAGCCATTGTGGTTCTTTTTGCCGGTGCAGCAGGTCGTCTTTGCTCGAACTGGAACGGTTTTCTCTTGGCGAGCCTGACGGTTGGCGCAGGCATTGCGCTTTTAAACGTCATGCTGCCTGTTGCTATTAAAAACTGGTTTGCAGGCAAAACAGCCTCCATGATGGGGCTTTACACTGGCATCATTGGTCTTTCGGGAGCTTTCGGCGGCCTGACCTCGGTACCTCTTTCTGAGCTTGGGGGAGGCATTGCGACAACAATGCTTTTTTGGGCTGCCGCAGCCTTTGTCGGCGCAGCAGTATGGCTGCTTCTTGCGCCAGCAACAAACGACGTTCCAAAAGCCGCCGTCGCTGCCCGATGCACAGACGAAGGCATGCTGAGCCTTTTGAAAAGTCCTACAGCATGGGCGCTTGTTTTCGTGATGGGGCTTCAGTCTCTTTTGGTCTACACTGTAGGTGCCTGGCTGTCTCCCTTTCTGAGCGCACAGGGCTTGCCGCATGACGAAGCTGGGTTTTGGTTTTTCGTGTTTCTAGCCAGCGGGCTGCCGGCCTCGATCCTAACCCCTGCCTTCATGAGAGCGGTTAAAAGCGAAGCCGCAGCCTCCCTCATTCTTGGAGTTTTGTATCTAGCAGGCATTGCCGGATGGCTTGCCGGCGGCTGGTGGCTGCTGCCCGCAAGCATTTCGGCTGGCATCAGTCAAGGAAGCATGCTTTCGGTTGCCTTTTTGCTGATGGCTAAAAAGTCTGACGGCTCCCGGCAAATGCTCTCAATGTCGGCTCTCGCCCAGGGACTTGGCTACATCGGCGCGGGCCTCGGGCCGCTTGCCTTCGGCATGGTACTCGAAAAAAGCGCAAGCTGGCCCCTAGCCTTTTCCTTTGCCGCGCTTGCCGTCGTCTGCTGGACGGCAGCAGGGCTTGCAGCCTCGCGCTCGTCCAAACTTTAGAACTCGTCTGAGGAAAATACCTCAGGAGAGCATCATTGCATCGCTTACCATGCCGGCAGCCTTTTCAAAAAGAGCTAGCAGATCGGGCACGGTGAGGTGCTTTTTTTCTTCGCCTTTGACGTCAACAACAATGCGCCCGGCATGCATCATGATGAGCCGGTTGCCAAAGCGCAGCGCGTCTCGCATGTTGTGCGTAATCATGAGCGTCGTCAGCTGATGGGTCGTGACGATTTTGTCCGTAATGGCCAGCACCTTTTCTGCTGTCTTCGGATCAAGCGCAGCAGTGTGTTCATCCAAAAGGAGCAGATGGGGACGCACAAGGGTGGCCATCAAAAGCGTCACGGCCTGACGCTGTCCGCCCGAGAGCAGGCCGACGTGCGTACTCATGCGCTCTTCAAGTCCGAGATCAAGCTCTGCGAGCAGCGCCTTGAATTTGATGTTCATCTCGGGCTTTGAGCTCCAGGACAGCCCCTGAGACCGGCCGCGGCGGCTGGCCATGGCAAGGTTTTCCTCAATCATCATGTTGGCCGCCGTCCCTTTCATGGGATCCTGGAAAACACGGCCGATGTACTTGGCACGCTCGTGTTCCGGCATCTTTGTTACATCAACTCCGTCAATTTCGATGGAGCCCTGATCAATTGGAAAAACGCCTGCGACAGCATTTAGAAACGTTGATTTGCCTGCACCATTTGATCCGATGACGGTTGCAAAATCACCGTCTTCAAGCGTGAGGTCGACTCCACGCAGCGCCTTCTTCTCATTGACGCTGCCCGGGAAAAAAGTCTTGTGAATATTCTTGGCTATGAGCATCTTTATCAGTCTCTAAAAAACGTTGTCAGATGCGGGCCTTGCGGCTGCGGATCTTTTCGCGTATGAGCGGCATAGAAAGCGCCGCAGCAACCAAAATCGCCGTAAAGAGCTTCAGATCATTGGGCGGCATGCCGAGCTGCAGCACGACGGCAATCACGAGACGATAAACGATGGAACCCAAAATCACGGAAATAAGGCAATTTTTAAAGCTTCTCGTCCCAAAGAGCACCTCGCCGATAATGACAGAGGCCAGACCGATGACGATCGTGCCTGTTCCCATACCGACGTCGGCAAAACCATTGGACTGCGCAACGAGCGCGCCAGATAGAGCCACCAGGGCATTGCTGATCAACAATCCTAGAAGCACCATGCGGTCGGTATTGACGCCTTGCGCACGAGCCATCTGAGAATTGCTGCCCGTGGCGCGAATGGCCGTGCCGAGTTCGGTGCCGAAAAACCAATACAAAAGACAGCCGACGATCAAAGCACCCGCAATGCCTGCAGCCAAAAGCGCCATTGCAGGACTAAACCCCAAGGCTTCGGCCTTGGTAAAAACCGTATCGACGCGAAGCAGTGCAACATTGGCCTTTCCCATCACATGAAGATTGATGGAATAAAGACCAATCATGGTCAGAATGCCCGCCAAAAGCGCAGGGATCCGAAGCCGCGTGGTCAAAATGCCGGTGACCACGCCCGCAAGAGCGCCAGCCGCGGCCGCCAAAAGAAATGCGGCCGCAATGCCCCAACCAGAAACAAGCGCAGTGGCCGCCACCGCCGCCCCCAGCGGAAAGCTTCCCTCAACGGACAAATCAGCAATATCGAGAACGCGAAACGTAATGTAGACGCCAAGCGCAAGCAAAGACCACAGGAGCCCTTGCGCAACAGTTGGCACGAGAATGTCAATCATATGAAAAACTTCTGACTCCGGGCTCTGCTGCCGATGCGCATGCCGCGTCGGCAATGTCCATAGAGACCCCGAGAGGATTCAAGCAAGAAAAAGAGAAAAACAATGCGCAAAAAGGCGCAAGCTTATGCACAAAGCGCTTCCGTCTATAAATTTGACGCCGCTCTCAAACAAAAGCCTGCACCCTATTTGATTACACTCTAGTAGCGAACAACTTCGGCGTCCTTCAAGGACTCGGGAATTGCAATGCCCAAAGCCTTGGCAGCCGTCTCGTTGATCTTGGCCTTGAATTCGCTTTGGTAGCGAATCGCCATATCCTGCGGCTTGGATTTGCCTTCAAGAATATCGGCCCCCATTTCGCCAGCGATACGGCCAAGGTTGTAGTAGTCAACCCCCACTGTTGCCAGAGCACCGCCCTTGAGCGGGCCTTCCTCACCGCTGATGACGGGAACCTTCGCAGGAGTCGTAATCTTGGTGAGAATCGGCATAGCCGAAGCAATAATGTTGTCGGTAGGCACATAGATGGCATCGACCTTGCCGATCATGCTCTGAGCGGTCTGCTGCACATCATTGACCGAGGAAACCGTCAATTCAGTCAGTTCCAGACCGCGCTTGGCGATTTCGCTCTTGAGAATATCGACCTGGTACTGAGAATTGATCTCGGAGCTGTTGTAGATTGTTCCGATGCGCTTGGCGTTTGGAACAATCTTCAAAATAAGATCAAGCTGCGCGGCGACGGGATTTAAGTCCGACGAGCCAGTGACGTTGGTGCCGGGCTTGTCGTTGGACTTAACGAGCTTGGCAACCACAAAGTCGGTCACGGCTGTGGCCACGATGGGCGTCTTGTCGGTTGCATTAGCCACAGTTTGAGCCGCAGGCGTAGCAATGGCGAAAATCAGAGGATATTTCTGCGTCACAAAACGCTGTGCAATGTTGCCGAGATTGGATTGATCGGCCTGGGCATTTTGCTGGTCAAAAGCTACCTTCAGCCCTCGAGCCTTAACTGCGTCAACAATGCCGCGGTTGGCCTCGTCAAGCGCGGGATGCTCAACAAGCTGCACAAGCCCCACTGTCGTCTCAGACGTTGTGCTCGTCTTTGCCGCATCGGTTTTTGCATCATCTCCGCAGCCGGCAAGAGCACCCATGACAAGCACCGCCGCCGCAGCAGCAGCAAATTTTCTGATTTTCATTCAAGCCTTCCCTTTGTTTTAGGTTCGGTCCGGCGCGTTTGGATTTACATTAAAAAAGGGATCGCCGTCCAATTTGGTGGAACCGGAATTCTCGTCTCCGCCCTTTTTCCCAGAGACGCTTTTTCCAGCCTAGGCGCTGCTGACTCATGAAAGAAGCCTCTGAGCAAAGACTTCAGAAGTTCTTCTCCAAGGCCGACAGCATCGTTGGATGTTAACACGCACTCTGTCGGAAAACCGCATATTGGACGCATGGGCAGTATGCCCAGCTTCAATCTGCGGCAATTTTGGTCTTTTATCGAGAAACTCGCAGAAGAAAAGCACCGGGAATCTTTCTTGAGCATGACCGCAAATTTTGCTCAGCGGCAAGAATGTTCGGCTATTTCCCAAAACCTGTGGGTTTTGGGAATTTGCCGAATGTTCTACTTTTTACGCGGCAAAGGCTTCAGGCGCACAAGCGTTGCTCCAGCGCCTCCGTCGTTTTCACGCGGCTCGCAAAATGCGATCACTTCGTCGCGCTGCTTGAGCCAGCGACGAACAACTTCGCGCAGCACGGACTGACGGTCGGGCGAACCGTTGCCCTTGCCATGAATAATGCGCACGCACAACCACTCGTGCATCTGGCACTTCTTGAGAAAATCAACCACAGCAATTCGGGCTTCTTCAACAAACATGCCGTGCAGATCGATCTGTCCGACGATGCTCCAGCGGCCTCGTCTCAAGTCGCGCGGCACATCAGGCCCAATGCCCGGTCGACGAAAGCTCTTGCCGTCGTCGCTTTCCAAAAACTCAATGCTGTCGAGCTCGTCGCTTAGGCTCTCTTCGAGCACGCTTTCATTGTCGGCAATCGTCTGCCGCGGCTCGGGACGCACGTTCTTTTTGTGCTGAACGCGCTCGGAAACCCCCAAGGGAGCGACGCCGGCCTTTCGCATGGCTGAGGCAAAATCAATGTCTTTTTCTTCAACATGCTGGGCAATTTTGACACTCGAAGCTGCTTTGACGCCTGTTTTGCGCATGGTGTCAAGAAACTCCTGCGTGTCTTTGGCAATGCGCGCCTGCACCTTCTGCGCTTTTTCTTTCTGCGCTTCGCGCTCCTTAGCCTTTTCCTTGAGATCGGCTGCAAGCGGACGCAGCGCTTCAAATCCATTCATAAAAAATTGGCGCTCGACATCTCTGCCTTATGCAAAGAAAAAAGCGCCGCCTCCAAAAAACGTTCTCTGGACAAGATTGATCAAGTCGCCCCGAAATCATTTCTGTGGACAAAAGACGCACCGCATCTTGCTCGAACCGAGCAAGAGCAAGGCGTCCTTTTGTCTCTAGCCTGCCACGCAGGGCGCAGCCAAATTGTAGCGATCCGCAAGGCATGCAAACAAAGCTCGCCCGGCTTGCGCCTACTTGACCGCAGCCTGCTCTTCAAGGTAGCGCTGTGCATCGAGCGCAGCCATGCAGCCAGATCCTGCGCTCGTCACGGCCTGACGATAAATCTGATCAGCGCAGTCACCTGCGGCGAAAACACCTGCAGCGGACGTTGCCGTCGCCGCCCGTCCTGCCTTATCCGTCACGATATAACCGTGATCGAGCTCAAGCTGCCCCTCGAAAATCTTGGTGTTGGGCGAGTGTCCGATGGCAATGAAGACGCCCTCGACAGCAAGCTCCTTGCCCTCGCCCTCTTCTGCAGATGCCAGCTTAAGTCCCGTGACGCCCTTTTCATTGCCGAGCACTTCCTCGACTACATAAGGCGTATGGAGCACGATTTTTCCTTCCTTGACCACCGACATCAGGCGATCGACCAGAATCGGCTCTGCCCTAAACGAACCGCGCCGGTGAACCAAATGCACGACAGAGGCAATCTGCGAGAGGTACAGCGCCTCCTCAACGGCGGCATTGCCGCCGCCCACAACGGCAACCGGCTTGCCGCGATAGAAAAACCCATCACAAGTCGCACAGCCCGAAACGCCCTTGCCCTTGTAGCGCGTCTCGCTTTCCAGTCCAAGATATTTTGCCGAGGCTCCAGTTGCAGCAATAAGTGCGTCGCACGTGTAAACACCAAGGTCACCTTCAAGCCGAATGGGCTTTTCATCGAGATGCACCTTCTGAATTACATCAAATACGATTTTTGTCTGGAACCGCTCTGCCTGCTCGAGCAAATTCTGCATAAGCTGCGGTCCCTGAATGCCTTCAACAGCTCCCGGCCAGTTGTCGACTTCAGTTGTGGTCATCAGCTGTCCGCCCTGCTCCATGCCGGTGATGAGCACCGGGCTTAGATTGGCGCGAGCGGCATAAATCGCTGCCGTATAGCCCGCAGGACCCGAACCGATGATGATGACAGGGGCATGAATAACGTCAGACATGAAAAACTCCTTGCCAAGTCTCCCGCGCACATAGCTTCGCACTGCAAAGTTATGAAAAGTCGGCGCGGGAAGAGTCGAAACAAAAACACGTTTGTTCGCTGATTATAGGAAGCCTCAAGCATGCAGCCTTGTACGAGGAAAAATTTGGTTGCAGAAAAATTTTTCTTTCTACTGCATCAATAGGAATGAACAATCGAAAACCGACATGGCGCCGCGCACTGCCGCAGGCTCAATCAATGGCAAAAAAAGGAGAAGCGCCCCGCGCAGGCAGCCCGAGTTCTGCGGGATACTCAACACCCACAAGATAAAGCCCGTTGGGATCAAACGTGGGGGCAGCCGCCGCACGCTCCCTCGCCTCAAGCACATTCTTGAGCCAGCCCGGCTTTTCACGACCGATGCCGACGTAAACGAGCGAGCCTACGATGTTGCGCACCATGTGCTGCAAAAAGGCATTGGCTTTGATTTCAATGCCTATGAGCCGTCCGAAGCGGCGAACCCTCAGACTGTGAATCGTACGCACAGGGGTAGCTGCTTGACACTCAGAGGCACGAAAACTGGAAAAATCATGTTCGCCTACCAGACACTGGGCCTCTTTGTGCATGATTTTCTCATCGCATGGTCTCCAGACCCAGCCGGTGCGTCCGGCCATCACAGGCGAACGAACACGGTCATTGCAGATCCAGTACTCGTAGGTGCGCGAGAGCGCATCAAAGCGTGCAGAAAAATCTTCAGGAACAACCTTTGCCCAGCGCACAGCGATGTCCTCAGGCAGGAACGTGTTGACGCCGCGCACCCAAGAAGACTCGGAGCGCACGCAATCAACGGCAATGCTCACAACCTGTCCCGTTCCGTGCACGCCAGCGTCGGTGCGGCCCGCGCAGATAGTGGCTACAGGCTTGGTGATGAACTTTTTAAGTGCAAGCTCCAGCGCATCCTGCACCGTCGGCTGATCAGGCTGCGTCTGCCAGCCGCAATAGCGCAGTCCGTTGTATTCCACTCCCAAGGCAACGGCGCAGAAATTATTCTGCGCCGTTGCAAAAGAAACCGTTTGGCTCATGCAAAGAATGCTGCATCAACCGCGCTGAGCGCGAATCTGTTCGATGAGCGTACGGGCCTGAGCCTTCTGCGATGGGTTGCCCGCGAGATCGACTTCGTTGAGAAGACGCATGGCCTGATCGTATGCTCCAACATCAATGTAGTTGCGCGCATTGGTGAGCTTAACGTCGAGGACGTCTGGCACGGGAGCTGTCTCATCGTCGGCCACATAGGCCGCAGCTACATTCAACGCTGAATCGGATCTAGGAGCAGCGTTCGCAGAAACAAAGCTAGGCTCCTGAGGGGCCTGAGGCTGCGTCAAAGGCTTCTCTGCTGCGGGACGATTAAATCCACGTGCAGCAGCGCGATCGGCTTCCATGCGGTTTTGCACCATTTGAGCCGATCCCTTGATCTGCTCATCGCTTGATGGCTCCGATCGCATAAAGCGCACAGTGCGCAAAGCAGCCTCGTCGCGCAAACGGCGATTGCGGACTTTGAGGAAAACCACGGCAGCGCCCACCACAGCAAGCAGCGCAATGATGATGCCGATCAGCATGCCGTTTGAAGACTCTTCCTCAGCCTGCTCAGGCTGAGCTGGGGCTTCCTGCTCTGGAGCAGGCTCTGAGGGCTGTTCGTTTTTTTCCTCGACAGCAGCCGAACTCTCGACGGGCTGCTGCGATTGAACGGACGAATCTTGCGCGGCAGGCGCGCTCGAAGTTGCAGCAATCGTCTGCGCAAGCGGATCGGCTGCTGCAGGCGTCTCTGCTGACGTTTGGGAGGGTATTGCCGCGCTCGAGGAAGCCGCAGCAGCGGCAGCAACGGCTGCCCTTTCTTCTTCAGCCTTCTTTTGCGCAGCCAAACGCTCCTGACGCTCGCGTTCCGCTGCAAGCTTGGCTTCGCGGCGCTCCTGCGCAGACTTTGCTTCGCGCTCCATGCGGGCATTAACCTGAGCAACAAGTGCTGGCGCCTGCTTTTTAATCTGCATACGGGCACGCTTCAAGTCGCGGCCTGCCGGCGCCTTGGTCGCGTTGGCATTGGGATTGACGCGCACCAGCGCCCAGGCGTCGTCGACCGGAATTTTTTCTACGGTTGAAGCCTTGGGAGCACGAAGCGTGGCGCCGACCTTGACGCCGTTGACGCGTCCCGCGTCATAGGCACGGGGATTGTCGCGCACAAAAGCCACAAGCAGCTGATCCATCGTAGCCTGCGGATAACGCGGCTTGTAGAGCTTGGCAATAGACCACATCGTCATGCCCTGACGAACTTCAAAGGGCTCGTCAAGGTTGTAGTCGGCAGGATCAAGCGGAAGCGTGACGCTGCCGGAAGATTTTGAGGTTTGGGCAGATGCAAGGGGAGCAGACTGATGTTTGGCGGCAGAAGCGGCACGCACCTTTTCAAGTTCTCGCTGAGCTGCGGCCTCGGCCGAAGCCGCCGAAGCCGAGGCAGCCGGAACCTGTCTATTTGCGGCAGGCGCGGCAGAAGCCGTGCGCGGCGCTGCAGGCGTACTTGCATCAACGCGTTCGACGCTTCTTGATGTGACCGACTTTTGCGAAACGGAAGGTACGGAGGCCGCTGCAGGAACTGCTGCGGCAGAAGGCACTGCACCGGAAGCCGACGGAACAGTACCCGCCTTCTGAACAGCCTGCGCTGTGCGGTCACTCGAAGCCGAATCGGTCTTGGCTGCGGACGTTCCTTCTCTGAGCTGCACCGTGTAGAGCTTGGCGGAAATGCGTCCGGCCTCGGAGAGCTCTACGATGAGCGGAAATTCCTTAGCGCTGATCGGATTCTTTCCATTGATGCGCACGACATAGGGCGACTTGCTTTCAAGCTCAAGCGTCAGATCGCGTGTATTGACCTTGGAGGCCTTGCCGACGCGCTGATAGACCGAAGAGGGAGCAAGCCGCACCAAAAGCGGCTCAACCTTGGGATTGACATCTCGAACCTCAAGCTTGGCCTCAAGCGGTTCACCAACATTTGAATAGACCGTCAGGGCTCCCAATTCCGCAGCAGAAGCTGCGCCAAAGGCCGACACCAAGGCAGCCGCAAGAAACGTCTTTCGCATCATTTTGATTTCTTTTCTATGAATCGATAAGCAGTTCAGACTACATGCTGACGAGAATTTTCACCAGGCTCAGAAGAAGTCTGGCCGCGCATGCTGATTTTGCTGATTGTACCGTAGACTCCGCAACCTGTTTGGCTTGAGCCAAACGAGTTTTCTGCATAGAAAAACCCGGCCTCGCAAAAGGTCGGGTTTCGAAATTAAAGTGCCTTGGAGTCAGGCGCACCCGTCTTTATCAGCATGAAATTCTGAAACCCCTTGCCGTTATTGGTAAAAACCGGATTTCAGATTTCATTTTGCGTAGCACTACCCGGCTGAAATTTCCTTCAAGCGAAGTTTCTTAGAGAGGGAACGCTTGTCTTCGCGCCTCAGCGGAGGTTCTAAACCAAAGATACGGAGCATTTCGTCAAAACCGCTTTCGGCTTCATAGGCTCTTTGATACTGCGGATACTGCACATCATCGTCGTAAACGACGATTGCTGTGCGCATCGCACGGCAGATCTTTTCAGCCGTGAAATCCTTCGAATGGCTCTGCAGCACGTGAACCATGTATTTCTCGAGTACGAGACTGATGTAGCAGCTCATGAAGTGGCCTCGGATATGCTCCGGCGTCCACACAAAGCAGGGCCTCGTCTCAAGCATCGATTTGCTCACCCGGAAGCAGTCTTCGATTCTCCACAGATTGCGGTATATCGCCATCACATCCTGCGAGCTCTGAGTCTTGAGATTGGTGCATACGGCGTAGTAACCGGCCCATTTGCGTGCTTCGGCAATTTTCTCAAGATCAAGTTTGGGCGTGCCTTCGCCTTTGGGAATATCGATCAAGCTTCGATAACCGCGTGCTTTGAGTAAATTTGTTCCGTTTGCCAGCGCCTTTTGTGCCTTCTCCACAGCCCTGTCAATGTCGCTGTTGTCCTTTTTTGCCCGAGACCGGGAATATGAAACAATCCAGCGAACGTCGAGTTCATCAATGGGCTTGCCAACTTTGTATTTGCGGCCGGTTTTGGGACTGATCTTTGTTTCGTAGATTTCCTTTTTCACGTCCAGCGTCTTGTAGCTGATGACAACGCCGTCATCATCGGTCAGCACAGACTGCCAATTAGCACTGTCAAGAACGATTGCCTGTTGTTCCTCGGCACAGTTCTTGATTTTCTGGGCTATTACAAAATCACATTGCAGGTCTCTGAGCTGCTGCAAATTTTCGTTGGAATTCAGTCCTCTGTCTGCCACCACAACCAACTTCTTAAGGTCATAGTCGTGCCGAATGCGTTTAATCATCGGCAGCATCGTTCCGAACTCCGATGTGCTTCCCTCAAACAAGTCGTAATCAATGGGAATGCCGTACTCGTCCATGACCAATCCGAGAACGACCTGTACTTCGTTGACCTTGTGATCCTTGCTCAATCCGAAATTGCGAAGCTCGTCGGCGTTGCGGCTCTCAAAGGCATAGGTGGTGACATCGTAAAACGCGGCGGTAACGGTTCGATTGAGCCGCTTGTTGATTTCTCGATTGAGGTGACGGACGATGTTGGCCTTGTCTTGAGACAAGCGATCGAGAACGCGATAGATGACATTGATGTCGGAGATCTCATCAAACGGAACAATGCTTCTGTCACGCCCGTAAAAGGTGTTGCGCTTGCTGCCCGGATGAAGAATGCGCTCGGAAGATAAGAGAAAAGCCGCTTTGTCGTAGGAGTATTCAATCTTTGACTTGCTTTGCAGATAACGAAACACCTGCGGCAAAGCCAGATCCTTCCAAACCTGGCGAATTAAGGCTGCGCCGATATTGAGCGGCTTGACGCAGCTGTAATCGGGCTCGCCGCCGGCGGTTTTCTGCAGACGACGAATGCGGGTTTGCGCATCGTCTTCGAGAGCTTTGAATCGGGCTGCTCGAGCCGCCTCATTTTCTCGGGCGACTCGTTCTTTGAGTTTGACAACATAGTCAGGATCTTTGGCCAAAGCCGCATCCAGTCGCCCATGATTTTCAATGACTTTGGAGCGCGGTTGTCCTTGAGCGTTGCGGTAACTCTCGCAGACGCGGATGTATTTGTAACCTTTGCAGGAAATGATGCTGACGTTGCGCGACATGACAGGATCCGGAAATCTGACAAGTGCATTATATCATATTGTGCTACATAGTGGCTACGCTAGATGAAAAATAAATCCCCTGCAAAGCCTTGGCCAGCAAGGGATCAGTCAATTTTCATGTGAAAAAGTCGGGAAAAACCCGGCCTCGCAAAAGGTCGGGTTTCGAAATTAAAGTGCCTTGGAGTCAGGCGCAACAATACTGGTTCGGCTCACAGCCTAACCGGCAGCGCTATTTTCAATCGGATCATTGAGTTGATCGCGGATTTCCTTGCCGGCTCTAAAGTGCGGAACGTACTTTGCTGGAACCATTACCGGCTCGCCTGTACGCGGATTGCGGCCTTCGCGGGCTTCACGGTACTTCAATGAGAAGCTCCCGAACCCGCGAATTTCCACTCTCACGCCGTGACTCATGGCGCTGACCATGGCTCGCAGAACTTCGTTGACGGCCATGTCGGCATCTCGACTCGAGAGGCTCGGATGGCGTTCGAAGACACGGCTGATCAGTTCCGATTTAGTCAGGGCTCGCATGAAGTCTCCAAATTACTTCTGTTCGAGCTTAGCCTTGAGCAGAGCACCGAGGTTGGTGGTACCGCTGGCAGCATCGCTGTTGACGCGATCGAGCGCTTCGCGAGCTTCTGCAGCATCCTTGGCCTTGATCGAAAGCTGGATCGAACGATTCTTGCGATCCACGCTGATGATCTGAGCTTCAACGGTGTCGCCCACTGCGAGCTTGGTCGTAGCATCTTCAACGCGCTCGGCCGAGATTTCGGAAGCACGCAGATAGCCTTCGGTGTCGCCGCCGAGATCAATCACGGCGCCCTTGGCGTCAACGCTCTTGACGGTGCCCTTGACGATGGTGCCCTTTTCGTGGCGGCCGGCAAATTCAGAGAAAGGATCGCCACCGAGCTGCTTGATGCCCAGGCTGATGCGTTCACGATCGGTGTCGATGGCAAGAACAACAGCTTCGACTTCGTCGCCCTTCTTGTACTTGCGCACAGCCTCCTCGCCCGGTTCGTTCCAGGAGAGGTCAGACAGGTGCACGAGGCCGTCAATGCCGCCAGGCAAACCGATGAACACGCCGAAATCGGTGATCGACTTGATCTGGCCCTTGACCTTGTCGCCCTTCTTGTGGCTCTGGCTGAATTCCTGCCACGGGTTGGCTCTGCACTGCTTCATGCCGAGGCTGATGCGGCGGCGGTCTTCGTCAATGTCAAGAACCATAACTTCGACTTCGTCGCCAAGCTGCACGACCTTCTTGGGATCAACGTTCTTGTTGGTCCAATCCATTTCGGAGACGTGCACGAGACCTTCGATGCCGCTTTCGATTTCAACAAAAGCACCGTAGTCGGTGATGTTGGTAACCTTGCCGAAGATGCGGGTGCCCTGCGGGTAGCGACGGGCAATGCCGATCCAGGGATCTTCGCCGAGCTGCTTGAGGCCCAGAGAGACGCGGCACTTTTCCTGATCGAACTTGAGAACCTTGGCTTCGATTTCCTGACCAACGCTCACAACCTCGCTCGGGTGACGCACGCGGCGCCATGCCAGATCGGTGATGTGCAGCAGGCCGTCAATGCCGCCGAGATCAACGAACGCACCATAGTCGGTGATGTTCTTGACGATGCCCTTGACGACAGCGCCTTCCTTGAGGGTTTCGAGGAGCTTGGCGCGTTCTTCGCCCATGCTGGCCTCGACAACGGCGCGGCGAGACACAACAACGTTGTTGCGCTTGCGGTCGAGCTTGATGACCTTGAATTCGAGCGTCTTGCCTTCGTAGGGCGTGGTGTCCTTGACCGGACGGGTATCCACGAGGGAACCCGGCAGGAAGGCGCGAATGCCGTTGGTCATGACGGTGAGGCCGCCCTTGACCTTGCCGGTGATGGTGCCGGTGACGAGTTCGCCCGTTTCCAGAGCTGCCTCGAGGTTAGCCCAGGCAGCCAGACGCTTGGCCTTGTCGCGCGACAAAATAGTGTCGCCGTAGCCGTTTTCAACCGACTCGATTGCCACGGAGACAAAGTCGCCGGGAGCCACGGTCACTTCGCCGCGATCATCCTTGAATTCTTCGATGGGCACATAGGCTTCGGACTTCAGGCCGGCGTTGACGACCACGAAGTTGTAGTCGACGCGAACGACTTCGGCGGTGATCACTTCACCCTGACGCATTTCCTGCTTGGCGAGGCTTTCCTCGAAGAGCTGGGCAAAAGATTCGGTATTGGTAGTGTTGGACATGAAAAATTTAAAAATTAAAAGTTCTCACCCGACCGGGGGCTTCGGCACTTACGAGCTTCAGCTTAGGGGTGGTGTTTGATGGTTGAACTCCTGACCGGTCCCGGCTGCCGGCAGGATTAAAAAGCTTTTTTCTCGCCCGAACCAAACGCGCGTCATGCTGCAAGGCGCTTCCACCATGCAAGCACGGCTGCCACGGTCTCGTCAATCGTCAGGCCGGAGCTGTCGAGCAAGTGCGCATCAGGCGCAGGAATGCACGGCGCTGCCGCCCTCTGACGATCGCGCTCATCACGCTGAGTCAGATCTCGGGTAAGGTCGCGTAGATTAGCAGAAATCCCTTTGTCAATCAACTGCTTATAGCGTCTTTGCGCTCGCGCAGAAGCGCTTGCCGTCAAAAACACCTTGAGCCTTGCATCGGGAAAAACAACACTGGCCATGTCTCGCCCATCAGCAACGAGTCCCGGAGCCTTGCGTGCGGCACGCTGCACGTCAAGAAGCGCAGCTCTCACCGCAGGCAGCATCGCCACCTTGCTGGCGGCAATTCCAACGGCCTCCTGGCGAATCGTTTCGGTCACGTCTTCGCCTTCAAGAAAAATCCTGCCGTCCTTAAAAACCGGTTCAAGACCAGCTGCTGCCGCCCCACAACCTTTCTCATCAGCAAGATCAACGCCGTGCTTGAGACACGCGTAAGCGCACAACCGATAGAGCGCTCCGCTGTCCAAATAATGAAATCCCAAACGCTGAGCAACCAAAGAGGCCACGGTTCCCTTGCCGCTTGCCGTAGGTCCATCAATAGCAATGACATCAATCGTCATCAAAATTCGGCGCGAAAAAACTCCTGCAATCTCGTCGGAGAGCTAGCGCCGCCTCCTTTGTGTGTTAAATAGATCTCTCGCTTTTGCATCTAGGTTAGCCTCTTGAGGCTAAAACCTGCAAAAACGCACGCGTCGTTTAGTTTGCCTTTAAGAGCGCCGGTGGCTCTGCGAATCCTACTATCCGCCCTCGTGCCGGCATAAGCTCTCAAGAAGCTCAAAATATGTCGGAAAGGTCTTGGCCGTACAGCCGGGATCAAGCACAGTAACCTCTGCGCCTGAAGCTGCGGCCAGCGCCAGACTCATTGCCATGCGATGATCATCGTAAGTCTCAACCACGGCGCTGCAAATACCGTCAACCGGTCTTGCAGCAAGAATCCAATCCTCGCCCTCTTTAACAATGGCGCCAAACTTGCGCATCTCGCATGCCATGGCCTTGAGCCGATCCGTTTCCTTCACGCGCCAGGATCCAATGCCGGTAAGCCGCACGGCTCCCGTGCATGAAAGCGCCATCGGAACAAAAGTCATCGCAGCATCCGGGATCATCGTACAGTCCACATCGATTCCTGTAAGAGCAACTTCGGGCGAGCGGCTCACTGTAATCGAATTTTCTGTTTTTTCAACCCTTGCCCCCATGCGCTCGAGCACATCGGCAAAGGCTATGTCTCCCTGAAGAGAATCCTTGCCTACACCGGTGACCGTCACCGGGCCGCCTGCAAGTGCCCCAAGAGCCAAAAAATAGCTCGCACCCGAGGCATCAGCCTCAACCTGATAACGGCTCTGAGCCCTGTAGGTACCCGGCATCACGCGATAGCCTGCGTCTTCGGGCTCAATCTGAGCGCCGAAGCGGCGCATCATCTTCACCGTCATTTCCACATACGGCCTGCTGATGAGCTCTCCCTCAATCGCTATGCGAAGCCCTTGAGTTGGAGCAATCAGCGGAGCAACCATCAAAATCGCCGTAAGGTACTGACTCGAAACGCTGCCGCGAACATGCACGGACGAACCCAAAGCCGCAGCCGGACCAAATTCAAGAGGCAAAAACCCCTCGCGGTTGGTGCATTCAATTTGGGCTCCGAGCTCCCTTAAAGCCACAATCAAATCGCCAATCGGACGCTCTCGCATGCGGGCTATGCCGTCTATTTTGTAGTGCCCGCCCGCAAAAGCGAGCACAGCGGTGAGCGTTCTTGCGGCTGTACCGGCGTTGCCGATAAAAAGTTCTGCACGCTTGACCGGTATGCAGCCACTGCAGCCTTCGACCACGACCGTCTGTTCATTGATGCGCTCAATTCTGATGCCGAGCTTTGCAAGGCTTTCGATCATGCGCTCCGTATCGTCAGCCCTAAGCAGTCCCTCCAAGCGCGTTGTTCCGTCGGCCAACGCGGCCAAAAGCAAGGCTCGATTTGAAATGGACTTGCTGCCGGGAAGCTTGACGATGCCGGAGGCTTCGATAATCGGACGCACGACAAAGCTGTCGACTTTTTGATTCTCTAAGTTGTGCGTTTGAGTCATGTTCATTTTTTGCAGTGCCGACAGCGGCAGAGATAGTTATGCGCAAAGCCTCAGTTTTTGCCGTTGCCGACAACAACCGGCGGTCTGCTCGGAAAAAGCGCTCTGCGGCTGCGGCTAGCCCGACCGAAAACCTCCATGAGTCCTTTTTCATCTTTAGTTTCGATAATGCGGCGCAAAGCGGCAAGATCCTTTTCAAACGCATCCATAGAGCTGAGAATGGCATCGCGATTGGCAATGCAGATGTCCGTCCACATCCGCGGGCTTGAAGCCGCAATGCGGGTAAAGTCTCGAAATCCTGCACCAGCAAAAGAAAGCTTTCGCTCGGCATGCCCTGTTTGCAGAATTGAGTCAACCATGGCGTAGCTCAGCACATGCGGCAGATGGCTTACAGAAGCAAAAATTTCATCATGCTCGGCTGCCGACATGCGAACGACAACAGCGCCTGCCGCAGCCCAGGCATGCTCCCAAAAGCAGACAGCTTCTTGCCCCATGCCCGGCTCGGGAGTCGAAATTGCTCGGGCACGCTCAAACAGCTCGGCTCGAGCATATTCGACTCCGGGCATCTCTCCTCCGGCAATAGGATGCACCGGCGCGTAGTTGCAAAACTTGTCTGCGAGCGTGCGCGAGGCCGCAGCGATCACCGCCGTGCGCGTACTGCCGACATCGGTAATGTAGGCGCAAGGCGGCGCGTATTTTCCGATTTCAGAAAAAACGCTCTCCATGGCAAGCACGGGAACTGCAGCCATGACGGCGTCGGCCCCTTCAAGGGCTTTCTCAATGCTGCCGCAGGCCTCATCAGCAATGCCCATTTCGCAAGCCTTGACTGCGCTTTGCTGCGAAAGATCAAACACACGCACGCGGTCAAAAACACCCGCATTTTTCATGGCCCACGCAGCCGACGCTCCGATTAGTCCCGAGCCGATCAGACAAAGATTCATAAAAAGAACAATTTGTTTTTCTAGTTTCAGTCTTTTGTGCAAAAGCACAGATACCCTGCATCAACCCAGCGCCTTGGCGCTTTCGTCATAAGCAGCAAAAAAGCGCTTGAGCTCTTCTTCTGTGCCGACTGAAATGCGCATCCAATCGGGCAACCCATAGCTTTTTACAGGACGCACAATAACGCCGCGCTTTAAGAGCTCAGTGTAGAGCTCAGCCGTACGAGGCCCTGTCTGCACCAAAATAAAGTTGGCGCAGCTCTTTAAAAACCGGATGCCGCGCTCTTTGAAAAAGGATTCAAGCATTTCGAGCCCCTTGCGATTGACCTCGTAGACACGCGAAACAAATGCCTGATCCTCAAGACAGGCTGCAGCGGCAGCCTGCGCCATCAAATTCATGTTAAAGGGCGGACGGATGCGATTGAGCATCTCGATCATCTCTGGATGCGCGATACCGTAGCCCGCACGCAGTCCGGCCAGGCCATAGGCCTTGGAGAAGGTGCGCGTGACCATCATGTTGGGATAGCGACGCACGAGCTCAACAGAATCAAAGCGAAGCTCGGGCGGCAAAAAGTCGCAGTAGGCCTCATCAAAGACCACCAAGCACGTCTCGGGCACCTTTGTCATAAAGTCTTCGACTTCATTTTTCGAAAGCGCAAAGCCGGTAGGATTGTTGGGGTTGGTGATGAAAACAAGGCGCGTATCACAATCGACTGCGGCAAGCATCGCTTCAAGGTCCACGGCAAAATCCTTAGCCGGCACCTCAACACATTGCGCGCCGTTTTCCTGAGCGCTCAGCTCATAGACCGAAAACGAATACTGCGAGTACACGCAGCGCAAGCCGGGGGCGAGCACAAGCCTCGCAGCCAACTCGAGAATTTCATCAGACCCGTTGCCAGCAATCACCCAGTCCTCAGAGAGATTATGGTGGCGTGCAACTGCTTGACGAAAGAGTCTGGCGTTGCCGTCAGGATAACGATTGCCTGAGGCTGCCGCCGCAAGGGCAGCCTTGAGCGCCGATTGCGGCATGCCCAGAGGATTTTCGTTGCTTGCTAACTTGACGATTTTGTCGACTTCAAGTCCATATTCGCGCGCCGTTTCTTCAATCGGCTTGCCAGCCGCATAAGGGCTAATGGCCTCAATGCAGTTTTTTGCCACAAATCCTTTTGTCATTTCATTCACCTTGGCTGTCGTTGCCTGAATGTTGGGCCTATGAGCTCAGCACACATCCGCACCGGCGGGAAACGAGCCGAGCAGCTTGAAGAAACTTGCGCAATCGCTCAATTCCTTGAGGGCGCGTGCTACATTCTCGTCTTCTTGATGGCCTTCCATATCAACGTAAAAGTTGTAGTCCCAAGCGCCGTTTCTTGCCGGTCTGCTCTCAAGGCGCGTCATCGACACGTCGTGTCGTTCAAAGGGCTCAAGCGCCTTGAACAATGCACCGGCTCGGTTGGGAACGGAAAAAATGACTGCCGTTTTGGTCAAAACACCAGAAGCTCTTCCGGCAGAGTGGCTTCCGAGCACCCAAAAGCGCGTCGTGTTATGCGGATTGTCTTGAATGGACTGAGCCAATATTGCCAGGCCATAGAGCTCGGCCGCCCGCGATGCGGCAATAGCCGCACATCTGTCGTTTTTGCTTGCGATTACGGCCGCTTCCGCATTCGAAGCGGCGCTGACGAGCTTGGCATTGGGCAAATGAGAAGCAAGCCAACTGCGGCACTGTGCCAATGCCTGCGGATGCGCGCAGACCTCTTCGACATCCTCCAGACGTCCCGTACGATTCATGAGGTTGTGTCGCACCGCAATGCTTACTTCGCCAATGACGACAAGCGAAGTCGAAAGCAGCAAATCCATGGTGCGCGTCACCGTTCCCTGCGTACTGTTTTCCACGGGCACCACGGCATACTGCGCGGTATGCGACTCAGCCGCATGAAAAGCCCCGTCGATGCTCGCGCAGGGCATCAAGTCGACAGCAGAACCGAACTGCGCAATCACTGCCATCTCGGTAAAGGTGCCGTTGGGACCGAGAAAGGCCACGCTCGGGCGGGACTCAAGTGCACGGCAAGCACTGATGATTTCCGTGTAGATACGTCGCACGCTCTCGGCAGGCATCGGCGAGTGATCCTGATTGGACTTCTGAACAGCATGCGCAATCACTGCTCGTTCTCGTTCAGGGCGATACACATTGATGCCGCCTTTGGCAGCGCCCACTGCCTTAGCCAAACACGCCCTCTGAGCAAGCAGCTCGGCAATCTTTTCGTCAACAACATCAATGCGGCTGCGCAACCGGCTGAGTTCATCCTCGGGACCGGGCTGCGGCGCTTTTTTATTTTCGCTTTGCTCCATAAACTTCAGCTCTCTTTTTTGGGAGTTCGCATGGGCCTCCTTAGCCGTGGCGCTGCATGAAGTCCTGCATGAATTGCGCAAGCTTTACAGCCCCCTCCTGCGGCATGGCATTGTATAGCGACGCACGCAGACCGCCTACCGAACGATGCCCTTTGAGATTTTTGAGTCCCTGCGCATCGGCCTCTTTAATGAAGAGGTCGATGAGCGCCGACTCGGCCAGCGTAAAGACCACATTCATACGGCTTCTGTGCCGCTCGGGGATCGTGTTGACGAAAAAGCCTTCCGACTGATCGATGACCTTGTAAATCAGACTTGAGCGAGCACGGGCACGCTCGTCCATCACCTCAACGCCTCCCTCCTGGATAAGCCACTTGCAGACCAGATTGGCCACCCAGATGGCAAATGTGGGGGGCGTGTTGTACATGCTTGCGGCCTCTGCATGAATCTGATAGTTGAGCATCGTCGGGCAGGTGTCGCCCGCAAGCCCCAGCAGATCCTTGCGCAAAATCACCACTGTCAGCCCAGCCGGGCCGAAGTTTTTCTGAGCACCGGCAAAAACGAGAGCATGACGCTTGAAATCAATGGGGCGTGACAGGAAATCCGAACTGACGTCTGCAACAAGCG
The DNA here is from genome assembly GCA_944388865.1 of uncultured Duodenibacillus sp. Taxonomy (GTDB): domain Bacteria; phylum Pseudomonadota; class Gammaproteobacteria; order Burkholderiales; family Burkholderiaceae_F; genus Duodenibacillus. The sequence goes on along the minus strand of CALXKM010000033.1, from coordinate 57,303 downwards.
GAACGCACTCCGGACACTGCGGCACGAAATTGAACTCCAGTCCGTTGACCGTTTCGTTCATGCAGTAGTAGAGATAAGCGGCATCGTTTGCCACTACAACGGATTCTGCCGCAGGAATGGCAGATTTCGAAGGTGTGCCGATCACATTGACGTGGCAGAACTTGGCCGCCTCGGCAGCCGCCTTCTTTGACCAGATGCCGCTGACGATGTAGCTCGCTTCAGCTGCTGCCCCAAGCAAATTAAGCGGCACCATCGCAAACTGCGTATGTCCGCCGCCCTGAAGAAAAAGCACATCGTGCGTATCCGGAATTCTGAGCAGCTCGCGCAGCAGATCCTTGGTTTCGCGAATGATCTGAGAAAAAACAGCGCCGCGATGGCTCATCTCAATGAGGCTCATGCCCTGATCGTGATAATCAACGAGATTAGCCGCCACCTCTTCGAGAACGGGCAGCGGCAAAATGCCCGGCCCAGCAGCAAAATTAAATACCCGACTCACGAAACATCCTCCTGCACATCGAAAAAAAGCCGCAGCACGCGTTTGCCGGCGTGCAAACCTCCGTAATACTACGACACGAAAGATCACTCTGCAGACGATCCTTCGCCAGAAAACCAGAAACTGACAGGCAGGCCAAAAAATTGCTCATGCCCTGCCTGTCATCATCTGCTCATCGCCGTCTGCACTCAGACAAAACTTTGCCGCAGCCGGTCAAACAAAAAGTCAGACGAATTTTCGTTTTACGAAGCGTCCTGCGGCTTTTCGCTTTCGTCCACCTCGGGAGCTGCCTCCGGAGCCTCCTCAGTGTCTGCCGACTCGTCGATCTGCTCGTCGGCATCGTCTTCGGCAACGCGCGTCACGCTCACAAGACGATCATCGAGCACATCCATCAAGGTCACGCCTTGCGTCACACGGCCAGCCACGCGAATCGTGTTGACCGGCGTACGCACAAGATTGCCCTGACTTGTGAGCAGCATCACGGTATCGTTGGGCGTCACTAGCGTCGCCGCCACAATGCGCCCGTTGCGCTCGCTCGTCTGGATGGCAATCATGCCCTTAGTGTTGCGGCCATGGCGCGAATATTCAGACACAGGCGTGCATTTGCCGTAGCCATTTTCGCTCACGGTAAGCACGAGCTTGTCTTCGTCGTCGGCAACAGCCAGCGAGATGATCTTGGCTCCATCGAGCTTCATGCCGAGCACGCCGCGCGCATTGCAGCCCATTGGGCGCACATCGCTTTCAGCAAAGCGAGTAGCCTTGCCTGCATCGCTAAAGAGCATCACGTCATGTTCGCCGTCGGTAACGGCAGCGCCGATGAGGCTGTCGCCTTCTTCAAGCACAATGGCGCGTTTACCTTTGCGGTTGACGCCGGCAAATTGCGACAGAGGCGTCTTCTTGACGTAGCCTTCCTCGGTGGCCATGAAGATATATTGATTTTCGGCAAATTCGCTCACCGGCAGCACGATCTGCACTCGTTCGCCTTCTTGCAGCGCAATGAGATTGATGATCGCCTTGCCCTTGCTTGTACGCGCTCCCTCGGGAATGCTGTAGACGGGCAACGTCAGGCACTTGCCGAAGTTCGTAAAGCAAAGCACGGTATCATGGCTGTTGGCCACGAAGAGCTGCTCAATGACATCGCCTTCCTTCATCTTGGCCGCGCGCTTGCCCTGTCCGCCGCGGCGCTGGCTTCGATATTCGTTGAGAGCCAGTCGCTTGATGTAGCCCTGCTGCGAGAGCGTCACGACAACCTTTTCATTGGGAATGAAGTCAAGCGGATTGAAATTGGGATCACCCGCATAGTCAATCTCAGAGCGGCGCTCGTCGCCGTACTTAACCTTAAGCTCTTCGAGCTCGGCGTCCATGATGGCAACCACGCGCTCGGGCTTTGCAAGGATGTCGAGCAAATCAACAATTTCAGCATTGCACTCGCGGTACTCGTTGTTGATCTTGTCTTGCTCAAGACCGGTGAGCTTTTGCAACGCCATCTGCAAAATGCGCTCGGCCTGAATCGGACTCAAGTGATATTCGCCGTTTTTATCCAGACCAAAAACCGCCTCAATTTCCTGCGGACGAAAGTCTTCTGCATTGCCTGCGGCCGTCAAAAGTCCCGAGACAAGCTCGGAGCGCCAGCCTCGCGCCATAAGCTGCTGCTTGGCAATGGGCGGATTCGGTGAGTTGCGGATGATGGCAAGGAACTCGTCAAGATTAGAAAGCGCCACCGCCTGGCCTTCGAGAATATGGCCGCGCATGCGGTTTTTATTGAGTCTGAAGATCGTACGGCGCGTAACCACTTCGCGACGGTGCCGCAGATAGGCTTCAATGATCTGGCGCAGGTTGAGCAGCCGCGGCTGCCCGTCAACGAGCGCCACCATGTTGATGCCAAACGAAGTCTGCAGCGAAGTGAGCTTGTAGAGATTGTTGAGAATCACCTCGCCGAAGGCGCCGGCCTTAAGTTCCATGACGATGCGCACGTTCTTGGAGGATTCGTCGCGCAGCTCGCTGATGCCTTCAATCTTCTTTTCATGAATCAGGCGCGCAATCGACTCAACAAGCACCTTCTTGTTGACCTGATAGGGAATATCGTCAACGACAAGCGCTTGCCGACCGTTTTTGAGCTCCTCGAAATGCGTATGCGAACGCATGACGACGCGTCCGCGCCCTGTACGGTAGCCCTGATGCACATCCTTGAGGCCGTAAATAATGGCTCCGGTCGGAAAGTCGGGAGCAGGCATGCGAGCGATAAGCTCATCGATTCCTGCATCGGGATTGTGCAGCAGATGCCGGCAGGCATCAATGCACTCATTGAGATTGTGCGGCGGGATATTTGTTGCCATGCCCACGGCAATGCCGGCCGATCCGTTGACAAGCAGATTGGGAAGCTTGGCGGGCAGCACCACCGGCTCTTTTTCCGAATTGTCAAAGTTCGGAATGAAATCGACCGTATCCTGATCAAGATCATCGAGCATGGCGTCGGCAATCTTGGCCAAACGACACTCGGTATAACGCATGGCCGCAGCGCCGTCGCCGTCAATTGAACCAAAGTTGCCCTGGCTGTCGACAAGCGGATATCGCATCGAGAAGTCCTGCGCCAGACGCACCAGAGTCTGATATGCAGCCTGATCTCCATGCGGATGATACTTGCCGATCACGTCGCCGACGACACGCGCACACTTTTTTGTCGGATGCGAGAAGTCGTTTCCGAGCTCATGCATCGAGAAAAGCACGCGGCGGTGCACGGGCTTAAAGCCGTCGCGCACATCGGGCAACGCACGCCCCACGATCACGCTCATGGCGTAGTCGAGGTAAGAGCGCTTCATTTCCGACTCAAGCGTCACCGGAAGCGTTTCGTAGGAATAGGAAATCGGCATGCCGTTGGCTTCGCCCTGCGCGTCGATGTTCTGTTCTTGATCCTGAGACATATTTGTTGCAGCAAATGCCCGCTGGCTTTATCAATAGGCAAAACAGACAAAGATCAAATTTTGTTCGCGAAAACAAAAAAAGCCCACGCCTGCAGCCGACCTGCGGACCTAGTGGATAGATGAAAAAAAGACAATGGGGGCTATTTTAGCGGCCTTGGAGTCGATTTTGCCGAAAACTTCATGTCGTATCTTTTTTGTTTGTCTGCAAAATCGCCGCCAACGCCCATAAAACGGCCGCTGTTGCAATTTGAAGCGTGCAGAGACTTGCAGCAGGCGTCCGAAAACTTCCACACTATGGGGGTTTTCCGGCATTTTTCTATGTTTTCTTTCGCGTTTATGCAAAGTTTGGGGCAAAATAACGGTAGCATCTCAAGGCGTCGGCATGCACGCGTGCTTTGTCGTCGTTGTTGCATGCAGATTGTTTTTTTGGAGCAGCAGTCTTATCTCTGCTGCAGAACGCGGGACACTTCTAGCAGTGCCCATCCGTCCATTGATAAGAAAGGAAATAAACAATGAAGACCTCGATCAAACTGAGCGGCCTTGTGGCTGCCGTCCTGATGGCTACTGCAGGTTCCTCCTTCGCGGCCGATCCGGTCGTTCCCTATGTCACCAACATCACCGACAAGGTTGTGGTGAACTCCTCTGGTCTGTGCTGGCGCACCGGCTTCTGGACTCCGGCTCTTGCCGAACAGGGAGGCCCTGACGGCGCTGGCTGCACCTGCGACAAGGACATTCTGTCGGCTGGTGCCTGCGAGCCGCCCGCCGCTCCTGTTGAAGAGCCCAAGGTGGCCAAGGTGACCCTGTCGGCTGATACGCTTTTTGCTTTCGACAGCGCCAAGCTTTCCACTGACGGAGCCGCCATGCTCGATCAGCTCGTGAGTCGCATGGCCGGCATGGATGTTGAAGTCATCCTGACGACCGGTTACGCTGACCGCCTCGGCGATGAAGCCTACAATCAGAAACTCTCTGAGAAGCGTGCTGAAGCTGTTAAGACCTATCTGACCGAAAAGGGCGTTTCGCCTGATCTGGTTCAGACCGAAGGCCGCGGCGAAGCTGATGCAGTCGTGGAATGCCCGGATCCCGCCCGCAACGGTGAGATCAAGAACGTTCAGGACCTCGTCAAGTGCCTGGCTCCGAACCGCCGTGCCGTTATCGAAGTGATCGGCACCCGCTCGGTGCAGTAATAGACTTGCAGCCGTTTCTGAGGCAACGCACGTTGTCTCAGATAAGGCAACAGGCGTAAAAAATCCCGGTGGAATTTTTCCCTCCGGGATTTTTTTTGAACTTCACGGTTTTACCGGGAACACCGGCACGCAGACCAGCGCAAAAGACGAACGAATTCTGCATCCGTTCGCCGCGCACTTTCGCCAAACAATCAGGTCTATACAGCTGCCTCGCCGGTTTCACCCGTACGAATGCGAATGACCTGCTCAATATCAAAGACAAAGATTTTTCCGTCGCCGATCTTGCCCGTGCGCGCACTGCGCTGAACTGCCTCCAAACACTGCTCAAGCAGGTCATCGGGCACAGCAGCTTCGATTTTGACCTTGGGCAGGAAATCGACTACATACTCAGCACCTCGATAAAGTTCGGTGTGCCCCTTCTGACGGCCAAACCCCTTGACTTCCGTTACAGTCAATCCATTGACGCCGAGTTCGGCAAGCGCTTCGCGCACTTCATCGAGCTTGAAGGGCTTGACAATGGCAACAACAAGTTTCATAAAAACTCCCGCAAAATTGCACCATCGGTTTTGCAATTGGCAATTTTATATCCGTTAGCCAAAATGCAAATCCTGTCCTATCGCTTTTCCTGCATCGTGCCAAGCTTGGCCGTGATCGGGAAACGCCAGTCACCACCAAAGGCCGCTCGACTAATCTTGGGCCCGATGGGACACTGTCTGCGTTTATACTCACTGCGGTGAATCAAACGCACGACGCGCTCAACAACCGCCCGCTCAAAGCCGCTTTTGACAATTTCATCAATACTTCTGCCTTTTTCCACGTAGGCGGCAATGATCTGATCGAGGATGCTGTAGCGCGGCAACGACTGCTCATCGATCTGGCCTTCGCGCAGCTCAGCCGAAGGCGCGCGGTCAATGACGGCCTGCGGAATACGCTCAAACCCCGCCCGTGCGTTGACCTCGCGGCACAGCGCCCAGACCTCGGTCTTCAACACATCCTTAATTGGAGCAAAGGCTCCAGCGGTATCGCCGTAAAGCGTCGAATAACCTACGGCCGATTCGCTCTTATTGCCAGTTGTGAGCACAAGTCTGGCGAATTTATTTGAATAAGCCATCAGCAGGGTGCCGCGGATGCGCGCCTGCAGATTTTCTTCCGCCTCGCTCCACTTGCGGCCGGCAAAGTCATCCTTCAACAACTCCATGAAGGCAGAAAAAAGCGGCTCGATCGGCCTCGTCACAAAGCTAATGCCCAGATTTTTCGCACACTTCTGCGCCAACTCCAAACTAAGATCAGCCGTAAAACGGGTGGGCATCATGACGGCCAGAACATTTTCACGGCCAACAGCATCGGCCGCGATGGCTGCCACAAGAGCGCTGTCGACGCCGCCCGAAAGCCCTAGAACAACACTCTTGAAGCCGTTTTTATAGACATAGTCGCGAACCGCCAGAACAAGCATGTCGTAGAGCTCGGCCGGACCAGAGCAAGGGAGCTGCTTCACGCAAGCCAGTTTGCCTGCCGCAAGCGCATGCGCATCGATCAGGCCTCCGACGGTCGACTCGCTCGGCATGCGCATCACCACTTCCCCCGAATCTGCGCACGCAAAGCTGTGTCCGTCGAAAACCAGCTCATCCTGAGCGCCCGACATGTTGACGTAAACCAAAGGCAACCCTGCCCGCGACGCGCAGTCTGCGGCGGCTGCCTCGCGTTGTCTGCGCCCGCCCTTGCACCAAGCGCTCGCAGCAGCGCACACGACGATGTCTGCGCCAGCACTTTTGAGTTCCGTCAAGCAATCATCCTCAAAGGCATCCGCACCGACAACAAAACCCACACGGAGCTTTTTAGCCAGCTTGAGCACCAGCAAGCGACGAGCCGAATTAAATACCCGGGATTCATCAAAAACGCCGCTCTCAAGATGACGCTTGCCGCAGGTCCCCAGCAGTTCGCCGTCCTTGAATACGTAAAGAGCATTTTTGCGGCCGCTGCGAGCTGCCTGAACGCTGCCGACCACAACCGTCAGTCCCGGCGCCTGCGCTGCCAGCCGCACGGGCAAACTCTCGAGCCAAGCCTGCGCCATCTTGCAGAAATCTTCCCTTAAGAGCCAGTCCTCTGCTGGGCATCCGGTCACCGACATCTCTGGGCACACGAGCATTTGAGCCCTCATGCTCGCAGCCTGTCTTGCGGCCTCAAGAATTTTGCGCGTATTGCCTTCAAAGTCGCCGACAACCGTATTGAGCTGCGCGCAGGCAATCAAAAAAGAGGATTGTTCCGACATAGAGCCTCTGGATGAAAAAAAGCGTTTGTGCAAAGAAAACCCGTCTTTGAGCAAGGCTCAAGTTTGGCACAAGTTAATGCGGCTCGGAAAGAAAAAGGACGCCGAAGCGTCCTCTTTCTTGAATAAATTCGATCAAGCAGTCTTCGGCTTGACTTCAAGCGACTCGTAGCCGTGCACGCCTTCCATAATCAGCCGTTCGGCTTCTTCAGCGCTTTGCCAGCCCTTGACCTTAACCCACTTGCCGGGTTCAAGATCTTTGTAGTGCTCAAAGAAGTGGCGGATCTGATCGAGCGCATCAGCCGGGACGTCGTCGGCCGATTTCCACTTGGCATAACGCAAGCAGACCTTGCTCACGGGCACTGCCAGAATCTTCCAGTCGCCGCCGCCCTCGTCTTCCATCATCAAAACAGCAATGGCGCGGCAACGAATCACAGTCCCTGTCATCAGCGGGAAAGGCGTGAGCACGCACACGTCAACCGGGTCGCCGTCATCGGCAATCGTCTGCGGGATGTAGCCGTAATTGCAGGGATAGTGCATGGCTGTGCCGACAAAACGATCAACGAACAAAGCGCCGGACTCTTTGTCCACTTCGTACTTGATCGGAGCGGAATTGGCCGGAATTTCAACAATCACATTAAAGTCGCGCGGCAGATCACGGCCGGCAGTCACTCGGGCAAGACCCATTTTTTAAATTCTCAACGTTAGAAAGATAAAGAAATGTTTGCGCTGCTTTCCAGACAAAAGCTCCAAAAGCAACTCAAAAAACATCGCCATACGGTCAACACAACCGCCGGCGGCTCAAAAGAAATTTTTCTTGCAGGGCGCGTATTTTATGCGAAATTACTCGTCTTTTTCCACACGCAGGATATTGCTGAGAATATGCTCACGCACGGATTGATCATCGGCCCCTGTTATTTCTATGTGCTCAAAACCAGCCTCGCGCAACCGGTCGGCGCAACGTGGATGAATCGTCAAAGCCGTTCCTTGCAAAAACCAATCTCTCGCCTCAGGGACAGGCTTGATCGCATGCAAAAGCGTTGCAACTGAATCAGAACTGGTGAGGTACACAATCGGCGAAGGACCGCTGACGGCTTTGGCAAGCTCCTCGACCTGCGCCGGCGAGAGCTCAATCGGCACGCGCACGTAGGCTGCAAGTTTTTCAACGTCAGCGCCAAGTTCAATAAGTCTCTGGCTGAGCCACTCTCGCCCCGTCTGACCTCGGGCAATCAGCACGCGGCGCGGCACCTGCGTATGGCGCAATATTTCAAAAAGCGCCTCGCTTCCGGAATGCTCGGCTTCCCCCTCGGGAAAGATGATGCGAACCTCATCTCCCCAAGCAGCACGGATAACGCGCGCAGTCCCTTCCCCCACCGTGGCCAGCGTAATGTGCGAAGGCCACTTCTCGACCCAATGTGCAACGGCCGTCACCGCAGCAGGAGAGGCCATGACCACCATGTCGACGTCATCGAGATGAGAAAAGCGCTCGGCCACCAAGGCTTCGTCCTCAGGAAGCATGATGAGGTACGCAGGCCATCGCCAAGTGTAAATGCCATCTTTTTCCAGCAGGTCCGCAAGCCTGTCATTGGCTGCCCCTGGACGCATCAAGATGACCGGCTGATGAGAAGATTGCATATGAAAGAAATGTAAATATCCCAAAGAATTTTGACGCAGATTTTAACTCAGACGTGCTTTTACAAAAAACAGCCATTCTCTCGGAAAAACCCTGCCTTATTGAATATTGTCGGCGTCAAGTCCAATTCCCAGCCAAAAAAACTTCGAAAGAATATCGAAAAAAAACTCGTTCGAACTTGTCGCCCGAACGAGGCATTGAACCAAAAAGACTAGCGTCGTCTTCTTCAGGCGGTCTCGCAGAGCACTTTCTTGAGCAGCGCATCGGCTCCCTGCTCGCGCAGCGCTGCCACAACCTCAGCAGCAATCTGCAAGTGGCTCTCAATGGCACCGCGCTTTTGTGCGCTGATCATTTCACCCGTACGATGGTCTCCCACGTGTGCGCGCAGCCAGAGCTCTCCGTTGTCAACAATGGCATATGCCGCCAGCGGCACCTGGCAGGAACCGCCCAGCGAACGGGAAACCGCTCGTTCGGCCGCCGTGCAGGCACGCGTCTCAGGATCGTTGATGAAGCTCAAGGCCTCAAGCAAGTCGGATCGGTCAGCGCGAATTTCCACGCCAAGCGCCCCCTGTCCGGGAGACGGAAGGCTCAGCGCCGGATCAAGAAGCTCACGAATACGCTCTGAGAGATTCAGGCGCTTTAAGCCGGCTCCAGCCATGACGAGCGCATCAAACTCTCCGTTGTCGAGCTTTGATAAACGCGTGCCGACATTGCCGCGAATCGACTTCACGACAAGGTGCGGAAACTTGGCTCTCAACATCAGCTCGCGGCGCAGACTGGCCGTACCCACGATGCTGCCCGCAGGCATCGATTCAAGCGTCTCATACTTGGGGCTTACAAAGGCATCGCGAGGATCTTCGCGCTCGCTCACTGCTGCCAAAACAAACCCTTCGGGCAACTCCATTGGAACATCCTTTAAGGAATGCACTGCCAAATCAGCGCGGCCCTCCATCATGGCAGCCTCAAGTTCTTTGACAAAAAGGCCCTTGCCGCCCACCTTTGAGAGCGTACGGTCAAGGATTTGATCGCCTCGGGTCGTCATGCCCAGAACTTCAACCTCAGCCGCAGGGTACTGTTTTCTCAAGAGAGCCTGCACGTGCAGGGCCTGCCACATGGCCAAAGGACTTTCACGGGTAGCGATGATGCAATGCTTGAATTCAGACATGACAAATAGGTTTTCGAGTAAGTTTTCGGTATGCGTCCCTGCCAAAAGGCTCGGGAACCGCCGTGCGCGATTCTAGCCTGATTTTTGCAAATACAAGAAATCTCATATCGCAGACAAGCGAAAAAAGTCGGCCCGCAAAGCCGCGTCGTCAAGCCATCAATGCTTAGGACAGAGTTTTTTTCACCAAAATCAACCAACTCTCCCGACAACGCGTTCGGCTTTTGATATTATTGGCGTTTTTCTTTCTTTGCTCGGCATTTTCACACGCCGGGATTTGCCCATTCAACTGTCTTTTCTTTTTTTCATCATGAGCACCGAACACAATCATTCCGACGATCCCTTGCATGCCAAAAAAGAAGCATGGTCGGGCCGCTTTTCCGAACCCGTGGCCGAGTTCGTGCTCCGATATACCCAGTCTGTGAGTTTCGACAAGCGCATGGCTCTGGCCGATATCGCCGGCTCGCTTGCACACGCTCAGATGCTGTGCCAGTGCGGAGTCATCAGTGAGCAGGATCTCGCCGACATTCGCCGCGGAATGGCCCAAATCACCGATGAAATCAAATCCGGAAAATTTCTTTGGCAGCTTGAGCTCGAGGATGTTCACCTCAACATTGAAGCCCGCCTGACGCAGCTCATCGGCGACGCCGGCAAGCGGCTTCACACCGGCCGCAGCCGCAATGATCAGGTCGCCACCGACATCCGCCTGTATTTGCGCACGGAAATCGATCAAATCGTCGAAATGCTCGGGCACCTGCAGGAAGTGCTCGTTGCCCAGGCCCACCGTGAATACAACACGATCATGCCGGGCTTTACGCACATGCAAGTTGCCCAGCCCGTCACGTTCGGCCACCACATGCTTGCCTATGTTGAAATGTTTGACCGCGACAGGGAACGCATGCTGGATCTGCGCCGCCGCGTCAACCGCTCGCCTCTGGGAGCGGCAGCTTTGGCCGGAACTACCTACCCGATTGACCGCGAGCTCACAGCTCGACTGTTGGGCTTTGAGGCTGTTTGCCAGAATTCGCTTGACGCCGTCAGCGACCGTGACTTCGGCATTGAGTTTACGGCAGCTGCAAGTCTGGTGATGATCCACATTTCGCGCCTATCCGAGGAACTTGTTTACTGGATGAGCCAGCGCTTCAGCTTTATTCAGCTGCCAGATCGCTTCACCACCGGTTCATCGATCATGCCGCAGAAGAAAAATCCCGACGTGCCGGAAACCGCTCGCGGCAAATGCTCGCGCGTTGTAGGCGATCTGATGACGATGGCCATGCTCATGAAGGGGTTGCCGCTTGCTTACAACAAGGATCTGCAGGAAGACAAGGAGCCGGTATTTGACGCCATTGATACGGTCAAGGATACGTTGCGCGCCTTCATTGAAATGATGGCCGGCGTCGAGCCCAACCGCGCAGAACTGCGCAAAGCCGCCGCTGCCGGCTACCCGACGGCAACCGACCTTGCCGACTATCTTGCACGCCGCGGCGTTCCCTTCAGAACCGCGCACGACATTGTCGGCCGTGTGGTGCGTCTTGCAAGCGAGCGCGGCTGCGACATTGCCGATCTCTCGCTTGGTGAACTAAAGAGCTTCAGCGACGTAATCTCTGAGGATGTCTACGAAGTACTCACGCTTGAAGGCTCAATTGCTTCGCGCAATCACGTCGGCGGCACCGCCCCCGAACAAGTTCTCAAGCAGGTAGCCCGCTGGGAGGAAATTTTCAAGTCTCGCAAAGCCGCCGGCGCGCACTAACCGACATCTGCGCACGAGACTGCTGACGGACTTTTCACGAAAAATTTATCCCCGCGTTCCGCTGTGTTCGGAATGCGGGGATTTTCTATCAGAAAATATGCGCAAGGCCGCCGAAACCAGCTCCCAGAATCAGGAGACCGAAAATGATGCGGTACCACCCAAAAATGCGAAAATCGTTTTTGGAAACATAGCGCAGCAACCAGCGAACCACGACAATCGCTGACAAAAAGCTCACCACAAACCCCACGGCAATTCCGGGAAGATTGTCCCAATTCAGAATATCTCGCGACTTATAAAGATCGTAGACAGTTGCTCCAAAAATTGTGGGAATGGCCAAAAAGAACGAGAACTCCGTTGCTGCCGTACGCGACAAGCCTAGAACAAGCGCTCCGATAATCGTCGCCCCCGAGCGCGATGTGCCGGGAATAAGTGCGAAGCACTGCATGAAGCCCACGCCCAGCGCATCTTTCCACGTCATGTCGTCCATCGTCGGGACGCGAGGAGCAATGCCGCGGCGCTCATGGTTGCGCTCAATCAGAAGAATGATCACGCCGCCCACGACAAGCGCGGTTGCCACGGTAAAGACATTGAAAAAATGCTCTTTGATGTAGGCCGACAGAATCACGCCCATGACGGCAGCCGGCAGAAATGCCACTACGGTATTGACGGCCAATCTCTGATCGGCTCCAGACTTGAAGAGGTTCTTAAGAATTGAAATGATGCGCGCCCGATAGTGCCAACAAACGGCCACAATAGCGCCGGCCTGAATGGCGATGTAAAAAGTTTCGGCTTCGGCGCCGTCAAAATTGAGCATGTGACCGGCAAGAATCAGGTGCCCGGTTGAGCTCACAGGCAAAAACTCAGTGAGGCCTTCAACAATGCCCAAAATCACTGTTTTCAAGAAATATAAAAAATCCATGTCTACCAATCGGCAAGATAATTTGTTATTTCGATACTATTTTGAGGACTTTTGTGCATCAGCTCTGCGCCGAATCCTTTGCCTCTTGCGGTTGTTGTGCTTGAGCCGGCGGCAACGGTGTCGCGAGAACCTTATCAATACGACGCCCATCCATGTCAGCCACTTCGAGCGACCATCCTTCCCAAACAACTTTGTCGCCCGTGCGAGGCAGCCGCTGCAGCAAGAGCATCATCATGCCCGATAGCGTGTTGTATCGGCCAAGCTCTTCTTCAGGTACTTCCTTGATGCCCAGACAGTCCTTGAGCTCCGGAATCGGGATAATGCCGTCCAAATACCAAGAACCGTCGCCGCGGCTGATCGCCCAAGCCTCCTCATTGGCTTCGGGTTTGAACTCTCCGGCAATGGCCTCAAGCAAATCTCGAGGCGTGACAAGGCCCACCACTTCGCCGTACTCATCAACGACAAGCGCCAAAGGCGTCGTCGTCTTCTTAAACTGCTCGAGCAATTCCATGCCGCTTAAAGATTCAGGCACGTAAATGACGGGCGCCAAATTACGCATGAAGTTAGGCTTGCCGTTTTCTACAAACTGCTGCAGCAGGGAGCGCGTCGTGCAGATGCCTTTGATGTCGGAAAGCGAGCCGCTTGCAACCACAAGCCGCGAACGATTTGATGTGAGAACCTTTTTGAAATTCTCTTCGCGCGAATCCTGCAGATCGATCCACTCGATGTCGCTTCTTGGCGTCATGAGAGAGCCCACCTGACGATCATCCAGTCTAAAGACGTTGCGCACCATGTCGCGCTCGCTTTCTTCGATCACGCCCGTTTCGCTGCCTTCCTGAATCATGGCGTGGATTTCTTCTTCGGTCACGCCCGAGCCCTTGTCTTTGTCAAGCCCAAGCACCTTGAGAATCACCTCGGTTGAACTCGAAAGCAGCTTGACGAAGGGACTCATCACGAGACTGAGCGCGCTCAACGGACGCGACACGAGACAGGCAAGCATTTCAGGACTTCCCTGCCCGAGCCGCTTGGGTACCAACTCGCCGAGCACAATGGAAAAGTACGTAACAAACACCACCACGACCACAACGCCGAGAACGCGTGCAGTATCGGCCGGCACCCCCCAGCCCGTCAGAACTTCGGCCACAGGGCCCGCCAAAGAAGCTTCGCCGACCATGCCTGAGAGAATGCCGATGGAAGTGATGCCGACTTGAATCGTCGACAGAGCCCAATTGGGATTATCCTGAAGCTTGATGGCCTTGTCCGCGCCTTTGTTGCCGTCTTCGCTCAAAACCTGCAGACGCGCGCGACGGCTCGTCACAAGTGCGATTTCGCTCATGGAAAAAACGCCGTTGAGGCAAATCAAACAAAAAAGTAGAAATACGTCAAGCCAACTGCTCATTTCTTAAAAGAACAATCCCTAAAAAAATAAAAACTCAAAGCCGCATCTGCAGTCGGTGCAGATACGCCTAGCGGGCCGATCCGAACAACTTCGGAGCGACCCGCAAAAAAAAAACGATCAATGCTCTCGCAGGAATCCTCAAAAAACCTTTAGAAGGGAAGCTTCATCCCGGGCGGCAAAGGCATGCCGGCCGTAGCTTCGCGCATCTTGGCCTGCGCAGCAGCCTCGGCCTTGTGCGAGGCATCATTGAGTGCAGCCGCCACAAGGTCTTCGAGCATTTCCTTGTCATCGGGCTCGCCCGACAGCAGGCTGGCATCAATTTCAACTTTGCGCGCCTCATGCTTGCAGGTCATCGTGATCTTGACAAGACCGGCGCCGGACTCGCCCACAACTTCCAGATTGCCGAGTTCGGCCTGGACACGCTCGACATTTTTCTGCATTTTCTGTGCCTGAGCGAGCAGGCCCTGAAGATTTCCTCTCATGAGTCTTTATTCCTTTTTTGTCTGAATAGGCTCAATTGACGTCTCGTCAATCGTGCCGTTGAAAACTTCCAAGCATTTTTGCACAAACGGATCGCTCTTGAAGGCTTCGATCATCGCCTTTCGCGCGGCTCTTCGCTCGGCCTCTTCAATAAGGCTCAACGTCAGTGCATCGTGCTCCCTTTCATCGCTCGTAAAGCGCACAGCGATAGGACGTCCCGCCCCCTTGCTCACGGCATCCTCAATCATCTGCACGATTTCGTGCTTGACCAAAGACTGCGACGAGGGCCTTAGCAGCACATGATCTGCACTGAGTTCGACAACTTCGCTTGAAGCAGCAATCTCGCGGATCAATCCCTGCATGCCGCTTGCGCGCACCAAATTTCGCCAGTCAGACAGCAAAGGCGTTATCTGCACATCAATCAAAGGCAGAATTTCCGGACCTCTGCTGGCGCGCACCGCTCTGACCGGCGCATCACTCTCCCCGCGGCGGCTCTCCAGCGTCGTCCCAGGGAGCAACGTCTTGCAGCGCATCCAAATCGGGCTCAACAAGCTCGACCGGAGGCTCTGCTACCACTGGCGGAGGTTCTGCTGCAACCCCCAGAGGCGAGCGCTGCGGCTTTGACTTCGCCGGCTCCGTTTGGGCTGTGCTTGCGGCCGCAACCGAAGAATTGTCATGAACTGCAGCCATCCCCCCTACGGGATTATCCTTTTCCACCGGCGCTTCGTGCACTGGCACGCGGCTGCCGACAATGCTGCCCGCGGGCTTGAAGGCAAGCATGCGCAAAATGGCCATCGTAAAGCCTGCGTACTCGTCAGGCGCTGCAGCCATATCATTTCGCGCCTGAAGCAAAATCTGGTAGTCGAGCTGCACCTCTTCGGGCGACATCAAGCCAGCGAGCTTCTCAACGCCGGCAGCCTCGGGATCATTTTCATCGAACCGCTGCCCCACGCGCTGAGCAATTGCAACGCGATGCAGTAGTGCCGCCCAATCACGCAAAGCCTGCGCATAGGAAAAACTCTGCATGCCCATCGCATCAGCAATATCAAGCGCACCTTGAGCATCACCCTCCAGAACCTTGCATGTCAGCTCAACGAGCACATCCGAACCGATAACCCCAAGCATGCTGCGCACGCTCTCGAGCGTCACCTTGCCGCCCGCAAAGGCAATAGCCTGATCAAGCAGACTCAGGCCGTCTCGCATTGAGCCGCGGGCTCCCTTGGCCAGCATTAAAAGCGCTGCGGGTTCTGCCTCAAGCCCTTCGGCCTGCATGATGGATGCCATGTGGCTGGCTACAGCCGCCGGCGTCATATTGCGCAGATTAAACTGCAGACAACGCGAGAGCACCGTCACGGGAACCTTTTGCGGATCGGTCGTGGCAAGAATGAATTTCACGTATTCTGGCGGCTCCTCAAGCGTTTTGAGCATGGCGTTGAAGGCATGCGTGGTGAGCATGTGCACTTCGTCGATCATGTAGACCTTATAACGGGCGTTTGAAGGAGCATACATCGCCCGTTCAAGCAGCGTCGTCATTTCCTCGACTGATCGATTTGAGGCCGCGTCGATTTCGATGTAGTCAACAAAGCGCCCTTCGTCAATGGCTCGGCAAGCCTCGCACTTTCCGCAGGGGTGAGATGTCACGCCGCCCTTGCCATCTTCGCCCGTGCAGTTGAGGCACTTGGCAAGAATGCGCGAAAGCGTCGTCTTGCCAACGCCGCGAGTGCCGGTAAAAAGATAGGCATGATGCAGGCGATTTTCATCAAGGGCATGACGCAAGGCTGCCACGACATGCTCCTGACCTACCATGCTTTCAAAATCGTGCGGGCGCCACTTGCGGGCAAGAACTTGATAGCTCATAGGAAAAAGTCAAAACGCTCAAAAAACATCGTCAGGAATTGGCTCGGCCGCCAAACTCCTTGCTCACAGAAAAAATTCGGGAAAAAAAGACGCGCGTGCAATTCTGCGCGAGAGTGGATTTTAGCGAAAGCCGAAAGACGAAAATGGCGAGCCTTATCCTCGGCACTGAAAGTACTCCGCCGTGGCTGCTTCGTTCCCGACCTGACCAGGTTAGCAGAGCTTTCATGCGAGGGGACCCGCCGAGGGGGCATTCTATTGGAAAGCTGCCTGCATGACAAACGTACAAGGAGCTTTTTTGAAAAAAAACACAAAAATAGCCGAACCCATGGTCAGGATCGGCTATTTTGCAATCTGCACGGAAGATTCACGTGCCGATCACATCAGTTGGACTACTTTGCGGCAGCTCCGAACCACTTGGCGTAGATCTTGTCGTAGGTGCCGTCTTCACGCATGCCGCGCAGCGCTTTGTTGATTTTCTCAGTCAGAGCGGCGTTGCCCTTTTTCACGGCAAAACCGAAATGTTCGCTGTCGAACTTAACGGCATTTTGCTGCGCAAGTCCCTTGGCTGCACGCGGATTCTTGACGATGAAGTAGCCGATCACGGGACGATCGGTGATGACGGCATCGCACCCCTTCATCTTGAGATCCATAAAGGCTTCTGCGCCCGTATTGAAGGACTTGACTTCAGCGCCCTTGATTGCCTTGGCCACATCAGCGCCCGTAGTGCCGATCTGCACAGCAATCTTCTTTCCCTCAAGATCCTTTACAGACTTATATTTATCGAGCTCATCGGCGCGAACCATCAGGCTCTGGCCAGCCTCATAGTACGGGTCGCAGAAATCGACGCGCTTCTTGCGCTCTTCGGTGATCGTAATGCCGCTTGCAGCCACATCGATAGTTCCGGTCAGAAGAGCCGGAATCAAGCCGTCAAAGCCCATGTTGACGATTTCAACTTCAAGACCGGCGCGCTTGCCGATTTCACGAATGAGATCCATGTCAAAACCAACGTACTGACGCGTAGCCGTCTCCATAAATTCAAACGGCGCAAACGTCGGGTGCGTGCCCACGCGCAGCTCCTCTGCAGCGCAGGCGGCAAAAGAACCAGTGGCGAGCACTGCGGCGCACACAGCCGCAAAGAGCTTGTTCTTCATTTTTATCTCCGTTTTTCGTTGTTCAGAACTCTGGCCCGTGAGCGTCGCGCGTTTGCACAGGCCGCAAAGAAGCACGCCGAGGGTTTTTTATGCTTCGGCAGAGCGAATTTTCGCATGATTTCCGGCTCATGAGGACTCTTTTTTGCTCACGAGACAATTTTAGAAATGCGCTGATCGAGCGTTTTTTCAAGCCAATCCGCCGCTCGGCCTTTTCCCGGAATGCTGCATTGAGGAAAAATGTCGAGCAAAGGTCTGAGAACAAACGCCCTCTCGTGCATGCGGGGATGAGGCACTTCAAGCCTTCTTGTGCAAATGACCTCATCGCCCCACAGCAAAATGTCCAAATCAAGCGTTCGAGGAGCGTTGCGCACCCCGGCTGGCCGTACGCGGCCGTGCACATTTTCAAGCCTTTGCAGCTCATCGAGAAGGGCTTCGGGTGCAAGCCTTGTTTTCACTGCGCACACAGCGTTGACGTAATCGGGCCCGGAAGAATCAACAGGCGCGGTTCGGTAAAAGGGGCTTTGCGCCGCAAGCACTGTTTGCGGCAGCCGGGCAATTTCGCCGAGCACGAGCTCGAGCATCCTCAGAGGATTGCCCAAATTCGCCCCCAGTCCCAATACCACAAGCTCTTCAACTTTTTGATTAGACATGATCAGCGCTCAGAACGTCTTCCATTTTGGGCTTAGGCTTGCGGCGGCGACGGCGCTTCTTGGGCAGCTCTTCAAGAACTTGTTCGCCTGCAGACGCTTCGATCGCGCCCTGCACTGAGGCGCCATCTGCAGCGGCTGCCTCTGCGGCTTTTACCGCAGCGCTTTTTCTTCTGCGCCTGGGCTTGGCAGGCGAAGCCGCAGGCATTTCCTCGGAAGCGGGCCCCTGTTCGGAAAAAGCTGCTGATTTTCGCGTTGCCAAGCCAGCTTTGGCTCGCCTAAGCCGGCGCGGAGCTGCATTTTCCCGCTCGAGCTCAACCTGCGCGAGCAGCGCCTCTTCGCTTGCCAAATCAGCCTCTTCCCTGCAGCGACGATTTCCTGCCCGAGCCTTGCTGGCCGTGCGGCGCGCCGCGCGCTCCTCATCGGCAATCATGACCGCACGCGCATCAGCATCGGCTTGAACAAAGTTTTCCCACCAGCGGACTAAATCCGACGGAACATGTCCGAGCAAGCTTCTGAGCAGCATGAAGTCATAACCGGCGCGGTATTTGGGGTGCTCAACAAGCGTATACGGATTTTTTCCGGTGCGCCGCTCAAAACGCAGCTGCATCATCCAGATGAGCTTGATGTCTGCAACAAACCGATGCTGAATGGCAAGCTTCTGGCACTGCGTGGAGATCACGTCGTCGGCGGCCGCATAAAGCGCACGAGAGCGGATCATGCCTTGATTTTGCTGATAGGCATCCCAACGCTTTTTCACCTGCGGCCACAAAAGAGTAGCAAACAAAAACGAGGGCGATATCTTTTTGCCAATGGCAATGCGCTCGTCAGTGCGCCGCAGCGCAAGCATGAGAAACTTCTCGCCTTCGGGCTCGTCCAAAATGACGTCAAGCATAGGCAAAAGCGATCGATGCAGTCCTTCGGCGCGCAGCTTTATAAGGCAATCCTCAGCGTGCCCGCTTGTAAAAAGCTTCATCATCTCGTCGAAAAGACGCGCTGCCGGCACATTTTCCAGCGTGCGAGCCATTTTTGGAATAGCCCGCTCGGTGGCCTTGTCCATGGTAAAGCCCAGCTTTGCGGCGATGCGCACTGCTCGCATCATGCGCACGGGATCCTCGCGATAGCGCACAAGCGGGTCGCCGATCATGGCCAGACGACGGCGCATGATGTCTTCAAACCCGCCGTGATAATCAAAAACCTCCTGCGTGCTCGGATCGTAGTACATCGCATTGATCGTAAAGTCGCGCCTAGCAGCGTCTTCCCACATTTCGCCAAAGACGTTGTCGCTGATGACGCGGCCTGAAGCGTCCTTTCTGACGCCAGCCGCATCAAGAGCGCGAAAAGTCGAGCATTCGACGATTTCTTCGCCGAAAACAACATGCACCAAACGAAAGCGCCGGCCGATGATGTAGGCGCGCTTTTGCGCTCGCTTGACCTGCTCGGGCGTGGCATCGGTAACGACGTCAAAATCCTTCGGCGTCACGCCAAGAAACAGATCGCGCACAGCTCCTCCAACCACATAAGCCTTGTAGCCTCGGGCCTGCAGCACTTCGCACGTCCTGCGCGCTGCCCAACTGACCTTTTTTGGATCAATGCCGTGCTCTTCAGGGCCAATAATTCGAGGCGTCCGATTGGGCTCGCTCTTTTTGCCGCTCGTCCACCCTGCAACAAGCTTCTTGACGTATTCAAACACTATTTGTAGCTCCAATTGATTCAGTGCTATGCCGAGTCCAGATCAAAACGGACAGGGGGCAAGTTTTTCAGCAATTTCAGCCGTCTGCGCAAGTTCCTGGGCGCCAAACGTATTGCAAACTTGCCAGCCGCGGCTGCAAGCCGTCTGCAGCAGCGTTTTTTCTGCATTGACCGCAAAGCACCGTCCGCCATTGCTTTCAACAAATTCAAACAAGGGGAGATCTGCGCATGAGTCGGAATAAAAGTCAATGCTCTCAACGCGCTCGCCCTGCCCTGCCAGACGCTCAAGAAGATTTTTGACCATCACCACCTTGCCTTCCTGAAACGATGCGATGCCCTCGAGCCGCCCCGTAAATTCCCCTTCAGGCGTCTGCTCGGGATGTGCCGCAAGCGTATGGTCTATGCCGAACACATGAGCAATGGCACCGGAAACAAAGTCATAGGTTGCCGTACAAAGCGCCGTCTTGTCTCCCGCTTTGCGGTAGCCATCGACCAACCGGCGCGAAGCTTCGGGCACGGCCGGCTCGATAATGGCTTTGATGTAGCAAGAAAGCGCCTTTTCGAGCTCTTTGCGCTTAAAGCGCGCCAAAAACTTCATCTGAAAGTCTTCAAACTCGTCAATATCGATGATGCCTGCTCGGTACTCGCGGGCAAATCGCCGCAGCTGCTCTACCACGGGAGCCGGCTCGAGTCCCTGCTCGTGCACAAGCCAGCGCACCCACATATCGCCTGTATCAAGCGGCATCAAAGTATGGTCAAGGTCAAAAACGGCAAGCTTCATTTTTTTTTTAGCTTTGAGGAAAAGAAGGAAATTGCCTGCGTTCGGCATTGAGGCTGTGCAGACATTCGTTGAGCAGCGCAAAGCTCACCTTCTTTTTGCTCTGCATGCAGCGACGGTCTATTTTATCGAGGAACTCGCGCAGCCCGCGCATATCTCTCGGACCATGCTCGCTAACCCATCGGGAAAACTCAGGCGAAATATTCAGTCCACGAGCGCCGGCAAGCCGCACGAACTCTCCTTCGGCCAGATCATCCGGCAAATATTCAAGCCGATAGGTAAGTCCCCAGGACAGCCGCGTGCGGATGTCCTCTCTGATTGAAAGCTCTCGCACCGGATGAGCACCCGTGCTCACCAATCGTGCATTGGGATGGCTGCGCACGGCGTTCATGAGGTGAAAAAGCTTTTCGAGATCCTCTTCATCGAGCTGCTCGATGTTGTCGACCGTATAAAGCAGGACAGACTCGTCAAACTCGGGAACGCGCCAGCGCTGATACGGCGTCAGGCTGCGCAAAAGATGCGTGCGGCCGCTGCCCGGAGGGCCCCAGATGTAGATGAACTGTGGTCCAAGCCCGGCGCGGCAGGCCTTTAAAGCATTCACGAGCTCAGCATTGTCGCCGACAACAAAATTTTCCAGCGTCGGAGCTTCGGGCTCGATAAGATCAAGAGCAATCTGCTGCGTCGGTTGTCTGAACACTTCTGTCTAAAAAATAGCGTGAGCAAGCCGGCTGCAGCTCGTCAGCCCGGCAAAAACAAAAACCTTACGCAAAGGTCGCCGCAACAATCAAAGATCGAAGGCATCCCGCGCACGGCAATAAGCAAAGACTGTCCGCACGACAAACCTTCGGCTAAAATTAAAAGATTAGGTGCGTACGTGGCGAAGTTTAGCGCGCGGCGCTTCAAAACGATTGTTTTTTGTCTTCAGTTCTAAACATGACCCAACTTTCCTATGCAGCAGCCGGCGTTTCCATTGATGCCGGCGACGAACTCGTCGAACGCATCAAGCCCGCGGCCAAGCGCACCATGATTCCCGGTGTGCTCGGTTCCATCGGCGGCTTCGGCGCCCTCTTTGAGATCAGCAAAGAGTACAAGAATCCGGTGCTTGTCTCGGGCACCGACGGCGTCGGCACCAAACTGATGCTTGCTTTCCAGCTCAATCGCCACGACACGGTAGGACAGGATCTGGTTGCCATGAGCGTCAACGACATTCTGGTGCAGGGCGCGCGCAGCATCTTCTTTCTTGACTATTTCGGCTGCGGCAAACTTGACGTCGACACGGCCGAGCGCGTCGTCAAGGGCATTGCCAAGGGCTGCGAACTTGCCGGCTGTGCGCTCATCGGCGGGGAGACGGCCGAAATGCCCGGCATGTACCCCGAAGGTGAATATGATCTTGCAGGCTTTGCCGTGGGAATCGTCGAAAAAGACGACATCATTGACGGCCGCACGATTGCCGAAGGCGATGTTGTGCTCGGCCTTGCCAGTTCGGGCCCCCACTCCAACGGCTTTTCGCTCATCCGCAAGGTCGTGGAAGTCTCCGGCGCCGACTGGTCGATGCCTTTTGACGGCGCCACGCTGGCAGACCGCGCCATGGAACCCACGCGCATCTACGTGCGTCAGGTCCTGGAGGTCATGAAGTCGGTCAAAATCAAAGGCATGGCGCACATCACCGGCGGCGGCCTCGTGGAAAACATTCCGCGCGTGCTGCCCGAGGCTCTTCAGTGCGTCGTCAAGGCCGACAGCTGGAAGCGGCCGGCGATTTTTGACTGGCTGCAGGAAAAAGGCAACATCGATTCGCATGAAATGCACCGCGTCTTCAACAACGGCATCGGCATGGCCGTCATCGTCTCTGCAGAAGAGGCCGATCGCGCCGAGGCGCTCTTTAAGGAACAAGGAGAAACGGTCTACCGCATCGGCAGCATCGTTCGCCGCCCCGAAGGAGCCCCCGGCTGCATCGTCATTTAATTCAGACAAAGCCTCCTAACGAGCTCTGCACAGGAATAAAGGATTCGCAAAGATAGTTTCTTTGCGGATCCTCTTATTGTTTTTAGAGCGCCGTTTTGCCTTTTTGCTACAGCCAGACAGAACACTCTTTCGATTCTTAACTGGATTCTGAAATTCTGGCGTCGTTTTTGAAATCATCTCGGTACTATGGCTGATTCTTCGGGAAATAGTTCTCCCTGCGTTGCCGCTCCACGCAGTACTTTTGACGTCTTCTGGGTTTTCACGCTCATCGGCATTCAGTCCTTTGGCGGCGCTTTAGCCATTGCGCAGCGCGAACTCATTGACATTCGCCGCTGGTTCGATGTCAATGAATTTGTGAGCATTCTCACCGTGTGTCAATCGCTACCAGGTCCCAATGTATGCATTTTGAGCGTGGTGACAGGCGACAAGTTTTTCGGTCTTAAGGGGGCGCTCGCTGGCCTCATCGGCATCACGTGGCTGCCGCTGATTGTGCTCTCTTCGGCCATTGTTCTTTATCAGGGCTTTTCAGATCTTCCTCAGGTGCAGGGAGCGCTTCGCGGCATGGCCGGCGTCACAGCGGGAATGGTGCTCGGATCAGCCTTAAAGCTGACGCGTTCAGCAAAAAACTCGCCTCTGGGCATCTGCACCTGGACGCTTTTTGCTGCCGGCGCCTTTGCCGCAACAGCAATTGCACGCATTCCGCTGATTTGGACGCTTCTCATCGTCGGCGGATCGGCCATTGCCTTGGCTGCGGCAAAACTTCACCGCTCGGCAAACGCTGAGTCCAAGAATAAGGAGTAGACGCAATGCCCGCAGCAGCAAGCATCTTCCTTCACTTTTTTTGCATTTCATTTTTGGGCATCGGAGGCTTCATCGTCACGTTGCCCGACATTTATCGCTGGATTGTTGCAGCCGAAGCGCTCATGACGCCCGAAGCGTTTCAATCGGCCGTTGCACTCGGTCAAGCCTCGCCCGGCCCCAACATGATCATTTGTTGGGCAATCGGCTGGTTTGCCATAGGCCCAGCAGGAGCCGCGGCAGCGCTCGCAGGCACTGTCATGCCTTTTTCCACCCTTGCCCTCATCGTTGGACGATTTTTCGCACACCACGCAAAATCACTTGCCGTAAGAGCCTATCGGGTAGGCATGGCTCCCGTTTCCATCGCCTTGCTGTATGCAACAGGCTACACTCTTCTTGCTCCCAATCTCTCAGTGCCAATGCTGGCTCTTGCCGCTTTGACGATGGCTTTGATCTGCTGGACGAAAATCCCCGCAATGGTTCTCATTGCCATAGGAGGCATCGTCGGGGCAATCGGTCTCGTATGAGAGCAGACGCCGTATTTTCGGCTGTCCTTGCGCCTGCAACTGGCCTTGGGCCTATGATTATGCGAGTGTGTGCATTCCCATCGAGGAGGAAGTTTCCATGTCTATGTCTAGTTCGCGCCGCAGATTTTTGCAAACGCTTGCAGCAGGCTCCGCTCTTGCCTCTGGCGCTTCTCTGGCAGCCGAAAAGGCCGGCTCGCAGTTTGATTTTTCCGCCGACATCATCGTAGTCGGTCTGGGTGCTGCAGGAGCGGCAACCGCAATCACTGCAGCCGACAAAAAGGCTAGCGTAATTATTCTTGAACGTCAGCCCATGGCAACGCTGCGCTCTAACACGCGCTTGTCGGGCGGCTACATACACTGCCCGGCCAAAAACGGCGACAAGAAGGCTCTGCAGGCCTACTTCACGGCGCTTTTCTCGGGCGCCTACGATTCGCTGCCCTCAGTAGGCGAAGACGATGAAGTTTCCAAGCAGATGGCGCAGTACTGGACGGACATCACGCCCAATCTGGTCGACTGGCTCAAGTCGCTCGATTCGGATTTAAAAATGCTCAAAACCGGCGGCGGTGCTCAGTACGTCAACTTCCCGGGCGCAAAAGAGTGCAGCTACGCGGTCTACCGCACCTCCTACAAAGACGTCATCAACAATAAAACCACAACCTACAACCGCCCAAAGGCAGAAGCCACCGAAGGCGAAGCGCTGCATCAAGCCCTCATCAACGGCATCAAAGCCCGCAAAGATCTGATCACCGTCATGGATAAGACGAGAGCCGTTGAGCTCATTGTTGACGAAAACAAACGTGTCGTCGGCGTCATTGCTCAAAAAGACGGCAAACTCGTGCGCATTGCCGCCAAGAGAGGCGTTGCGCTTTGCTGCGGCGGCTATGAATACAGCGCCAGCATGCGAAAAGCTTTCTTTGAAGGACTGCCCGTGGCAGGCTGGGCTTTTTACGGCACCGTCTACAACGAAGGCGACGGCATCCGCATGGGACTCGATGTCGGAGCCTCTCTCACGAAAGCCGGCGCGTGCGCGGCCCGCATGATTTGGGCTCCGCCCGTTCAATACAACGGCATGCGCATCGGCGTGACCACCAACGGCATCGGAAGTCCGCGCTCGATTGTCGTCAACTCACTGGGCGAGCGTTTTGCAAATGAAGCGCTCATCACGGGCGGCATCACCAACAACTGCTTTTACGAAAAGGCATGCGAGCAGAGTTCGAAGACTCTCACATATGACAATCTGCCTTCCTGGCTTGTCATGGACGAAACGATGTTTAGCTCTCGAGAGCTTGCCAACGTGACGCGCTCGACCGTGGGCTACGGCTTTGTCGATTTCAAAAACAACGCCGATGCGCTCAAAAAAGGCTGGATTCTCAAAGGTGAAACGATTGAAGAGCTCGCCGAGAAGATCGCTGCGACGGGAGGCAGCGCTTCGCGCATGCGTCCCGAAGCGCTCAAACGCACGGTTGAGGCGTTTAACGCCGACTGCCGGGCCGGCCGCGACAGCCAGTTCGGACGAAGCAAGAACACTTTGCAGCCCATCGAAAAGGCACCGTTTTATGCCATTCCGCTATTTGCCGGCGGCTCCAACACCAAAGGCGGACTCGCCGTTTCGGCAAAGCGCGAAGTGCTCGACTGGGACGGCAAGCCAATCAAAGGTCTCTATGCCGTGGGCGAGATTGCCTGCGGACTCAACCGCGGCGGTGCTATGCTCACGGACGCGCTCGTTTTTGGAATTGTTTGCGGCACAACAATGACGCAAGCATAAAGAGACGACTTGCTTGGACTTGTCTTTTGCCGCAGCGCTTTCTGGTGCAAAAAAGGCCGCTGCGGCAGCATTGCCTACGATTTTTCTGAAGCCTCTCTTGCCATGCACATTACCGTTGCTGTTATCGACAAAACTTCTTTTGAAGTCAATCTTTCTGAGATCGACGTACCAACCGGCGCTACCGCGGCCGATGCTGCAAGACAAGCCGGTCTGGACCCAAGCAAAATAGAGGCCTACGCGGTTTTTGCCCGCAAAATATCTGCCGATACCCCTTTGAGCGAAGGCGACAGACTCGATGTCGGAACACCTCTTTTGGTCGATCCTATGACCGCTCGGCGTCTGAGGGCTCAGCACAAGGCTCTGCATCCGGCTCCCCGCCCACGCCACGGCGGCAAGCATCAGCTGATCAAGCCTCTTGACATTTAGAACGCAAACACTGAGATCGCACTAGGGATTTCCCTGTGGATTTATTCTATACGTCAATTTCAAGCGTTAGAATTAAACGTTAACCGAGAGCACGCCGATGCAATGTCGGACAGCTTGGTCTGTTTTTTTTTTGCCCGAGGTTAACAACATGCGACTCCTACAGAAGGCCCTCACCTTCGACGACGTTCTGCTCGTCCCCGCCTACTCTGAAGTTCTCCCCCGCGACGTCATTCTTTCCACCAAGCTCACGCGCGAAATCACGATCAATATTCCGATGATTTCAGCAGCCATGGACACGGTGAGCGAAAGCAATCTGGCCATTGCCATGGCTCAGGAAGGCGGCGTAGGCATCATCCACAAGAACATGACCGCCCAGCAGCAGGCCGCTGAAGTGGCCAAAGTCAAGCGCCACGAGTCCGGCGTTGTGAGCGACCCGATTACGGTTGGTCCCGACATGCTCGTGGGCGACGTCATTCGCATGTGTCAAGAACACCGCATCAGCGGCGTGCCGGTGGTCGAAGGCCGCCGCGTGCTCGGCATGGTTACCAACCGCGACCTGCGCTTTGAGTCGCGCATGGAAGCCCCTGTGCGCGAGATCATGACGCCGCGCGAACGTCTGGTCACCGTGCAGGAAGGCGCCACGCTCGAAGAAGCCAAGCGTCTGATGCATGAAAACCGCCTCGAGCGCGTGCTCGTCGTTGACCGCGACTTCAATCTCTCGGGACTCATCACGGTCAAGGACATCGTCAAGGCTACCGAACATCCCTTTGCCGCTAAAGACAAGGACGGCAAGCTTTTGGCCGGCGCCTCGATCGGCGTTGGCGCAGGCACCGAAGAGCGCCTTGAGCTGCTCGTTGAAGCGGGCGTTGACGTCGTTGTCGTTGACACGGCTCACGGCCACAGCAAGGGCGTGCTCGACCGAGTCGCATGGGTCAAGAAAAACTATCCCAACCTGCAGGTCATCGGCGGCAACATCGCCACGGGCGCAGCTGCCCGCGCGCTGGTCGATCACGGCGCTGACGCCGTCAAGGTCGGCATCGGCCCGGGCTCAATTTGCACGACGCGCATCGTCGCCGGCGTCGGCGTTCCCCAGATCTCTGCCATCAGCAACGTTGCCGAAGCACTTGAAGGCACCGGCGTTCCGCTTATTGCCGACGGCGGCATTCGTTTCTCGGGCGACATCGCCAAGGCCATTGCCGCCGGCGCCAACTGCGTCATGATGGGCGGCATGCTCGCCGGCACCGAAGAAGCTCCCGGCGAAGTCATCCTCTACCAGGGCCGCTCCTACAAGGCCTACCGCGGCATGGGTTCTCTGGGCGCCATGTTCAAGGGCTCGGCTGACCGCTACTTCCAGGACAACAATTCGGGCAACCTCGACAAGCTCGTTCCCGAAGGCATCGAAGGCATGGTGCCCTTTAAGGGCTCTGTCGTGACCATCCTCTATCAGATGGCCGGCGGTCTGCGTTCCTCCATGGGCTACTGCGGCTGCAAGACGATCGATGAGATGCGCTCTCGCGCCGAGTTTGTTGAAATCACGGCCGCAGGCTGGCGTGAAAGCCACGTCCACGACGTGAAGATCACCAAGGAAGCTCCGAACTACCGTCAGGAAAACTAATAGCCCATCGGCTACAATGGCGGCGCGCGGTCAAGCGCGCCGCTTTTTTCTTTTTTCATCTTCCTTACTTGTCAAAGTTCATGTCACACGATCGAATTCTCATTCTCGACTTCGGCAGCCAGGTTACGCAGCTCATCGCCCGCCGTGTTCGCGAAGCTCACGTCTACTGCGAAGTGCACGCCAACGATGTCAGCGCCGACTTCATCAAGGAATTCAACCCCAAGGGCATTATTTTGTCCGGCTCTCACATGAGCGCCTACGAAGAGTCCACCGATCAGGTCAGCCCTGCCGTATTCAATGCCGGCGTTCCCGTGCTCGGCATCTGCTACGGCATGCAAACCATGGCTCAACAGCTTGGCGGCAAGGTTGAAAGCGGCGCCAAGAGAGAGTTCGGGTATGCAGAAGTGCGCGCACAAAATCACACTCAGCTGCTCGAAGGCATTGAAGACTTCAAGGGTGCCGACGGCGAAGGCATGCTCAAAGTCTGGATGAGCCATGGCGACAAGGTCTCTGCTCTGCCCGAAGGCTTTAAAGTCATGTGCTCGACCCCGTCGTGCCCCATTGCCGGCATGGCCGATGAGACGCGCCATTTTTACGGCGTTCAGTTTCACCCCGAAGTCACGCACACCGTGCAAGGCCGCCGAATTCTCGAGCGCTTCGTGCTTGACATCTGCAAAGCTAAGGCTGACTGGGTGATGGGCGACTACATTGCCGAAGCTGTCGCATCGATTCGCGCTCAGGTCGGCAACGATGAGGTGATTCTCGGTCTTTCGGGCGGCGTCGACAGCTCTGTTGCTGCCGCACTCATTCACCGCGCCATCGGAGACAAGCTCACCTGCGTTTTCGTCGACAACGGTCTGCTGCGCATGAACGAACGCGAACAGGTTCGCGAAACCTTCGAAAAGAACATGGGCATGAAGCTCATCGTCGTTGATGCCGTTGATCGCTTTATGGGAGAACTTGCCGGCGTCACCGATCCCGAGCAAAAGCGCAAGATCATCGGCCGTGAATTTGTCAACGTTTTTCAAGCCGAGGCAGAAAAGCTCACGAGCGCCAAGTGGCTTGCTCAGGGCACGATTTATCCCGACGTCATTGAGTCTGCCGGCGCCAAGACCAAGAAAGCCAAAACAATCAAGAGCCATCACAACGTCGGAGGCCTTCCCGATACGCTGCACCTGAAGCTGCTCGAGCCGCTGCGCTCGCTCTTTAAGGACGAAGTGCGCGAGCTTGGCATCGAACTCGGGCTTCCTGCCGAAATGGTCTACCGCCACCCCTTCCCGGGTCCCGGCCTGGGCGTGCGCATTCTGGGCGAAGTCAAGCGCGAATACGCTGATTTGTTGCGCCAGGCCGATGCCATCTTCATTGAAGAGTTGCGCAAAGCAGGGTGGTACGACAAGGTGAGCCAGGCCTTCGTGGTGTTTTTGCCCGTCAAGAGCGTGGGCGTGATGGGCGACGGCCGCACCTATGACTGGGTTGTGAGCCTGCGTTCGGTTGAAACGAGCGACTTCATGACGGCCAAGTGGTCGGAACTCCCGTATTCGCTTCTGGGCACGGTCTCCAACCGCATCATCAATGAAGTCAAGGGCATCAACCGCGTTGTCTACGACGTTTCCGGCAAGCCGCCTGCCACCATCGAATGGGAATAAGCATCCTTAGCTTAGCCTTTGATCTTTCTCTTATCTATGCCCAGTCAGACGTTCATCAACCTGACTGGGCATTTTGCTTAGAAGTCTGCGATTGATGCATCCTTGAATTTAGTTAGATATCTAACTAAAATGCAATCAACGAAACGCTTTTAGCTTTTCCCATCAACCAATCATGACGCAAATCTCGGATTCAAGACACTATTGCATTGCAAGCCGCAGCGCACGAACTGCCTTTCTTTTGCGCAAGTTCATTGAAGAGCGCATGCAGCAATCAGGCATCGAAGACATCGTACCCGCGCACGGCGACGTACTTGTCGTGCTGTTTGAGCACGGCTGCGCCACCATGAGCGAACTAGCTCGGCACAGCGCACGCACAAAAGCAACAACAACAGTTTTGGTCGACAAACTTGTCAAATGCGGCTATGCCGAGCGCTGCAGCAATTCGGCCGATGCCCGATCCTGCTTGATCAAACTCACGGCAAAAGGACGTGCACTAAAACCAGTGTTCGAGAACATTTCGAGCGCGATGGACGCCATCTTCGTTGATGCGCTCGGAAAAGAAAAAGCACAGGAGCTTCAGGATGCACTTGCGGAATTGATCAACTCTCTTGATCGATAAATTTTTTTGATGTGCAGACAAATCAATCAAGCCTGCTTTATCTTAAGGAGAAGAAAATGACTGAAACCTTCCAAAAAATCGCAGCCCCCGCTGATGCCGCCCGCTTTGAGCTGCACGACGCTTTGCAGCTCACAGGCTGCGAAGTAAGCATCAACCGCCTGCCGGCGGGCGCCGCCGTTCCCTTCGTGCATGCGCACAAGGTCAACGAAGAACTCTACGGCGTGCTTGAAGGTGCTGGCGAAATCTACATTGACGGCAAAGTGCACAAAATCGCCGCCGGAGACTGGTTCGTCGTTCGTCCGGCCGGTCACCGCGCCATCCGCGCACTGGCCGACTCGGGCATTGCCTTCATCTGCATTCAAACGAAGGCGGGCAGCCTTGAAGGCTTCACGATGGGCGACGGCGTGATGTGCGAAGACAAAGCGCCTTGGCATTAAGCGCGCCTTTTGCCCGAAAAAAACGGATGCCTGCATCAAAAAGTGCGGCATCCGTTTTTTTGTGCGTTTTCTTCTATTTCCTAAGCACTGCCGTCTTTGCCGTAAATATCGCGATTGACGAGCACGGCCACATTGCTGTCGCTCCAAACATTGAGCGTCGTTTCAATGGCATCGATCACCGCATAAAAAGGCAAAATCACGCCCATGAGCAAAATCGGCACGTTCATGCTGGCCAAAAGGCTTGCCGACAGGAAGAAGCACCCCATGGGAACGCCTGCGTTGCCGATGGCGGCGATGGTCGAAATCACAATCCAAAGCAAAAGCGTGCCCAAAGTAATGTCGGCGCCCGCGTTTTGCATCAGATAGACCACAGTGATCAGAATGAAGGCAGCGCACCCATTCATGTTGATCGTGGTACAGATCGGCAGAACAAAGCGCGAAACGGGGTGCTTGACGCCCAAATTATTCTCGGCGCAAGACATCGTCACCGGCAGCGTGCCGGCCGAAGACTTCGAGAAGAAGGCCACGGTAAGCGCCGGCAGCATGCCCTTGGCTACGCGCAGCGGATTGATGCCGCGAATGAGAAGCACAGCCGGCAGAATCACGAGCATCTGAACGAAATTGGCCGTGAGCACGGTTGTCAGGTACACGCCCAAGCCGCCTAGAGCGACGCCGCTGGCCATCTGCATGGCAAGCACGGTGAAAAAGCCGAAAATGCCGATGGGCAGAATCTTGATGATCCAGGTGACGATCGTAAAGAGCACCGACTGGATGCCTGAAAAGAACGTAATGAGCAAGTCCTGCTGCTTGCTACCAAGCGGCAGCTTGGCAATTGCAATGCCCACAGCCGCGGCAATCAACAACACCGAGAGCACATTAGCCGAGAGAAACGGCGCAATGACATTGTCGGGAATCACCGATTCAACGTACTCAAAGTAGCTGTGTCCCTTGATGTTGTTCAAAGCATCGGTCTGCACCTGCTGGCCGCTCATTGAGACATTGGCAGGAGCGAAGACTTCAAAAAGAACTGCCGCAAGACTTGCCGCGAGAATTGTCGTCAGCAGCGTATAAAAAATCGTGTGCTTGAAAATTTTGCCCGATTCGGCAGACCGGCTGATCGTGGCAAGCGTTGAGATAATCGACACCGCGATGATGGGGATGGCTATAAACCTAAAGAGACGAATGAAGATGTTGGAGATGAACTCTCCCATCGTCTGCCAGAATTCCGATCCCCAAAAGCCGTTGACAAGACCCAGCACAATGGCAACGAGGTAGCAGAACGCAAGAATGATCTGCTCGCGCTTTTGCTCAGGAGTCATCGCCGGTCGCTTGACGATGGAAGAAGAATTTTTATCCGCCATACCGAAACTTCCCTTTGGTTTTCTTTTTTCGCGCACACGTTTTCCCTCAAAAAGTCTCTTAGAGAAAACGTCCCGAGATGTGTCAGCGTACACGCTTTATCACTGCTTTGGCAAACAAGCCGTAGACAAATGCGTTTTCTAAGGTCAAAAACCTAGGCAAAAACCTAGGTAAATAGGCCTTCGAAAAGGTGCGTTAGAATTTCCTGCGGTATTTCTTAAAAAAAAACCGCACCGACACCCGCATAAACACAAAACAGGCCTGCGCCCCTCGGCGCCCCTTGAAGCAAAAATACAAAAGATGTTCAGCAATCCCACTGCCGTTACATTCTGCGGCTATCTGCTACTTATGATTGCGCTCGGCTTTTTCGCCTGGCGCTACACACGAAACTTCAACGACTACATTCTGGGCGGCCGCTCGCTCGGCAGCATCGTGACGGCGCTCTCGGTAGGCGCCTCCGACATGAGCGGATGGCTGCTGATGGGGCTTCCGGGCGCAGTGTTTCTCTCAGGCATTTCCGAGAGCTGGATTGCCATTGGCCTGACCATCGGCACATACTTCAACTGGAAGCTTGTTGCCGGCCGTCTGCGCGTCTACACTGAAGTCTCGCACAATGCGCTCACGCTGCCCGACTTCTTTACGCACCGCTTCAAGGACGACACTAAGCTGCTGCGCATCATCGCCGCCGTCGTCATTTTGATCTTCTTTACCATCTACTGCGCCAGCGGCATCGTCGCCAGTGCCCGCCTTTTTGAAAACACCTTCAACATGGACTACGGCACGGCCATTTGGATCGGCGCCGCAGCGACCATCATCTATGTCTACATCGGCGGTTTTCTTGCAGTAAGCTGGACCGACACGATACAAGCAAGCCTGATGTGCGTGGCGCTTGTCGTCACGCCCATTGTGGTCATGAGCGAACTGGGAGGCTTTTCTGCCACGGTCGAGCAGGTAGCCGCCATCAATCCCGACATGGTTCGCATGGTCACGCACCAGACTTTCATCGGCATTCTGAGTCTTGTAGCGTGGGGACTGGGCTATTTCGGACAGCCTCATATTCTGGTGCGCTTCATGGCCGCCAAGTCGATCAAAGTCATTCCCAATGCCTGCCGCATTTCCATTCTCTGGATGCTCTTTTGTCTGGGTGGCGCCGTCAGCGTTGGCTTTTTCGGCGCAGCCTACTTCTCGGCGCACCCCGACCAGGCCACGTTGGTCACGCAAAATCATGAACGCGTCTTCATTGTGCTCTCGCAGCTGCTGTTTAATCCCTGGATCGGCGGCATTTTGATGTCGGCCATTCTGGCGGCCGTCATGTCAACGCTCTCCTGCCAGCTGCTGGTGTGCTCTTCGACTCTGACGGAAGACTTCTATCGCAGCTTCGTGCGGCCTCATGCGAGTCAAAAAGAACTGCTGTGGTTTGGCCGCTCCATGGTGCTTGCCGTATCGCTTGTTTCGATCATTATGGCCATGGACCCCGAAAGCCTCGTTTTGTCGCTTGTGAGCTACGCATGGGCAGGATTTGGCGCAGCCTTCGGTCCGGTCATCATCATGGGACTGTGGTGGAAGCGCATGAACCGTCAGGGGGCGCTTGCGGGCATGATCACCGGCGCGGCAACCGTGCTCATCTGGCACCAGTTCGGCTGGTTCGGGCTCTACGAAATCGTTCCCGGTTTTGTGCTGGGCATTGCCGCCATTGTCATTGCAAGTCTGATGACCAAGGCGCCCGACGAAGAAATGTGCAGGACTTTCGACGAAGTCGTCGCAGCAGTGCGGGCACGCTAAGGCACCCGGCACTATCAGCTTTTCGGCCCGGGTGCTGCAGCATCCGGGCCTTTGTTTTTTGGTTTGAGTTTTCGAGATTTCCTTTTTCTGTCATGACTTATTGCGAACTTTCCCAAATTCCGCTGAGCACCGTTGCCTCAGGGCCTTCCGGCTCTGTTTTGAAGAAACTGCTGACGCTTTCGGCCGATGCCGACATTATTAGCTTTGCCGTCGGACTTCCTAGCCCGGATGGCTTCCCGGTCCAAGCCGTAGCGCAGGCCGCGCAGGAGGTTTTAAAAAAAGAAGGCCGCCGTGCATTGCAATACTCCGTCACAGAAGGAGAGCCTGAACTGCGCGAGGCCGTTGCCGAATTTGAAACTTCGCGCGGTACGCCCACGCGTCCTGAGGAAGTGCAGATCGTCACAGGCTCGCAGCAGGCGCTTGATCTAGTCGCACGCGTTTTTGTCGATCCGGGTGACCGAGTGCTTGTCGAAAACCCCTCTTATCTCGGAGCACTCGGCGCTTTCAAACTGTGTCGGCCGACATTTGAGTTTTTGCCAAGCGATGACGAGGGGCTCAATCCCGAGGCCATGACCGAAGCCTGCCGCGGAGCCAAATTTGCCTATATCATGCCGACTTTCAACAACCCAACTGGGCTGACGATATCGCTCGAGCGCCGCAAAAGGCTCATTGAAAAAGCCGACGAACTCGGGCTTTGGATCATTGAAGACGACCCCTACGGAGAACTGTGGTATGAAAAAAAGCCACCGCAGACGATTCGATCATTAAAGCCTGACAATACGCTGCGTCTGGGCACGCTTTCAAAAATTCTCTCGCCGGGCATGCGTTTGGGCTACATCTGCGGCAATCCTGCGCTTCTTGACGCCATTGCCGAACTAAAGCAGTCCGTTGACATGCACACGCCGACCCTCACGCAGCTTGTAGCCGCGCAATTGCTCAAATCTGGACAAATTGAAGAACACTTGCCGCGGGTGCGCAAAATCTATCGTGAGCGCGGTACCTGCATGCTTGAATGTCTGGAAAAGTACATGCCCAAGGACAGCGGAATTTCCTGGACCAAAGTCGAAGGCGGCATGTTCATCTGGGTGACGTTGCCCGAGTCCATCGACACGACAGCCATGATGAGCGAAGCCGTCGCAGCCAAGGTCTCCTACGTGCCGGGCGAGGCCTGCTATGCGTTTGGCGACGATCATCGACACATGCGCATGTCCTTCGTCACGGTGCCCGAAGAGCGTATTGATCTAGGCATCAAAACACTGGCCGAGCTCATCAAACGGCACCTGTAGCCGATTGTGTTAACGGATTCGCTTTGGATCAAGGCCTCGGCTTGCCGTTGTACGAGCTTTGCGCACTTTTTTCGCATCCGGAGGTATCATTTTCGGAGTTGACGTTCTTGCCGGCTGCCGACATAACCCCACGCTTCTTACCAAGAAGCACGATTTGTCGGCGCAACCCAGCTGGCCGCGCCGGCACTGAGGCCATCGGTTACCATCTGCAGTCCGGTGCGCGCGGCCTCGCTTGAAGCCCTCTGCTAGGGACGCTAGGGACTCTTGATGAAGGACGAACGACTGAAAGCCTTAGGACTTTCAAACTCGGGATTTTTTAACTGATCCGGCCTCTGCGGTCGAATCGACGACTTCCGCCCGCTCATCAAGCGGACAAACGGATTTTCGGAGCACTACAAAATGGAAAAGAAAAACATTGAATGGGAAAAACTGGGCTTTGGCTACACGCCGACTGACTATCGCTGGCAGTCGAACTGGAACGACGGCGCATGGGACGAGGGCGCTCTGGTAACCGACCCCGAACTGCATCTTTTGGAATCGGCCTGCGTATTTCACTACTCGCAGAGCTGCTTTGAGGGTCTGAAGGCCTACACCACCAAGGACGGCCACATCGTGACCTTCCGCCCCGACATGAACGCCGCCCGCATGGCCGGCACCGCCCGTCGCCTTGAAATGCCGGCCTATCCGGAAGACAAGTTCGTCAAGGCCGTCGTTGAAACGGTGCGCGCCAACGCTGCCTGGGTTCCGCCCTACGGTACGGGCTGCTCGCTTTACATCCGTCCGGTGATGTTCGGCTCGGGCCCGCAGATCGGCGTTGCTCCTGCTCCGAGCTACGTTTTCCGCGTCTTCGTGATGCCCGTCGGCGCCTACTTCAAGGGTGCCGTCAAGCCTCTGAAGATTTGCGTTTCGGACTATGACCGCGCCGCTCCGCACGGCACGGGCCATGTCAAGGCCGGCCTCAACTACGCCATGAGCCTTTATCCGACGATGGAAGCGCACCGCCGCGGCTTTGCCGAAAACCTCTATCTCGATCCGGCCAGCCGCACCTATGTGGAAGAAACCGGCGGCACGAACATCATTTTCGTCGACAAGGACAATACGGTTGTGGTGCCTCAGTCTCCCTCGATTCTGCCCTCCATCACCCGCCGCTCGCTGGTGTACGTTGCAGAACACTATCTCGGTTTGAAGGTTGTTGAACGCCCGGTTGCGCTCGAAGAAGTCAAAGACTTCAAGGAATGCGCCCTGTGCGGCACGGCTGCCGTTCTTGCCCCTGTGGGCGAAATCCACACCCATGACGGCGTCATCAGCCTGCCCTCGGGCATGGAAAAGATGGGTGAGATTTCGGGCAAGCTGCGCGAGACCCTCACGGGCATCCAGGCTTGCGAAATCGAAGCTCCCGAAGGCTGGATCGTCAAGGTCTGCTAGTTGGCTGAGCTTATCCCAGAACTCTGCGCAGTCAGCTGCGGCTTTCTGCGCAGAAAAAAGCACCGCCGGCATTGTTGCTTGAGCGGTGCTTTTTTCGGTTGTATTTTTGTTTGCCCCAGAGGCCTATGTTGAGTCAGGATGCAGAACCATCCTTATCCGAGGGCTTTTCGTCTGGAGCCGCTTTCTCCTTGTTTTCAGCCTCTGAAATGGTCGGCTCAGAATTTTGTGTCTTGTTCGAGTCGCGGTTCCCGACTGCAACGTCAAGTTCTACGCTTGAGGACTCGCTTTCGGGCGAATGCCTTTGAGCAGGTTGCACAAGATCACCCTTCGAAGTCTCTATTTGCGAAGACTCCGCAATCTCCGGCGAGTCTGAAAGCTGTTTGAAAGCAGAACCTTGCTTTGCGTCAGCGGTTGCAGCAACCGAATCCTCTTGATGAGACTTTTCGCTTTCCGCACTTTCGGCTGCTTTATCAGAATTTTCCATGCTGCGCGCAGTTACGTCTGCGTGAGTTTTGTGTTTTGCACGAACGGCAGCAGATCGATGCTCTGACTTAGGAGCCTCTTTTGCGTCTGCGGCTTCCTGCTTCTTATCCTGCCTATTTTTTCTGTTTTGCCTAGACTCGGAAAATTCAAGAACAGCCTGCTTGAGCTCTTCGATAAGCTTGGCCTGCTCCTTCAACTGCTTTTCCATTTGGCGCATGCGAAGCACATATGGATCGTCTTCGCCCTCAACGAGGCCGTAGGAACTAAATTGCGTGTGCGCCTGAGTCTTCTGTCGGCTTGTTTCCTTTGTTTCGCGAGCCGGCACGCCCACGACGGTCGTATTGGGCAGCACGGGCTTGACAACGACGGCATTGCTGCCGATGCGGGCATTGTCGCCCACCGTAAAGCTGCCAAGGATCTTGGCGCCGGCGCCGACAATGACGCCGCGTCCGAGCGTTGGATGCCGCTTGACGCCGCGGCCTAACCCCACGCCGCCCAACGTAACACCGTGATAAATCGTGCAGTCGTCTCCCACCTCTGCCGTTTCACCAATCACCACGCCCATGCCGTGATCGATGAACACGCGACGTCCGATGCGAGCGCCCGGATGAATCTCAATGCCCGTCAAGAAGCGTCCGAGATGGCTGATCCAGCGTGCAAATCCGCTCCAGCCCTGAATCCAGCACCAGTGCGCCGCGCGGTGAATGGCCAAGGCATGCAGTCCTGGGTAGCTAAAGAGCACCTGCCAGGGAGACCGCGCGGCCGGATCGCGTTCAAAAATGGTGCGCATGTCTTCCTTGATTCGTTCAAACATGACGGAAATCCTCTTTGTGTATCTGTGGGTTGGATTTGTTTTTTGGATCTTTCTCTGTCAGGGAGTGCTTTCTTTTATATTGAAGCGCCGCCCGCACATCGCTTCATTGTAGCCAGAAAGCAGACAATGCTTAATCTTTTTGCGCAGCCGCATTTGGGCTGGCCTGAGGTTTTTTCGTCCCCGCCCGCAGCCTGCGCGGCAAAATAATCGCCGCGCAGATGCCGCGCAGCATGTCGACTTCAGGCTGCGTGAGTCCTGCACGGGCAAAAAGTCTGCGGCTGATTTCCATTAAATTCTTAGGCTCTTTCGGGTTGAGTGCGCCGCAGGCCGTCATCGCCTGCTGCCAGTGTTCAAAAAAGCCTTCGATTGCCTTGATGCCTGCCGCCGGCTCATGCGCAAAGCGCTCCTGCCAGGCATAAAGCGAATCGGCATGGGAGGCACTCAGCAGCGCCAGATGCATTTCGTAAGCGGCAATCTGAACGGACTGCGCCAGATTCAGACTCTGGCTTTGCGGATTGGCCGGAATGGCCGAGCAAAACTGACAGCGTTCAACATCCTCATTGGTGAGCCCCGAGCGCTCGCAGCCGAAAACAAAAGCGCACTTGAAGTCTTTGTTTTCGGGCGTCTCAAGCCACATAGCAGCCCTTGCAGCGCTGTCGCGAATTGTTTCCATCGGGGGCCCAAACTCCCGACTGTAGCCCGTCATTGCAAAGGCAAGCGAGACGTCTTCTAGCGCGTCGGCAAGCGTATCAAAAGAACGCGAAGCCTCAAGCACATCAACGGAACTAGTGGAAAAAGCCACCGCATCGGGATGCGTTTTGTAGCCGGCATCCTTTGGCGCCACGACTCTTAAATCGGTAAAGCCCATCGTTTTGACGGCACGAGCTGCCGAGCCGATGTTGCCCGGATGGCTTGGCGCATCGAGAACAAACGTCACGCGGCCGCTCAAGGGCGATAAAGCAGTATTCACAAAAAAATCAACCTGATCGAAAAAAGTGCTGGACAAGCTCGCAGTGAGTACTCAAAAAAGAAAATGCAATCTCTGCAAATCGATTAGAATAATCGTTTGACACTTTGCGGCTTTCGGGCATTTTAGCCCTTTTGAAGTTCCGCTCACTTTTGCTTAGCAGTCAGCGCACGCAGTTCAACGGCCGTCAGCACAAGCCGCGCATTCTTCGATGAATGCGATCAGCACAGCCCCAAGAGCGCTGCATGCGTCTGAACTTTCAACTGTTTTCTGACACACACCATGGCATCAGCTCAACTTGAGGTGGCAATTCAGGCCGCCCGCCGCGCCGGCAACTACATCAACCGAGAAAGCCTCAGCCTTGATTCAATTGAAGTTCACGAAAAGGCTCCTTTTGATTTTGTCAGCCGCGTCGATACCGAAAGCCAAAACATCATCAAAGGCTTGATCGCGCAGTACTTTCCGCGCGACGTGATCATCGCTGAAGAGGATCACGCCAAATACGTCGCCAACGCCCCGGCCGCCTGGATTATCGATCCTCTGGACGGCACCACGAATTTTCTGCACGGCTTTCCTCAATATGCCGTGAGCATTGCC
The DNA here is from genome assembly GCA_944388865.1 of uncultured Duodenibacillus sp. GTDB lineage: Bacteria > Pseudomonadota > Gammaproteobacteria > Burkholderiales > Burkholderiaceae_F > Duodenibacillus. The sequence goes on along the minus strand of CALXKM010000033.1, from coordinate 18,463 downwards.
TATGCCGTCAAGGGACGCGTCATGGTGGCAGTGGTCTATGACCCGGCGAAAAACGAACTCTTTACTGCCGAGCGCAGCCGCGGAGCATTTCTCAACAACCGCCGCATGCGCGTGTCGGGCCGCTCTGAATTTTCCCGCGCTCTGATCGGCACCGGATTTCCGTTTCGACGCGACGATGACTATGCAGGCTTTTTGCCCAAGCTCGAGCGCGTTGCCCGCTCAGCCGCCGGACTGCGGCGCGCAGGCTCGGCCGCACTCGATCTGGCCTACGTCGCCTGCGGACGCCTGGACGGCTACTGGGAGTCGGGACTGAGCTGCTGGGACATCGCCGCGGGATCGCTTCTTGTGATTGAAGCGGGCGGCCTTGTAACCGACCTTGAGGGTGGAGAAAAGTATCTGGAAACCGGCAGCATCTGCTCGGGCACGCCCAAGATCTTCTCGCCGCTTCTCTTTAAGGTCTCAGACGCCGTGGCCCGATAGCCTTTCGAAGCTCGATTCGAGACTCGTTTGCGGCGGCTTTGTTTTGAGCAATCGCTCTTTTTCTCAAAACGCTGCCGAAAGATTTGAACATGCGCTCCAGTCCTTGGAGCGCATTGCTTGTTCAAACAAGAACAACACTGGTTTTTCTCCCTCCCATGGTCGATTCCAAGTCATGCAAATCCCCTCGCCAAGCATCTGCCGGCATGCCCGAGCCTTATGCTGAGCACACGCCCGTAATGCGCCAATACCTGATGATGCGCGACGAAAATCCCGGCGTGCTGCTTTTATACCGTCTTGGGGATTTTTACGAAACTTTTTTTGAGGACGCCGTCAAGCTCAACAAACTGCTTGGGCTCACGCTCACCCGCCGGGGCAAAGACAGCTCGGGCAATCCCATTCCCATGGCCGGCGTTCCGGCTTCAACGCTTGACCAGTACTTGGCGCGGCTCGTTCGCTGCGGCCAATCGGTTGCCATTTGCGAGCAGGTCGGAGATGCCGAGCAGCCCCGCGGCATGATGCAGCGCAAGATCGTGCGCATCGTCACGCCCGGCACCATCACCGACAATGCGCTCTTAAACGAAAAGGTCGACTCAATTCTGGCTGCCTGGGCGCCCGCTTCTTCAAAGCACGCCGAAGGCGCGCTCGTACGGCTGACGCTCTCGAGCGGCGAATTCTGCGCCGTCAAAATCAAAAATGACGAACTCGCCGGAGAACTCGCCCGCGTGCGTCCCAGCGAAATTCTCGTTGCCGACAAGCTGCGCGACGATCTTCCCGAAGAAATTACGGCCGCCGTTACGTCCCTGCCCGACTGGCATTTCGACGCTCAAAAGGGCGCACAGCAATTGCGCGAGCGCTTCGGCCTCGAAGGACTCGTGGTGCGCGGTCTTGAAAACGAACCCGAAGTTCTTGCCGCAGCCAATGCCATTTTGGGCTACGTAGAGCAAACTCAGCGCGAAGCGCTTCCCTACATCAGACCTTTGGTGCTTGAAAACGATTCGAGCTTCATTGCGCTTGATGCGGCTACGCGGCGCAACCTCGAGATCAGCGAAACATTAAGAGGCGACAACGGACCCACGCTGATCTCGGTGCTTGACGTCTGCAGCACCTCAATGGGAAGCAGAACGATGCGCCGCTGGCTGCACAATCCTCTCAGAAGCGCTCAGGAAGCCAGTGCCCGACACGACGTCATCGCCGAACTTCTGGCAAACGAACTGGCTCGTGAAGAACTTTTTGCCGCCATAAACGGCCTGCCTGACATTGAGCGCATGGCCGGGCGCATCGCGCTTCGAAGCATTCGCCCCAAGGAGCTGGCCGCCTTGCGCGACGCCCTGCCGCAACTTGAGGAGCTCTCCAAGGTCTTGACGATCTTCAAGGCCCCTCTTCTGGAACACGCGCGCAACTCTCTTACCTTAGACGCCTCACTATATGAAGACCTTTCGCACACTTTGCTGCCTGAGCCCGCCACGCTTTTGCGCGAGGGCGAAGTCATCAGCAGCGAGGCCTGCGACGAACTTCGAGAGCTGCGCGGCATGCGCGACAACGCCGGCGACTTTCTCATGGAGCTCGAAGCAAAAGAAAAAGATCTCACCGGGATCAATTCACTTCGCGTGGAATTTAACCGCGTCTCGGGCTACTACATCGAAGTACCGCGCGGACAAGCCGAAAACGTTCCTGAGCGCTACAGAAGGCGCCAGACGCTGAAAAATGTCGAGCGCTACATCACGCCCGAGCTCAAGGAATTCGAAGACAAGGCGTTGTCGGCCAAAGAGCGCTGCCAGCAGCTTGAGCGCTCGCTTTGGGACGCGCTTTTGGATCGCGCCGCAACCTTTGTTCAGCCTTTGATGCAAGCGGCGGCTGCCGTCGCCGCCATCGATGCGTTAGGCGCATTTGCGCGCCACGCTATCGGTGCACGCTGGTGCCGTCCGGTTCTTGACGACAGGCCAGGCATTGAAATCGAAGGTGCGCGTCACCCCGTGGTCGAACACATGCTCGAGCACTACGTTCCAAACGACTGCCGGCTTGTGCCCGGCCGCAGACTTCTGGTGATCACCGGCCCCAACATGGGTGGAAAGTCGACCTATATGCGCTCGGTGGCGCTCATTGCGCTTTTGGCCTACGCTGGAGCCTACGTGCCTGCACAAGCCGCAAGACTTGGACCGATCGACAAAATTCTGACGCGCATCGGCGCATCAGATGATCTGGCCCGCGGCCGCTCCACCTTCATGGTCGAGATGACCGAGGCAGCCGCCATTTTGCATCAGGCAACAAGCAATTCACTAGTGCTGATGGATGAAATCGGCCGCGGCACCTCGACTTTCGACGGTCTGAGCCTGGCGGCTTCCATTGCGCGAGAACTCGTGGAGAACACTCGCAGCTGGACGCTGTTTGCGACGCATTACTTTGAGCTCACGCAACTGTCAACCGAATGTCCAGAAGCAGCCAACGTACATGTGCGCGCACAGGAATCCAAAAAGGGCATCGTCTTTTTGCACGACATCAAGGATGGCCCAGCCAATCAGTCCTACGGCATTGCCGTAGCGCACCTTGCGGGGGTTCCAGCACGCGTCATCCGCAGAGCCAAAAATTATCTCTCCGAACTCGAAGCCCGTGCGCTCAGAAGCGGCCCGCAGCTTGATCTCTTCGCAGCAGCCGATGAACCAGCACAAACGTTTGCTGAGGCCGATGTTGCTGAAGAACCCGATGCTAAGGACGCATTTGTCTCATCGATCGCCAACATTGACGTCGATGAACTCTCCGCACGGCAGGCTCTTGCACTTATCTACGAACTGAGCCAAAAAGCAAAGGATCTCGAAGAAGTCGAGGCATAAAGCTCTCGTGTGCCTGAGAGTTGTTTGAAAGCGGCTCTTTCGCAGCCGCTTCGAAACCATTACAATGCGCGCGAAACCAAAAAATTTGCGCCACCCTGCGCGCCCGGCTCTTGTCAACACCAAAGACAGCCGGCAGCGCACGCGGGCGTACTGCTTTTAAGAGCAACATCGAAACAGACAAAGCAAAAATTAAGGGAACAAAATGTCCGGACACTCTAAATGGGCCAATATTCAACATCGCAAAGGTCGTCAGGACGCCAAGCGCTCCAACCTGTGGACCAAGCTTGTGCGTGAAATCATCGTTGCAGCTCGCGTCGGCGGCAGCGGCGATCCTGACATGAACTCTCGTCTTCGTCAGGCGATCGCCAAGGCCCGCGACGGCAACGTGCCCAAGGACACCATTCAAAACGCCATCCTCAAAGGCACCGGCCAGCTCGAAGGCGTGAGCTATGAAGAAATCCGCTACGAGGGCTACGGCGTGGGCGGCGCTAGCCTCATCATCGACTGCACGACCGACAACCGCACCCGCACCGTAGCTGACGTGCGTCATGCTCTTTCCAAGCACGGCGGCAACCTCGGCACCGAAGGATCGGTGTCCTTCCAGTTCCGCCACTGCGGCGAATTCCTTTTTGCTCCGGGCACAAGCGAAGATGCCGTCATGGAAACGGCGCTTGAAGCCGGTGCCGATGACTGCGTAACCGATGAAGACGGCTCCATTGAGGTCGTTTGCGATCCTGCGCAGTTCGATGCCGTGAGCAAGGCTTTTGAAACCGCGGGCCTTGTTCCTGTGTCTTCTGAGATCACCATGAAGCCCTTAAACGAAATTGAGCTCACGGGCGAAGACGCAGTCAAGATGCAAAAGCTTATCGATGCGCTCGAAGATCTCGACGACGTAAGCCACGTCTACACGAGCGCCGTGTTTGACGAAGAAGAATAGTTCTTCAACCATCTCTTGCTTTTCGCGTAGCACCCGCACGCAAGCCTGCCGATGCAAAAACGTCGACAGGCTTTTTTTGTTTTTTCACCTGATATCTGCGCGCTTGGTCTTGGGCGCCTTCAAGCTTTTGACCGACATTTGCATAAACGCCTCAAGGTCTGCGTGCCGCAAGCGGCTACAATTACGGGCAATAAATTTTTTCTCACTACGGAGGCGGCGCTTTGCTCTTTAGCATAAACGCTTGGGTTTAATGCGCCGAAATTTTTATGAAAGTTCTTGTTATCGGCAGCGGCGGCCGCGAACACGCCCTTGCCTGGCGCCTGTCCAAGTCTGAGAGCGTTGAAAAGGTTTTCGTTGCCCCGGGCAACGCCGGCACGGCTCTGGATCCAGCGCTCACCAACGTCGCCATCACCGACATTGAAGCTTTGCGCGACTTTGCGCGCGACAACGACATTGAGCTCACCGTCGTCGGCCCCGAAGCACCTCTTGCCAAAGGCGTCGTCAACGTCTTTCGCGCCAGCGGCCTCACCATCTTCGGCCCCACCCGCGAAGCCGCGCAGCTCGAAAGCTCCAAAGACTTCGCCAAGGCCTTCATGAAGCGCAAGGGCGTGCCCACTGCCGACTACGAAACCTTCAGCGACGTCAAAGCCGCTCACGACTACGTGCGCGCTAAGGGCGCTCCGATCGTCATCAAAGCCGACGGTCTTGCCGCCGGCAAGGGCGTCGTGGTTGCCATGACCGAAGATGAAGCTCACGCGGCCATCGACGACATGCTCGGCGACCACAAATTCGGCGCAGCCGGCGCACGCGTCGTAATCGAGGAATATCTCGAAGGCGAAGAAGCAAGCTTCATCGTCATCGTCGACGGCAAGCATATTCTGCCGCTGGCCACCTCGCAGGATCACAAGCGCCTTCTTGACGCAGACAAAGGCCCCAACACGGGCGGCATGGGCGCCTATTCTCCGGCCCCGGTCGTGACCGCTGAAGTGCATGAAAAAGTCATGCGCGAAATCATCGAGCCCACCGTGGCCGGCATGGCCGCCGACGGAATCATCTATACGGGCTTTCTCTACGCAGGCCTGATGATCGGCAAGGACAAGCAGGGCTCCACAACGGTCAAGACGCTTGAATTCAACTGCCGCATGGGCGATCCGGAAACGCAGCCCATCATGAGCCGCGTCAAGGGCGATCTCGCCCGCGTGCTTCTTGCTGCGGCCCGCGGAGAGCTCGAAGGCGTTGACCTTCAATGGGACTGCCGCTCGGCCCTAGGCGTAGTGGTTGCCGCTCGCGGCTACCCCCAGGCCCCTGAAAAGGGTGCGGTCATCACGAAGCTGCCTGCAAACGACGATGCGCACATCGTCTTTCACGCCGGCACCAAGACCAACGACAAGGGCGAGTGCGTCGTCTCGGGCGGGCGCGTGCTTTGCGTCGTAGGTCTCGGAGAAAACATCACGCAGGCTCAGAAACGAGCTTACGAAGCCGCCGATCAGGTACACTTTGAAGGCGCACAGATGCGCCGCGACATCGGCTATCGCGCCATTGCCCGGGAACAGAAGTAACCGGACGATGTGCTTGTTGCCGACCGGCACGCAGGCGGGAGTGCGTTGAGACTCCCGCCTTTTTGCTTTGGCTGTTTTTTTGTTGAAGGTGCTTTTTTGATTAAGACGACTCGCCCAATGACTTGCACCTCTCCTGCGTCCTGCATAATGGCCGCAGGCGCGACTGCTTTGATGCTGGTCTTTGGCTCAGCCTGCGCGCAAGAGTCCTCTGAAAACGACGGCACGCAAGCCCCCTTCAGCTACCCCGCCACGCTTCTTCATGCACGCAGCACGTACACGGTCTCGCCCGCAACTCCCGTGCTGCTGGGCAATACGGTCGTGGTGCTCGAGCAGTCAAGACTTTCAGATGTTGCCGCCATCGCCCGCGCTCCCGTGCATGAGGAAGGCTCTGGAAAGAACGCTCGCCGCTGGGTCTGCGTTCAGGCGCAAAACAATTCCAAGCCCGTCAAGCTTTGGTTCATCGCCTCGGGCCAGGACACCGTCACCGAAGTGCAGATGCGCCCGGGCACGTTTGCGCAAAATGCGCGCTGCGGCGCACTCACCGATCATTTCGAACCGGTCTTTTTGTCGCACATTGCCAGCGGCATGAACATCGACTCGGTGACAAGCGACATTGGTCCAGCAAGTCTGCGCGATGCTCGCGGTTGGCGTTTTTGGGTATCGCGCCGCACCTACGAGTACTATGAAGAGAGCTTCACCGAGTACGTCTGGGTAGGTGCGCTTGCCGATGAAAAAGGCGTCATTTCCGATGTCTTCACCACGCAGATCACGCGCTGATCAAGCGCGTACTGCGGCAGCAGAAAAGCAGACGAAAAAATTTTCTCGCATGTGCGCATGCATGCATAGCTTTTGAGGAACAGATCATCTTGAACATCGTCAGACGCGGTATTGGTCTTTTCGGCGGCACCTTCGATCCAGTGCACAACGGCCACCTGTGCGTTGCCCGCGAAGCAACGCGCGCCATGCCGCTTGCGCGCATTGACTTCGTGCTCGCGCCGCGTCCCTGGCAAAAGGCAGTGGCTACGCCCGTCAAAGAGCGCCTTGCGCTTCTTGAAGAAGCCATTGAAGGAAATCCCCTTTTTGCCGTCAACACGATGGAGCTCATGCGAGAAGGCGACACTTACACGATCGATACGCTCATAGAAATGCGCAAACTCGTGGGGCCAAGCACCCCTCTTGTACTTATTCTCGGCGCCGACCAATGGAAAAATTTTCACACCTGGCGGCGCTGGCGAGAATTTCTCGATTTAGTCAACATTGCGCTTTGCAATCGGGCAAAAGACATGCCGCATGCGGCGCCCGAAGTTGAAGCGCTCGTTGAAGGGCGTTTTCTGGATGCCATGCAGATTGCAAATGCACCTTCAGGAAGTCTGTGCACATTCACCATTGCCGCACATGAAGCAAGTTCGACTAAAATTCGCGAACTTTTTGCACGCCTGCCGCGCAAAGAAGCTTTCAAGCGGCTGGAAAATTGGCTGCCCGTTAAAGTCGCCCGCCGCATTGCGGCCCAAGGGCTGTATGCCGGTGCAGGCAGGTAGTTATCTTTCTTTTCACCACTTTTTTATGACCAACGAACTCGTTTTAAGCACCATTGTTGATGCCCTTGAAGACGTCAAGGGGCAGGATATTTGCGTCTATGACACCGCAAAAAAGACCAGTGCATTTTCACACGTCGTGATCTGCTCGGGCACGAGCAATCGCCAGACGCGCGCTCTGGCCAACTCCGTGAGCCGCGCCCTCAAGGAGATGGGGCGCCGCGTGCACGGCATTGAAGGCAGCGAAACCGGCGAATGGGTGCTTGTTGACGCAGGCGACATCGTCGTGCACTGTCTGCAGCCGGCCATGCGCGCCTACTACAACCTTGAAGAGCTCTGGGGACCGCACAAGATTGAGGTTGCACCTCTCATCAAGGCTCCTTCTGAGAATTAATTCGCAGCACTTTGCAAAAGCACCATGCGCGTAACCATTGTGGCCGTCGGCCTGCGCCAGCCTTCCTGGGCCGATGAAGCCGTCAAAGACTACTTGTCGCGATTTCCCCGCGACTTTGCCGTCGCCGTCAAAGAGGTGCGCGCCGAGACGCGCAGCGGCCAGCCCGCGGCAAAACTCATGGCCGCTGAAGCCGAGCGCATTTCAAAGGCGATTCCCGCCGGCGACATCGTGGTCGCGCTCGACGAACACGGGCGCGACCTCACCACGATGGACTTTGCTAAGAAAATTGAAAGCTGGCAAAACGAGGGCGTCGGCGTGAGCTTTGTCATCGGAGGAGCCGACGGACTTGACGCCGAGATAAAGAAATCTGCCAGACTCATGATGCGCATCTCGTCGATGACGCTGCCGCACGCCTTTGCCCGGGTACTCTTGTGCGAGCAGATCTATCGGGCCTGGTCGATTCTGCACAACCACCCCTATCACCGCGCATAGCGCGCCAGCGCTGCGCTCCTGCAGCTCTTTTTTTCAAACTCACCGCACGATGCCAAAACTCTACTTAGCCAGCAAAAGTCCCCGCCGCAGGGAAATTCTCGCTTCCATGGGCGTCACTGACATTGCCCTGTTAGTAAACGGTCCGTTGACGCCGGGCGCTTTCGCTGGCGATGAAGTGCAGTTGACCGACGAGGCTCCCGAAGACTACGTGCTACGCACGGCAACAGACAAAGCGCTGCAGGCTATTGAACGCATCCGCAGCATGAATTTGACTGCCGCGCCAGTGCTTGCCGCCGACACCGTTGTAATTTTAAAAGGCGAAATTCTGGGCAAGCCCGCCGATCGCGAAGAGGCCCGCAGCTTCATGGCCAGACTCTCAAACCAAACGCATGAGGTGCGCACCGCTGTCGTCGTCGGCACGTCTATAGAGGATTTAGCCAGCGAAGTGAGCGTCTCGCACGTGCACTTCTGCCATCTTGAGCCAGAAGCGATCGAAGCCTACATCAACACAAGCGAGCCCTACGACAAAGCAGGCGGCTACGGCATTCAGGGGCTTGCAGGACTTTTCATCGACCGCATTGAAGGAAGCTACTCGGGCATCATGGGGCTGCCCGTATTTGAAACAGGCAGACTGCTTAAAAGATTCAACGTCATTTGATTCGGTCGTAAAACCCCGAAAGCACGTCGAGAACTTCGACTTTCAGACCTTTGAGCCTTTGCCCAAACCGAGCTTTGAGCTCAAGCTCGGCTTGACGCACAAGTTCTTCGCAGTCGATTTTGATGGAACCCTTCTCGATGTGCAGCACCGGCTTTGCTCCGTCCGGATAGCGCAGCCGAAAGCGAAGGCCCTGGGCAAACTCTTGATGCGAAAGCCAGTCTTCGACTTCTCCCACCGTTTCAAGCAATGCCTCATCGGGCTCAACGCCGTAGGCAAAGCGCGTAAGCAGACAGGGGCGCGCCGCCTGCTGCGGCTCAGGCAGCCCCAAAAGAGCTGCATACCGGTAGATGTCCGACTTAGAAAAGCCAGCTTGCGCCAACGGAGAAAATATTTCCAGCTCTGCCACGGCCTTGCTGCCCGGTCGAAACACGGTGAGATCGCTTGCGTTGGTGCCGTCGCACAATCTGCCGCCTTCAGACAACTCCTTGAGTTGTGAAAAAATCTTTTTTTTGCACACGTAGCAGCGCTCTCGCCCGGCGCGAGCTAATTGCTGAGCGCCGGCAAGCTTGATGCGCACGACTTCAGCTTCAAGTCCCATAGCTCGTGCAAGGCTCTGCGCGAGCATCGTTTCCTCACGGGCAACATGCGGGCCTGCGACATGAAGAAGCCGCACGGCAAAGCCCATGCGCAAAGCGCAAAAAGACAAAAACCTGCTGTCCAATCCTCCCGAATACGCGATCGTCACGCGCCCTGTGCCGGCAGAAGCTTTTGTGAGCTCCTGCCTAAGTTTTTGCAAACGCTCGTCAACAGAGTCAATAGCCGTTTCATCTTGAGTCTGATTCGCCGCGAAAGCGCTTTCATCAATAAACATAAGGCCTCACCACCGCTGCTCAATTAGTTTTTGCTCGAACAAGCGTTTTGCCACAACTGCAAAAGTTCGGCGCAAATCTCATCGCACGCATGCGCGTACGGATCAATGACATGCACCTGCGGCATGCTTCTTAGCCACGTCATCTGCCGCTTGGCGAGCTGGCGCGTGGCAGCTTTTCCTGCTTCCAGAAACCGCTCGAAATCTATTTTTCCGCTCAAATACTCAATGGCCTGACGATATCCCACGGCGCGCATGCTTGCCAAATCGGGTGAAAAGCCTGGCCGCGCCATGAGCGCTCTCACCTCGTCAAGAAAGCCTTTTTGCACCATCGCATCAAACCTTGCGCCGATGTCGGCATGAAGCCTTGCTCGGTCTGATGGCAAAAACGCAACCGTTACGATGCTGGGATCGGGGGCTCTGTGGCCGCTCTGAAAGCTTGTGAGCGTCTTGCCTGTCATGGCATAAACTTCAAGCGCTCGAGAAATGCGCTGGCTGTCGTTGGGATTGAGCCTTGCGGCAGCGGCCGCATCGATACGCGAGAGCTCTGCGTGCATCGCAGGCCAGCCCAAAAGCGCTCCCCTGCGTGCCACTTCCTGGCGCACCTCTGGGGTTGTGCTAGGGAGCTCATCGATGCCTTCCCTAAGAGCCTTGGCGTAGAGCATCGTGCCGCCCACGATGACGGGGATCTTTCTGCGAGCGGCAATCTCGTCGATGAGTCTAGCCGCATCAGCGCGAAAATCCGCCGCGCTGTAGCTTTGCTCGATGTCGACGATGTCGATCAAATGATGCGGCACTTGCGCCCGTTCGTCCGCATCGGGCTTGGCCGTGCCGATGTCCATGCCGCGGTAGACCAAGGCCGAGTCAACCGAAATGATTTCCATCTCAAGCAGCCGGCTCAAAGCAAGCGACGCGGCCGTCTTGCCGCTTGCCGTCGGGCCCAGAATCATCAGCGAACGAGGTGCATTTATTTGCATCACTTTCCCCGCATGAAGAGACGATCGAGATCCTTGAGCGTGATCTGCATCCAGGTCGGACGACCGTGGTTGCACTGATCGGCTCTTTGCGTTTTTTCCATCTGCCTTAAAAGCGCATTCATCTCTTCGATCGTAAGCTCGCGGTGCGCGCGCACCGAGCCGTGACAGGCCATTGTTGCCAAACAATGATTTCGAAGTTCTTCGGTGATCTTGCTCTCGCCATAGGCCGCAAAATCGGCGATAAGCGACGTAACAAGATCTGCTGCGTCAATTTTTGACTGTGCAAGAATCGTCGGCAGCGCTCTTAGCGCCAAAGCATTTTCTCCGGCAGCCGACACCTCAAGCCCGAGTTCGGCAAACTTTCCGCGATAGTCCTCATAAATGGACATCTCCTCGGGCGAGACGCGAAAGACCGCAGGAACCAGAAGCTGCGTCTGATCCATGCCGAGATCGGCCTTTGCCTTGAGTTTTTCATAGGTTACGCGCTCGTGCGCGGCGTGCATATCAACAATGACAAGACCTTGACTGTTTTGCGCAAGCACATAGATGCCTGCAATCTGAGCGATGGCCTGTCCCAAAGGAGCCTGCTGCTCAGGGTTAAACGACTGCGGCTCTTGTCTGTGTTGCGACGGATCCAATCCCGACTCAAAGCTGCTTGCAGACAGCCGGTCTTGCGGCAGAGAGGGGGCTTTGTCGCCGGAAAAAAGCTTAAGCCATTGCTGCTCGGTCAGTGCAGGCTTGGCTGCGGATTTGGGCGCAAAGCCCGCATTCGGCCGATGCTGGCCAGAGCCCTGAAAGCCTGCGCTGCCAGACGTTCCAAAAGAAGAAGCAAATGCATGCGAAGCGCCGCGCCCGGCAAGACGGCTTTTCATCGCATCGCTGCGCGTAGGCTCCAAAACGACTGCAGCGGGGGTGTTTTGAAGACTATTTTTCTCCTGAGCTCCTTCATGACCGGCGGCAGATTCGCCTTGATTTTGCTCTCCAGCCGCAAAGGCAAGCGCCGACATAATAGCGCGCGTCACAAAGCCATGCACGAGCTGACTGTCGCGAAAGCGCACTTCAGATTTCTGCGGATGCACATTGACGTCAACCCGCGTGGGGTTGATGGTGAGCATCAGTGCATACATCGGCTGCGCCTGACCATGGAGAACGTCGGCATAGGCCGTTTTCACGGCATGCTGCAGCACGCGGTCACGGATAAAGCGCCCGTTGACGAAAAAAAACTGCTTATCGGTGCGCGAGCGAGCCGATGTGGGCAGCCCCGTCCAGCCTTCCAGACGCAGTCCCGGAGCATCCGCAAGAACTCTGCGGCTTGCTTGGGCGAACTCGCGAGGCATCACCTTTCGGATGCGTTCGTCTGCATCTGCGGGCGAGAGCGTCATCACGGGCTTGCCGTTGGCAAACACGCGAAACTCAACCTGCGCATTGGCAAGCGCCGCACGTTCAATCTGCGCCAAACAATGCGAGAGCTCGGTGGCAGGAGACTTCAAGAACTTGCGGCGCGCCGGCGTCAAGTAAAAAAGATCCTTCACCTCAATGCGCGTCCCCGGAGAGCCGGCCGCGGGCGAGATGCCCTCACGATCAATGGACCAGGCCGAAGACGCCTCGCGCGTTCGGCTCGTAATGGTCAGATCTGAAACCGACGCAATTGAAGCCAACGCCTCACCGCGAAATCCAAAGCTTCTGACGCTTTCCAGATCATTGAGCGTACGAATCTTGCTCGTAGCATGGCGCTTGAGTGCAAGCGGCAGCTCCTCTTTTTCTATGCCGCAGCCGTCATCGGCAACAACAATTCGCTTGATGCCGCCCTCGTCGAGCCTCACCTCGATCATGCTCGCACCGGCATCAATGGCATTTTCTACAAGCTCCTTGACGACCGAAGCCGGACGTTCAATAACTTCACCGGCAGCGATCTGGCTGATGAGTCTGTCGTTGAGCTCCTGAATATGCGGACGGCTCTGCTCGTTTGAAATCTGGGTCATGAAAAAAATTTGCACGAAAAAAAAAATAAAGCCTTGCACAAGGCCAGAGGCTTGAATTTTAGCGGCTGCACGCGGCTCTTTTTGCCTTATTCCCGCGTTGGCTCCAAGAGCCTTTAAAAAATGGACAAGCACCGCGGCCAAGGCCGCTTCCTAATTCAAAATTGCCTCTGCCGTCGACGAACGTACAAGCGCGTCTATTTTTGCTAAAGTATGGCGCAATTTACTGCCACACCATTGTCACGCTCTTTTCCAGACCATGGATCTTATTTTTGAACTCTTTACCAACGCCGATCACTTTCTCATTACGCTTGCCACAGACTACGGATGGTTGGTCTATGTGGCAATGTTCTTGATTTTCTTCTGCGAGACCGGCATTGTCGTTCTCGCTTTTCTTCCCGGCGATTCTCTTCTTTTTGTTTCCGGAACTGTTGCCGCCGCAGGCACAATGAGCCCCTGGGGCCTTATGCTCGCCGTTATTCTCGGCGCGTGTCTAGGCAATACGCTCGGCTTTCACACCGGGCGCTGGCTTGGCAACAAAATCTACGATGGGTCGGTGAGCTGGATCAATGCAGAAAAGCTGGCCAAAACCCAAATCTTTTATGAAAAGCATGGCGGCAAGACGATCGTGCTTGCGCGTTTTGTGCCGATCGTTCGTGCATTTGCCCCGCTCGTTGCCGGAGCCGCACGCATGAGCATGGCTCGATTTGAGCTCTACAGCGCGCTGGGGGCGGCCATATGGGCTGTTTCTCTCATTGGCGTAGGCTATCTCTTTGGCAACATTCCTGTTGTCAAAAACAACCTCTCCATGATCCTGCTGCTGGGCGTGGTCGGCGCTGCCATGGGACCGGTTGTCGTTGCCATCGGCTGGAAGTACGTGCACCAGCTCGCCGAGAAAATGCGCAGAGAAAAAAGCGTGCCGACCAAATAGCAGCCTCTAGAAGTTTTTTCTTCGCAGAGACCGAAAAAAACTTTGAATAAAGCGGCGGTCTCAAAGTCAGTTTTGTCTTTAAGATCGCCGCCTTGGGATTCGTCTTTAACCTCTGGAATATCAACCTTCAGCACGCGCCTCAAGCACAGCCACCGCAGGCAGCGTCTTGCCCTCGAGGAACTCAAGAAAAGCGCCGCCCCCCGTAGAAGTGTAGCTGACGCGATCCTTGATGCCGAAAACGCTCACGGCCGAAACCGTATCGCCGCCGCCGGCAATCGAGAAAGCACCTTGATCGGTCGCTTGAGCAATAGCCTGCGCGAGCTTTTCGGTGCCGTGCGAATAAGGCTGCATCTCAAAAACACCCACAGGACCATTCCAAACAATAGTGCCGGCCTTGGAGACGATGTCTGCGAGCATCTGGGCGGTCTGCGGACCCACGTCAAGAATCATCTCATCGTCGGCCACGTCCTCAATGGCGCAAGTGCGGTGTTCGGCCGTCGCTGAAAATTCCTTTGCCACAACCACATCAACAGGCAGCGGAAGAGTTGCACCCTTGGCCTTTAAAGTCTCGAGCACCTTCGAGCATTCGCCCACGAGCTCGGGCTCGGCCAGAGACTTGCCGACCTTAAAGCCGGCAGCCATCAAAAACGTATTGGCAATGCCGCCGCCCACGATCAACTGATCGACCTTCTGAGCCAGATTGCTCAAAATAGTGAGCTTAGTCGAAACCTTGGAGCCGCCCACGATGGCAACCAGCGGATGCTTGGCCTCGGCCACGGCCTTGGTAAGAGCATCGATTTCGGCAGCCATCAGAGGACCAGCGCAGACAACGGGAGCAAAACGCGCCACGCCCTCGGTCGAAGCCTGAGCTCGGTGCGCAGTTCCAAAAGCGTCATTGACGAAGACGTCGCACAAAGCGGCGTACTTCTTGGCCAGCTCTTCGTTGTTTTTCTTTTCACCCTTGTTGCAGCGGCAGTTTTCAAGCATGATCGCCTGACCAGGCTTGAGATCGACGCCGTTTTCAAGATAGTTTCTTGAGAGCCCGATGGGAACGCCGACAAGTTCACTCATGCGCACGGCCACTTCCGCCAGACTGTCTTCAGGGCGCACCTCCCCCTCGGTGGGGCGGCCAAGATGACTCATGATCATCACTGCGGCGCCGGCATCAAGCGCAAGCCTCACGGCAGGCACGCTGGCAATCAGTCGCGTTTCATTGGTAATGCGCCCTTCGCTGTCGCGGGGCACGTTGAGGTCGGAGCGAATCAAAACGCGCTTGCCGGCGAGAGCGCCCTTTTTGGCAAGCGATTCGAGCGTTTGAACATGCATGAGAGTCAAACTCCCTTCTTAGAAAAAAACACAAAGAGCACAACTACTTGCCTTGCGGGCAAGGCTTTCTCTTTTTACTCAAAACCGTCCGCAGCCGACGGCGGCGGACGGCATAAATGATGAATGCGCGCTTGCTTTTTACTTAGCCGCCATCATTGCGCAGGCCGTATCGAGCATGCGATGCGAGAAGCCCCACTCGTTGTCGTACCAGCTCGTCACCTTGACCAGACGACCGCCCGAGACCTTGGTGAGCGTCGAATCAAAGGTCGAGGAGTGCGGGTCGTGGTTGAAGTCGATCGACACCAGCGGCAGATCGTTGTAGCCCAGCACGCCCTTGTAGCGCGGCGACTGGCTTGCCTGCTTCATGATGTCGTTGATCTCCTCAACCGACGTATCGCGGCTTGCGATGAAGGTAAGGTCGACAAAGCTCACGTTGATCGTGGGCACGCGCACGGCAAAGCCGTCAAGCTTGCCGTTGAGCTCAGGCAGCACGAGACCCACGGCGGCAGCTGCGCCCGTCTTGGTCGGGATCATGGAGTGCGTCGCAGAACGGGCACGGCGCATATCCTTGTGATAAACGTCGGTGAGCACCTGATCGTTGGTGTAGGAGTGCACCGTGGTCATCAGACCGCGCTCAATGCCGACGGCCGCATGCAAGGGAGCAACGACCGGGGCCAAGCAATTGGTCGTGCACGAAGCATTGGAGACGACAGTCATGTCAGCGGTAAGCACATCGTCGTTGACGCCGTAGACCACCGTCGCGTCGGCGTTCTTTCCGGGAGCGGAAATGAGCACCTTCTTTGCGCCCTGCTCAAGATGCACCAGAGCTTTTTCCTTGCTCGTGAAGGCGCCCGTGCATTCGAGCACGACGTCAACACCGTACTCGCCCCACGGAATTTCATGCGGATCGCGCGTCGAAAACATGCGGATGCGGTCGCCGTTGACGATCAGGTATTCGCCATTTTCAGTAGCAACTTCGCCGTTAAAGCGCCCATGCACGGTGTCATAGCGCAGCAAATGCGCATTGACCTCTTCCGAGCCAAGCGTATTGACAGCCACGATTTCCACATCGCGCTTCTTGCCGTCTTCGTAATGGGCGCGCAGGACATTGCGGCCGATGCGTCCAAAACCATTAATTGCAACGCGAATCGTCATCTTTATAAATCTCCTTGGATGATGTTTGTTTATTCGGCAAGCAATGCCAAAACCTTTTGCACACAGCGCTCGACCGTAAAGCCGAAGTGCTTCCAGAGCACGGCGGCAGGAGCGGATTCGCCAAAGCAGTCAATGCCGACAACATCGCCCTTGCCTCTCAGATACTTGTGCCAGAGCCCCGTCGTGCCCGCCTCAATGGCAAGCACAGCAACGCCCTTGGGCAGCACGGACTCTTTCCATGCCTCGTCCTGACGATCAAAAATATCAGCGCACGGCATGGAGACCACGCGCACCTGAACATTTTGCGCCGTCAGCAGCTTTCTAGTCTGCATGGCGAGCTCAACTTCAGAGCCCGTGGCAACAATCACGGCCTGCACCTTGTCGGCGCCGGCCGGAGCCTCTGCGGCAATATACCCGCCGCGGGCAATTGCGTCGGCATCGACCTCGTCGCGATCGACAAAGGCCACGTTCTGGCGCGAGAACACCAATGCGCTCGGCCCGTCCTTGCGTTCAATAGCGCTTGCCCAGGCAACAATGCTTTCAATGGGATCAGCCGGACGCCACACATCGAGATTGGGAATCAGGCGCAAGCTCGAGACGTGCTCAATAGACTGATGGGTCGGGCCGTCTTCACCCAAACCGATTGAATCGTGGGTGTAGACGAAAATCGAACGGATTTTCATCAATGCGGCCATGCGCACCGCATTGCGCGCATAGTCGGAGAACGTCAAAAACGTGCCTGAGAACGGAATAAAGCCGCCGTAGAGCGCGATGCCGTTTTGAATGGCCGACATGCCGAACTCGCGCACGCCGTAGCTGATGTGGCGCCCGAGCATGTTGTCGTGGGTGAGCCGCTCGACGCCCTTCCAGTTGGTGAGGTTCGACCCCGTCAGATCAGCTGAGCCGCCAAGAAGCTCCGGCAAGGCAGGGGCCAGAGCATCGAGCGCACGCTGACTGGCCTTGCGGGTAGCAATCGTCTCCTGCTGGGCCTGTGCCGCGCACAAAGCCTCCATGACGACCGTGTTGAAGCCCTCGGGCAAAACGCCCGCCAAACGGCGCTTGAGCTCTGCGGCCAATTGCGGATAAGCCTGCTCGTAGCGCGCAAACATCTCGTTGTATTCGCCTTCGAGCGCTTCGCCTCTTGGACGGGCGTCCATGGCTGCATAAATTTCAGAGGGCACCTCAAAAGGCGGATAGTCCCACCCAATATTGGCGCGAGTAGCGGCAATTTCTTCTTCGCCGAGCGCCTCGCCATGGGCCTTGGCAGTGCCCGCGCGGTGCGGGCTGCCCTGACCGATGACGGTGCGGCAGATAATGAGCGTGGGTTTTTGCTGCTCGTCTTCGGCCTGGCTGAGGGCGGCATCAACAGCATCAATGTCGTGTCCGTCAATGGGACCGATGACATTCCAGCCGTAGGCTTCAAAACGCTTGCGGGTATCGTCTGCAAACCACCCTTTGATGTCGCCGTCAATGCTGATGCCGTTGTCGTCGTACAGAGCAACAAGCTTGTTGAGCCCCCAGACGCCGGCCAAAGAGCAGACTTCGTGGCTAATGCCCTCCATCATGCAGCCGTCGCCCAAAAAGACGTAAGTGCGGTTGTCAATGACGTTGAAGCCATCGCGATTGAATTCGGCGGCAAGCATCTTTTCGGCAAGCGCCATGCCCACGGCATTGGCAATGCCCTGCCCCAGCGGACCCGTGGTCGTCTCCACCCCAGGCGTGACGCCCACCTCGGGATGTCCGGGCGTCTTGCTGCCCAACTGACGGAAGTTTTTGATGTCGTCCATCGTCAAGTCGTAGCCCGTCAGATGCAGCATGGCGTACTGCAGCATTGAGCCGTGGCCGTTGGAAAGAATGAAGCGGTCGCGGCCGATCCATTTCGGATCAAGCGGATTGTGGCGAAGGTGACGGGTAAAAAGAGCAACGGCGATATCGGCCATCCCCATGGGCATGCCGGGGTGTCCCGACTTGGCCTTCTGCACGGCATCCATGGAAAGCGCACGCACAGCGGCAGCCATCGTCTTGGGAGAGACTTGAGTAGACATGTTTGTCAGAAACCGGATAGGTCAAAAAAGATTGAGTAAGCGCAAACAAAAAACGCAACAACCCTAGGCCGGAATTGCGTATTGCCGCACGGCCAAAGGTTCGACGCCTGCTTGCGCTGTCGTGGGGCCATTTTAGCAAAAGCCGCCGCGCGATCCGCGTCAGAAAAAACTGCTGTTAGAGCAAAGTTAATCTGACATCTGTCTGCCTGCCTTTTTGACATCGCACGGCAACGTATTCTGTCACTCGGCGGCAAACTTATTGGCATCAGTCGCCTGCCCAATATGACACTCCCCACCCA
>CALXKM010000032.1 GCA_944388865.1 uncultured Duodenibacillus sp. | reverse complement strand
GGGGTCTCGGTAGCTGTCAACGATGTAGACGTACTCGCGGCCTTTGAACTTTTTGATGGAAATGGAGATAGCCATGACGAAGGATCCTGTTTTGCGCAGAACAATTATATCATATCTAACATAAAGCTACCTACAATTTACCGACAAAATCTGATATGAATCAAAAAGCCCCAAAACCTTATGGATCGGGGCTTTCAGAGAGATTGACTAGTTAAATTTGGCTAAAGTCGGGACAAAATGCGGCCCTAAAAAAAGCAAGCCCGGCAAAAAAGGTTCTCCTCTTTTGCCGGGCTTTTTGCTTCTGGAGCGGCTCATGCAATGCAAAAGCCGCCGGCAGCACTACTGGTTGGGCGTGAGAAACTGCGCGTCAAGCGCACCCGTGCGCAGCCGCATCAGATTGACGCGGCAGGCAAGCTGCGCGTTGCCGGCTCCAGAGCCTGAACCATAACTTTCAGCAATCCAGCCGCACTCGGACTCGACGAACTTGTCAAAGGCCTTGTTGGCTTCAGCAAAAGCCTTGACGGCCGTCTTTTTCTTCTGGACGCGGTCAAGTTCGCGGGCATTGTCCATCACGCGGTCCACGACGTCGTCATAGCGCTTTTTAACGACATTGAGCTCTTTGTTGAGGCAAGCATGAACCTCAACGCCGTTGTCGGCTTTTTTGTAGCACTCAGCAAGCGCATCGGCCGCAGCGGCCGGGATAGCGGCGCAAGCTGCCGCAATCATGATTGTGGCGGCGGCACAAGCCGCAGTGAGTCGTTGCATGGCAATCTCCAAAAAATCAATGCAAAATGCCGCGAACAATCCACATGCCAAGCGCCGTCATCGAAAGGCTTCCGAGAAGGTGAACGCCGGCATGCGCAATTGCTCTGAAATAGTCGCCCGCCATCAGCATAGCGACATTTTCAGCTGAAAAAGTTGAAAAAGTCGTAAGTCCGCCCAAAAAGCCCGTCACGACGAAAAGCTTCACGAGAGGACTAGCCGTGAGGTGTTCTGAAAAAAAAGCAAGCGCCGCGCCGATCAGAAAGCCGCCGATTAAATTTGCCGCCAGCGTGCCCACAGGCATCAGCGCCCACTTCGCATTGAGCGCATAAGAAAGCGCCCAGCGCAGGACGGCTCCAAGCGCCGCGCCGCATCCCACGGCGACAACGACGAGCAGAATTGGTCCGTCCTTCGTCATGACATCTCCCAGCGCTTGCGCGCCGTCTCATCGCTTTCGCGAGCATCGACCCAACGGCCGCCTTCGGCGGTCGTCTCCTTTTTCCAAAACGGAGCCTGAGTCTTAAGCCAATCCATAATGAATTCGCTCGCCTCAAAGGCCTCCCGGCGATGCGTCGAAGTGACGACCGTGAGCACGATCTGTTCTCCAGCAAGAAGCCTTCCGACGCGGTGAATAATGACCACGTCTTCTATATCCCAGCGCGCTCGGGCCTTTTGAACGATGTCTTCGAGCGCTTTTTGCGTCATTCCGGGATAGTGCTCAAGCTCCATTTCGAGCACGCCGTCATCGCCTCTGACAAAGCCCGTGAAGGTCACAGCGGCTCCTGCGTTGGAATCGGGTCTTTTGAGGGCGGCCAATTCCTGCGAAACGTCAAAGTCTTCGTGACTGACGCGAATTTTCGTCGTTGCCTGAGCCACGCTTCTAACCTCCGGTCACGGGCGGGAAAAACGCCATCTCCGCTCCTTCGGGAACAGAGACGTCGTCGGAGGCCATCACGCCATCGACGGCCGCACGGATGCGGCGCACCTTCTCAAAAGCCTCCTTATGAAGCTCAATGCATGCGCATCGCACATCAGCTACCGTTGGGGCTGCCGTCGGCACATCAACGAACTCCTCGCTGAGGCCCACCTCTTCGCGCAGCATCGCAAAATACTTCACTTTGACTTTCACAGAAATAAGTCTCCGAAGGGGTAATAAGTCACAAGATCGCCGCGCCTGACAAGACCTCCGGCCGGAATATCGACAAGTCCGTCGGCCCAGGCGCAGCTTGTAAGCACCTGAGAATTCTGCGTGTGGTAAATATCAAGGCCGCCGGCCTCATTGCGTCTGACGCGAACAAATTCTTCCCGCGCGCAAGGCTTGGTGCGCTCAAAGTCAGCACGCATCTGCATGGGGAGCGCCTTGACGCGGCTTCGGCCCTGACACTTGAGAATGTAGGGACGAGCGAGCATCAAAAACGTCACAAAGCTCGAGACGGGATTGCCGGGCAATCCGATGAAGGGCTTGCCGCAGACTTCGCCGAGCGCAACGGGCTTGCCGGGCTTAAGCGCCACGCGCCACATCTCGATATGGCCGAGCTTTTCAACGGCAGGCTTGATGTGGTCTTCTTCGCCGACGCTCATGCCGCCCGAACTGATGATGATGTCGGCCGTCTGAGCCGCTCGCGACAAAGCCTCAACCGTTGCCTCAAGCGAATCGGGCACCGTGCCCAAATCGTAGACCTCGCAGTCAAGACGCCGCAAAAGAGCGCGAATCGTGTAGCGGTTCGAATTGTAGATGCCGCCTTCGCCCAACGGCTCGCCGGGCGCAACGAGTTCGCTGCCAGAAAAGAAAACGCCCACGCGCAGATGCTTGAAAACAGTCACGTAGCCGACGCCGACGCTGGCGATGAGTCCCAAAAGCGCAGGAGTTAGCAACTCTCCGGCGTGCGCGGCCGTTGCACCCGCGGCAATGTCGCTTGCGGTTTTTCTAACCCAGGAGCCCATTGGAGCCCGTGCTTTGAAGATGACATCATCGCCTTCGAGCTCAACATCTTCCTGCGCAACGACGGCATCGGCTCCTTCGGGCAGCGGAGCTCCCGTAAAGATGCGCGCGCACGTACCGGGTTCAAGAAATGCGCCTTTGCTGCCGGCAGGAATTCTTTGCGAGACAGTCATTCGGACGGGATGCTCGGCACCGGCGCACTCAAGCTCGCAAGAGCGCACGGCGTATCCGTCCATTTGCGAATTATCCCAGCCCGGAACATTGATGGCGCTCACCACATCCTGCGCCAGCACGCGTCCTTCTGCATACAGAGCCGGAACCGTTTCCGTGCGCACGACGGGCCGCGCGCGGCTGAGCATGATCTCAAGCGCTTCGTTATAGGTGATCACTGTCGGCCTTTAAGGTAACAACAAAATTAGCAACAGCTCCGGGACTATTGATGTCAAGCCTTGCGATGCCTTCAGGGACTTCCAAATCGGGATCGTCGGTGGCAATGGCGGCAATGCCCGGCATCAGATCGGGAGCGTTTTCAAAATCCTTGCGGTGCACAAGAATGCGCGGGATGCCTTCTTCGCCCTTGTAGCCTTCAACGAGCACAATGTCGACGGCGTCCATGCGCTCAAGTATTTCAGCCAGCGGCACGCTTTGCTCCTCAGTTTCGCGCATCAGTGCCCAGCGCTTGCGGCCGGCGAGCACCACTTCGCTTGCTCCGGCCGTGCGAAAGCGCCAGCTGTCCTTACCGGGGCTGTCGAGATCCGTATCGTGATGCGTGCTCTTGACCGCCGACACCGTACGACCGCGGCTCACCAGCCTTGCCAGAACTTTTTCCATGAGCGTTGTCTTGCCCACCCCCGAAGGGCCGATGAATCCGACAGCAAACATTTCAAACTCCTCAATTTTTAGGCTCCTAAGCCCGAAAAAAGGGCTTTTGATCAGGAGCCTATGCGCATGTCGAGCAAAATGGTTCTCAAGCATTTTAGACAAAGAGCGCTCTTTTCTGCGCCGCAAGCCGCCGCTCCTTATAATGAAGTCCATTAACAACCGGCCCACGGGGCCTTTCGGATTAACAACAATGAGCTTTTCTCGCCGCTGCCTGCTGGCGGCTGCTGCAGTCTTGCCGCTTGCCGGCTGCGGCTTTCGTCTGCGCGGGCGCTTTACGCTTCCGTTTGACACGATTTACCTCGACATGAACCGCAATACGCCCTTTACGGCGCGCATTGCGCGGCTGCTTCGCGCCGGTTCCAACGTCACGATCGTCGAGACGCCCGAAAACGCGCAGGCGGTCATGAAGCTGCTGCGTCAGTCGCGCGAGCGCAATATCATTTCCTACAACGCAGACGGCGAAGCACGCGAGTACGAACTTAAGTACGTCGTGCAGTTTCGGCTGAGCACGCCGCGCGGCACGCAGTATCTGCCCGACACCACTCTTGTTGCCGTGCGCGAGATCACCTACGATGACGACGACTACTTAAGCCGCGACAACGAAGAGGCCCGCGTCATCAGCGAAATGCAGGCCGACCTTGCCAGCCAGATCATCCGCCGCATCGAGCGCGCGCAGCCCGTTGTCGAGGAAGAGCCTCTTGAGGCAGCTCAGCATTGAGCGCCGCGGACGCTGTAGTTTTTGTCTTAGAGCCTTTTTTCTTCTCTTTATTTCGCGTCATGCTCTTTCAGGATCTTGCAGCAGCACTCAAAGGCACGCTTTCTCCCTTGTGGCTCATTACGGGAGAAGAACCTCTGCTCATGCTCGAAGCTGCCGACATGATTCGTCAGCAGGCCCGTGCCCAAGGCTGCACCGAGCGCGAAGTGCTCAATGCCTCAGCTCTGTGGGACTGGAGCAAGCTCATTGACGCCTGTCAGGCAATGAGTCTATTTGGCGACAAGAAAATCGTCGAATTAAGACTTGCCTCGCCCCGGCCCGGCGTCAAGGGCGCCGATATGCTCGGCCGAATTGCGCAGATGCCTCTCGATGGCGTCGTGCTCATCATTTCCGTGGCATGGGACTGGCAGCTCAAAAGCGCGGCCTGGTACAAAAAGCTTGCTGCGGCCGCTCAAGTCGTCGAGTGCGCTCCCGTCCCGGCCCGCGAACTGCCCGCCTGGTTCAAGGGGCGGCTTGCTCAAAAAGGACTTTCGGCCGAACCCGAAGCGCTGCGCATTCTTGCCGAGCGCTGCGAAGGAAACCTTCTGGCAGCCAATCAGGAGGTACTCAAGCTTTACTATCGCTTTGGACAGGGAAAGACCATTGAAGCAAACGACGTCTCCGAGTCCGTGCTTGACGTGTCGCGCTTTGACGTTGAAAACCTGCTCGAAGCCATCGTCTCGGGCGACGGAGCAAAAGCCGTTCGCGTATTGGAAAACCTGCGCGCCAAAGCCGAGTCAATTCCTGCCTTTCTCTGGGCCATTGCCGAAGACCTTCGCGCTGCCGCTCGCGTACGTTCCCTGATGGATGCGGGCATCTCGAAAAATGCGGCACTCATGCAGGCGCGCATCTTTCCTGAATCGAGAAAGCGCCGCGCGGGGCTGGCCGCTTCGCGCATGACCTCGCGCAAGCTTGCAAGCGCACTGATGCTTGCCGCCGACATCGACAAAATTTCCAAAGGCCTTGTCGTTGCCGACCGCGATGCCGATCCCTGGATTGAACTCGCAAGCCTTGCAAGCTTTCTGGCACGCTGATACTCTGTAGAGATGCTTCCAGATTGGTCTCGCTCTTTAGCAGGCGAGCCTTTGGATCCGTTTGTGACCGTCAATTGCTTTTGCCTTATGCCCAACGAAAACATGCACAGCCTCATGCTTGAGGTCGGCGGACGTGCCCGCAAGGCCTCCCGCGAGCTTGCCCGCGCCCGAAGCGCAGCAAAAAATCAAGCGCTTGCAGTGCTGGCGCAAAAAATCCGCCAGCAGCACGAAGCCATCGCCGCTGCCAATGCGCTTGACCTTCAAAAAGCCCGTGAGCATGGCTATCCCGAGAGCTTCATCGACCGACTCACTGTGAGCGCCAAGGTGCTCGAAACAATGGCAGCCGGGTGCGAGCAGATTGCGCAGCTGCCCGATCCCGTCGGCGAAGTCTGCGGCATGCATGTGCAGCCTTCGGGCATCAAAGTCGGACGCATGCGCGTGCCGCTTGGCGTTTTGGGCATCATCTACGAGTCGCGCCCCAATGTGACGGTCGATGCAGCTGCGCTTGCCATTAAGTCAGGCAATGCCGCCATTTTGCGCGGCGGCTCGGAAGCATTCGAAACGAACAAAATCCTGGGCAGCCTCGTGCGCGAAGCCCTTTTTGAGTCTGGATTGCCGCAGGACGCCGTGCAGACTGCCCCCGTTGCCGATCGAGACTTCGTGGGCGAAATGATCCGTGCCCGCGGACTCATTGACGTCATCATTCCGCGCGGCGGCAAGAACCTCATTGCACGACTCAAAAGCGAAAGCCTCATCGAGATGATTCATCACCTCGACGGCATCTGCCACACCTATGTGGATGCCGCCGCCGACCTCGACATGGCCCTAAGCGTTGTGGACAACGCCAAAACGCAGCGCTATTCGCCCTGCAACGCAACCGAAACGCTGCTTGTGCACGAAGCGGTGCTTGAGGCGTTTTTGCCGCGCATCGGCGCCGTCTTCAAAGAAAAAAACGTGGAAATGCGCTGCGACGAGAAGTCTCTGGCCGTGCTCAATGCCGCCGGCATCGCCGCCCTCAAAGCCGACCAGAAGGATTGGGACACCGAGTACAATGCGCCCATCATTTCCATTGCCGTCGTCGAAAGTCTTGATGAAGCCATCGACTTCATTGCAGAGCACGGCTCAAACCACACCGATGCGATCATCACCAATGATCTGACTGCCGCCCAACGCTTCCTGCGCGAAGTCGACTCGGGCAGCGTCATGGTCAACTGCTCGACGCGTCTGGCCGATGGATTTGAATACGGCCTCGGAGCAGAAATCGGCATCAGCACCGGAAAGCTCCATGCCCGCGGCCCCGTTGGACTTGAGGGACTCACTAGCCTCAAGTACATCGTTCTCGGCCACGGTGAAGGCAGGCGCTGAGAACATAACCGGCTTGCGGGCGGCAAAGTTTCTGCCGTGCCGCTCGCAGCGCAAAATTGATCAACGAACGATACAACACGCAGGACTTGGCATGGCCAGAAAAACTTCCTTTTACGCAATCTGCCCGCTTGGACTCGAAGAGCTGCTCGCAACTGAACTCAGGGCATGCGCAGCCTCAGAAATCAAGTGCGCCCGCGGCGGCGTCTTTTTTGCCGGCAGCCAGGCCTGCGCCATGCGCGCGTGTCTCAATTCAAGGCTCGCGAGTCGCATTCTGATGCGCTTGGCTAGCTCTGACTACTACGACGAAGAAGACATCTACAACTTTGCCTGCCGCACCAAATGGGAAGAGCACTTTGGTCCCGACAAGAGCATCCGCATCGACATCAACGCGCACCGCTCGCCATTAAGAAGTCTTGACTTCACGCTGCTGCGCATCAAGGACGGCATCTGCGACAGATTCAACCACTTCATGCAGACGCGCCCCAACGTTGATCGCGTGCATCCGGACGTGCGCATTTTTGCCTATGTTGATCAACGCTACTGCACGTTTTACCTCGACATGTGCGGTGAAGCGCTCTTTAAGCGCGGCTGGCGGCGCGACAAAGGCGAAGCGCCTCTTAAAGAAAACCTTGCCAGCGGCTTGCTGATGCTTGCCGGCTGGCAACCTGACGTTGCACTGCTCGACCCCTTCTGCGGCTCTGGCACGATCGCCATTGAAGCGGCCTGCGCGGCCTGCGGCATCGCTCCGGGCTTGAATCGAAAATTCCTTTTCCAGAACTTTTCTGACTTTGAGCGCGATCTGTGGGAAGAAATTCGTGACGACGCGCGCGCTGCCGTCAATCGCCATGCCAAGGTGTCAATACATGCAAGCGACATCAGCTCAATTGTCGTTGAAAAAGCTATTGAAAACGCCAAAGCCGCAGGGCTTGAAGCACTCCTTGAAGACGGCCGTCTTGTCTTTGAACGATGCGATGCCCGTGAAGTCAAGGCGCCTGCAGCAAGCGGACTATTGATTGCCAATCCTCCCTACGGCGAGCAGTCCAATCCCAAGAGCGCTTCCGTGGCTTCGCTGATGAAGAATGTTTCCGACAACCTCAAGCACAACTTTTCGGGCTGGACTGCCTGGCTGCTTACGAGCGACCGCAGCCTCCCGCGTCAGATGAGGCTTTCGGAATCACGCAAGATTCCGCTTTTTAACGGACCGCTCGAGTGCCGCTTCTTTAAGTTTGAGATGGTAAGCGGAAGCTTTCGCGACAAGCACGACAGACAGGATTCGTAGGCAATAATCGGCAGACTGTGAAAATTTTCTTGATGCTGCTTGCAATTTGCGGCCAACATCGATAAAATGCCGAGCTCTACAAAGCCTCGCGTCCCTATCGTCTAGAGGCCTAGGACATGACCCTCTCACGGTTAGAACTGGGGTTCGAATCCCCATAGGGACGCCACAACGCTCAAGCTGCCTTAGGGCGGCTTTTTTGTTGCCCGCAGAAAATCCCTGCCGCAACGAACACAGTTATTCGCTAAACGGCAGGAATCAAGCAAAACCTACAGTTTCGAGTACCTGACTACAGTCAGAGCACAGGCCCTTCCATGTAGAGCTCAAGCTGCTCGGCGTAGTCGAGCGTCTCCATCTTCGTCATTGAGCCCGAGGCAACCTCTAGCAGATGCGCAAGCAGTCTGTCGCCTTCCTTTTCGATCGACTCGGCTCTCGTCATGATTCCCGAGGAGTCAAAGTCAAAGTTGTCGGGCGAGCGCGAATAGGCCTGTGCATTGCCCGTCACATAGAGGAAAGGCGAGACCACGGTCGGATTGATGGCCGGCATCATCGGGTACTGCGGCATAGCGCCGCCGCCCATCTGGTAAATCACGATCGCCGCGCCGCAAGCCGTAAAGCAAAGCGGCAGCGAAAGCGACGACATCCAGGAGTCAACGAAGTACAGGCCATGTCCGCTCGGACGTTCGGCATACTTGAGCACGCCTTCGATCGGCGCATGACCGCTCTTAGCAATGGCACCAAGAGATTTTTCTTCCAGCGTGGAGATACCTGCTGCGATGTTGGCCGGAATCGGGTTGATTTCGCGGATATCTTCGCCCGTGGACTTTGCCTTGTCTTCCCAGTGCTGAGCAGCATCAAGAATGGCTTTGGCAACTTCGGGCGTACGCGCACGAGCGGCAACCAAATCTTCAGCGCCAATGATTTCCGTCGTTTCAGAGAAGAACGCCGTACCGCCGGCTTCAACCACACGGTCAAAGGCTGCGCCCACGCACGGATTGCCCGCAATGCCGGAAGTCGCATCAGACGTACCGCACTTCACGCCAAGCGTCAAGGACGACAATGGGCAGGGAGTTCGACGGAAGTTTGAGACTTCAAGCAGCACTTCGCGCGTCATCTTGAGCGTTTCCCCCAGCACGCCGTAGCTGCCGCCGGATTCAGTCAGATAAACAATGCGGAAGGGCTTGCCGGTCTTTTTGGCCTCTGCTTCGAAACGGTCTGCGCCCATGTTCTTGTAAGCACTTGCCGTTGCAGGCTTAGTTGCCAGAAGCACGATGCCGCCGACGTTGGCATTATTCATAAGACCGATCATCGTGCGCACGATCACTTCGCGGTCGACTTCCGTGCGGCCCGTTTCAGCTGGAATTTCGAAGTGGCGGGTGTTGTTGGTCATTTTCTTGACGCTTGCCGCAACGAAGTTGAGCGAGCGATTGATCGGCATGAGCAGCACATAGTTTCTAGCGCCCGCCTGACCATTAGGACGCATATATCCCAAAAATGTATTCATCATTTTCTCCCTTTGGTCTTATTGAGCAAGATCGCCGCGGCCGCGGTTGCCTTCAATGTTGTGCACATGCACAAGATCGCCTGCGGCGATGTCTTCGCGGGCGCGTCCAATCGGGTGGGAATACTTGATCACCGATGCACCTTTGGCCATTGCACGGGCGCAAATCTTAAAGCCGTAGGGAATGTCTTGCGTCGCATGAACCTGACCCGCAGACTCGCCATGCAGCACGATCTCGACGTCTTCGCCGGCAGAGATCGCCTGCAGCGCCGTTGCTACTGTGTCTTCGGCGGTTAGAAGCAGTGCTTTCTTCATTGATGTCCTCCAATGGGATTTTGCTGATGCTCTATTGAGCGCCAACACGTAAATGGGCGACCTCTCGCCCGTCTGCCCATTGTAGGATGTTTGCTCACGACATGACCGCATTATGTCGAAGTGACAAAACAAAGGTTTTCCCGCCCAAGTTATGGACAATGACTTAAGCCGTAGGCAGCCTCAATTGAGCCTTTAAGCCACCATGAGGACGATTTTCAATGGTGAGATCTGCTCCGTTTAGGACTGCCATGTTGCGGGCAATTGCCAGCCCAAGTCCGGTACCTCCAAAGGTGCGATTGCGGGAATGCTCCACCCGAAAATAGGGCTCAAAAACTTGTTCGAGACATTCTTCAGGAATGCCCGGTCCCTGGTCACAGACGCTCACAACTGCCAAATCCTTCTCCGTTTGGAGCAGAAGCTGCGCAGAGCCCGCATATGCACAGGCATTGGATAGCAAATTATCCAAGCATCTCTTCAAACACAATGCTCGGGCAGAGACCACCAAAGGAGAATCCTTTTGCTCAGTCTCGTCAACAAATTGAACCTGTTTTCCCACATCGGCATAGTCGTCAACCATGCTCTGCACGAAAGAGCGCAAATCAATGCGCGTCATTTCCTCTTTACTCGACAGGCTGCGGGCGAACTCAAGTCCCTGCTCGATCATCTCACGCATGGTGAAAACTGCATCCTGCAGCTTGCCGCGCAGCTCTGCCGGTTCAACGCGTTCAAGGCGCAGCTGCATTTTCGTCAACGGCGTTCTGAGATCGTGCGTCATTGCCGCAATTATGCGGCTGCGCTCCTCCATGTTGCCCTGAATCTGGCTTCGCATACGATTAAAGGAATGCGCCGCGGTGCGAATTTCACGCACGCCCTCTTCACGCAGAGGCTTGGCGATTTCCGGATGACGGCCAAACTCCTCAACCGCACGGCTCAGATCGTCAATGGGGCGCGTCATGCGTCTGACAAGCCAGATCACGACGGTAATCGTGATCAAAGCGAGCACGATCAAAAAGGCTCTCTGAGCCCAAACCAGCGCTCGGTCGTCAACGTCATAAGGCGTCGTGATCTGCAGCCATGTTCCGTCCGAGAGCTCAACAGCCAACTCAAGACTCGGCAAATGCACGCGAATGAGTCCATTGACGTCTCCGAGGGCGCGTGCTTTGGCCGAGGGCGGCTGCGTGCCTGCATTTTCAAAAATGCGGTGAATATGCGAAAGCTGCCGCGAAACTTCATGGTCGGCTTCTGTACTCCAGTCTGGAGCGGCCTGAGTGAGCTTGAGCCGCTCCTTAATGGCGCCGCTTTCATAAGCGTCGCTCATGCGGCTCACGACAGCCTCGCGCTGCGAGCGCGGCATGCTGTTGAAAAGCGTCCAGTAGGAAGCCAGGTGCTCGGCGCAGCAGCGCCCGGATGCGGGCCACCAATTCACGCATCTCAAATGGTTTGGCAAGGTAGTCGTCGGCCCCCAACTCAAGTCCCACCACCCGATCGGCAAGTTCGCCCAGTGCGCTCAGAAAAATCAAAGGCGTGTTCTCGCACTTTGACCCGGGCAACCGCAATCTGCGGCAAATCGCAAGACCATCTTCGCCCGGCAGCATGATGTCGAGCAAAATCAAATCCGGCGTCTCCTGAGCAAGCACATCAAAAAGCCCATCGGAATCCTGCACTGCACGCGTACGAAACCCAAAAGCTTTGAGATTTTCTTCAAGAAGCTCAGAGATTTCCGTCTCATCCTCAACAATGAAAACAAGTGCTGATGCCTGAGTCATAACTTTCAAGTCCACCGAACGAATTCAGGTTTGCAAAAGACGCGGCAACCCATGAAAAAAAAATTCTGAGCCCAATGGTAGCAACTCAGTGCGACAAACTCTTTCAAAGACGCAACACTGTCGAAACATTTTTCCCTTGCATGCATGACTTTGACATAAGCACGAAAGGACCCAATCCTAAGATGCCATCAGCGCCGCACAATGCGTCCTGAAGTTGCAGCGCACTGCCTTGCAGAAATTTTGATCTCCGCAGCTTCTTCGTTTTCAGCGCCGGCGCACCCAAAGCTTGTGAAAGCGAAAAGCCGCCTTTTTTGGGAGTTATGTTTGCCATGAAGCCAACATTACCGATTTCTTTGTGTCTGATCGCTTTTGCCGCCAGTTTTGCCGCAGGCGGCGCACAAGCCGCCGGACACGTCATCCAGCACGCCGGCGACAAGCCATCAGTCGTAGGCTCATCCACAATGTTTACCGGCAAAGTGCGCCAAGACTCGGTAGCTCGTGCCGATGAGTTCAGCACCAGCGGCATCACTTACGTCACGTTTGAACCCGGAGCCCGAACATTCTGGCATACGCATCCGGCAGGCCAACGCCTTCTGATCGTCTCGGGCAAGGGGCTTGTCGGCACAGCCGACGGCCGCACTGACGTAGTGCGAGCCGGCGACTATGTTTGGTGTCCTCCCGAAATAAGCCACTGGCACGGCGCAGCTCCCGACACCGCCATGGTGCACATCGCCCTGACCAATTCCAAAAACGGCAAAACCGTCGATTGGCAAAAACCCGTCTCCGACGAGGAGTACGCCGAACTTGCGGCCAAGGCTATTGATCCGCTCAAGTAGCAGCAATCAAAGGAATTTTCAGTCATGATCAAACACTCTTTTATCAGCAAACTTGTATTGGCCGCCGCCTGCACGGCTCTAAGCACAGGCCTTTGGGCAGCAGACAAACTCGACGCCCGTCAGCGCTCAATTGTTGCCATTGCCTCGCACACGGCAAACGGCGATCTTGAAGCTTTGGAGCGCAACTTTGCCGAAGGCCTCAAGGCAGGCCTGACGGTCAACGAAATCAAAGAGGTACTTGTACAGCTTTACGCATATACGGGATTCCCGAGAAGTCTCAATGCCATTCATCGATTCATGAAAGTGATGGATGAGCGTCAAAAAGCAGGCATCAAGGATCCCATCGGAAAAGAACCTTCGCCCGTTCCTGCCGGCATCAACAAAGATGAATACGGCGCCAAGGTACGCGCCCGTCTGGGAGGACGCGACGAAATCCCTGCACCTTCCGGATATCAGCTCTTTGCGCCAGCCATCGATGCGTTTCTCAAAGAACACCTCTTTTGCGACATCTTCATCCGCGACAATCTCGACGAGCAAAGCCGCGAGCTTGCCACCATCGGGGCTCTCGGCGGCATGACGGGCACGCAGGGACAAATGATGTTTCATTTCAATGCCGCAATGAACACCGGAACAAGCCAGGCGCAGATGCACGACTTCATCGGCGTGCTCAAGACTGAGCTCGGTGATGAATACGCGCAAACCGCGCAAACTGTTCTTGAGCGCGTGATAAAAAACAGAGCTCAAAAGAAGTAATCTCGCTTTTGGTTCTTTTCCGCAAACATTAGGGACTTCATTTTGTCCCCAACTTCTTTGGGAGACTTGCGATGCTCAGTGACTCTCGTCGAATGTTTTTGCTCTGCTTGGGATGCCTCGGCGCTCTGGGAGCCGTCTCCATCAAGAATCCGGCTCAGGCTGCTGATGTCCGAAGCCCAAAGGCACATGACAGACGCATCATCACAATTTATTTCTCTTGGGCCGGCAGCTGCAGGGATGTTGCCCGCGAAGTGCAGCGCCTCATTGGCGGAGATCTTGTACGGCTTGAAACGGTTGAGCCATATCCAGCCAAGTACGAAGACACCGTCAGCCGATCCAAAGCCGAAAGTAAAGCAAATCTCAGACCTGCTCTCAAGCCGATTCCCGATCTTTCAGGCTACGACATCGTCTGCATCGGACACCCGATTTGGAGCGGCAGCATGCCCATGGCGCTCTACTCGTTTTTCGACTCGCATGACCTATCGGGCAAGACGCTTGTCCATTTCAACACCCACGGAGGCTCCGGACAAGGAGACAGCCATCGCGAAATTGCCAGACTCGAGCCCAAAGCCAAGCTCCTCGAAGGGCTTGCCGTTTACGGCTGGGGCGGCGTGCGCGACATGCCAAGCGTTGAACAATGGCTCAAGCGCATCGGCTTGATCGAGGCGAAGTAAGTTTGACAAATCAAACTCCTTAATGCAAAACATTGCATTGAAGGCAGAGGCTGCGATGGTCAAAGCGCACCAAAGCGGGTACGCTTAAACTTGTGATTCTTTTTTCGAAAAAGAAAAAAAATGAAGCTTACCGTCGTTGTCGAAAACCAAACCTGCTCGCAAAGACTGCTTGCCGAATGGGGCTATTGCGCCTGGCTGGAGACGCCCGAGGCCGTCGTTATGCTCGATACGGGAGGAATCAATCACACGCTGATGCACAACATGCCGGCTCTTGCGCTCAATCCCCGCCGCATCAATCATCTGGTTTTGTCGCACGGACACTTTGATCACACGGCTGGTCTTTTGGAGGTTCTGCGCACAGCGCCTCAGGCCAAAGTCTGGGCAGCCCCAAGCATCGGCCGAGAGCGGCTCGGAGACGCCAATGCAAAGCGCCCCGCCGGCGGCGGCTCCATGATTGCAGGCCTAGACTTCTCGCCCATTGATCCTTTCGTTGAAATCACTCCGGGCGTGACGGCCTTTACCGTTCCCATTGAGCGACGCGACCCGCGCTGGATCTGTACGAAGAACATGTTCGAAAAAAACGAATCCGGCCAGATCGTCCCCGACACATTTGCCGACGACGTCTCTATTTTGGTGCAAACCGAAAAAGGCGCCTCTGTTCTTTTGGGCTGCGCGCATGCCGGAGTGCCCAATATTTTGCGCTTTGCCCGCGAGACATTCGGCATCAGAGACTTTGACGCCGTCATCGGCGGAACGCATTTAAGCGGAGTTGATCCCAAGGAGTACGGAGTCTGGATGCAGGAGCTTGCCCAATACAACGTCAAGCGCTGGCGTCCCTGCCACTGCACGGGATTTCGTGCGGCTGCTGAGCTTGCCCGACGCTTTGAGAATGTTGACTGGGCTGCTGCCGGAACCTCGCACGAACTTTGATCGAGCTGTCAAAGCCCAACGCGCGCTCTAAAGGCCGGCTGCCTCGCGCTTGGCCTTTTCGCGCGCGAGCATGTCTCTGTGCGAATACTCGCAGCCGCACCACTTCTGGTTGTAGAAGGCGTACTTTTTCAAAAGCGCGTTGCGCCGATCCTGAAGACCATCTTTGCGCCAGTTCTTTTCCCAAAAGCAAACGTCATCGTATTGAGAAGCAGCCAGAACCCCTGCGGCATTGACCTGTTCAAGAGACTTCCAGCGGCTTGAGGCAAGTGTTGTGGCAAACCGCCCAAGTCCCAGTTCGTGGCACTTGCGTGCAGCCTCAGCAAGGCGCAAATTAAAGCAAATCTGGCAGCGCGCTCCGCGCTCGGGTTCATGCTCAAGTCCGGCCGTGGCCTGCAGCCAAGCCGCGTGATCCCAATCGCCGTCAATCACTTTCAGACCGAGCATGGCGCAGTGGCGCGAGAGCTCATTTTTTCTCTTGAGGTACTCCTCTTGAGGGAAAATGTTGGGATTGAAATAAAAAAGCACCGGCCGGATCTCGTGGGCGAGCATCCACTCGATGATGGCTGCCGAGCAAGGCGCGCAGCAGCTGTGCAAAAGTACGGTTTCCATGCGCGCGATTGTATCAGCCGTTGCGGCTGTCGGCAGCACATGCGCATTTGTCGATTTTTGTTTGCAAATTCACTGCTGTCCAAATTGAAATGCAAAACCAGGGAGTTTTGCAAAAACCAACGGGTTGATCGAGAGGTCAACCCTTTTTCTTGGCTGTAACCGGAAAGCGAGGAAGAAAGAAGCAACAAAAATGGCG
>CALXKM010000031.1 GCA_944388865.1 uncultured Duodenibacillus sp. | reverse complement strand
CAGGAGCAATTAGCCTTGTAATTGCAAGCAGGGGGCTACTTTTAGGCCTGAAAATGCAAGCCCTTGATTTGAAAGGAGGTGGCTTTACCTCAAGCGGGGATGCACATTTTTAATTTGGACAGCAGTGGACCAAAATAACAAGACTGCTGGGTTCGAGCGTCTTAAACCACCTCGACAGACTGATCAAGCTGCTGCCTGAATCGTTGACAGAGACAAAACCAACTGCTTCAAAATTGGAAATCAAAAAGTCTCGGAACTGTTCTTCAAACTGTTCTAAAGAACTGAATTCCTTAATTTCAGAAAAATCCAATCGAACAACAGGGTATGTTCGATCACACCAGGTTTTCTCAATCGCCAAACCTTGGAAATCCTTCAGTCCATTCCTAAAGAGCGACTCAAACGTAGAGACTAAGAGCGATTTGCCAAAACGCCGTGGGCGAGCCAGCAAAATCTTGCCCCGATACTGAGCCAACTGAAAAATCAAGTCTGTTTTGTCGACGTAAATTTCGTTATTGGCCCTCAAGGAACAAAAATCTGAAGTCCCCAACGGCAAGGCTTGCAGCATGATCGTTTCCTACAAAATCTTCTGTTTGCAACATTGCCAGTTCATCGATCCGAGCCAAGACACGCTCGCCAGAAACTGAGCTGCCATATGTCCGAATTTTCCCGTGGTAAGTCCGTCTTGCGCAAGCGAAGGCCTCTATTCCTATGTCCTATCTTCTTTTTTCGTCGGCATGCGCCGGTTCTCGCAGCCTCTCGAGCGTTGTCGATCACCGTGCGGATTCTTGAAGCCATTGCGCGGCGTCAACTTGCAAAACGCCTTCAAAATTTCTTCCTGCTCCAAATGAATCGGCTGTAATCAGATACCGAGGATAACCGTCCCGAAGCAATGCAAATGGGGCAAGCTCACGATCCAGCGTGTTTGGATCCATCACGGACATCGCTACCTGATAGTAGGCAAATCCATTTGACGATTCAGCCACGAAATCAATCTCGCGCTGGCCGACGCGACCTATCGAAACCTTTCTATAGCGGCGTTTCAGTTCCAGAAAAACAATGTTTTCCAGCATTCGTCCGAGATCCTTGACTGGCGTCGATGTAATTGCACCGCGAAAGCCAGTGTCGCACAGGTAGAACTTTTCTTCACGTCTCAGAGCACTTTTGCCGCGCACATCAAAGCGGCCGACGCGCGTAAAGAAGAAGCTCTCTTCCAACGCTTGCAAATAAGTATGAATTGTCGGCAAGGAGATCGCGCGGCCCCCGGCTTCGATGGCCTTGACCAAATTCTTGGGCGAAATCACGCTGCCGATGCTCGTAGCCAGACACTCCGCCAGCCGATCAAGAAGCTGAGCGTCCTTTATGTTGAGCCGATAACAAATGTCCTTAACGATAATCGAGCTCACCAAACCTTCGTAATAGTCCTGTATTGCTCGTGAATTGTTTCGGAACGCAACAACAGCTGGAAAGCCGCCGATCTGCATGTAGCGAAGCAAATCCTCTTGGGCGCTGAGATTGTCTTGCCGGCAGGCGCTGCGAAACTCCGAAAAGGAAAGCGGCCACATGCTGATTTCGCTGCATCGGCCAGTCAACAGCGTTGCGAGCTCTCCCGACAAGAGAAATGCATTGGAGCCCGTCACATATAGATCCAAATTGCGGCGCAGCGAAAGACTCGCGAGCACCTCGTGAAAATCCTTGCACATTTGAATTTCGTCTAGAAAGACGTAGTGCATGTGATTGTCTTTGCTGCGCTCTGCGACATAGGCATGCAGCGCCTCTGGCTCGCGCAAGTGCCTATAGTCAAAGTCGTCAAGATTGACTGCGATGCATTGCTGCTGCTTGACGCCGCTGGTCAGGAGCTTTTCCCGAAACATCTCAAGCAAAAACGATTTGCCGCACCGACGCGGCCCGACGATGACCTTTATGAGCCTATTTTCCCTGAGCTCTGCGAGTCTTGCAACGTAGAACGGGCGATCGATAACTGAATCGGAAATCATCTCATCCATAATCAAATCTATTTAATGATCATGCAATTTTATCACGTGAGATTAAATTGATTTATCTACTTTGCGATTCCAGCGCGTTTGTTTGCGTGCGAAATTCAGTCTGATCAATGAATACACGAAAAGTTATCAGACAAAACCTCTTTCCCTGATCCACGCCGCTGTCCGTGCTTCATCTGCTTGCAGGCAAGTGAGTGCGGCATTCGCAGGCCAAAGCAACATGACCGAAATATCTGTTCATCGCCACCTCTGTTTGCGTGTAAAATTCAATCAAACCAACGAATACACGAATCCATCATGCCTCGTCTTTTTGCCCGCGATATTGCTCCAACAATTTCCAAACTTTCCCAGTCCTACAGCGCCGTCATGCTCACGGGGCCAAGGCAAGTCGGCAAAACAACCGTATTGATGAATCTCAAAGAGGAAAGCCGCACCTATGTGACGCTTGACGACTGGACCCAACGAAATCTTGCTCGCACCGATCCTCGGATGTTTCTCGAGCTTCATCGCGCTCCAGTGATGATTGATGAGGTGCAGTATGCGCCTGAGCTTTTTTCCTACATCAAACTGCAAATTGATCAAAATGCCAAGCCCGGAGCGTTCTGGCTCACAGGAAGCCAATCTTTCAGCATGATGCGGCTTGCGCAGGAATCGCTTGCGGGACGCGTTGCACTTTTGCACATGTCTGCTCTTACTCAGCACGAAATTTATTCGACAAACTCTTCCTTAAGACCTTTTTCTCTCGAACTCAGGGCACTTCAAGATGCTCAGGAAATCAGCAAGCCAGCCGATGTCAATGAAATCTACACGCGCATTTGGCAAGGAAGCATGCCTGCCTACGTCAGCGGCCGCCATCCCG
The DNA here is from genome assembly GCA_944388865.1 of uncultured Duodenibacillus sp. Taxonomy (GTDB): domain Bacteria; phylum Pseudomonadota; class Gammaproteobacteria; order Burkholderiales; family Burkholderiaceae_F; genus Duodenibacillus. Next base: position 1,181 of record CALXKM010000031.1, on the reverse strand, counting down.
ATCGCGATGTCTTTTATTCAAGTTTCATTCAAACCTACTTGGCGCGTGATCTGACAGACCAAAGTTCCAACGTTGACAGATATCGCTTCGTCGACTTTATTCGTGCTGCAGCCTGTCGCTGCGGTTGCCTTCTCAACATTTCCGCCATCGCGAACGATGTGGGCATTTCTCCTGCAACAGCCAAACATTGGCTTGGAATTCTTGAGCAATCCGATTTGATCTTTTTCTTGCATCCTTACGCCAACAATCTGCTCAAGCGCACCGTCAAAGCACCGAAGCTGTACTTTTTCGACACAGGGCTCGTCGCTTATTTGACGCGACACAATTCTCCTGAGACGCTCGCCAACGGAGCGCTCTGCGGTCAAATCCTGGAAAATTATGTGGTCAACCAAATTCGCGCCGGCTTTCATAATGTGGGCAGGCAATATCCTTTGTGGTACTACCGCGATTTTGATCAAGACGAAATTGATCTGCTTCTTGAGGCAGACGGCGTTTTGCACCCGATTGAAATCAAGCGAATGACGACGCCCAATCTGTCCATCACGAAAACCTTCAAAAAGCTCAAAAACAAAAACTTGCCTATCGGGGCTGGCGCTGTCATCTGCAATGCACCGCAATTGAGTGCTCTGGATAACGATGTTTTTGTTGTGCCCGTCTGGATGCTATAAAAGCGTTCTTTCTGGACTTAGGCTCAAATCCGATGTTGGTGACGACCTCTTCGCATCCCGAAGACCTGCGGCGTTGCGCCTGACGCTGCAGGTCTTCTTTCTGATCGTGCGAAGGCTCGCGCACTCGACATGTTTGCCGCCGTCGGAGTCGCCGGACAATCAAGATCAAGACAGCAATGCCTGCCGAGAGTACGCAAGGCAGCAGTCAGAAGGACTTTTGCAGCTCAACGGCGAATGGCGCCGGCAAAACGTTGTATTGTCGGGAAACGACTCAAATCGAACACAGCGTCATGTCTATCTCCAATGAGTTGTCGTCCTTGCTTCTCGCTTCTGATGTCTTCTTCTCAAGGAAAGTTGACCGCGTCCTTTGTTCGTTTTTTTGTTGGCTATTAACGAGGCGGTTTAATAGTCGACACTTTCCGCAGCGTACCTGACGTGCGGGTTGTCAAAAATTTTTTGGATCCAACGCACCTTCTTGGATACTTTTTCCATGAAGGAGCTCACGCGCTTTTT
>CALXKM010000030.1 GCA_944388865.1 uncultured Duodenibacillus sp. | reverse complement strand
CGGCGCTGTTGTGAATGAAAATACCGTTGAGCGCCGGACTGCTCTGACGGAGCAATCCGCCAGTAAACAGAGCGAAAAAATGTTTGAAACTGCGCGGATGGAAGATTTGGCAGTTTTAGATAAACGGAAACTGCCGATCTGCGCGAGCTAGAAGAAAAACGTCAGACGCTTGAAAACGTGCCTGCGGTATACGCTTTGCTGCCGATCATGCCGATCGTGCTTTTGCTGATCTTCAATAAGATGGTCTACGAAACCGTGACGCTCAATGTCGCAACGGCCATGTTCATTGCCTGGGTGGTTTCTTTCTTTGTCGACCTTGTTGTTCGGCGCGATCCCAAAAAATCGTTTGACCTGAGCTTTGCCATGTTCAAAGGCATGGGCAGCATTCTGACGAGCACCGTGGGTCTGATCTTCGTGGCTGCTTTCTTTGCAACCGGTCTGCAGAACATCGGCATCGTCAATATGCTCATTGAGGGTGCGAAGCACATCGGGTTGGGCGAGACCGGCACCGGCGTGTTCCTGTCGGCTGTGATCGGCGTCGTGACGATTTTGACCGGTTCCGGCGTTGCGGCCTTCACGAGTCTTGCGCACATCATCCCTGATGTGGCAGCGCACCTCAACAGCGACGGCATTTCGATCATGCTGATGATGCACACGGCAAGCGAGATGCTGCGCGCGATTTCGCCTGTGGCCGGCGTGGTCATCATTGTGGCTGGCTTTGCCAAGGTCAATCCGCTTACGATGGTCAAGCGCACGGCTATTCCCTGCCTGGTGGGCTATGTAACGATGCTCATCACGGTTTCGATCATGGTTTAAGAGCACAGATTTTCGGCAGACTGCAGCAGTCGGCCTGCCGGAATCTCATTTTTTCTTGAGAGGACTTCGATGACGATCGAACTGACAGGGAAGGTGTTTGGCTCAGTGCGCGAGCACACCGCTGAGACGCTTGCAGCTGTTTGGGAAAACGCTTTGCTGGTGGTTCCCGCAAAAGACGACTTGGATCAGCCTGTGCAGACAACGCCTGCTTCGATGCGGGAGCTTTGCGAAAATAAGCGCTTTCCGGTGCTTTTATTTGCGCACGGAAGCTCAGGCATCAATGCGGCAATACGCGAATTCAGTCTTTACATTGCGCAGAAAATCGGCTGGGCCGTTGTGGTGCCGGACTCCATGCAGACGGCAGACAGATTGACCTACTCATCGCCGGTGGCCAGAAGCGACTATGAGGCAGTGCACTCGATGAGAAGCGCTGAGCTTGCCTATTGCGCGCAAAGGCTTTTTGAGCAGCCGTGGTTTTCAGGAATTTACGCTGTTGCCGGAACGAGCGAAGGGGGCGTTGCGGCCGCACGCTTTGATTCTTCGACGCTTGCGATTCGCGAAAAGGTAAAGCTGATCTTTTCGTGGTCTTGCGAAAACAATTATCACGTTGAGGCTGCCCGCAGCGTGCTGCCTGATGATTTGCCGATTCTCAACGTCATGAGCCTGTCGGATAAATACTTCAGCAAGGCCAATGCCTATCTCGACAACGATGATGCATTGGGCTATGCGCGGGAGGCTTTGCAGAACAACGCCAATGCCTCGATCGTACTGCTGCCGCAGGCGCCGCACACATTACTCAACTTGCCGCAGACTCGTGCGGCTGCCGTGGAAATTCTCGAGCGTGCAATGCGCTATTAGATGTGCGCGGCAACTTTCCTGCGGCTACAAAAGCATCAACGGCGAGCAGAAAAAATGCAGTTTGAAAGCGGGGAGCATCTTTCCGATGCTCCCCGTTTAACGAAGGCTATTTATTTTCGGCTTAGCACCAAGGCTTTTCCTTGGCAAGCGCCTGACCGATGATGCGGCCGTTGACCAAGCAGTCGAGCGTGGCGCAGCTGCCCAGACGGACCGCGCCGTGTACGCCGCCCGTGGCTTCGCCTGCAGCATAAAGACCCGGGATTGGTTTGTCAGACTTAACGTCAATTACCTGACCGATGTTGTTGGTTTCCACGCCGCCCATGCAGTGGTGTACCTTGGGCGAGAGAATCGAGCAATACCAGGGGCCTTTGCCGATGGGCTTGGCGCCCGGGGCGAAGTAGCGGCCAGTCTCATCGCCGCTGCCTTTCTTTAAGGCGGCGTTGTAGTCGGCAATGGACTTTTTAAGAGCTTCGGCGGGAATCTTGTAGGCCGCGATGAGCTCATCGAGCGTCTTGTAGACGTGCACGCACTTTCTTTCGAGCATCTTGTCGAGAATGCCCGGGCGGCTCTTGACGATGGTATTGTCGACTGCCGTTTGGTCAGCAATGGCAATGCAGGTGTGGCCTTTGTTGTTGTTGGTGATGACGGCGTCGGCGCGCACCTTGCGGTTTGCCAATTCGTTCACAAAGCGCTTGCCCGTTGAGCAGTCGACCCACATGCCCTGCGAGGCGGCTGCGCCCTGCGCGAAGTAAAGCGCAATGCCCATGCCCTTTTCTTCAGGAGAATTCCAAGGTCCGCACTGAATCCAGTCGGCCTGAATGATGTTGCAGCCGATGCGGGAAGCTTCGCGCCACATTTCCGAAGTGGCGCCGGGCTGATTGGTCGTGTCGAACTTAGCCGTAAGCTTAGGATCGAATTTCATGCGGTAGTTGACATCGGCGCCAAAGCCGCCGTAGCAAAGCGCCACGCCTTTGCGCGCACGGATGTACTTGACCTTGCCGGAGTCGGCCTTGGGGAGGCGATAGCCTTCGCGCACCTTGAGTCCCTTGACGCGGCCGTCGCCGTCGCGCACGATTTCTTCGACAATTGTGCGCAGGCGGATTTCAGCACCCAGCTTTTTGGCGTAGGCATGCTCTTTTCTCACAATTTCCGAACCCGAGCCGTTGATCGTGTAGAGATGACGCGGCACGGAGTGGCCGCCTTCGGCACCGACGCGATCTTTGATCCATTCAACGCCGAGTTCCTTCACGGTCCACTCCCACGTCGGATAGGCTTCCTTGGCCATAGCCTTGACCTTGTCGGGATAGTTGTAGCCGAGGCCTTCGCGGATCATGTCTTCGGCAAGGAGTTCGGGAGAATCTTTGATGCCGAGCTTTTTCTGTGCGGCATTGCCCGGCACTGACATGATGCCGCCGTTGATGATGGAGTTTCCGCCGAAAGTGGGCATCTTTTCGAGAACGAGAACGGATGCTCCAGCCTTGCGCGCTTCAATGGCGCAGGCAAGCCCGGCAAAGCCTGAGCCGATGACGAGCACATCGACAGTCTCGTCCCACTTTGCCGGCATCGGGTCAGTGCATTTCGCGCTGGCAGCGGCGGGCAGCACTGTGCCTGCAGCAGCGGCGGAGCCAGCAATCAAAAACGAGCGGCGATTAAGTCCGGTCATATTGTTTTTCTCCTCAAAAAATTTGCAAAAGAACAAGGTCTTTTTTTAACGACGCGGAGCAAAACTGCACCGCATGCGTTTAAGCGGCCTTTGCTAAACGAGTATGGCATAAAGCACATCTGCGCCGAATGCTCGCTAGCCCGTACAAAACGCAAGGCAGTTTTTTCTGATAGATGATGCTTAAGGAACTTTGCTTGCGTATTGAGAAAATTTCTCTTCGAGTTTTGCAATGATTTGAGGCTCGGCAAAATGCTCAGCAACGTCGTTAAACTGCGCGAACATTTGCGAAAGCGGCGTGGGCGCAGTGCGGTTGAGCCAGCGCATGTAGAAAAGGAAAATCTCTGCTTTGTCCAGACCTGTTGCCTTTTCAAGCTCGGCAAAGAGCGCCAGCAGCTCCAGAGGCAGCGATTTGCCGGAAAGAACCTGGTTGGCGCGCTGCTTGAAATCTTCGCTGGAAGGAAGTACTGTGCGATAAGGTCGCAGCCCGCATATGGAGTAGCTTGCCATCTTGTCTGCACTCGGACGCAGTTTGTCGATGATTCTGCTTCCCAGCGAACGCGGTCGGCTACAGTTGATTGCGACAGGTTCATGCAGAAATGCAGCCTTCATTTGAGGAATCTGCTGCAGCTCTGCGGGATCCGTCGTTTTTTGTTCGGCGCTGCGCTCGTCGACCAGAATAAAGCTCGTCTCAGCCGAGAGAAGCTCATAGTCTTGCGCAAACTGTTCCGGATCCTCAACATTTCCGCAGGCAAGTTCGTGGTTGGCGGCAACCTTGAGCAGTCCTGCGTCTTCAATCATGCGCCAGCGCGCGCCTTCGACCATAAAGGAAGTGTTGTCGGTGCCTCGAAGCTCCATGCGAGGCACGGCATTGGGAATCTTCTTGAATTTGAAGAAAAGCGTCATCGTCTCTCCGGCAAAGGCCTGCGAGGCAATGTGCTCGTCGGTCAAAGATCCCGCGGGATGGATGCTTTCGATGCTCATCGTCGGCGCCCGCATGCGGGCAATCATGCGGCCGACGGCGGCCGTCATGTCTTCGGATGGCAATACCATTTCAACTGCGCCGCACGTTGCCTGCGCAATGGCGTAGCAAAACGGAGCATTGGCGGCGTGTCCGATGCCGATGACAAAAACGCGTGCATGTGCCTGTCGAGCGATGTTGATGCATTCTGTTGTTTCCCAGATTTGTCCATCGGTCATCAGCAAAATGTCGTTGTCGTGCGTATAAAGAGACGCAGCCTGTTTGAGTGCGGCAGCCATTTCTGTTCCGCCCAATGAGGAATCGACGGCATCAATGCAAGGCAGATAGTCGCGTCGGAGAAACTGTCTTGTGCATGGCTGCGGCTTCTGAAAGACGGTTTGCGGCGCTGAGCCGAAAAGAGTGAGCGCAAGCTTGTCTTTCGAATTAAGCTCGGGGACAAGCGCCTTGAGCGCTCGTCTGGCTTCATCAATGGCCGCGCCTGTCATGGAGCCAGAGCAGTCGATGACCAAATTGAGATTGAGTGGTTGTTTCCCCAAGGAAGATTCTGGCCTGGGTACGGGCACGACGGCGATGCCGCGGTAGTGCTTGCCGTCAAAGAGCAGATAGGAGTCTGCAAAGGGAGAGGTTTCGCAAGCCGTGACGACAAGATCTCTGTCGGCAAAACCCGACTTGATTGCAACGATGACCGAGTGCTCGCCAAATTGACATTGGGCAGAAAAGCCGGGGGTCGAAAAGCTGCTGCGGCGATATTGCTCGCCGATGAATTCAAAGCGCGCCTCAAATGGGTATTGCGCAAAAAACGACTCGCGCAAAAATTGATGCGGCAAAAGCTTTCCCTGCGTGCCCGAGCGCGAGTAGCGCTCGGCGGCCACCATGGGAACGGTGACGCGAACGGAGCCGTCGGACTGCTGAAGCATCCACTCACATGTAATGCAGATGAGAACTTGCTGGCGAGGCTTGAGATTTCCGATGTTGGCCGTGCAGATTCCGTTGTCGCCGTACTCGAGCATGCAGGGCATGTCTCCGGCGTTGAGCGCTTTTTCGTAGGTTTCGCCTGCCTGCGCGCGGGGCGCGATGCGGGCTGTGAGCGTTTTGCCTCCGGTTTTGATGCTAAAGCTCGTGACGACGGCATCGCGCGGTAGCGCGAACGTGTAAACCGCCTCGATGTTTCTGAACGTTGTGTTTTTGTATTCCTGGACGGAAGAAAGCTTGCAGTGCAGATGCTGCACAACGCAGTTCCAGGAAAGCTTTTTGAGAACAATTTTTCCGGAATCGGAATGAAGGCCTTCCCATTGCAGCATGACGATAGGTTCCTTGCTAGATGTGCGACAAAAACAAAACAGGATTCATCAGTCAATGAATTCCTCATCTTTTTTGCTGCTTAGAAGTTCCGTTATCTGCGCCATGATTTTGCGCAGATCTTCGGCGCTCATTTTTGCAGCGGCAGGATCAACGGTGAGCTCGACGCCCGCGGCAATGGCAATATGAATGCATGTGCGCGCTGTGCCCGGAATCGGCGTGCGGGCAGAAGCGGCGTGCTCGTTTCTGTCGTCTTCGTTGAGCTTTTTGCCAATGGCTTCAAGCGAAAATCCTTCGGCGGCAAGTCTGCGGATGCGCAGTAGTGTTTCAAGGTGCGAAGCAAGATAGTGTGCTGCGCGACGCTCACCAACTGGATGCGCGAGAAGTCCTTGCTGAATGTAGTAGCGGATCGTGCGCCGCGTCAGGCCTGTAATGCGGCTTAGATCCTCAATGCTGAAGACGGTTTGAAACATATGGACAGTTCTCCTGTGCCTGCAATATATGACGCAATTGATGCCGCAAACAAGTGGCGCAAAAATTGCGGAAAAATAGCCGGTGTGAAAACTGAAAAGCAAAGAAAAACAATGGGTTTCATGAAGTTTGCATAAATTTATTTTAACAGTGCAAAATTATCTCCTTCTTCAACAAGAAGAAGACGTGGAGGCAAAAACGAGCATGAAAAACGGCAGAGACGCACGCTGGCGCTTCTGCCGCAAAATGACTCGATAAAAAGAAGCTTTTTCTTATTGTTCTTTGCCTTCGTACTGGACATCCTTGACCGGATCAAGCCAGATGGACTTGTTGTTGGGCACGTTGGTTTCAACAGAGATGTGCGTCATCCAAGTCTGAAGTCCACCTCCGTGCCAGTGTTCGACATTGGGAGCGATGCGCACCACATCGCCTTTTTTGATGATTTGCACGGGCTTTCCGCGTTCCTGATAGCGGCCTTCGCCGGAGAGAACCAGCAGAATCTGACCGCCTGTGTGCTTGTGCCAGAAGGTGCGGGCACCAGGCTCAAAGGTTACGTTTCCAATAGGCGCATTGAAGACATCGTCGTTGTTTGAAAGCATGGTGAGGTAGGTCGTACCCGTGAAGAACTTGCTGTATGGATTGACCGGACCTTGCTCGAAAATGGTGTCGATGGGAGCCTTTTTGACGTTTACGGCGTCGGCGGCCTGAGCCGAAATCACAGAACCGGCAACGACGGCAGCAGCCGCGGCGGCTAAGCGTTGAGATGCATTCATAAACAAACCTCCGAGAAGAAAGGAGCAGATAGGAGACCAAAAGCAAGCCGGTGCCCACGCCCAGCCTCGGAAGCAGAAAAAGAAAGAGCGGCGCACGCGAGAGCCTTGAAAAGATTGTCGGGCGAGCCGAGCGGCGATGTCAAATACTTTATGCTAATGGAGTTTTATGCAGAAAATAAATAAATGCGCAAAAACGGCAAAAGGTATTTGCGTAATTGCCTTTTGCCGCAAGAATCAGCTGTTTCAGACTGCTTGAACTTGGGAGATGCGCTGGCGCAGGACTTTGAGAAACTCTTCAGTGAGCGTGCGCTTGGGGGCGGCGGCCGACCAGGCAAAGACCACGTCCGTTTTAAAGGCCGGTTGAAAGGGCAGAAACGCGATTTCATCATCGGGCCTGGAGATGCCGTCAATGCAGATGGCATTGCCTCCGGCGCGGACAATGAGCGAGGCGTTGTAGAGCAGGTTGTAGGTTCCGACGATGTGAAGCCGCTCAAAGGGATAGTTGAGCCAGCCCGACATTTCGCTTTGAATGAGGCGCTGTTTGGAAAAGTAAAGCGGCAGATCAACGAGGTCTGAGGCGCACACCGAAGTTTTGCCCGCCAGAGGCCCGTCGCGTCGAGTGAGAACGCCCCAGCGGTTTTGCTGAGGCAGCTTGATGTACTCAAAGCCTGCGAGATCCGCAGGCTGATTGAAGAGTCCAAAGTCGGACGTGCCCATGCGAAGCGCTGCGGCGCAATCCTGCGCATTGGCGCTCAACAGGTGGCAGCGCACAAGCGGATGCGTTTTTTGAAACGCTGCCAGCGCATCGGCAACAACGTCCATGGCAGGCGTTTCGCCCGCAGAAATCGTCAGATTGCCCGAAAGATCCTGAGTGGACATGGTTTCGAGCTTTGTTTTTTCCACGAGAGACAAGATGGCCTGAGCCTGCTGAAAGAGGTAGATGCCTTTTTCGGTGAGCTCAATGCGCCGCGTCGTGCGGTCAAACAGCATTTGCCCGAGCTCTTCTTCGAGGTCTGAGATTTGTCTTGAGAGCGTGGGCTGCGTGACGAAAAGCTTCTCTGCGGCGGCGGTAAAGCTTTTCTGACGGGCGATTTCAACAAAGTAACGCAAAGATTTGAGGTCCATGACAAGGCCTTTGAAGAGGAAGTAGACGGGTTGGATAAATTATATTAAAAATCTATAAATAGATATAAGTATTTGATATTGGAATTATTTGCGAGTCAGCATACGATGTACGCATCTCGGGCAGGCGACCGGTCATGAGCTGGCCGCGCAGCCATTCATTGGGAGGATTCATCAAATGAAGCAGACATCGTCCATTTTTTCTCGTCGGGCTTTTCTTTGCATGACTGCAGCGGCCGGCATGCTCGCAGCAGGGGTCGGGAGTGCTGCGCCGGCGGCTGTTGGTGATCACGCTCGACTGCGCCGTCTTGAAGAGCGACGCATGCTCGGAAATCTTGAAGTTTCAGCAATCGGGCTGGGGTGTCTTCCGATGGTCGGGTACTATGGCGGGAAGTTTGAGAAAAAAGACATGATCGCGCTGATTCGGTACGCGTTTGATTCCGGCGTAACGTTTTTTGATACCGCTGAGGTCTACGGTCCCTATACGAGCGAAACCTGGGTTGGGGAGGCTTTGCAGCCCGTGCGCGACAAAGTCGTTATTGCCACCAAGTTCGGCTTTGGCGTTGAAGAGGGAAAGCCGCAGGCGCTCAACAGTCGCCCGGAGCATATTCGCCGCGCGGTGGAAGGCTCTTTGAAGCGGCTGCGCACGGATCATATCGATTTGTTGTATCAGCACCGCGTTGATCCGCAGGTTCCGGTTGAAGATGTTGCAGGCGTTGTGGGCGATTTGATGCGCGAAGGCAAGGTTCTTCACTGGGGCATGTCAGAGGCAAGCAGCCGCAGCATTCGGCGCGCGCATGCCGTCACGCCCTTGACGGCGCTGCAGTCCGAGTATGGAATTTGGTGGCGCGAGCCGGAGACAAAAACATTTGCAACGCTCAAAGAACTGGGCATCGGCTTTGTGCCCTATTGTCCGTTGTGCCGTGCGTTTCCGCTCGGACACATCACGCCGGAGACGAAGTTTGAAAAGAAGGATCGGCGCTCGACGCTGCCGCAGTTTACCGAAGAGGCTATGCGGCACAACATGCCTTTTGTCGAGCTGGTGGCGAAGTGGGCAAAGAAGACTGGGGCGACGCCGGCGCAGTTCGTGCTGGGCTGGGTGCTTGCTCGTGGCGAAAATATTGCGCCGATTCCTGGTACGACGAATCCGCAGCATCTTGACGACTTTCTGGGAGCTGCCCAATTGAAGCTTTCGGCCGACGATTGGAAGGCTTTTGATGAGGAATTTGATCAAATTGATCTGATGGGGCACCGAGCAGATCCCTTCACCGAAAGCCAAATTGATCATTCTTAAGTTCGCGGCTCTCGCGCCGCGCTGCAGCTCGACGCGAGAAGAATTCGCTCAGGGAGCAAATGGGATGAAAAAGTTTTTGAAGATCAGCGCACTGTCGGCAGTTCTTGTGTGCGCGAATGGAGATTTTCTTATGGCTCAAACCGTTGAAATGCGAATCGGTTCGAAAAGCTATTCAATCGAACTCAATGGCAACGATGCGGCGCAGGATTTTGCCCGTCGCCTGCCCATGGAGCTTCAGTTTGAAGACTATGCTGGCACCGAACGCATTGCCTACCTCAATCCTAAGCTCAATGTGGGCGAGGCGCCTACGCACATGACGCCGCGCACGGGCGACATCGCCTACTACGTCCCCTGGGGTAATCTGGCTGTGTTTGTGCGCGGTTTTCGTCCTTCGGAAAGCTTGGTTCCCTTGGGATCCATGAGCACCGAGGCCTGGCAGGCTTTGCAGTCAAGCGGCGACGAAGCGGTTCGCTTTAGTCTGCAGAGATAAGTTTGCGGGTTGCGGCATTTTTTCGATTTCAAAAGGAGCAATCATGTCAATTTCAAGAAGAGTACTGCTGCAAGGCGCAGCAGCCTGCGGCGCAGCTGCTGCGCTGAGTTTGAGACAGGCAGCGGCGGCAAAGCCCCAAAAGGCAATTGTTGTTTTCTACTCACGTTCGGGCAACACTGAGGCTCTTGTGCGGATGATTGCCGAGCGCACAGGTGTTGAGGTGTTGCGCATTGATGTCAAAGAGCCTTATGCGGCAAGCTACAGCGATATGACCGATGTTGCTCGCGACGAAGTGCGGCGCAAAGCACGAAGAGAACTGAAAACGCAGATTCCTGATTTGACGGATTTTGACGTGGTTTTTTTAGGCAGCCCCTATTGGTGGGGAAGCTTGTCGGTGCCGATGGCGACGTTTCTGATGGACCACAATTTTGCCGGCAAAACCATCTACCCGTTCATTACATCGGGAAGCTCTTCGCCGCAGGGAGCGCTAGATCGCATTCGTGAGCTCTGCCCGCAGGCAAAAATGGGAGAGCACTTTTATGTGCCTGGAGCAGAGGCTGCCGATGCTGGAGACGATGTTGCCGCATGGCTCAAAAAGATCGGCTTCTGACAGAATCGTTAACTGAGAGACATCAAAGCCCGGCGCTTTGGACGGCGACCGGGCTTTAAGACTGCGCCAAACTGAGCGTTGTGTCAGACGGCCTATTTTTCGGTCGCGATGTCGAGCCCGAAGAACTTCTCAGAGAGCTTGTCGAGTTCGTCTGATTTTTTTGCGATGGCTTTCTGAGAGAAATTCTTCAGTGCCTAATCTTTTGATCGGCTCCCTTGTTTCTCATCCATGGATTGAAGTTCAGAATTTTTTTCGCCGCAATTCGTAAAACCATGCAGAAATCTTTGCGTGGGGCAAATCCGCGCAAGAGTGTTTTGCCTCTGCCACCGATGAAGGCCTTAAATCAGGTAGGCTCTTAAATTGCGGGCTTAAATCAAGCAAAAGAAAAACCAAAAGCCCGCACAACATATGCATCAAACTAAAAGGAGGCATGTTTATGCTGGGCGTCATCATTACGCTTTTGGCCGTTGTCGCCATTGCGTATTTCGTTATCAAAAATTACTACCCGCCCATGATGTTGTGGCTGTTGGGCGTCGTGCTGCTTGTCATCGGCGTGATGATGGGCAATGCGCCCGTGGGGCCCAAGAGCGCGACCAACTTTGTGGGCTTTGACATTGCGCAGGCTCTCACCGATCTCTTAAAGAGCCGTCTGGGCGGACTGGGTCTGAACATCATGGCCATCGCGGGCTTTTCGTTTTACATGAATAAGCTGGGCGCTTCGAAAGCGCTCGTCAAGGCCTGCATTCGTCCCTTGTCGGCTATTCGCTCGCCGTATCTGCTTTTGGGCGTGACCTATCTGGTGGGCCAGACCATGGCGCTTTTCATTAATTCGGCCGTGGGACTGGGGCTGCTGCTGATGGCTTCGATCTATCCTTTGCTCGTGCAGCTGGGCGTTCGCCGCGCGGCTGCCGCCGCGGTGATCGGTTCGACCTGCTGTCTTGATTTGGGACCGAGCTCTTCGAACGCCATGCGTGCTTCTGATCTGATCGGCACTGACGTGGTGACCTACTTCGTCACCGGTCAGATTCCGGTTGCCGTGAGCATCATGATTGCCGTGGCTGTTGGACACGCGCTGATTCAGCGCTGGTTTGACCGGCGCGAAGCAGCCAAGGGCATTGTTGATGAGGGCATCGCTCAGAGCGCCGACGATAAGGATCCGTTTGCCGATGCTGGGCCTGCGCACTACGCCGTGCTGCCGATTCTTCCGCTTTTCCTGCTGCTGATCTTTTCGCCGATGGTGTATGCCGGCATCAAGCTCAGCCTGGTGACGGCCATTGTGGTCTCCATTTTGATTTCCTTTGTGGTCGATCTGCTTACGCGGCGCACCTTCAAGCAGTGCTGCGCGGACGGCCAGGCTTTCTTTGAAGGCATGGGCAAGGTGTTCATCTCGACGGTGAGCCTCATTGTGTGCGCTGAACTCTTTGCCGTCGGTCTTACCAAGGTGGGCGGCATCTCCACGCTCATTCAGCTGGCCGCTTCGCAGGAAGGCATGGGGCTTGCGCTGATGCTTTTCGTGATGATGGCCATCATGGTGATTGCCACCATTGTGACGGGGTCGGGCAACTCGGCCTTCTTTGCGTTTTCGCCTTTGCTGCCTGAGGCGGCGGCAAGCGTGGGCTACAACACCATGGCGCTTGTAGTGCCCGTGCAGCTTGCGGCGAGCCTTGCGCGTCCCATGAGCCCGATTTCGGGCGTCATCATCGCCGTTTCGGGCATTGCCGGGCTCACGCCAATTGAATTGATCCGGCGCACGATTCCGGTCATGATCATCGGCATGATCGTCAACGTTGTTGCTTCGCTCGTGTTCCTCTAATTGTTTTGCGGAGAAAAAGAAAATGGCATTACTCATTAAAAATGCGCACGTCTACGCTCCTGATGATTTGGGCGTTGTCGACGTGCTCGTCGTCAACAAGCAGATTGCCGCCGTCGGCAAGGATTTGACGGTGACGATGCCCGGGCTTGAAACGCTCGAAGCCAAGGGGCTCATCATGACTCCGGGCTTCATTGATCAGCACATTCACGTCACGGGCGGCGGCGGCGAGGGCGGACCCAAGACGCGCACGCCTGAGCTGGTGCTCTCTGAACTTGTCGCCTGCGGCACGACGAGCGTCGTGGGCGTCTCGGGCACCGACGGCTCAAGCCGTTCGATAGCCAATCTCTTGGGCAAGGTGCGTGCGCTGCAGACCGAGGGCGTATCGGCCTGGATGTACACGAGCAACTACGCTTATCCGCCTACGACGCTGACCAACTGCGTGCGCGATGATCTGTATTTTGTGCCTGAGGTGCTCGGCGTCAAGATTGCCATGGGCGACCATCGCTCCAGTTTCCCGACCGAAGAGGAAGTGCTGAGGCTGCTCACGCAAATCCGCGTGGGCGCCATGGTTGCAGGAAAGCTCGGCGTGCTGCACATTCATTTGGGCAACATCGTCGGCCCCTTCGATATGTTCCTTGACATCGCCAAGAAGGGCTTCCCGATCCAGCACATTCGTCCGACACACTGCGCGCGCGACCTCAAGGTGTTTGAAGGCGCCATCAAGTTTGGTCTTGCGGGCGGCTACGTCGACATCACAACGGGCGGCTCGTGCGCGGTGGGAACGCCTGCCGACGGCATCGTCGAAGCGCTCAAGGCCGGCGTGCCTGCCGATCATTTGTCGTTGAGCTCCGACGGTCACGGCTCGGTGCCGCGCTTTAATGAAAAGGGCGAGATGGTCGGACTCGGCGTGGGCGGCGTTGCCTGCAACCTGCGCGACTTCAAGCGCCTGATCGGCGAAAAGGGCGTGCCGATGACAACGGCGCTTCCCATGGTCACGCGCAACATTGCGCAGGCGCTGCGCTTGCCGGGCAAGGGTGAAATCAAAGAGGGCTGCTGCGCCGACATCAACCTCTTTGATGAAAACATGGAGCTCGTGCACGTCTTTGCCAAGGGACGCCAGATGATGAAGGATTCTGAAATTATCGTCAAAGGAACGTTTGAACTCTAACCGAGTGTTTCTTTTTGAGCACATAAACGGACAGCTTGTCTTTTGAAGGCGCTGTCCGTTTTTCTTCGTGCGGCGCAAAAGGAGACTCGGCTTTTGCTATGGAAGTCTGTTTAGCTCATCGATGAGCTCGGCCATTTGATCGACGCCGCGCAGGTTCGCAGTTAAAAGAAGGTATTTTCCGTTGACGACATAGGCGGGAATGCCCTGGCGCTTGGCTGCGTCGTACCATGATTTCCACTCGTCGCACAAGGCCTGCACGTCTTGCTGTCTGCGGGCTTGCGCGAAGTCTTCGGCGCTGATGCCGGTGGCTTTTGAGAGCGTATCGATAAAGGAACTTTCTCCCCAGAGCCAACGCGAGCCGTCTTTGTGGTAGGCCGCAAAAAGAGCATCTTTTGCTTTTTTAAACAACGAGTTCTTGTCGTAAGCGGCTCGTCCTGCAGCGTGGTCGCGGATGATGCAAAGCGCAAAGAATTCGTTTGCCATGCGGCCATACTTTGCCCGTTGCTCAATGTGCACGGGATTGAAGGTCAAATTTGTTTTCTGCTTGATGAGGGCGATGAGATCGGCATCTACCGAGGCGTCGAATTTGTAGCAGTGCTTGCAGTCGTAGCTGAAGATCTTTGTAAGAGTTCCCTGAGCCTGAGGCTTTGTGTTTTGCAGGACAACATAGTCGATGTCTTCCTGTGCGGCTGCGCAAATTTGGCTCAAAAGGATTGCGGTTAGACCAAAAAGAAAGTATCTCAAGCGCATGCTCGCCTCCTTGCGCGCTTTGCAAACGAGCTACACTCGTGGGCATCGATGTTTTTTTTAGCCAAAGCGTGCGGCATATGTCAGATCTTAATCAAAATAAAGCAAATTCGACTGATGCTGCAGGCGTGGCAAGTGCCGTCATTGCCTATTGCTTCTGGGGGTTTATGCCTCTTTATTGGCACTTGATGGCAGAAGCGTCGCACGTTGAAGTGCTTGCTCACCGCATCATTTGGTCATTGTTGTTCATCGTGCTGATGCTTGTTTTCAAGGGCGAATTTGCTCAAACGCTGGCAGCGTGCAGAACGCTTGCTGCAAAGTCGAATCGAAATGCCGCGGGCATCATCGTTTTGGCATCTATGTTTGCTTCGCTCAACTGGCTCATCAACATCGTTGGAGTCAATACGGGACGCGTGGTGGAATTGGGTTTGGGGATGTTTTTGACGCCTTTGGCAACAGTGGCAATCGGCATCGTCTTTTTTTCCGAACGACTGACGCGGCTCAGGGCGCTTGCTGTGGGGCTTGCGGCCTGCAGCGTGGTGATTCTTGCCGCTGGGCTTGATCGTTTTCCGTGGATTGCAGTGGGCGTTTCTTCTACTTGGGCGATATACGGCGCACTCAAAAAGAAGGTGACGATTGCCCCCATGGACAGCGTTTTTGTCGAGCATGCGCTTATGTTTGCGCCGGCGTTTGTGTTTTTATGTCTGGCCCCAGGAGAGTATGCGGCGCACTTTTGCAGCGGCTTTGATTCAGGACTAAGCTGGATACTGATGGGGAC
The DNA here is from genome assembly GCA_944388865.1 of uncultured Duodenibacillus sp. GTDB lineage: Bacteria > Pseudomonadota > Gammaproteobacteria > Burkholderiales > Burkholderiaceae_F > Duodenibacillus. The sequence goes on along the minus strand of CALXKM010000030.1, from coordinate 21,271 downwards.
GGGCGTGATGACCTCCATTCCGATGATTCTTTTTTCGCTTGCGGCGCAAAGACTGCCGATGACGATGTTGGGAGTCATTCAGTATCTCAATCCTGTGCTCACGCTTGCCGTCGGCGTATTTGTTTTTGCCGAACCCGTAGCCGCGGCAGAATTGGGAGCGCTTGTCTGCATTCTGGCGGCCGTCTTTCTTTTTGTAGCAAGCGGTTACTTTCCCAGACGTTAACTTTGCATTCGAGCGTGGGTGCCGCTGGTAGACTCGCAAAAAGCGATGGATGCGGCAATAGGAGAAATTCATGCTGATCAGACAAATTTTTGCAATGGCAGCGGCAGTCGTGATGCTCTTGACTGGGGTTGTGGTTGATCTTGGCACCCAGGGCGCTGATGTCTGGGCTGCGACGCCTGAACAAAGTCCGGCGGCAGGCAAGTACTATGACCGAAGCGGCCGTTATCAGGGCCGGGTTGACGCAAAGGGCCGCAGCTATGACCAATCTGGCCGTTATCAGGGCAGACAAGATGCCAAAGGGCGCTTTTATGATCGCACGGGGCGCTACCAAGGCCGCCAGGATGCCAAAGGACGCTTTTATGATGATTCGGGTCGATATCAGGGGCGCGTAGACGAAAAGGGGCGCTTTTATGATCATTCTGGGCGCTATCAGGGGCGCGTAGACGAAAAAGGACGCTTTTATGATCATTCAGGCCGCTATCAAGGTAAAAAGAGTCCTCTCAGATAAAGAGAAGCAAGAGCTTATTTTTTGCCGAAAAAGGAGATTTTTTATGGCTGACATTTCCCGCCGCGGCGTGCTTGCGCTTGCCGCCGCTGCTGCATCAAGCACAATGACCCTGCCCGCAATGGCTGCTCCGGCGAAGGTTCCGCCGATTTGGGAAGGTCAAAAGATGTATGAAACCTTCGCCAAGAGCGGACATGGATTTTCCTATCCAAGCAAGGCGACGGGGCGCCCGAAGGCTTATGTGGCTTTTGATACGCAGTGCCCGGACTGCATGCGGCTTCTTGAGCGCATTCGTCCGCTGCACGACAAGGTCGAGGTGATCTACTGTCCGATTGCCTTCATGAACATTCACTCCGATGCCCAGGGCGCCATGATTCTAGCCTCGGACAAACCCTGGGAAGTGCTCGATGCTCAGCACGAGCACTTCCGCGACGAGGGCTTTAGGGGACTGCGCTACGACATCACGAAGATTTCTGAAAAGCTGCGCAACTACTGCTGGGACAATTCAAAGCTGCATCGCCGCAGCGGCTGCCGTGCGGTTCCCTATGGGGTCTTTAAAAATTCAAAGGGCGAATATGTGCCCTTTGATGAAAATCTGACGACGGTTGAGCTTGCGAAGATTTTTGAGGTCAAGCTCTAAAACTGACGTTTCCGTCGTCAAATCCGGCCTGTCAAGCGACGAGAAGAACGCGAGGCAGGCCGATTTTTTGCACACTCGGAGCGCAATGTTGTGTGCAGAACTAAAATGGAGCGGTCTGCCGTCTGCGCAAGAATTTTCAAAAGCAGGCGCAAAGACGGCAATGGGAGGAAAAAATGCAGTTTGTACATGCCGACAAGGTGCCCGCCGAAATTCTCGGCTGGGGTGAGGAGCTTGCAGCCATCCGTCATGAAGTGCACTCGCAGCCCGAACTCGGATTTGATACCGAAAAGACGGTTGCGCGCATTGTGAAGGTCTTAAGCGGCTGGGGAATTGAAAATATCGACACCGAACTCGTCAAGGGCGGCGTCATCGTCGTCGTTGACGGAGAAAGGCCTGGAAAAACAGTCGCCCTTCGCGCCGACATTGATGCTCTTGGGATGGATGACACCTCCGGCAAGCCTTGGAAGAGCTGCATTGCCGGCCATGCACATGCCTGCGGTCACGACGGACACCAGACGTGGCTGATGGGGACGCTTCGTTATCTCAATGCGCACCGCGATTTTCCCGGACGCGTCGTGGGAATTTTCCAACCCGCCGAAGAGCCCGCCAAGGGGGCGCGAGCGGTGGTCGAAAGCGGACTTTTCCAAAAGTACGATATTGCAGAAATTTACGGAGCGCACACCGAGCCGATGCTCGAAAAGGGGGTTTTCGGCTTTCGCGTGGGGCCGCTGCAGGCCTCCTGCGACTATTTCTGGCTCTCGATCAAGGGCAAGAGCACGCACGGCGGCCGCCCGCACCTTGGCATCGATCCGGTGCCGGCAGCTGCAGAATTGATCAATGCCGCCCAAAGCATCATCTCGCGAAAGATCAATCCGATCGATACGGCAGTGCTGAGCATCTGCGCGGTCAACGCGGGGCGCTATGAAACGCCCAACGTAGTGCCCAATGAGGTGAAGATCAGCGGAACGGCAAGAACTTTTCAGCCTGCAACGAGAAAGCTTGTCGAAGAAACCTTCAAGGCAATGCTCGACAACATTGCCCGAGCCCATGGCTGCACCTCGGAAATCAAGTACGAGCACTCCATCCCCTCGGTCATCAATGATGAGGTGGCAACAAAAGCGGCCGTTGATACTGCCGAGAAGCTTTTTGGTTCGGAAGCCGTGCGGCCCAACATCGATCCCTTCATGAGTTCGGAGGATTTTGCCGAGTACCAGCAGATCGTGCCCGGCTGCATGATGCGCATAGGCGTGCGCGACGAAGAACACACTTCTTCAGTGCACAGCACATCGTTTGATTTCAACGACGAGGTGCTGCCTGCGGCAGTTGCATTGCTCGCCGGCATTGCACGCAGCCGGCTCGAGGCCCTCGCGAACTAGCGCCTCGAGCGCTCGATATACTTGCCGCGCACGAGACTCGGGACTCAGGCGCGGCTGATGCTTTCTGAAAAAACCAATAAAAACACTGGAGACATTAAGAATGGATCAATACAGCTGCGTCCGCAAAGAAGAGGTCATGCAGATTAAAACGTTTGAGGCGCCCACGGCGCAAAAGCCTCTGCTGCTTTGCTTTAACGAAAATCCCTTCGGCATGAGCCGCAAGGCAAAGGAAGCCGCCGGGCGGGCGCTGGAGGCGGCAAGCCGCTATCCGTTCATTCGCAATGAAGCGCTCAGGGAGGCTTGTGCGCGGTTCATGGGCGGAAAGCCCGAAAACATCATGATGACCTACGGCTCGGCCGAAGCGATCCGCGCCTCGATTGAGGCTTATCTTGGAGAAAATCCTCAGGTCGTGGTGCCTGAGCTCTCCTACAGCGATGGTGAAAGCTGCGCGCTCAGAAACGGCCTGACGCCCGTCAAAGTGCCGATGGGGCCCGACTGGAGCGTTGATATTGATGCCATGATGAAGGCGGTTGATCAGTTTGAAGGCTCGAGCGTTGTCTATCTTGCCAATCCCAGCAATCCGACCTCAACCATCACCGATTCGGTTAAGCTCAACGACTGGATTCGCTCAAAGCCCGTCAATACATTTTTTGTCATTGACGAGGCCTATGCGGAATTTGTTGATGATCCCTCGTTCGTTTCCGCAAAAACGCTCGTTGACGAAGGGTTTGACAATCTGGTCGTGACGAAGACTTTTTCAAAAATATTTGCACTTGCTGGGCTTCGCGTTGGTTTTGCCTATGCGGTGCCTTCGGTGATCGAAAAAGTGCGCCGCCGCGTGGCCTACGACATCATGATGCCCATCGTTGGCATTGAGGCAGCGCTGGCTGAAATCGACGATCGTGAGTTCTTTGAGATTTCGCGTCTGGAAAACCGCGTCGCTCGAAAGATTCTGACCGACTGTCTCGACGAACTCGGCATCGAGTATCTGCCGAGCCAGACCAATTTCGTGTTCATCAATCTCAAGGCTGCGCTTGAACCCTTTGCCGAACGCATGCTCGCCGAACATATTCTCGTGGGAAGGGCATTTCCGCCTGCGCTTGAGTGGTGCCGCATTTCAGTCGGCACGGTTGACGAGATGAAGTGGTTTGCAAAGACCATGAAGGAATTCCGGGCCAAAGGCTGGGTGTGAGGCATATTTCCATCCTTTGCTGCCGGGCAAAAGAAAAAATCCGCACCCTAAGAACCAAGGTGCGGATTTTTGTCTAGGTGCTTTTCTTCCAGCTTGAGTAGGGGTGAGAAACGAGGCTGGAGTTGTAGTAGCGTGCGTCGCCCGTGACCTCCTTTCCAACCCATGAAGGCTTGACAAAGGCCTGCGCTTCGTCTGTGAGTTCGATTTCAGCAACAACGAGACCGGCGTTGACGCCTGCGAATTCATCTACTTCCCAGATGTGGCCTTGCCAGTGAACGATCGTGCGCGTTTTTTCAATAATGGGCTTTTCGGCGAGCTCTTCGAGCATGGCGCGGGCGTCTTCAACAGGGAGGGGATACTCGAATTCGCTTCGTACGGCTCCCTTGTTTGGCCCCTTGATTGTTAAAAAAGCATGATCTCCTGCGATGCGCACGCGCACCGTTCTCTGCGGGCTGCTGTTGAGGTAGCCCTGACAATAGACGACGGGCGAGCCGAGCGCCTTCCACTCGGAGCCAGTGACGAGAAACTTACGTTCGATTTCCTTAGCCATGAGCATGTCCTTTGCAGTAATTAAGCTATCTCACGAACGCCCGGTCCGCAGAGTCGGCTGACGCCTCCGGCCACAGGCTCAACCTCAATGCGGGCGGCAATGCGCTCGCGGATTTCGCCGACGTGGGAAATGATGCCGATCAGCTTGCCTTGTTCGTTGAGCGTTGCGAGCATGGAAAGCGTGCTCTCAAGCGCATCCGGATCAAGCGAGCCGAAGCCTTCGTCCAAAAAGAGCGACTCGACCTGCACGCTGCTTGCCATGCGCGACAGGCCAAGCGCAAGCGCAAGGCTGGCGATGAAGGTCTCGCCGCCCGAGAGATTGGTGGAGCTGCGCACAATGCCGCCCTGGTAATTGTCGATGACGTCAAACTCAAGCGGCTCGTGCGGGCTGCTCGCAAGCAGGTAGCGATCGGTCATTTTGATCAGAGACTCATTGGCAAACTCAATGAGCGTCTCAAACGTGATCGACTGCACGAATTCGCGATACTTTTTTCCGTCATGCGACCCGATGAGCGAATTGAGCTTTGCCCAGACGTCAAGATCTGCTTTTTTGCGGGAGATCTCTTCGAGAAGATCTTTTTGCGCAGCTTTTGTCTCGGCATCTGCTTTTAAAATGGCGTCAATTGCGCCGATTTCCTGCAAAAGCGTATCTGCGCTTTGCTTTTTGGCGGCCTTGCGCTGCGAGAGTTCCTCAATCGATGAGTCCGTCAGCGCCCGGGATTTTTCTTTTTCTAGTGCCGCGTGTTTTTCCTTGAGATTTGTCTCAAGGCGCTTGCCTTCGTTGTCGAGATTCTCGTGCACGGCCTTGCGCTGCTGCAGTTCTTCGGGACTCATGCGCGCGGCAAGCCAGTCGTCTTCGCCCGCAAAGCTGCTCTCAAGGCAGGCGGCGAGAAATGCTTTCTGGTGCTTTTCAAAGAGCGACGCACGTTCGCATTTTTGCTTTGCCAGGCCTTCGGCTTGCACTTCGTAGGCCTTTTGGGCCTGTTGGGCAAGGGAGAGTTCGCTTTGAGCCTTTTGCGCCGCCAGGCTGCTTTGCCGGAGTTGGCTTTGCGCAGCTTCTTCTTCTTTGTCGGCGTTTTTATCTCCGAAAAGCGCTCGTCTGCGGTCAAGCATTTCGTTGATGCCGTGTTCAGATTGTTTGAGCGCCTCAGAGGCTTCTTTGAGTTCGCGGGAAAAATCTGCGCCTTGCTTTTGCGCGGCCTTGATGTCGCGCTCGCCGTCTTCAATTGCCTTTTGAATCTTCTCAAAGGCGTTCTTGTCTTCAGAAAAAGCTTTAAGCGAGTCGGCGGCAGTCTGCTGGGCGGCCTTGAGCTGCTTGATGTCGAAGGCGTCAAACCCGGCTGTCGTCAAAAGCGACAAGAAGTCGCCTGCGACAGCCGCAAGGCTGCTTTTTGCCTCGCCAAAATCTTTTTCGGTCTGCTCAAGCAGCACGTTTGCCGACTCAAGAGTGCGTGAGGCTTCCTGAGCGGCTTTGTTTGCGGCCTCAAAGGCGCTCTGCGCCTTTTGCGCTTGGCGCTCAAGCGAGCTTTTTTGCTTTGCAAGCAAGCCTGCCCGATCAATGAGGCCTTTGCAGTCGGCCATCTTTTTGCCTAATGCGGCGAGCTCGCGGACTAAGAACTGATCGTAGAGCGAAGCGTCTTCAAATGAAGCGTCGGACAGTTCGGCTGCAAGTTTCCTTGAGGCAGACTTTTGCTTTTCAAGATCCGCACAAAGCGAAGCGATGATGGGTTCAAGCGTGAGTAGTCCTGCTTGGCCGGCAGAGGCTGCCGTATTGGCCGAGCGAGCTTCGCTTAGAGCGGCCTCAAGCTCCTTTTGAAGCGCCGCCAGGCGCGAGGCATCTGCGCTTAATTGAGGCTTTTTATGAACAAAGGGGTGATTGAGCGCACCGCACAAAGGGCAGGGTTCGCCTTCTTTGAGGCGCGAGCGTTCGTCTGCGAGCCGCTCGATGATGTCCTTGAGGCGAATTTTTTCCGTCAGATCTTCAACGTGAAGGGCAAGCTTGCGGGCAATTTCTTCTTTTTGGCGCTGAAGTGTCTGTGCCTTTTGAATGTCGGCTTTGAGATTTTGCGCCTGAAGGTTCTTTTCACGAATGTCTTTTTCAAGAGAAAGAATCAGGGTGCGAACAGCCTGGGCTTCTCTTGCCGTGCGCTCGCGGGAGGCGGCCGCATCGCGCTCGGCGATGATCTCTGAGAGCTCTTTGCCGCCGAGAAGCTGCCGGCTTTGCTTATCGTTTTCCAAAAGTGCATTTGCTGCCTGCTCGAGCGCTTTGCGCGTTGCCGCAGTCTGCGGCTCGAGTTCGCTGCAGGCTTTTTGCGCTTTGCTCTGCTTATTTTGCGCGTCTTTGAGCGCGGCTTTTCTTTTGAGCGCATCGTCCCAGCTGCTCGTGCACAACGCCGAAAGTCGAAGGACTTCGTCGCGAACGGCAAAAAGTCTGGCTCGCGGCGACTCGTCGCTCACGGCAGGCGCAAGCTTTGCTGATGCTTCTTGATTGGATTTGAGCAGGGCTTGAAGTGCGGCAAGCTCTTTGTTGAGCTTGTCTTCGTTGGCTTGGGCAAAGGTCAGGCGCTTTTGCAGCGCCTGATGCTCTTTTGCGGCCTGGGCAAGGGCGGCGTCAAGTGCGCGGACGTCTCTGAGCGTCAAGCGAAGCTTTTCGAGAACAGCGGTCTCGGTCTGAACGCGTTGATTGGCCTCGGCGCTCAAGCTTTGCGCCTGAGCGATGGCGCCGGCAACTTCCTGCGCGCGCAGGCCGTGCTGCTTTTGCTCTTCGGCGACCAAGGCCAGATCCTTTCGGCTTTGATCAAAAACGCTGTAGAGGCCTTCGAGCGAGGCCGCTTTTTGAGCACGCTCAAGCCGTGGCTTTTCGCTTTGCAGATTCTCTCTGGCCTTGGTGTTGGCTTCAAGGGCGGCGCGGGCGGCCTCTTCTTCGTCCGTCAAGTCTTTGACGGCGTTGGCCCATTTAAGCAGCGCTTCAATTGCGTCGAGCTCTTCAGAGGTTTTGCCGCGGGCCTGATCGAGTTCGACGCGATGCGTTTTTTTCTGATCGATTTCTTCCTGACTGAGACTTGTCGCAGCCTCTAGGCGGTTTTCGGCCAGAGCAAGGTCGGAAGCCTTTTGCGCGTACTTTTGCTGCACGCGCTGCGAGATGCGCGAGTAGATCCCGGTGCCCGTGATCTGTTCGAGCGCTTGTGCGCGAAAAGCCTTGGGCGAGCGCATGAAGGCTGCAAAGTTGCCTTGCGCCAGCAGCATCGAGCGGTTGAACTGATCGCTCGTCATGCCGGTGATTTCAGCAATTTTTCCGGGGACGTCCTTGACGGGGCAGGCGATGAGCTCCCATTGGCCGTTCTTGGAATTAAAGCGCGCTATTTCGTGCTGCGCCGACTGCAGATTTCCGTCGGCTTTTCCACGGGCTCGCCGCTGGCTCCAGCGGGCGCGGTAGAGGTTTTTATTGGCCTTAAACGTCACCTCGGAGATGCACTCTCCCGTGCCGCGCGTCATGACTTCGTTGTCTGAGGCTGAAATGTGCCCTTGCCGCGGCGTGCACTGATAAAGCGCAAGCGAAATGGCATCGAGCAACGTCGATTTGCCTGCGCCCGTGGGGCCGCAGATGGCAAAAATGCCGTTTGCGGCATAAACCGGATCCTCAAGGTTGACCTCCCATCGGCCTTTGATGGAATTGAGGTTGGCTAGCGAGATTTTGAGTATTCGCATAACAAATTTGATTGGTCAAACTTTTGCTTGTGCAGATTGAAAGGATGCCGGTTTTGCATCCTGCGTGCCTGCTTCGTTTTCAAGTTCAAAGAGCACTTCATCGTGCGCGGCAATGAGGCTGCTTCGGTCTTCTTCGGTAAGGTCGCCTGCGGATCGCTCAAGCCTGAGCGAAAACATGGCCTTGGGCGTGATCGTGTGCACGTCGCTGATTTTGTCAGCGGCGCTGATGCGGTTTTGCGCCGCGGCGCGGCTCATGACGCGAACGAGCACGACGGGGCTTGAGCCAAGCGCATCTCGGCAGTCTTCAGCAAGTCTCGGCGCATAAGGCCCCTGATCGTGGACGACTTCGCAGAACATGGGGACATTTTCAGCGGCAAGCTCCGAGAGCCGCGCGAGAATTTCATCTGCTGTGCCGCAAACCTGCTCGAGTCTGTCAAAGCAGGGAACCTCAAGAAGCTCGATGTGCGGCCTTTGGCCGGCTTTTTCGATGTCGACGATCACGACGGATTTGTTTTTGCTCTCGCCGAAATCAAGCGCAAGCGGCGAGCCCGCGTAGCGGCGCGATTCATTTCCTGCTACGCACTGCGCTCGGTGCAGGTGTCCGAGGGCGAGATAGTCGATCGTCTCGGGAAAGACTTCAGCAGGAATCTGCCCGAGACTGCCGATGTAGAGCGATCGCTCTTCAGTGCCGCACGAGCAGCTTGCGGCAAAAAGGTGTCCGGCGGCAATTAAAGGAATGTCGGGGACAAGAGCTTCTTTGCGAAGCGCATCTGCTGCAGTGACGACGGCTTCGTAATGACTTCGGGTGCCTTCGATGACCTGGTGGTCTTTTTCTTCGTCGGTTTCGTGCTCAATGCTCGTGCGGATGTCGGCTTCTCTGAGGTAGGGAACGGCTGCCACGACGGCTTCGGGGGTGCCGTTCTTATCCTTTAGAAGAAACGCTTCTTGGGCCGGATCGGCACAGGCGGCGCCCATCACGACAACGCCCATGGCGCTTAGCAGCTTTTGCGGTGCGTTGAGAAAGGATGCCGAGTCGTGATTGCCGGAAGTGACGACGACGTGTCTGCAGTTTGTTTGGAATTTGACTGCGCACAGAAAGTCGTAATAGAGGTTTTGCGCGGCGTGCGAGGGCGTGGCTGAATCAAAGACGTCTCCAGCAATTAAGAGACACTCGACGTTTTTGTCTTTGATTTCATTAAGAAGCCATGCCAGAAGCTTTTCAAAGGCCTCGTCGCGCTTGGCCCCGTAGAGCGTCCGGCCAAGGTGAAGGTCTGAAGTGTGAAGAATGCGCATGAAGAAATTTTTTTGGTGAAAAGTTTGTTTCTGCGCACTATAGCCCGAAAGGAAAAGCAGCTGACAGGTTTTTTGAAAGGCGGGCGGCTTTTCAAAAGACGCATCAAGCAGTCTGTCCTCAGCGACAACTCTTCCACCAGCGTTGCTGGAAGTCTACCAGACGATCAAGTGCAACCGCCTCGCCGATGCGCGGCGTCACCAACGTCAGTCCCAGAGCTTTGGCGCTTGCCTCAGCCGTCTGCAGGGGATCTGTCCAGTTGTGGCGGCTGAGATCGAATTTGCTGTTGTGGCAGGGCATGATTGCCCGGGCGCCTAATTCATAGGCAGCCTTGCGCCAGTAGTGCGGCATGAGGTGAATGCCTGCCCAGTCTGGGTTGTACTGGCCGTCTTCCAAAACGGCGAAGTCAATGTGCGGCCACATTTCTCCGATCTGAGCAAAGTGCCTGCCGTAGCCGCCATCGCCGGACAAAAAGATCGTCATTCCATCAAGCTCAAGCATGAAGCTTGCCCAAAGCGTCGTGTTGCGCTTCATGCTGCGGCCGGAAAAATGCTGAGAGGGCAGACACGTGATCAAGCCTCGTCCGAGAGCAGTTTTTTCTCCCCAGTCAAGTTCTGTGATGATGTCCGGATCGTACCCCCAGTGTTCAAGATGCGCTCCTACGCCGAGAGGACAAATTACGCGAGAGACTCTGTCGCGAATGGACTTGACGGTCATCATGTCCAGATGATCATAGTGATCGTGCGTGAGCAGCAAGACGTCCAGAGCCGGAATATCCTGCGGCTGATGGATGTCTGAACCAGGAAACGGCTTAAAAAATCCTCCGATGGGAAAACAGGCGTGCAGCGCTGGGTCGACCGCGATGGAAAGCCCTGCCAGGCGCAGAAAAAAGCCGGAGTGTCCAAACCATGCAAAGCTTCCGTCAGGGAGGTCCCCAAGCGGCGTTTTGAGCGAGGGGATCGGACGTTGCGGGCGCTGAGCGGATTGATCTTCAAAGAGAAACGCCAGCATTTTTCCAGTGCGGCCGTCGCGGTCAATCGGATCCACAACAGGCTCAAGGTTGCGGAAAGCACCGTTGGAAAAATTAGGCGAGGCTTGAATGCGTTCAAGCCTTTTGCCTGAGGGCGTGCCGCCAAAAGCGTCGAGCGCTTCAGCGCCGGTCTTGATGACGGCAGCGGCCGCCCCAGTTGCTGCAAGGGCGGCGCAGGAAGCGATCAAAGTACGGCGGCTCAGCTTGGACATAGATGCAGGGGCGATTAAAAAGTTCATATCGATAAGGCCCCAACTCTACTGAGTTTGCCGTGTGCACGTCATTCAATTTGCAAATTTGAACAAAATGCGCACGAGACTGCTACGGCTAGTACAAAGTGCGTCTGGCTGCAAGGTGCCGCTGCAGTTCGCGGACGACTTCGATGTCGGCGGGAAGCCAAGAAACGCTCTCTAACTGGGACTCCTCAAGCCACGCCATGGCTTCATGTTCAACGAGCTCGATCGTTCCTGCCGTGATGACCGAAAAGAAGCAGTGCATGGTGAGATGAAACGTCGGGTAGTCGTACTCAACGGTCATCAATAGCTTCTCGGGCTTGATTGTGACGCGCAGCTCTTCTTTGATTTCGCGGATGATGGCCTCTTCGGGCGTTTCGCCGGGCTGCATTTTTCCGCCGGGAAACTCCCAGCCGTCCTTGAATTCGCCGTAGCCGCGCTGCGTGGCGAGGATTTTTCCGTTGTCGTGAATGATGGCGGCAACAACTTCGATGGTTTTCATGTCGTTTTGTCGTAAAGAATTCAATTCGTCAGGTAGGTGTAGATGTCTTTTCTTACGGGGTCGCTTAGTCTGTAGCGAATTTCAAAGGCCGGAATTTTATCTTCGAGCACAATTGGAGCAGGAGAGCCTTCGGCGCAGACTTCGCCAAGAAAGTAGAAGGCTTTAGTTTCGTTGTCGTCCTTATTTTTGCGCACGAAGAGGTAGATGCGGTTTTGCTTGTCTTCCTTGCAGCGTTTGTAAATGTGATCTGCGTCGGTTGAGTCTATCCTGCGGTTTGTTTTGGACAGCGCAATGAGGCTTTGCTGCGACTCGAAGTGATCGTGGTACTGGATGGCGTCTTCGGTCTTTTCGTAGTTGATGAAGACCGGAAGGGTGCGCGTATTTTTGTCGTAGCGGTAGCCGCCGATGTTGGTTGCAGGCATATTCTGCTCCCAGTTCAAAAGCCTGCAGACGTCATCGTACGTATAGCGCTCGTAGAGCGTAAAAGTCGTATCGCGATAGCTCTTGCTGAAGCGCTTTTGGTACCGGTCAAAAACGAAGGCAACGAGATCGGCAAGGTGATGTCTGAAATCGGGCTGGGCATCGAGCAGCGAAGCAAAGGCCGGGTGCGCGTGCCAAGCGCCGTTTCTTCCCGCAATGAAGACGCAGTTGGGCGTCTTTGCCTTTTCATTGACGTTGCGCGCGAAGTTGTTGGTGAGAACATTGCGGCAGTTAACAAGGTGCGCTTTGTCAAAAGAAATGCCTTCGGCGCGAAGCCTTGTGCAAAGAAGCGCTTTGAGATCCTGATTGCTGCGGCCGGCGAGAATTTCCTGTAGCACGATCGCCTCGGAGATGCGCTGCGCGCTGCCGATTTTGGAGCTGAGATACGCCAAAATCTCCAGCCCTGCTTCATTGATGGCAGGGCTCTCCTGCGGTGTGTCCTTGTTGGTCAAGGAAAGCAAGAACTGGGCATAGGAACGCGTTTTGGCTGAAAAGAACTTGGCGGCGTCGATTGAGCCGTGTTCGTCAAAATCGCGCAGCGACGGTACGCGGCCAAGCTGGTACTTCAGTAACCTGTAGGCATTTCTGAGCTCGGCCATTGAATTGGTGCGCGCCGCATCAATGGCTTTGAAAATGCGCTCTCGCGCGATGGCATCGAAGTGAATGGTCGAGTTGCCGGGAATGGTGTTGGCAATGAGCGTCTTGCGCATCGAATCTTTTTGATAGGAGCGATCTCCCGAGAGCGCCACCGGAATCATGTAGTTGTTGTCGTAGTTGCCGATGAAGTCGATGACGACGAGGTATTCTTTGTCGGGCGACTTGCGCAGTCCTCTTCCGAGTTGCTGGATGAATACGATCGGACTTTGTGTTTGTCTGAGCAGCACAACCTGATTGACTTCGGGAATATCGACGCCCTCGTTAAAGATGTCGACGGTGAGAATGTAGTCGAGCACGTCGCCCTTGTCGGCGCAAAGTCTTGCGATCGCCTCTTCGCGCTTTTGTTGGGGATCTTCTCCGGACAAAGCCAGCGTGCGCAGTCCCGCGGCATTGAATTTTCTGGAGAGCTCCTGGGCTTCCTTTTTGGTGCTGCAAAACATCAAGCCTTTGACGCGGGTTCCGCTAAAGCCGAAAAGCTTGATTTGCCTAAGGATATGTCTGACTCGCGCATCGCTGGTGAGCTTTGAAAAATCGGCAAAATCTCCGGCCCTGAGTTTGTCGTCGACAAATTCCGTGATGCCGAAATAATGAAACGGGCACAGCAAATTCTGCTCAAGGGCCTGCTGCAGGCGCAAATCGAGCAGAATCTGGTGGTTGAACATTGCGTAGATGTTTTCGTCATCGGGACGGTCAGGCGTTGCCGTCATGCCAAGCCACAGACGCGGCTTGAAGTAGTTCATGATCTGTTTGTAGCTTTGAGCGCCGGCGCGGTGCACTTCGTCGATGACGATGACGTCAAATGAATCGGCCTCAAAGATTGACGGCGAGAGATTCTTGACCATGGTCTGCATGGTCGAGAAGACAACGGCTTTTCCGCTGCGCAGTTCCAGTGCGGACTTGTCCTGCGCAATCAAAAAGCCGTAGCGGCGCTCGCTGCCCAGTACGCGCCTGTAGCTGAGGTAGGACTTGCGCGCGATTTGCTCGCGGTGCACCAGGAAAAGTACGCGCGAGGGGTTGAGCGACTTGACGGCAAAGGCCGAGGCAAACGTTTTGCCTGTGCCTGTGGCGGAAATCAGCAAGCCTCGCTTGTCGTTGGAAGTGTTTCCCGGCATCTGCATCAGAGAGATGATCTTTGTCATCAGATTCTTCTGCATGCTGTTGGGAGCGACGCTTTGCGCGTCTGCGATGACGGCAGCGCCCGCGGCGAGTTCGGTCCTAAGCTGCCTTTGTCGGTCATAAGCTTCCTGATAGTCCTCTATGGCCTCTCGAATGGGCTGCGAAAAGGGGTTTGACCAAAGGCTTTCGAATTCGGCGCGAACGTTTTGGGCCATCTCGCCTGTGTCTGCGGCGATGAGCCTGACGTTCCATTCATGATTGGTTTTGAGCGCCGATGCGGTGAGATTGGAGCTGCCGATGATGAAGCGGCACTGCGTGCCGTTTTGAAAGATGTAGCCTTTGGTATGAAAGCCTGGCGTCGCGCCTTCGACTTGCGAGGTGCGAAACATCTTTACTTCAATGTTTTCAAATTCCCGCAGCTTTTCGAGCGCCTGCGGCTCGGTGAAGGTGAGATAGTCCGTTGTCAGAAAGCGTCCCGGGGTGCCGCGCTGTCTGAGCTCTGAGAGCGTCTGCAGCAAGGGCGTCAAGCCCGACATCGTCACAAAGGCAACCGTGATGCAAAACGAAGAGCACTCTCTGAGCTCTTCTTCGATGGTGTTGAGAACGCAGCTGCCTTCATTTGCCTCGTTGACCAAAAGCTGCGCCCGGCAGCTCTCCTCGGAGTCAATGGATTGATCGATGAAGGAGGTCTTTAATCCTTCGAGAAGCTTGAGGCTGGGCATGACAACAATAAGCGCAGGTGCGGCAAAGACAAAAAAGGGTCAAATGTTTTCCGACCGGCAGCTTAACATCGAGTGCGCGCATCTGCACGTTTTTGCCGCTCTAATTTTCTTTTGGGGCGTCGCGCACGAGAACGTCGATGAGAGGCTCAAGCCAGCGGCTTTGCTCGCGGTATTTGGCCGAGACGGCAATTCTCAGCCGCCTTTGGGCCCAGGCATTCGTCAGCTTGATGATGCGCGCATTTTTTAATTCAAAGGCACGCGCCGCCGCGCCGCTTAAAACGGCAATCCCGGCGCCCTGAGAGACCAGACCGATCAGAAGCGACTGCTGACCGACTTGCACGCGCGGAACGATTTTGCAGCCCAGCATGCGGGCCTTTTCAAAGATGAAGCGCTGCATGGCGCTGGTGTTTTCCAAGCAGACGAATTCATAGTCAAGGCTTTGCTTGAAGTCGATCGCATCGAACTGTGCGAGCGGGTGATCTTTGGCTGCAATGACGACGAGTTCATCGTTTCTATAAGGAATGAACTCAATGTTGGGGAAGTTTTCGCGATAGGCGCCGATGCCGATGTCGGCGCGGTTTTCGGCCACCATGCGCACCACTTCTTCTGAACTTCGCTGCTCGAGCTGAATGTTGACGGCCGGGTTTTCCACCAAAAACTGCGCAAGGTTTGCCGGCAAAAAATCAAAGGATGCGCCGTAGTTGGCGACCATGCGGATGACTCCTGCTTCGTGTCGGGCGTAGGGCAGCAGATCTTTTTGCATCTGCTCAATTTCCCGGTTGATGCGTTTGGCGTAATGATTGACGATTTTTCCAGCTTCGGTAAGTTCGACGCCGCGCACGCGGCGAATCAAGAGCTGCACATTCAGGGCTTCCTCAAGATTTTTGATGTGGCTTGACGCGCTCGATGGGACGATGTTGATGCGCCGTGCGGCGCGCGTGAGGTTTTCTTCATCGGCCGCGGCTGAGAGCACTTGCAGATCGGTGAGCGAAAAATGTTGCATGCCGAAAACTCCTACCGTTCTGATTCTTCGATTGCAGGATTGAAAAATTACTGATGGTAAAGAGTATAGAACTGTCGCGATAATAAGGTTGGATTCAGCTGAAAATGCTTGTGAAAACAAAGATGTTGCACTTTTTTCAGCAGCACGAGAACCCCAGAATCCAAAGTCTGCATCAGACTTTGCGGGTTCGAAAACAACGAAAAATTAGGAGAAAAGCATGAGAAAAAATCGATTTGCGCTGCTCGCTGGCGCAGCTCTCATGGCGATGACATTCGGCGCATCGGTGAGCGCCGCTGGTTTTTCTGCGGACGTCGTCAAGTCCTACTCTCAGGGCGACAAGGCATCCTTCCTGGCCGGAGCGCACGGCAAGATGGGGCTCAATTGCGAAACTTGCCACGTCGGCGACAAGGTTTCTGATTCGGAAACCGAAATCAATGCCAAGTGCTCGACCTGCCACAATCCGGCCGATCTCGTCAAAAAGACCCAAAAGGAGGGCCTGCCCAATCCTCACAAGAGCCATTTGGGCGACGTGCAGTGCACGGCCTGCCACTCCGGACATACTCAGTCCGTGGCGTACTGCTCGAATTGCCATGACTTCCCGAGTCTGAAGGACATGAAGTACGGCAAGGGCGCCAAGGTTGCTAGCCAGTACGAAGACCTTTCGGCTTATGACAACGCCAAGCCGGAACGTACCGAAACGACTGACCTTTTGGTCGTGGGCTCGGGCGCCGCAGGCTTTGTTGCTGCTTTTACGGCTCAGGAAGCCGGCGTCAAGAACATCGTTATGGTTGAGAAGATGGCTGTGCCCGGCGGCAACAGCCAGCTTGCCGCTGGCGGCATGAACGCGGCGGGCACGCGCTTTCAGAAGGCCAAGAACATCAACGACAATCCCGACATGATGTTCAAAGACACCATGAAGGGCGGCAAGAACGTGAGCAATCCGGCGCTCGTCAAGATTCTCGCCGAACGCTCCAACGAATCCATCGAGTGGCTTGCCAAGCGCGGTGCTGAGCTCTCGCACGTCGGTCTTGGCGGCGGCGCATCGGCTGCCCGCATGCACGGACCTGCCGGCGGCGTCTTCGTGGGACCGTATCTGTCGAAGTTCTTCCGCGAACATGCCAAAGAAACCAAGCTTGATCTGAGACTCAACTCCAAGCTCGTCAAGCTTTACACCGATGACAAGGGTACGGTGACTGGCGCGCTCATCAAGGGCAAGCACTCCGGCTTGTATCGCATCAATGCCAAGGCAGTGGTTCTTGCCACGGGCGGCATCGGCGCCAACAATAAGCTCGTGCAGTCTCTGCGTCCGGACATCAGCGCCGATGTGAAGACTTCCAACCAGCCTGGCAGCCAGGGCGACGGCATGGTGCTGGCTCAGAGAATCGGTGCTGAAGTTGTCGATGCCAAGGAAATTCAGCTCAATCCGACGCTGCTGGTCGGCTCGCCTGTGATCATTTCTGAGACCGTTCGCGGCGCCGGCGCCGTCTTCGTCAACCGCGAAGGCAAGCGCTTCATCAGCGAACTCACCACGCGCGACGTCACGAGCGCTGCCGTCTCCAAGCAGACGGGCGGCACGGCTTTTGAAATCTTCGACGACAAGGTTCGCAAGAGCGTCAAGCAGACCGGCGCAGCCTTTGAACTGGGCCTTGCCAAGGAAGGCAAGACGCTGGCTGAACTGGCCAAAAACGCAGGCATTGATCCCAAGAATCTTGAAGCCACGATCGCGCAGTACAACAAGTACGCCGACGCTGGCAAAGATCCCGACTTCAATCGTCCGGGCATCAATGCCAAGATCAAGGTCGATACGCCTCCGTTCTACGCTATCGAAATCACCCCCGCCATCCACTACTACATGGGCGGCCTGAAGTTCGACGAGCAGACTCGCGTGGTCAACAAGAGCGGTAAGCCGATCGAAGGCCTCTACGCAGCCGGTGAAGTCACGGGCGGCGTGCACGGCAAGAACCGTCTGGGCGGCAACTCGATTTCCGAGACGATCACCTTCGGGCGCATCGCTGGTGAAAGCGCAGCTGCTCGCATTCTCGGCAAGTAATCTTGAGGTTTGGCCATCGCTGACTTGACCGGCGCAAAGATCTGCCGGTCAAGGAAGCGATAAAAAAATCTCTCCGCTAGGCCGCTGGCTGTTTTGGACAAAAGTTCCAAGGCAGTCAGCGGCATTTTTTCGTGCAGCAGGTTGAATTGGAAAAGCCGGCAGGAACAGAACCTGACTTGGACTCTTTTTTGCGGGCGGCAAGCGCAGGAAGCCTTGCTGCACGAAAAACCTGCAATGCTCTGCAGACAAAGCTAGGGCGACAGGAGCGGCTTCTGTGGAACCCAGTTCTGAAATACAAAAAATCCCCGCAGAGCGATGATCTTCTCTTCTGCGGGGATTCGGTTTAAAAGAACGTTGAGATTAGTTCTTTTTCCTAAGCGAAGCCTGATACTGATCAAGCTTGGATTCAAAATCATCCAGGTTCTTGACCACAACCTTGTGCAGTACAAGCAAGGCGATCAAGTTCGGGATCACCATCAGGCCGTTGAAGAGGTCTGCCAGTGACCAAACCAGGTCAACTTTGAGCGTGGCGCCGATCACAATGAAGATGCAGACAATGATGCGATAGTAGGGCAGGCCCTTGTCGGTAAAGAGAAAGCGCACGTTCTGTTCGCCGAAGAAGTACCAGCCGATGATGGTCGAATAAGCAAAGAAAAACAGGCAGATGGCGACAAACGACATGCCGAAGTCGCCAAGACCGATGTTGTAGGCCTTTTGCGTGAGCTCAATGCCGGTCGTCTGAAAGTCCAGTACGCCGGTCACAAGAATCACGATGCCCGTAAAGGTCACCACGATGAGCGTGGCAAAAACGCCGAAGATGGCGACCAGCCCCTGTTCGACTGGGTGATCGACCTTGGCAATGGCGTGCGCGTGCGGCGTCGAACCCATGCCGGCCTCATTGGAAAACAGACCGCGGGCAACGCCGAACTGCATGGCTTTGGCAACGGTGAGTCCAAGAGCGCCGCCCGTGACGGCCTGAGGATCAAAAGCAGCCACAAGGATCATTTCAAAGGCGGGAATGATCTGCGAGGCATGGCAGCCGATGACGTAGCTGCCGCCAATGATGTAGATCGCGGCCATGAAGGGGACGATTTTTTCAGTGACGCTTGCCAAACGGGCGACGCCGCCAAAGAACACCAGACCAGAAACGATGGCCGTCAGAATGCCTGTAACGATCAGCGGAACGTCAAAGGCCGTAGCCATGGCGTTGGAAATGGAGTTGGACTGAACCATGTTGCCGATGCAGCCCAGTGCAATGATGATGGCAATTGAAAAGAAAACAGCCATGGGTCTGTATTTTTCTCCCATGCCCTTGGTGATGTAGTAGGCCGGACCGCCCACAACATGACCGTGCTCGTCCTTATCTTTGTAGACCTGAGCGAGTACGGCTTCGGCAAAAATCGTGGCCATGCCGAAAAATGCAGCTACCCAAAGCCAAAAGAGAGCGCCTGGACCACCGGAGACAAGTGCGGTGGCCGTGCCCGCCACGTTGCCTGTGCCGACCTGTGCGGCAATGGCAGTGGCAAGAGCCTGAAAAGAACTCATGCCGCTTTTGTCGGCGCGTTTGCCGAAAAGCGATGCGCCGCCCAACAGATAGCGGGCAGCCAGACCAAACTTTCTTACCTGAACAAAGCGCAGCTTGAATGTGTAGAAAATGCCTGTGCCGCACAACAACGGAATCAAAACGAAGACGCCCCAGAGGACGCTGTTGATGTTGCTCACTAGGTCATTGAGAAACTGCATGAGAAAAACTCCCTGCACACGTACGGATCTGTCAGAAGTCCGTCGGGCGATTTTGGTTTGAGGGGATGTCTTTTTATTTATTTTTGAAAAGATACGCCGACAATAAAGGCACTTTACTAGCGTGAAGGACGCAGTTTAAGCCTTTTGCGGCTGTTTGAGCAAAAGAAACGGCATAGGAATAAACATTAGAGTTTTTTGCCTAAGACGCAATGTGGAGGATAAAAAAAGAAAAAGGCGCTGGGCTTTGCTAGAGAACCAGCGCCTGTGAGGATGGTTTTCAAGGAGAAAGCTAGCAAGCTTCAGATTCCCGACTTTCTAGCCAATAAGCCGCAATTATCTTGCTTTTCTTTTTAATATCAATCGATTAGATAGAGTTGCGCGCTATTGGCATTTGTCGGTAAATCAATGCATCGGTAATTTCAGTTTGAGCTTGGTGCGGATTGTTGATGCCGTCTCCAGGCTATTGAGCGGCTTGGCTCCGCAGGCGAGCAGAATTTCGTTGCAGAGCTCTTTGAGCGTCTTACTTTCTCCGTCTTCGTTTTTGGCCGAGGCTGCCAGTGCATCTATGTTGCTGCAGCTGTACAGGTTGTTGTTGGCTTTCTTCAAGCCCTGCAGGCGCGATATCTTCATGGATTCCAAAGCATCAATGACTTCGGCGGCCGAAAGATCCAGGCCTTTATCACGAAGTGTCTTGAGCAGAATTTTTTGCATCACCAGTGCGATGTAGTTCAACACGAAATGCCCTCGAATGTGCTTGTCAGTCCAGACAAACACGGGGCGGGCCTCGAGGTTGGTTTTCAGCATCCGGAAGTTGTCCTCGATGCGCCAGAGTTGGCGCAGTTTCTTATAAACAAATTCCGGATTCGGATTTTCGATGTTGGTCAGCAACGCGCAGTAACCGCACCAGCGTTTTCTTTTGTCGTAAAGCTTCTGATTGAGTTCGGCCTTGGTTGTATCAACTTTAACGAACGCCCTGTATCCGCTGCGGGTTGCTGCCGCAACCGCGCTTTTGCCCCGTCCGACAAGATTAACGGCCCGATTCCACTTGAGGTTGAGTTCACGCAGATCATGATTGAACCGGTGCTGTGAAAACGTTCCGATGCATGTAGCCGAAAACTCGACCTTTTTCTTTTGCTGCGAAACCGGATCGTTCACTTTTTTATTGATGTCAAGCGACATCATCTTGTAACCCCATCGATCGTTATCCGCAGAATTGAGCCACTGCCATCCCTGCTCATCCAGAAATTCCTGCTGCTTCTTTGCAGTGAGCTTGACGTAGGGAGGATAGCCGACGATGAATCGCATGCCTTCTTTTTGCAAGCTGTCCAGATTGATCAGCTGATTCAAGCCGCTGTCGGCAACCACAATCACGTCTTTGATTTTGTACTGCCTGCGGAATTTGTTGATCACCTGCATGAGTGTGTTGACTTCAGCAGTATTTCCAGGGAAGAGCTCATAGGTGAAAGGAACTCCCTCGGAGTCAATGAGAAGCCCGAGCACAACTTGCGTTTCCTGTGTGCGGTGCTCCTTGCTCATGCCGCGTCGACGCAGATCGCCCTCGTTGAAGCTTTCAAAATAAAACGTGGATACGTCGTAGAGAGCCACGGTTAAATCACGCTCGTAGAGCGAATCGATCGAGCTGTTGAGCCGCTTGATGATCTGATCCTTGCGATCGGCCAAGACATCCAGGCTGTCGTACATTTTTTGAAGATCGACATCGGAAAAATCCGTGATGAAGCTGTGTCGATGACGCCAGCAGGAAAGTTTTGAAGCCGGTTTAACAAGACGGCTGATGCAGGAAAAGAAAACGGTTTTGTCGAGATCGTAGTCGAGCTTGTAGTTGTTGCGGTAATTCCTGAAATAAGACGTCATGCCGAGCTTTTCCCAGATCGGATGAAACACCGCCGGCGTGCAGGTTAAGCACGGAGGCCGATCGAATTCGGCATCGGAAACAACAACTCCGGTACGCAGTCTCTGCTCAATGGTGTTGCTGTAGGCAAGCGAATTGCTTTGGAGCTCCTTGAGCTTTTGCTCGACCTTGCTCATGGCATCCGGATCGGCGGCAAGCAGCTTCTCTTTACTGCCGAAACTAACGAGCGTTCTGCTGGTGGGACGCTTGGTGACGGGGTCTCGGTAGCTGTCAACGATGTAGACGTACTCGCGGCCTTTGAACTTTTTGATGGAAATGGAGATAGCCATGACGAAGGATCCTGTTTTGCGCAGAACAATTATATCATATCTAACATAAAGC
>CALXKM010000029.1 GCA_944388865.1 uncultured Duodenibacillus sp. | reverse complement strand
CCTGAAAAAGGTTGACAGTTTTTACACTGATTGACTGATTGAGTTGACAAGCAGATTGTCTCTCGCCTGATTCACTCAACAGATCCTTTGAGGAAAGCCGAATCCGGTTGACAGCTAGACCTGATTTCGTTGTCGCCTTTTTGTCGGCTTCTTGTTTGAAGTCATTTTCAAGTTTATTCCTGTTCTTCCTCCATTTCTCGGTTCGAAACCGAATTCGTGGCTCTCATCATCCGCAACCGATTCTTCAATCTGCTCAAAGAACAGATGGAGCGACTCAAGACGAGGCGCAACACGATGACGGTGCCGGGGGCTATCCGCGAGCTCGACAAGATGGAGATGACTCGCCGCAACGGCGGCCGCTATCTCTTAGATCACGCGCTGACAAAGACACAAAAGACGATTTTTCAATCATTCGGCCTAAGCGCTGAAAAGGTGTTCGAGAAAGCCCTGACGCTGACAGAGAAGCTTGCTGCAGCTAAGGATGAGAAGGTTGTAGAAAAGGATAACGGAGAAGACGAGGATGCCGAGGCAGAAGTCTATTGCGTCAATTGATGCCCAGATCAGCGCATGCAAGAACAAGATTGCAAAAGTAAAGGTGCGCTACGACAAGCTGTGCGATGAGCTGCAAACGCTGCAGGCTGAGCGAGAACTGACTATGAGCCGGAAGATCCTTGCGGCCATGAGGAAGAGCGGCCGAAGGTACGACGAGCTCATGACATTCCTACAGGTCCCATAGCTCTTGAGTGCAACTTTTTTGGGAAGTTAAGGTCAACACAAAAGATCCCGCCCTTACATCTCGACCTCCAAAGGACCAGAAAGATCTGCTTCCCCGCTTAACCTTCGTCAAGGACAGTAACATGCTCGGGAAAGATGTCTACCGTTTTGCGGGCGTCTATCAATTTTCCGAAGTGACTGACAAAGGTCGTCTGTTCCGGCGTCCGCTGGACGCGCGCCGAAGACGAAGAATTCCCCCTCAAAAATTGAGCCTTTTAATTCTCAAAAGGCCCCCGAAGATTCGTAAAACAAGTTTTACCACAAGTCGTATTTTTCCCGGCAGTGCTCAGCTTCCTTGCCCATCAGAGGGTTTGCGAAGTTTGGCCTGAGACAGCTTGGCTGGTCGTCTTCGTTTTTCTCAATAAGCGCGAAAAAACGACCTAGAAAGCTAAAGGCTGCTTGCTTCGCACTCAGCTCTTTACAGCCATAAAAAAGCCATCGGCAACGCAAGCTCGTTGTCGCCATACCGAAGCACATCATGGCCAGTGTAAAGAACAACCGACCAAATGCGACGATCTTTTCCGAACTGCTCCCTGAACCATCGCAGGTTTTTGAAGTGTTCTGCCTTCACGCCCTCGCTTGCTTTGACTTCTAGGCAAACCAAATCACCATTGCGATTTTCCAAAACGAAGTCAATTTCTTTGCCTGACGCGTTTCGGAAGTGATAAAGCTTCCACTTGCGGCCTAGATCCGTAATCGGTACAAGCTGCTGATAGACCCATGTCTCCAACAAATTTCCAATCAGATCCGTTCTTGCCTTGTCTTCAGCACTAAGAGCAGCATCGACCGAACCGAGATCGGCAAGGTAAGCCATAAGTCCGCTGTCGCACAGCATAAGCTTCGGTGTCGATGCCGCTCGTTTTGCAATCTTGTTTTGCCAGGCAGGAAGCAACTCCACCAAAAACATTGTCTGCAAAGCAGCTAAATATTGCTGAACGGTCGGGCGATTCGTTTCCATAGAAGCAGACAACGCCGAGACATTCACCATCCGGCTTGAACTTGCGGCACATTGCTGCAACAGCATTCTCATGTACTGCGGCTTGCGGAAATCGCCCAGTTCCATCAAATCACGCGTCACAAGCGATCCCAGGTAGGCTTCAAACCAATAATCTCGCTGCGCGCTTTGCATGCGTAAAACCTCTGGAAAACCGCCTCGAAGCGCTTTTTCAATTATCAAGCGCTTGCTGCAATCTGCCTCGGATAATATGCTGCCGACATCCCCGTTGCACACCCGCTCAACAAATCGAGACGGGCGCCCTTGAATCTCGCCCTCGGTCATTGGACGCAGGCGCACTTCTCCCAGACGACCAGCCATTGATTCATGAATTGTCGGCATCGTCTTGTAGTTTGACGAGCCCGACAACAGAAATTGCCTGAGTCTCGGTGATTCATCGGCAAAAGCTTTGATCTCAGAAAAAAGTGCCGGAACTTTTTGAACCTCATCAATTGCCAAACAACTCAGACCGCGGTACTGCTGCAAAAAACCACCCGGCGCCTCTTCAGCAGCCTGCCTCAAATTTTTCTTGTCAAGAGAAACGTATGCGGCGTCTTGCGGCAAACACTCTCGCATCAAAGTTGTTTTGCCGCATTGTCTAACTCCGGAAAAAATAACCACCTTAAAAATTGTTTCGGCCAAACTGTACTCAGCCTCAGCCCAACGCCGGATATAAGCCATCGTGTTTGCCTTCTGTGCTTTTGAAATTGATTCTTGGAAAATTGTAAATCAACCTTGCTGAAAATTGTCAATTAGCTTTACAGATTCCCGTGAGCTTGATTATCAATTTTCCTAAATTCTCTTCGCAGAACAATCTCCAGTTAACCGCCCAGAGTCGACCGGCGGCCATCAGTTTTTTGAGTCAAGAAGCTGAGCCATTGCCGCAACAAGAATCTCTGGATTGGAAAATCTTGCCTTAAGCATCGGCTTGCTCGGTGCGTGCTTGTCCGTGCGCTCCAACTCTGCGCTCTGCAAATTGGACAACAAGTTGAAAGCCACCCTGTTGAGTACCGTTCGACCATTGTGCCTGACGCTGCAGGTCTTCTTTTTGTTCATACGAAGACACGCGCGCGTACCCAACGTGTTTACGACCGTCGGAGTCGCCGAATATGGGAGTGCTGTCAAGCTCAAAGCGGCGATGCCTGCCGAGAGTACGCGAAGCAACAGTCAGAAGGCCTTTGGCGGCCCATCGGCGAATAGCGCTGGTAGAAACGCCCTATTGTCGGGCAACGACTCCAATCGAGCACAGTGTCATGGCTGCCTACAATGAGTTGTTGTCCTTGCTTCTCGATCTTCCTGTATTCTTCTAAATGATAAGTTTATCGTGCCTCTTTCCAGCGGCTATGACAAATTTGTTCGTTTTTTGTCGACTAGTTAAACCCCGCGAAAGTGTCATGTAGTTGAAAAAAGATGCGAAACGGTCACATAGTTTTGATGAATTTGCGCCAGCTCGGCCGCATGGGCGATGCAGCGAAGGAATTCCTCGCGCCATTTGGCGAGCTCTACAACAAGCAGACCATGAGCCGCGAGGAATTTGCAGCGATTGCACCAGACGTTGACATTCTGGTGAGCGGCTCCAATCTGCGCATAGGAAAGTCTGAGCTCGACAACTATCCCAAGCTGCGGATGATTGCCAATTTCGGCGTAGGCTACGATGGATATGACCTTGAAGAAGTCAATCGCCGCAAACTCTTTCTGACGCACACGCCTGACGTGCTCACTGACGATGTAGCCGACCTTGCCGTAGGCCTCATGTTTGCTGCAGCGCGCCGCATCGCTTTGAGCGACGCCTTTGTCCGCAACGGCGGCTGGGCAAAGCTTGAGACAATGCCGATCGGCACCCGAGTCTCAGGACAGCGCATCGGCATTGCCGGACTCGGCCGCATTGGTTCGGCCATTGCCCGCCGTGCTGAAGCGCTTGGCATGCAGATCACGTACCTGGATAGGCGTGCAGCCGAGAAAAACTGGGCGCGAGCCAAAAGCATGATTGAGCTTGCGCGCGCCAGCGACTTTTTGGTTCTTGCGATGAATGCAACACCCGAAAATCGGCATATCGTCAACGCAGAAGTGCTCAAAGCTCTCGGTCCTCATGGCTTTTTGATCAACATCGCCCGCGGAGTGCTTGTGGACACTGAGGCGCTGATTGCAGCGCTGCAATCCGGCACAATCGCAGGCGCCGGTCTGGATGTGTTTGAAAATGAGCCCGAAATCGATTCCAGATTCTTCAAGCTCACGAACGTAGTGCTGTCGCCTCACCAAGGACCAGCAACGGTACAGACGCGCCGCGATATTGCTCAACTGGTTGCCGAAAACATCCGCCGCGTACTCGCAGGCGAAGCTCCCCTGACGCCCGTGCCCGGAACACGAACGGCATAAGAATTGGCTGTCGAACATCAGGCAAGACATCTCTGTTTTCAACGGCTGCGGCATAGAACGACCTGTCTTTGTCGACAGGCCAATAAGCTCCGCTTATTCAGAGAGGCTCGGCCAGCACATGTTCGCCGTTGAAGTTTGGAATGAACTTAGCGTCATCCGTGCGGCCAACCTGCATGAAGCCCTTGGTGATGCCAATCTCTCTGGCATGTCTGACAACCTTCTGATACTCAAGCGTCGTCAGCGGTCGATTGATTTCAGGATGCCGGCAAGCTTTATAGACCGGCATGTATTGATTCATGATGGAAACGTAGACCGCGTCTCCAAAGGTTTCGTGAATCCAGTCCAGGCAGCGGCAGCTGTCACGCCACTGCCAGGGCAGCACAAGGTGTCGAATGATGAGTCCTCTGCAAAGCTGCCCGGCGCAGTTAAGTTCAGCCGGCCCCGTCATCTCAAACATTGTGCGGATCGCCTTTGAGGCATAGTCAAAGTATTTCGGCACTCCGGAATATTTTTCGCCCAAAGAGTTGTCGAAATACTTGAGATCGGGAAGAAAAATATCAATTAGGCCTTCGAGCATATGAAGCGTTTCGGGCAGCTCATAAGCATTCGAGTTATAGACGACCGGAAGCTTCAATCCTCGCTTTTTAGCCGCAAGAAGCGAGGCTCGAATCTGACGCGTGTAGTGTCCAGGCGTGACGAGCTCAATGCATGAAGCCCCTCTTTGCTCTTGCTCAAGAAAAATCTCGGCAAGCCTTTCGGTAGAAATGCTGATTCCCTTGCCTTGAGCACTGATTTCATGATTCTGACAAAAACAGCAGCGCAAATTGCAATGGGAGAAAAAAATAGTGCCGGCGCCTTTTTTGGCTTCAAGTATCGGCTCTTCCCAGGCATGCAGGCTAACGAGCGCAACTTCAACATCATCGCTCGCACGGCAAATGCTGCGCTTTAAGCCCTCAGGAGTCGAACGATCCGCGCCGCAGCGGCGCGGACATAGGTTGCAGATCATACGAATATTTCTTTTTCACGAACTCCGTCTGCTGTCAGCAGACGGCACGCGCAGACGATTTCGGTGAAGAACTATACGACAGCAAGAATAGCCGCGCAATTAAGCCCAGAAACATTCACCCCTTGACGGTTTCAAACCTCTCAATCAAAGCGATGCATCCTAGATACCTAGGTCTTCATCAGCAAAGGCAGCATCGTTGAGCAGTGCCACCAGTTCCGGCACCGTCTTGACTCCCATTTTCTTGAAGGCGCTTTGCCGATGACTTTCCACAGTGCGGTCGCTGATTCTGAGCTTTTGCGCTATCTCTCGATTGAGATAGCCTTTGGCGCACAACGCCACTGTCTGCCTTTCTCGCTCCGTAAGCGACGCAAGCCTTTCCTGCGTCAGCTCCGGACTCACAATCTGATTGTGGCGCTCTCGCCAAATGCGCACCGCACGTGCAACACTTGCAAGCAATTTTTGAGTATCAATCGGCTTTTGAATGAAATCGACCGCCCCATCCTTGAGAGCTGCAACGGCCATGTCGAGATCGCCATGCCCTGAAAGAAACACGATCGGAACATCATACTTGCGTCGATTTAGCTCCTGATGCAATTCAAGACCGCTCATCTGCGGCATGCGAACATCCAAAATCAGGCAACCGGGCACTGAAGGCGCATCGCTGGCCAAAAATGTCCTGGCATCCTGATAGCAAGCGGTTCTATAGCCTTCGCATTCGAGCATCTGTCCCAAGGCCTTGAGCACAGCCTCATCGTCATCAACGATGCGGATCAATGGATCAAACTTCGCTGTCATCTTTTTCTTCCTTGTCCGCAGGCAAAGTAATCGTCACGCAAAGTCCGCGTTCGGCGTTTGCATCAAATGCGATGCGCCCGCCGTGCTTTTCCACAATGGTGCGCACAATGGCAAGACCCAGTCCCAGTCCTGCATGCTGAGAGGACACAATCGGCTGAGAGATGAGCTCAATGTCGCGCTTGGAAAAGAACTCGCCATTGTCTGCGATCTCCAGAAAAACTGAATTTTCCTTTGTGAAGAGCCTCACCTCAATGCTCCCGTCAGAGCGCTCACGCAATGCATTGGAAGCATTTTTAAGGAGATTGAGAATAACGATTTCCATCTCCATTGCATCTACTGTTGCAAACACGCCGGACTGTACATGTGTCGCAATGTGTCCATGAGAGCGTCGGCTTAACTCAAAATCATGCGCCGTCTTCTCTACGAGCTTGGAAAGATCAACTCTCTGGCGCTGCGTATTACCTTTTGCATATCCACGCACCTTTTCGACGATGTTGAAAGCGCGCGTTGCCTGAGCTGAAATATCGCCGCACACTTCGTTCATCTTTTGAACCATGCCTTTTTCAGCAAATCTCTGGAGGCTTCTGGCGTGCAGAAGAATTGCCGAAAGCGGTTGATTGAGCTCATGAGCAACCATGCTCGAGAGCAGTCCCACGGTGCCGATGCGCTGAAGTTCGTCAATATGGCTTGATGCCATCTGAGACTTGCGCTCCAAAACTTTTTGTCGACGCAATACCTCTTTGAGTCTGATCGCCTGGAATCGATTGATGCGCTCGATTGCCACACCGTGATAAATCAATCCGGCAACTGCAATCAATGCAAAAGCCAAAAACGGCCAATACTCAGAAAGAAATCGCTGCAGCGTCCAGTGAGCCAGATACTCATAGGGGCCAATTTTGAGTGTTTTGAAAAGATTGTCGACGCTCGTGTAATCGTTGGCGATTCCCCAGTAGTAGCCGTTTTCAGTTACCGGCATTGTGAGCAGCGCCGCAGCGACGGCGCGCGAAATTTCTGGCGTTGCACGACTTGTGGCCGAGATCGTCCATGTCGGGTAGCGCTCCGTTGAACACGCGCACCCGTCAACCCCCACCTCCCGAGCATTCAAGACTCTCAATTGCGCTGCCTCTTTTGGAAAATGTTCCAAAAAGCATAGGCGCAGAAACCCTACATCGGCCTCCCCGCTCAGAACAGATTCAATGACGCCGTGCACTCCCCTGCCGGTTCCTGTAAAGATGGTTCGAGAGAAAAATTTGTTGGGATCTTCGCCAATGCGAGCTACTTCTCCAAGCGCAACCTGATAGCCGGTAAACCCATTTGGCGAATTGGCAGCAAGCACCATGCCTTTGGCATCGGCAAGCTTTTGAATATCCTTTCGGTCTTTGCGAACAATGATGGTCGAGCCTTCAGAACTGTTGGGATCAGGAAAGCGATCTGATGCCGCAGTCGCAATTGCCCGTACGCCGTATTCAAGCTGTCTGCGGTAAAACCCGGCTGACGATTGAAAGATATCAAGCTGATTTGATCGGATGACTTTTTCAAGCTCTTCGAGCCCATACATCTTGACGCTGATTCGGTCTTTGCCGAAAGTATTTTCAAACATTTTGAGCGTCTCGCGAATGATGGGCTCATTGTTTGAGGGCTCGGACCAAACCGACAAACCGATTCGCACAACTGGCAGCTCCGGCTCGGAAGCGCCGGTTGCGGTTGTTTGTGCAAAACAACACCCTATGCAAACGGCCGCCATGCCGGACATGACGGCGCTTTTGCTCACGCAAACCCAGAGCTTGCCTTCCATAACCTATTTAGGCATCGTGAACTTGAACTGATGGCACTCTGCGCAGGCGAGCTTGTCGGCCTTGTGTCCCTGATGGCATTCACGGCAGTCAAGGTCGCCCAAGTGATTTTCGTGCACATTGTTGGGCTGCATCTTAGCGGTTCGCTTAGCCAAAGCCGCATAGTCGCCGTGACAAGTTTGGCACTGCTCGGTTTTGACGCGCTTAGCGGGCGGCGTTTCCTTGTGGCATGAACTGCAGGCCAGTCCCTTGGCCGCATGACGATCAGCTAAAAAATCCGCGGCCATTGCTGAAGCCGACAACATGGCTGCGGCACAAGCTGCACAAAAGAAAATTGAAAGTTTTTTCATACACAAACCTCTGGAATCAAAGATGAGCGCGGCAAAGAGATTCGAACCACCCTGCCGCGCTCAAATTGAAAGAGAGAATCGATTAAGGCTTAAGCTTTCTTGCAGCGGGCCATCATTTCATCAGCGGCAATGCGACCGAAAATGACGGCAGCCGTGAGCTGAGAACCCACAATATAGTCATCGTAGAAAATGCCGCCGATGGCGTTGCCTGCAGCATAAAGACCATCAATAGGCTTATTTTCCGTGTTGAGCACTTCGGCGCGGCGCGTAATGCGCGGTCCGCCGAAGGTTGCCGTCATGCCGCCCTGGAACGGGAAGATCATAAACGGTCCCTTCTCGATCAAACGCGGCTTCTCAAGCGTGTTGGGAGGCGTGAGCTCAGCAGCCTTGCCAGCCTTGACGGCCTTGTTGTACTCCTCAATGGTCTTCATGGTGACATCAACCGGCAGTCCGGCCAGACGGATGGCGTCTTCGAGCTTGTCGGCCTGATAGATCGGAGCCTTGGCCTTCTTGTAGCGCGCAATGCGCGTTGCCACCGTATCAATATCGACAACCTGGCTGTCGATAATGATGTTGGCCCAGTTCTGAGGAATGAGCTTGGGCATCTGCTGCGCTACGCGAACGTAGGTCGAGACTTCGTCAATGAAGCGCTTGCCGTCGTTGCGGACAAGCACGCCGTAGTTGACCATCGTGGACGGATTGGCGCGCGTCGGGCCATGGATGGGACCTGCGTGGAACTGATCCATATTCACAAGCTGGGCAAAGAAAGGCTTCACGAGCGTGATGTTTTCACCCGTGTTGACGCTTGAGCCGCGAATCGGCATCCAAGCAGCAGTTCCGCCCATGTACTTGCAGATCATTTCCTTGTTGGCATGAAAGCCTCCCGTAGCAAGCAGCACGCCGCCCTTGCCGAGATAATCAACCACGCCGTCGTCTTCAGAAATCGTGCGAGCACCGATGCAAGCAAGTTCAGGCGTCGAGAGAAGCTCGACAACCTTGCAATTGAAGACAAACTTCACGCCCGCCTTCTTGCAGGCGTCCACAAGCTGCTTGGAGAGCTGGGCTCCGCCCGGCTTGAGCTTGCCGTCAACGACATGGCCGCGAGTCGTGGCAGGCCAAACTTCCTTGACCATCTTGCGCCACATGATGCCGACCTTGTCGGTGAGCCACTGAATCGCCTCACCGGACTTGTCCACATAAAGCTGGGTGAGTTCAGGATCTCCGCGGCCTTGCGAGACGGCCATCATGTCCTTGAAGAACTCTTCCTTGGTATCGGTCAGACCATCGCGCTTCTGGACAAACGTATCTGTTGCGTTGAAGTGGCCGCCGGCAAAAATCGTATTGCCGGCCGGGCGGCTCATTTTGTCGAGAATGACGACCTTGCCGCCCTTTAACGCAGCTTCAAGCGCGCAGGACATGCCGGCGCAGCCGGCGCCGAGCACCACGACGTCATATTTTTCGACGGGAACCTTTTTGCCCTGCAGCGTGCCGGCTTGAGAGGCATAGGCAGGCGCTGCCATTGCACCGACAGCTGCCGTGGCCGCCAAACCGCGGCCCAGGAAATTGCGGCGGGAAATAGACATGTTTTCTCTCCTTGATGTGCGCCTTGAATAAAGGCGACTGCTTTGTTTCAACTTGAACGCTGTACTAGGAGCATTGTCTAAGAAAAGGGTACGGAAGTACCTTGTTTGAGATCAGACAAGCTGAAAAATACTGTCAATGCGCTTCAAAACCTGAAGCTCCGCATGGCGTTTTGTCTGGTTTACCCGAAATCGGCTTGAGAAAGCCATATCCTTTTCCTACACTGGCTTAGTACTACAAACGTAGTCAAAAGAGAAGCTCCGCTTAAGGCTCAGCAGTCTTTTTGAGCAAGCGGAAAGTCAAAATCCAGAACATGTCTGCAAGGAGAGAAAATATGATTCATAAGCTTTCGGTTCTTGCCGTATCGGCCGCGCTTGCCGCTTCGCTGGCAGCCCCGATGTCGGCATTTGCAAAGGACGGCGTCTACACGGCTAGCGCAGTGGGCCGCAACGGCTCCATCAATGTGCAGGTCACCATCAAAAATGATGCCATCGCCGACGTAAAGATCGTTGACTGGTCTGAAACGCATCCTGTCGCAGATCTGACCAAGACTAAGCTCATCCCAGACATCATCAAATATCAAAGCGTTGATGTTGATGCGATTTCGGGCGCCACGCTCTCGAGCTTTGCCATCAAGCAGGCCGTCGGCGAATGCATCGAAAAGGCAGGACTTAGTCTGAGCAAGTTTGAAAAAGCCGTTCCTCAAAAGGCAGCCCTAACCGACACCAAGACGCTTGATGCCGACGTCGTCATCATCGGTGCCGGCGGCGCAGGCCTTTCTGCAGCAGTGACCGCCGCTGAAGCCGGCAAGAAAGTCATTGTTCTTGAAAAAAATGGTTTTGCGGGCGGCAATACGAGCGTTTGCGGCGGATGCTTCAACTCGGCCAACATTCATCAGAGCCACATCAAGATGACCGAAGGCCAGCGCAAGATCGTCGAAGGCATCCTTGCTGAAAAGCCCAAGAGCGATCTTCACAAAGAGCTCATCGCCAAAGTCTCCAAGCAATGGAAGGACTACAACGCAAAGAAAGAAACCGTTTTGTTTGACTCGCCCGAATTTCATGCTCTGCAGACCTGGAAGTCCGGCGACTACAAGGCTGATCTTTCTCTTGTCTACACGCTCACGCAAAACACCGGCAACGTCATGAAGCAGCTCGAAAAGATCGGCTTCGTGTGGCGTGACAAAGCAACGCAGTTCGTCGGCGCTTTGTGGCCGCGCTCCAACCGCGCTGCGAACTTCAAGTCCGGCGTGGGCTATATTGACACGTTCCTTGCCTATATCAAGGAAAAGAATCTTCCGGTGACCATTGAACTGAGCACAAAGGCCAATGAACTCATCGTCAAGAACGGGCGTGTTGTCGGCGTCAAGGCGCAGGCAATCGGCGGCGATGAAAAAGGCCGCAAGTACGTCGTCAATGCCAAGAAGGGCGTCATCCTTGCAACCGGCGGCTTCGGTGCAAACGTAGAGATGCGCAATGCCTATGACGAACTCTGGGACAAGAAGCTCGGCAAGACCACGCCGACCACGAACCTGCCCTCTGCGACCGGCGACGGCATCGATATGGCCAAGAAGGTCGATGCGAACCTTGTGCAGATGGGCTGGATTCAGCTCTTCCCGGCTGGCGACCCGCAAACTGGCGCCACAAGCTTCAAGCTCGGTGAAAACTCCTGCATCTACGTCAACCGCGACGGCAAGCGCTACGTCAATGAATCGGAACGCCGCGACGTTCTGGCCAAGGCAAACCTTGCTCAGAAAGACGGCCTGTTCTTCGTGATCTCGTCGGCCAAGCGTGCTCTGATTGACAAGGATGGACGCAACGCCTACGGCGTGAAGGTCGAAGACATCCTCGCTTCGGGCAAATCGTACAAAGCCGATACGCTCGAAGAGCTTGCCAAGAAGGCAGGCATCAACGCTGCCAATCTGGTCGAAACCGTCAAGAAGTGGAATGAGTTCTGCAAGAAAGGAACGGGCGATGAAATGGGTCGTCCGACCTGCATGGATGATCACCGTCTTGACGAAGGCGGCCCCTACTACGCAACGCTTATGACGCCCTCTGTACACCATACGATGGGCGGCGTGCAGATCAACACCAAGGCCCAGGTGATCAACAAGAGCGGCAAGGTGATTCCGGGACTCTACGCTGCCGGCGAAGTCACCGGCGGCATCCACGGCACGAACCGCGTCGGCTGCAATGCGGTGCCGGATGCATTGGTGTTCGGTCACATCGCTGCAGAGAACTTAGTCAAATAAATTGACTCTCTTCCTTTGAGGATGATTTCGGCGGCTCAGCTCTTGTCGGCTGGCCGCCGATTCTTTTGTTGGTTTGCGTGCATCCTTTTGAATGCTCTCGAGGCTGCATAGATGAGCCCATCGGCAATGCCAAAGACTGCCAAAAGGTCTTTGAGGATGCTCAGGCTGCAGGTTGTCATCAAGATTGCCCGACATTTGACGGACGATCAGCAGCCGATTAGAAACTGTGCATCAGACCGATGGAGGCAGCAGTGCGGTTTGTGGTGTTGTCGTCGCTATTTAACCAGCCTTCTCCCTTGGCCCATGAGAGAACCGCGTAGCCCATCGTACGGCTGCTGAAGTAATAGTGGCAGCCCAAACCGACGGCATAGCGCTTGAAGTCCGATTGCTGACCGGAGGCAGCTCCCTCAAAATCGCCGTCTTGATACTGCACCTGAGCCAGCCAGTTTGCAGCACCTACAGCATGGCGAATTCCCAGAAAGCCTGACATGGCGTCGTACCCATCGCTGCTTGCAGCAAGCCCCGCAGCATCAAACTCGTTCCAGTTGGCATCGCTGATGCGGCGATAGTTGGCGACGTAGTTCAAGCCAACATACAGCGTTGTTTGAGCACCGCCCGGCGTCCAAGCAGCAGCAAGCTTGAAGCTGTAGGCATTATCCCAATTCTTGGTGTCTTCATTGTCGCCGTACAACTCCGCCTCGAAAGCGCTGATAACTTTTGCATTGCCGCCATCCCACCGCAGCGCTGCATTGAGCCACTTGCTGTTGTTGACCCAACGCTCATCTTCTTGATCTTCTTCGTTGGTGAGCGAATACTGAAGACCCAACTTAAGGCCGGCGTAGGTAGGCGAAACGTAATAGATCGTGTTGCTGTGCACATTCCAGACATTGACTTGAGAAGCCTGGATGCCGGCGTCAACATAGCCGGGGAGTGTCGAGATTTTTGTGTCTGGGAAGGTTGATCAGAGGCAGTCAAGTTGACTGCCTTTTTCTTTGGGGGATTCAGTATGCCATACCCATGCCGGTGGAGGGGCAGAGATGGAGGGGCCTGGGCGGGGCCCGGGAGGATCCTTCTCTGCCCCTCCACCGGCTGCGCGCCTCGACTACTGCCTTAGCGCCTCGGTAAATCGATCTCCAAATAGCAACGCAAACTGAGGCATAGCCGCCGACCACTTTGGAGATGG
>CALXKM010000028.1 GCA_944388865.1 uncultured Duodenibacillus sp. | reverse complement strand
CCTGAAAAAGGTTGACAGTTTTTACACTGATTGACTGATTGAGTTGACAAGCAGATTGTCTCTCGCCTGATTCACTCAACAGATCCTTTGAGGAAAGCCGAATCCGGTTGACAGCTAGACCTGATTTGGTTGTCGCCTTCTTGTCGCTTGACCTTGCCTGAAATTGGTTGACAGATTTCCACTGATTGACTGAATGAGTTGACAGACTTTTTTTCTCTCGCCTGATTTACTCACCAGATTCGTGACAGCGCAACCTGAGTTGGTTGGCGCTGTGTCGATTCAAAATTGCTCATGCTTGCATCAGTTTTGGCTTGCAAAAGCACATTGCTTTGCGCAAATCCTGTGCAGAAAGAGAAATCCCCGAACGGACAAAGGCCTTTGTCAATCAACCGGAAGTGCTTTGCAGACGCAGCTGACTCATTTTCTGAGCCCCCCAGCTCCGTCTGCGGCCCGATCCTAATTTCGGGAAATCCTCTGCACAGGACCCTGAAGTTGCCGAAGGTTCAACCCTCAGCACTCCAGGAACCTGCTGGGAATTTGACGGGCTCTTCAAAAGGCTTTAGCAGCGAAGGCCAGAGTGAAATCTTTGGCCCTCGACCGCCTTTTTAAAGCCCCACCAACTCAACGCTCTTAGAACAACCAGCGAGCGTAGGCCTGGAACGCATTGTTGTTGCGTCCAAAGCCGCCCTCTCCATGCTGGAAGTTCGCGCCGAACGTGAAGTTGTCCTTCTGCATGCCAAGGCCAAGCTTCGCGTTGAAGACGGCTCCTTCCAGAACACGCTGATCGACGCCCGCGCCGGCGTTCACAACGGTGGCTTCTCTGTCGCCCAGCTGCGGAACAACCGAGAGATCAAGTTCCGGCACAACCGTCCAGCCGCCAACGGCAGCGACCTTGCCCGTGAAGGCTACGCCCACAGGGGTCTCAAGAACGTTGACGTCGTCGACTTCCGTACCGCGGTAGTTCTCAAACGAGTAGTTCGTGTAGCGAAGACCAATATGAGGCTTCACCGAGAACACGTCTCCCGCATAGGCAGTGAACTCAGCGCGAACGCCCACGCTGATCGCATCGGTATCCATCGAGCCGCCCATGTTGACGCCTTCGAAGGTTCCTGCGATGTCGTTTTCCGTCTTGAGGTACGTCACGTCGCCCTTCAGAGAAAGTTCTCCGATTTCGTGCTCGGCGTAAAGCGACAGACCGTAGAACGTGGCGTCGTTCTTCGTGTCGATCACCGCACCGCGGCTTTCGATGTCGCCGGTGCCGACCGTCAGTGCTCCGCCAATCAACGTGCCGTTGGAGAGCTTGGCATCCGTACCGAGAACGCCGCCGTAGAGCTCAGCCTTGTAGCCGGAACCATCGAAGAGCTCGTTGCTCTTATCGTAGGTTGCGATCACATGGGCCCACACGGAGTTGCTGCTGCCTTCATCACGCTTTTCCAGCGCACGCGTTTCCACCGCACGGTTGAATTCCTTGAGGTAGTCAAACGTGGCGTTGAAGGCGCCGGACATCACCGGATAGGTAGCGATTTCCTTGACGGCCTTGTTGCCGGTATTGGTCATGACGAAGGCAGACTTGCCGGAACGATCCGTGAAGCTCACGCCGTAGGCGCTCACCACAACATTTTCTGCTCCCTCTGGCAGCAAACCGGATGCAATCAATGCATCGTACGTGGCGCTGTCTTCTGCATTATCAAGGTTAAGAGCCTCGCCTTCGCCCGTCTTGCTAAAGAGCGCATTGAAGGCCTGATTGACGTAGCTCGGAGCGCCAAGCTTGGTGACATTGGTCACGACTTCCTGGAGCTCTTCATCAAGCGTGCCGCCCGTTGCTTCGTTGACATCGCGCACCTGCATGGTGATCGAGCCAACGCCGTTGACCTCTTGAATGCTGAAGCTTTGCAGCACGTTGGCGCTAGCAAAGTTGAATGCGCCGGCATTCTCTGCATCCACATCAAAGACCAAGCTGCCCGCTTCGCCCATGAGCCAGTTGCTCATGTCGATTGTGATCGGGTTGTCGGCGGTGATGCCTGCCGCCGTATAGATCGGCATGCCGGCAGCGGTGCCGTTGTCAAAAATGGGCGAACCCGAAGCAAAGTTCTCAGCATCAAGCTTCATGCTGGCATTGGTGCCGAAATAAATGCCGGACTTGTCAGTCGAAGTTGTTCCCAAATCACCAAGAGTCAAACCAAATGTTGCGTCTTGAGATGGAGCAGCGAAATTGATCGGAGAATCCATATCAAGAACGGCCTCAAAGCTCTCTGAGCTTGTTGCGTCAGCCGTCGAGTACTGGCCCTTGTTTGCCGGGTTGGTCGTGAGCGTGCTGCCCATAACTCCAGCATCTTCATCGCCGGCATTGACATTAATCCAACCATTGACTGTAGCAGGACTGCCGTCTGCTGCAGGGGCAAGGACACCGTTGGCGCCATTGCTCAAAGCAACATCGCCGGTGAGTTCATTTGCCGAGAAGCCAGCCTCAAAACGGTTTCCTTCGCTGTCAACGCCTCCTTCGAAAGTAATGGGATTGGTACCGTTATAAGCGCCCAAATTGAGATTGCCGGCAGAAATTGTGCCGTGCAAAACGCCTCCCTCGGTTGACAAATTGCCAGTGTCTGATGTGTTGCCCACAACAGTATCTGCCGCAAGTGTAAATTCACCCTTGACGTCAATGCTCGAACCAGCATCAAGCCACAGATGATCCTTGACGGTGGTGGTGCTCTCAGGATTGGTGTTGACGTAGTCGCCACCTGCATTGACATGCAGACCGCCGTTGAAATTGGAATCCCCATGCGAGGTCAGCGTACCATCGCCATTGACCTGCGTCGGTCCCTTAACAACAAGCCCACCGACGTCAACGGAAGCCGTCTTGTCATAGGATCCGTCAGCGCCAGGCTCAGCGCCAGCGGTTCCGACAACAAGTCTGTTGCCGCCTTCATCTGCACTGCTGGTTCCATCGATTTTCAGCGTACCGCTTGCCGTCACAGAGCCGGACGAAATGTCCGCGTAGCCGCCGACATTGATGTCTCCCTTGGATGCCCCAGAGGCCTCAGCATTAACGCTGCCGCCGGTGACAATCAAGTTTGCATCGTCGCCGGAAAGCGCAATGTCGCCCTTAGAGTTCCACTGTGCGTTCTCGCCAACCTCAAGTTTCTGACCGGCAAAGCCGCCAGTCGTAACGTTGGCATTGTTAACCGTGGTTGCACCGTCAACCTTCACGTCGCCAAGGTTGGCTTGCGCGCCCTGTGTGCCATCGGCACTTCCGATGGTGAGATCCCCCTTGACCTGTGTTTCAAGATCCTCGTCAGCCGTGCTGCCGGTGACCTTGCCTTCATCGGTGTCGTAGAAGCCGCCGTCGGCTATATGCAGACCGCCATTGAAGGTACCCTTGCCGCCGACTTCAAGTATGCCGCCGACAAGATTTGTCCCACTGCCGGGTTGCGCCCCCTCCGGACCAAAAGTCACATTTCCGTTAGAGACAATCGTGCCACCAGTCTGATTGAGGTATTCAGAATCTGCAGTAATGTCGCCGGTTGCTGTCAATGTACCATTTGCTTGATTCAGCGCACCACCAATCACAATATCGCCATTGGCATTGAGAGTCGGATTGCTACCCACAATTTCGTTGTGGTTTTCGTCATCCGTTACACCAAGATTAATGTCGCCAGCAACATTCAACTCAGGCGTATTGTCTCCGCTTGCAATGTCGTTTGCTGACAAAGAAGCATTGCCGGACAAATTGAGGTTGCCGTTTCCGGAACTTCCTTCACCCGGAGCAACAACAATGTTTCCGCGATCAACGACAGCATTGTCTGAAAGATTGATCTCAGAGGCATTGACTTGTTGCTGCCCATTGCCGGCAGAGTTCTCTGAGCCGGCATCTTTTAGTGAAGAATTGCCATCCATGTTCAAGATGCCGTCAACATTGAAGGCATCATTGGTAACAACGTGTGCTCCGGACTGATCATCGTTATAACCGCCAGTGAGATTTGCATTGCCGGTGATATTCGTCTCGCCATCAACACGAAGCGAAGTTGAATCCCCCATCATCGTCAAATTTCCGACGGAGAGATCTCCAGTCATTTCGAGTTCACTCTTACCCAATCCTCCGTCATTGAAGCGATCGTTAAGAGTAAGGTCTCCGTTGCCAAGATCAATACCACCGTCAAGAGTCCAATTGCCGTTGACAATGTCCACGTTGGCCGAGCCGTCGTTTGCCGCTTCAATGCTGCCGGGCAAATGACCGCCGTAGGATCCGCCGTTGCCCAACGTCAAAGAGGTATTGTTCCCAAGAGAAATATTGGCGCTGCCGCCGCTACTTCCTGTTGACTGAACAACATCGAATTCCTCAGGCTTCTGATTGCGATCCTGCGTACCGGTAATCGTCACCTTGCCGACTTCGCCCTGATCTTTGCCAATGATATTGATCGTCACATCTCCAGAATCATCAACAGGACTGCCGACGAGATAACTGCCGCCGCCATGACCAATTGAATTTGCAGGACGAGAGGCTCCGGCCTGAGAAACATCTACGCCCTTGTTGGAGGTGACGATGCCTTCTCCGTACAACTCTTCCCATTGCTCTTGCGTTTTAAGATCATCGTCATCGGCAACATTGACGACAAGCTGACCTCCGCCAACAGAAATTTCGCCCTGAGAACCGCCCTCGTTGATCGTGTCGAGCAAATCCTTGATTTGTTCTTGAGTCAGAGAATTATTTTCACCGACTTCAACCGTGACATAGGTTGGATTGTTCGCATCATCTGTCGAACCGACGGTGAAAACAGGTTTGCCGTCTGCACCGAAAGGATCATCGATCTTGAGATATGCGTCGCCCTTGGCAACCAGCTGATCGCCACTGTCTGAGACAACCTTATCAACCTCAAGCGTGCCGCTATCGACAACAACCTTCGTGCCGCTATCGATCACCAGACCAGTTTGACTTTGCGATTGATTGTCTCCGGCGTTTTGATCGTTGGTAACGAGCATGCCGCCGCCATTCTCGACAGTAAGCGTACCGCCGTTTCCGATATGAAGATTGCCATCGGTTACTTCCTGCTGCGTATCCCCGGCAATAATGGTGCCGAAGCCCCCTTCCTCTGCAACGACAGAACCATTGGATGCACTGCCGTCAGCGGATCCCACGCTGACGGCACCGCCTGCGACGAGCGTCGGTCTGCCGATTGTGGGTTTCCCAGAGGTTCCATCGGCGGGCTTCGTAGACTGGCCATTGTTGTCTTTGCCGGTAAAGTGGACGGAACCATCTACCGCAATATCCCCTTCGGCCTCAACATAGGCACCGTTGCCCATATTGAGCGTACCGTCAAGATCAATTGCCCCGACGCCATCCCCGTCAGTCCCGTTGCCAGCAATGATGGTGTTCAGTTCCTGACCGTCGCCCGTACCGATATTTACCTCTGCACCAGCAGAAATTGAAATATTGTTGCCGGAAAGATGGTTGCCGCCCTTATCGCTTGCTGTGCCGACGTTGACAACAACATCAGAAATGGTGAGATCACCAGGAGCATTGCTACCGGAGCTTTCTTCTCCTGCAGCGATAATTGAGCCGTTCGTGATGTCCAGTGTCGGCTTGACGGCGCTATTCTCAGGACCCTTGATGTTCACAGATCCATCAGCAGCAATCTGAGAACCGTCAATCTTGTTAGAGGCAGCGCCTCCAACAGCAATGTTGACCTGTCCCAATTCGCTGCCTTCTGCAGGCGTACCGGAAGCCGTAATTGAACCACCAACAATTGAGATGCTGGGGACATTGCCAGCTCCGCCTTCAGGCAAATGACCAGGATTGGTTGCCAGACCGCCGATGTTGACGCTGTCTCCCTTTATCCAACCAGCATTGTCGCCGGATCCGTTCATTGTGATGGAAAGATTGCCGTCCGGAGAAGCAGTTGTGATGTCAACCGTGCCACTCGAAGTAATGTAGCCATCCTCTGCAACCGTAACTTTGTTGGTTGTCAGAATCACGCTGCCGCCATCGTCAGTGCCGGTTGCGGAATCATGTGATCCAATGTGCGAACCCTGATCCAAAGAAACCTCATCGGCAGCAATATCAACAGTCGCATTGCCCTTGATCCAACCCGCATCGGAAAGATCTACTCGTCCAGCATCAATATCAATGCTTCCGCCGGTTATGTGTGAGTTGGCATTGGCATCGTTTTGATCTTGCTTGCCGGTGACAACAAGTTCACCTGTTCCCAGACTAATGTTGTCGTTGGAACCTGTAATTGAGGTTCCGACCTTGTCTTCAGCGGCAGAACCTGTATTGCCAAGACTCAAATTTGCGTTGGCATTAACGCCATCCCCTGTCGAGATCTTTACAGAATTGCTCGCTGAGCCGATCTGGGTGCCGTTGATAAGGTTTTCACCTTCAGCATCGGTTTCTCCAAGCACAAGCTCAACGTTTCCGGCATCGTTTGCAGAAATCACGCCACCAGAAATTTCGACAATGGGATTTTCTTTGGTATTGTCAATATTTGAACCAATAGAGACATTTTGGCCCTTGATCCAACTATTGCCTGTTGAGGCAACGCCGGATTCGTCCATATTGATCTTCAGCGTATCGCCATCACCAAGAGCCTTGACGGCAACATCTCCTGAGGAATTGATGAAACTGGTTCCTTCAAGAGACAGATCGGGCGTCGAGATTTGAACAGGACCGCCAACACCTGATGACGCACCATCTTCGTTTCCGAAATGGCTGCCTCCGGAAAGGGAAACACTAGCACCGGAAACGCTGAGCTGGCCATTACCGTCAGTCCAAACACTGCTTGCGCCGCTAAGGGAAACTGATTCGACACCTGTGCCTAGATTAATGACATCATCGTTTAGCTTTGATCCGTCAGCAATCTGAATCGACTTTCCTGAGACAGCAGCAATAGTCAGAACGCCATCACCGAGGTCTTCTGAACCTTCACTTCCGTCATTAATGTTGGATTTTTTAATGACAATATTTCCATTAGAAAGAAGGTTTGTTTGACCACCATCGGCATCCTGATATGACATATCAGAATTTTCAAGCGTCAATCCATCGGCACCAGAATACAAATTGAAGGCATAAGACTTTTGATTATCATCAGCAGCATCACCCGTAGTAGTCAGACTAGCGTTTACAAGATTGATGCTTTTTGCTTTGAAATCGTTTGTACCAAGCTCAATCGTATTCGCCTTCAAAGACGTTTTTATTTTGTCTTCAGCAGCTCCTATGGAAATGCTCTTATCAGTATTCGCAGCAGTTATAGTTGTATTAATAGCAAAGTTACCTTGGGATGCCGTCTCAGGAACAGTTGCATTGCCGCCATATATCTTGATTGATCCATTAGCATAGTCGTTGGAAACAACGCTTAAAGTGGCTCCATTGTTGATTGCAATATCACCAGCAGAAACAATCGCAATGGTATTCGAACTTGTTTGGTCGGCAAGAACCTTGGTGCTAGAGATCGTGACGCTGCTGTCGCCATACAGAGTCACAGAACCGTTGCCGCGGACAAGGCCTTTTTGAATCTTCATTAAACCGTCGAGAGTGTCCGTATCTCCCTTTACGGAAATCAATTTGACGGCACCACTATGACCAACAATGCCGCGCGGGTTGCTCAGCTTAACATCAAAGTGCCCGCCGAGATAGTTAATGGCGCCGCCACTTTCGATCCAAACATTATTTTTAAATGTGCTTGTCGTGCTATTAGCGCTTGTGGAACCACCAGAGATAATGGTAGCCGGATCGGAACCACTTCCGTCAAGGTTCAGTGTTGCTCCTTTAAAGATTTTCAACTGATGATGTTGGGCAAAAAGAACACCGGCACTTCCAACATTAACTACAGCTTCATCAGAAACATCTACGTCATAAGTACCACCAGCGATAGCCCAATTGGCCCATTGATCTTTTTTTCCATTACCGCCGTAAGCATCAAAAGAAGCTTGGTAAAAGGATGCGTCAGGATAACTGCTTTGTCCTCTGCCGGCCACAGTGACGATGGTACCGTCTCCGCTGATAATGAGATCATGCCCAGAGACATTGTGGCCATACCCATTGCCAGCAAAAAGATGCGAACCATTGCTGAGAGTTAGACTAGCCCCTCCTTGTACGCTAATCGCTCCTTTGGAAAGCAAACCTACTTCGGTGGCGATATTTTGTCCATCGAAAATATAAGATCCGCCATTGACCAGAGTACTGCCTTGTACGCTAATGCGACCTTCCGTCGGGGCATCTGATGTGCCGAGAGAAAACCCTTCTCCTCCAATCGTCAGGGCGTTATCCGTGTTCTCTGTTTTTTCCAAAGTTCCGAAAAAGGCGGAACTATCGGCAGCCACATTAATTGCCGCACCATCGTTAATAAAGAATTTTGATGTTTGGATGTTCGAACCACCGGAGACTTCCATAGATGCATCACCGCTCTTCGTCAGATAGAAGGAGCCGTTTGTTGCATCAATAATAGAGTTTTCAAGAGTAAAAGTTTCGTCACCAAGATTAATCTGAAAATCTTTATATGTCTTTAATGTACTGCTCTCGGCTACAAAATTTAAGTTTGAGGTGTCAATGTAGATACCCTTGTCGGTTCTTGCATTTCTGAGTGTATCAGCATTTATAGAATAATAGGCTGCATCATTTGAACCTACATCTTGATTTTGGAAAACTAGCTGCGAGTTTTCATGTTTTGGAACGCCCGGATATTCAATACCTTCGTTTGGGCCAACACCAAGAGTAGAGCTCTGAATTAATACCTTAGAAGTGCTAACCAAACCATAGCCCTGAGCTTGGAGATAGGAAATCTTCGAAAAGGTTGCGCCTTCATTTCCATGCACGGAAATCACGGATAGACCTGTATCGTATTGGCCTTC
The DNA here is from genome assembly GCA_944388865.1 of uncultured Duodenibacillus sp. Lineage (GTDB taxonomy): Bacteria > Pseudomonadota > Gammaproteobacteria > Burkholderiales > Burkholderiaceae_F > Duodenibacillus. Next base: position 62,433 of record CALXKM010000028.1, on the reverse strand, counting down.
TCCTGCATTACCAGAGTATTTTGTAACAGTTTTCCCAGTTCCTGCAAAATTAAGATCCGGAGATCCGTTTTGCATTACCAGACTTCCAGAAACATCGAGAATTTTATTTGGGCGAACAACAAGCCATCCAGAATCTGTATATGTTCCACCGATTTCCTTAATTTCGAGATTGCCGTTGTAGTTGAAAACCCGGTCAGAGTTTTCTCGGAGTTTATTAGATAATATCGAATCTCCAATGACGCCATTCTTAACATCTGCGTCATTATTTAAATCATACGACCATGCCTGCTGAGCGGTCATAGACAATGTACCCAAGACCGCCAGTGCTATGCCTGACAGAGAAATTTGCAACCTATGTAAAGGCAGTACTGCGTCTGCAATAGAGGTGTTCAGCGATTTGGCGCCCCCCCTTCTAATTCGAGGACGTGGCTTCATTCACAACCATCAAAGCACGTCTGACATGATTCCAGACGGTTTTATATACATGATTCATGGATTTTCTTCCTTTGGATTGAGCCGCACTAAGAAGAGAGCACGGCCAACAAGAATAAGGACGCAGGCATTGCGGCTCGTCCGTGTTGCAACAATGGCGCAGATTATATCCAAAGAGAGGGGGCACGCCTTACAAATACATCATTGTGTGCCGATGCTGATTCTGACAACAAGATCTTGCGATTTGCAACATTTAAACTACGTTAAAGCAGAATGCCGTTGCATTCGACCAGTCAAAAATACTTAGTTCAAACGACTATGGAAGCCCAATCTGCAAGGGATTGACAAAAATCGGCTATAGCCCCCTACCCGCATCAAGAATTGTTCAGTCAGATTGATTCCGTCAATACTGAGGGTAACGAATCATCAAGAAGTCTCCCTTCATTGCCTACCGATCTTGAGGGGAAACACCTATTAAAATCCGCGACAACTTCGGATTTGAGTTGTTTGCCTCTGGCATCTTTCTTTTCTGCCCAGTTCTCCGCCGATTCGCAATTCTGTTTAGTCTGCAAATGATAAGTTTTCCGGCGAAACATAGCCTCCTTGACTAGCAAATACGAAATTGGAATCGGTTCCAACAATCCTGTGCAGAGATGAAGCTCCTCTTCTGTTTATAGGCAAACAACCGAAATGTACTTCGACATGAATTTCATAGAAAGTTGTTGCGACTGAGGTGCTCAGAGACTACGACCTTGAGGTTGCGCCTGCCCTATCGGATTATTCGCGGGATGCCCTAGCGTCACCACTCTTTTGCTGTGCGGCAAAATCACCGGCATTCGACATTTCTCAATCGACGCAAATCTTATCGACCCCTGCTTTCAATATTTTCAAATCCATTTGACGAGAACATTCTTACATCAGCCCCGACATTGAAGCCAGACATATTCAAGCCCTCCAACCGTTTCCGATCAGAGGGCTCTGCTCTCCTTACCGCTGGTTAATCAACGCACCTACACGCCCTTGGCAGCATTTGCGCCGGCGATGCGTCCAAAGACATGAATGTCGAGCACGGCATTGCCGCCTACTCGGTTTGACCCATGAATGCCGCCCGTGACTTCGCCCGCAGCGTAAAGACCGGGGATGACCTCAGCGTTGAGATCCAGCACGCGAGCCTTGGTATCGATGCGCACGCCGCCCATCGTGTGATGCACGGCCATTGCTGAATAAGCTCCCCAGAAGGGCCCTTTGAGAAGCTTATGCGTGAGCATGGCGGGCTTGCGACCGAACTTCGGATCTTTCTTGTTGTCGACGCACTTGTTGAACTCATCGACCGTGGCCTGCAGGGCCTTCGGATCGATCTTCATTTTCTTGGCAAGCTCTACGAGCGTCTCGCCCTTGAAGCTGTCGCCCGTCTCAATGCCCCTGATGGCATCGTTTTGCGCTGCCTTCGGATTAGCGGCAAAGCCATCGGCATCCACAATCACGTAGCCATACTTTTCGGGAAGATTGAGTACGGCATCGCGCAGCACGTCGCGGCGCTCGTCTTCGGCCACAAAGCGCTGACCGCGCTGATCAACGTAGATGTAGCGCTCGACCACAAGATGCAGAGACTGACGAATGCCGTTCTTGCGCCCGGGAGCCAAACCGGGGTTGCACTGGATGTAGTCGGTGCCGATCAGCATGGCGCCTGCAGCATTTGCCGCAAGCATGACTTCGCCCGTTGAGCAAGCCGGATTGTTCGTGGTGTTGAGCGTCAAGAGTCTGGGATCATAGGCTGCGCGCAGCTTCGGATTGGCCGAATAGCCGCCGGCGGCAAGCACGACGCCCTTCTTGGCACGCACGAAGATGCTCTTGCCTGCGTTGTCGGTCGCTTCAACGCCGAGAACGCGGCCGGATTGACCGTTTTCGCGGATGATCCCCTTCATCTTCGTATCCATCAAGAACTTGACGCCAAGGTCATCGCCCTTTTTCTTGAGCACTTCGATGTAGCCCGCACCCTTGGCCTTGCTTGCGAGGTGGCTGCGCGGATGCAAAGCGCCGTAGGCCTGATCGATGCGATCGTCAAACTTCATACCGATCGACTCAAGCCATTCAAGCGTGGGCAGCCCCTGCTCGCAGAGAATGCGAACCAAAGCGGGATCAGCGCGGTTGTCGCCTGCGGCAAGCGTTTGCTTGATGTGAAGCTCAACGCTGTCTTTGATCCCCAGGGGCTTTTGACGCTTAGGATCGGCGCAGTTGTAGTAGCCCGAGCAGAGCATGGTGTTGCCGCCCACAAAGGAGAGCTTTTCCATGACGGTTACCTTGGCGCCGGCCTGAGCCGCGGAAACAGCAGCTGCCAGGCCTGCGCCGCCCGAGCCCACGACCAAGACATCTGTTTGAACATCCCACTTGGCAGGCTTTTTGCAAATGTCAGCGGCGTGCGCGCCCATTGCCGCTCCGGCTACGCCCGCAGCCACAGCAGACTTCAAAAATTGACGACGATTGGTCATAGTCCTACTCCTACAAAGGTTGGCTGAAAAAGATTCAAACCTCACTGAACCATGATTCAATGTTATGACCGATCAGCAGCTTGGGCCATGCAATTTTTCCCCAATTGTTTTTTTTCAGAAGCGGTTCTAACCTCTTAGAATGCATGACGCTCCATGCTCTGCACGTTTGAATATGCCTCTTTACAATGACGCTTGATCATCATTGGACATTAAGCAGCCCGCATGACCGAATCCGCCGCACATCCGCTGCCGATCGGCAGCTCTACTTTTTCCGCCCTGCGAGCCGGGCGCGAAATCTACGTTGACAAAACCGCTCTTCTTTACGACCTGTGCAGAGGCCGGCGAAAGATTTTTCTCTCAAGGCCGCCACGTTTCGGCAAGACGCTCCTCGTATCTGCTTTTGAGTCGCTCTTCAAGTACGGATTGCGCGACTTTGCCGGACTTGATATTGAAGATCTTTGGAAAGATCAAACCTATTGCGTCGTCCGACTGGATTTTTCGGAAATTAAGGAATTTGGTTCGCCGGATGACTTTCAAAGGCAATTTCTCCGCCTTTTGCAAGAACGCTTTGAAGACGCGGGCTACGCCGGCACCGGCGATCTTTTGACGTTTTCAACTTGGCTCTCGAAACTGCCCGACACGAGTCTGGTGCTTCTCATCGACGAGTACGATGCCCCGCTTACCGCTTGTCTGAACAATCCGGAAGCATTCCAAGCCGTACAAAAGCTCCTCAATAGCTTTTATTTAAAACTCAAGGCTCATGAAGGGTGCCTGCGGTTTTTCTTTATGACCGGCATTACGAAACTGTTTATCACCGGAATTTTTTCAACCTTCAACAATCTGACGGATGTTTCGACAGATGCTTGCTACGGAGCGCTTCTTGGCTACACCGAAGAAGAAATCTGCCGCGATTTTGAGCCGTACCTTGAAAACGCACAGAAGCTGCTCAAGCTTTCTTCTGCCGAACTGCTCTCGAAATTAAGAGAACACTACAACGGCTTTTGCTTTGACGAGAACGCCGCATCTCACGTCTACTGTCCGTGGTCTGTCCTGAACTTTCTGGCCGCACCTCAACGGGGCTTTCAGAATTACTGGTACCAGAGCGGAGGTCAGCCGTCCGTTCTGATGCAATATCTGAAGCATCACAAACTTGAAGACCCGGCTAAATACAACGCTGCAATTGGCCTCAGTCTGGCTGACCTGTCCGCCTCTCAAAGCATCACTCGAATTTCTCTGGAAGCTCTTTTGGTTCAGTCGGGCTACCTTACTATCAAGAAGCTGCTGATGCCGGGATATGTGGAAGTCGGTTACCCCAATCGAGAAGTGTCTGTCTCGATGGCTCGGTTGTATGCCGACGAGTTGCTGCGAAATGCCGATCGCATCGAGATTGGGCTGCCTCGCATTGAAGAGACGCTTGCAAACGGTACTCTTGACCAAGTTGTTGAGCTTTTCAACTGCGTTTTCAATTCAATCGACTATCAGCGATATCCGGTGCGCGACGAGCATGCCTGTCGCGCATTCTTGCAAGTGCTGCTTCTCGGAGCCGCCATGCTTCCTCAAGTAGAAGTGCACACGTCTCAAGGCAGAAGCGATCTGGAAGTCGATGCCGGTCACCGCCATTGGGTCTTTGAACTCAAGTTTGCGCAGACAATGGCTCAGGCACATAGACTTCTAGCCGAAGCCGTCCAGCAAGTGCAAAGCCGAGGCTACGGCCAAACGCCTCACAATAAAAAGCTTACGCGAGCCGTATTGGTCTTTTCCGCTGAGAATCGGCGATTTGTCGTTTGGCAAAAAGTCGAGCAAGAAAAGGCTTAACTGCACGCCGATGAAAGTGCTTACACAATCCTGCCGCTGAGACTCGTTGCCCTCAGGCCGATTTCATTTTTCTCACTATCGCCCCCAAAACCATCACGGCAAAGGCCGCCGCAATGGATGCTGCCAGGGCATTGACCGGCATCTTGAAAAGGCGAATCAAGAAAAACACGAAAGGCCCGCAAATTACAGCCGCCAAGGCATAGTGCGAAGAGACGCTTCTTGCCGCCCAAAGAGCAAACGTGAGCGGTGCGAGAATGACCGAAGCACGAAGAGCCATTGAAAACACGCTGTAGTTGAGAATCATGCCTTCGCTTGCGTTGAGGCAAACGAAAAATCCAATCGAAAGCGTAAGCGCAATCAACACGCGCAAGGTCACAGGCTTCATGCTTGACTTCACGATGCGGCCGAGCAGATCGTTGTTGATGATTGAAGAAATTCCAAGCGCTAGCCCCGCCCCGCTTCCCAGAACCGTGATCAAAAGCGTGCCGAGAAAAAATCCTGCCGCCTCAGCAGGCAAATATTGCATCATGAATTCGGTTAGCGCCGTGCGCGCGACGGTGTCCGGGTGATGAACTCGCATGAAGAATCCGACGGCGATGCCGGCCGCACCGATGACGGGCACAAGGAGCGCGCCGAAAAAAAAGCCCGCCTTAGCCTGCACTTGGCCTCGTGCCATGATGTAGGCCTGCGCATAGATTTGCGTTGAGACAATGCCAACGAGCACGGAAAAAATGCTGCCCAAGTCGGTAGAGATACCGCGATTAAATAGCCCCAGATAGTCCATGCCGGCCTGAGCCGAGAGGGTTTCGACTTGACTGAGCATGGCTGAAAATCCGCCCGAAAGCCAAAGAGCCAGAGCGCCGCAGGTCACCATCGCCGTGCATAGGAGCACGAGCTTTAAAAGCCCGACAAGACCAGCTGCCTTCGTGCCGCCAAAGAGCACGTAGAAAAACATCAAAAGCGCCGTCACGATGAGCGACTCGGCGTAAGTCATTGAGGGCACGATAATTGCCAGCACGGCGGTGGCCGAAATCATCTGCGACAAAATGGCAATGAAGGTGCCCACGCAGTTGAGCGTTGAAGCGGTCGTTCCGACAAACGCGCCGTATTCGTTCGTGACGATGCGGGTAATGGTGGATTCGCCCTGAGACTTGATCTTTGAGCCGAACAAAAAGCCCAAAAGCAAAAAGCCCAGCATGGCGCCCAGATGAAAGCAAAGAGCGCTGTTGCCGTAGACGAAGGCAAGCTGCGCCGTCCCGATGGTGCTTGATCCTCCCACAAGAGTGCCCAACAAAACGCCCGTGACCAAAGGAGCGTTTAGCCCCCCTGCCCTGAGCTTCATTTTTGCCGAGAAAACGGAAAAGGCCAACAAGAGAATCAAACTGAGGATGAGACCGACAAGCATCGCAAATCAACCCGCAGAAGAAGTCCTGAAGATGCCGCCGCTGCGGCAGCTTCAGGACGAACTTCCATTACAAACTAAGAGAGAAATTGCGCAAAGTCCTGATCAAGGCGCTTGAGGCTTTCATCAATTCTTTGCGCGGCCTGATCAGCCCACTGGGCATGCGCATCGATTTTGGACTGCATGCTGCTGAGGCACCGATTGAGTTCAACGGGCTGCGGGCCGCCAGAAGTGCGACGGTTGGCGATGATGCGCTTGGGATCGAGCGTTTCCTTCCACTGCTTGTCGCTCATCGGGCAGTCGTGCTCGCCTTGCGGATATTCGCTTTCGATGACTTCGCGATAGATTCGGCAAAGAAGTTCGTGCGGGAAATCCGCGGGCAGAATGTTGTTGGCCTTGGCGTAGCTCACGACGCGGCTTGCAACGTGGTGCCCGACGCGAAACGGCAAAGCGTGCTCGCGCACGAAGACGTCGGCAATTTCCTGGCTCGCAGTCCAATCAAGATTGAGTTCTTCCAGGGCTCGCTCAGGGTTGATGCGCAACGCCTTGAGCACGCGGTTGAAGCGCCCCAAGGCATCGAGCGCCGTACGAAAATGCGCGGTATTGTCCGAGGGCGTCTTCGGATCGGTCATCCCGGGCACGATGTTGTGCGCAAGGGTCACGATCGTGTTTGCCGCGCCCAAAAGCTTGCCCGCGGCAATGCGCGTATAGATCATCAGACCAGGATTGCGCTTTTGGGGCATGGCCGAAGAGACGTAGGTGTTTTCGCCGCCTTCCTGCAGCAAAATCCAGGGCCTGGGCTGCGCATACTGCACGGAGGCGTCCTGAATGAAGGTGCATACGTGCAGCGCAATGCCCGTCAAGACGCCGGCAAGCTCGGTTGCCTCATCGGTCGACTTGAACTGCGCGGCGTCGTAGGCATTTTCCACCGGGCGGTCAAAGCCAAGATAAGACGACATCTTTTCGCGATCCAAAGGCCAACTCGTTCCGTTGAGCACCGTCGTGCCCATAGCGCATTCGTTGATGCGCGCATAGAGCTCTCGCAGGCGCTCTGCGTCGCGGTTGAAGGCGCTCAGAAAGCCAAGCAGGTAATGCGCATAGCTGTTGGGCTGCGCAGCCACGCCGTTTGTGTAGTTCGGAACAATCGTATCGACATTGGCGCGAGCCATCGCCTCAAGCGTATTCATGACGGCAAGAAGAGCCCGCATGAGGCTGTTGAGGTTGTCGCGCATGATGGTCGAGCGATAAGTGGCATGCATATCCTGGCTTGAGCGGCCGACGTGCAGCATTGTCGCTTCGACTCCCGCCTCTTCGATGAGCTTGGGCTCGAAGTCAATCACGCGAAACGGCCTTGGGGCTCCCTTGACGCAGCCCTTGGCGTAGACTGCCTGCAGGCCGGCGGCAATGCGGCGCGCGAGCTTGGGCTCGAGCAGACCAATGCTGGAATTGACGACCACCGAAGCCTTGTTGATGGCATAAAGCCAAAAGAACTCATCGCGAAGCGCGCTCGGGTCTGTTTCTTCATTGCGGCATGCGGGCGAAACCCAGTTTTTATTTTCACACGGCATAAGTCGGCCTCTTTGATTAAATGAAAAGAATCCAGTTCATGACGAGAATGCAGACGGTGCCCACAAGCATCGGAATCGCGGTGCGGCGCACCAGCGCAAAGGGACTGATGCCGATGGCGCCGGCCACGGCCAACACGACGCCGGCCACGGGCGACATAGCGCGAATCGTACAGGCAATGAACTGCATGGGAACAACAAGCGCAGCCGTTGACCCGCCAAGGCCGCCAGCCACATCAGGAGCGAGCATGGCAAAGCCGGAATAAGCGCCCACGCCCGAACCGGTCAGGAAAGTCACGGCGCCGACGATGGCCGAGAGCACGACCGACATGCCGGCCATGCCCAGACCCACGTTCTGCGAGGAGTCAATCAACAGATCCACAACGCCTGTGGCCTTGATGCCCGTAGCAAACATTTCGGCGCAGATGATAAGCGCCACGATGGAGCCAAAAAGCGCGCCCATCTTCTTGAAGAAAACCATGGCGTCGTCAAAGACTTTCTTGCAGTCGCGAAAGCGAATGAGCTCGACGATGACGGCGACAAACCACACGAGCATCAAGGCTGAGACGGTATTGAGCTTGATGCCGCTGACGAAGAACTTGGAGAAGATGACAAGAAGCACGATCGGCAGCACTGGGAAAACGGCGTACCAGGCAGGAGCCTCAACGAGCACCTTTTTGATCTCTGCGGCCTCGGCATAGACCTCGTCGTTTTTCTTGTCGTAGTAGCGCTGAACAAAGAAATGCGCAATGCTCACGGCAACAAGCGTGACCAAAGCGACGGGCCACTGGTATTGAACGGCATAGACGATGGGATCGACTCCAGCGATTTTAGCCGCCAGATTCGCCGTTCCGGCCGTCGGCGCAAAGGTAAGTCCTGCCGTGCAGGCAATGACCGCGCCAGCCGAAGCGGGCGTGACTCCCACGCCTTTGAGAATCGGCAGCAGCGCCACCAAAAGAAGCATGGCAAGACCGGCCGCAGACGGAATCACCTGAATGAGCATCTGGCCGATGAGGTAGGCAAGCACCATCACGAGATAAGGCTGGTGCAGCTTGTTTAAGGGCTTGATGCAGATCTTTACGAGAGCGTCGGCCGCGCCGATGCGATCCATGTAGCCTGCAAAGCCCCCTGCGGCCATAATGATGAAGCCGATTCCGGAGACCTGCTTGATGGAAATTGAGCGCAGAAGCTCAAAGAAGTCAAACCCGATGAAGCCGGTGGGCTTGACGCCTTTGGGCAGAAAACTCGGCGCGCCGCAAGCAACAGCCACCACGAGCATCGCAACGCCCGAAAGCAGCAGCACCATGTTGGTCTGCTTGCGCTTGATGAGAAAATAGCTCGTGACGGCAATAATGAGAATGCCGATCCAGGGCATGACGGCAAGTGTGGACATAGCTCCTCCCAACGAGGCAATGGATAAGAAACGACGAATGAAGCCTTCTTTTGAGGCTTGCGTTTCATTATCATTGGCAGAAATTGCTAAAACCAAGGCATATTGAGCAAGAGCTTTTGCGGTTTTTGCAAAATATTTTTTGCCGCCCTCGAAGTTGTGGAATATGGACGCCTGCGACAATTTAAACGCCTGGCGAGTCTTTTTGAAGCTTGCCAACAAGCGCAGCCTCACCGAAGTGGCCGCGCTCGAGCATGAGGAAATCTCAACGATCAGCCGAACGATTCGGTCTTTGGAAAAATCGCTCGGCCATGAGCTCTTCGTGCGCTCCTCTCGCCCGCTTAAGCTGACCGGAACAGCCGAGAGCCTCATCGCTCCGGTGCAAAACCTATTGGCGCAGCACGAGGCGATGATGAGCGCGCTGCGAGACGACAACCGGCGCTTGAGCGGCGTTGTGCGCATCTCGGTGTCAACCGGGTTTGCCTCAACGTCCCTGCCCTTTTATCTCGACAAATTCAACCGCATGTATCCAGACGTTGCCTTTGAGGTCAACTCAGGGCTTTTGATTTCTCACTTATTGAAAAACGACTGCGACATGATGGTCAAAACGGGCGAAGTAGACAGAAGCGACGTCATCGCGCTCTATCGCGGCCTCAACTACTACATCCCCATTGCCTCTCCTGAATACGTCAAGCGATTCGGCATGCCCGAGCATCCGGCCGATGTCAGAAAGCACCGCCTTTATGCCTACAACGGCCCGGTGCGCTCGCGCACGACTGCCGTCGTCAAGGATGCTGAGTCAAGACCCATTGAAGGGCGACAAGAAATCTTGATTCCCAACATCGAGAGCATTCTCAATGCTGTGATCAACGGCCTGGGCGTAGCCGTCGACGTGCCTTTGAACTTTTGCTTTGCTCATCTGCTCGCCGGACGTCTTGTTCCGATACTGCCAGGCTGGTTTCGGCCGCCTCTTCCGATTTACAACGTCATCTCGAAAAATTCCTGGCTCATTCGCCGCGTGCGCGTCTTTGCGAAATGGTTCACCGAGCAAACCGCCCGCGACAACGAAAAGCGAATCGACGAATTCAGAAGCTTTCTCAAGGAAAAATACGGCCAGAATCTTCCCAAGCCGCCCAAGACGCATTTTTATGACCATGCTTGAGCCAAGACAGTGAAAGGTTTTCGGCTATCGGTCAAATCACGCCCAATCGATGACGTTTCAATTCTCTGTGTTGCTGCGCGAGCTGCCGATTAAACGAGCTTTCTTACGTCGGCGCGGACGGTCAATTTGCAGGTTTGCCTCGATAAAGAAAAGTGCGAAATTGATGCGTTTTTAGAAAATTTACTACGGATTTTGATGCATTTCCGTTGGCTTTTCTCAAATTTCAGTGCAGTCTGGCTGCAAAGCCGTATTGTCGGAAAATACCGCCCTGCAAAGTCTGACAACGCAGATGAGAGAGGCACCTCAGTACTGGAGTTCAACCAAACCTAAGCCTTGACGGCGACTAGCTCAACATTCCTTTGTTCATGGCCGATGAGGCTTTGCGGTTTTTTTTCTGTCTATTCACGCTTCAAGACGTTATATTTTCATTGACGCATCCTTGCTGCAGTTGAACTCGAAAAACTTCTCTTAACTTCAAGCTCTGCCTAAGCCCCAAAAAAATGCTTTCAAATGAAAAAATCCTTCCCCTCGGGCAGTCCGACTTTCGAGCACTGCGCAAGAGCAATGCGGTCTATGTTGACAAGACGCACCTAATTCACGATCTGGCGCGCGTCCCAGGATGCGTCATTCTTTCGCGTCCGCGGCGTTTCGGCAAGTCGCTTTTAGCGTCAACCTTTGAGTCTCTCTTCAAGTACGGAGTTCGAGACTTCAAGGACTTGTCAATTGAAAGACTTTGGACGGATAAGACATACGATGTTGTTCGCCTGGACTTCTCCAACATCAAGCAATTTACGGACATTGAGGACTTTGTCCATCAATTTCGGCATCTTTTGAGTGCCAAATTTTCAGAAGTTGGCTTTAAATCGAAAGGAACAGCCGAGGACCTTGCCGAGTTGGGGCATTGGTTGGCGCAGCTTGAAGCGCTCTCGCTCGTTCTTTTGATCGATGAGCTTGACGCCCCGCTTGCAGCTTGTCTTGACAAACCGGAGCTTTTCGAGCTGATTCTCCTCGAAATGCAAAAGTTTTTCCTGCCGCTCAAAACAAATGTCGGCTGCTTGAGATTTTTGTTTGCTGCCGGCATCACGAAGTTTGGCTTCACGAACGTCTTCTGCGATCAGCACAACGACATCTCCTTGTCGCCCGCATACGGAGCGCTGCTTGGGTTCACAGAAGAAGAAATTCGTCAAAACTTTGGCCCTTTTCTCACGAAAGCTGCTGAGGCTTTGGCCATGTCCGAGAACGAACTCTTGGCCAGACTTCACGCTCGCTACGGCGGCTTTTGCTTTGATGGGAGCGGCGCAACGCGCCTTTATTGTCCATGGTCAGTTTTGAATTTCCTCAAAGCACCCGAGCAACGCTTTTTCAGTTACTGGTTTGCAAGCGGCGGGCATCCGTCGGTCTTGATGAAGCATCTCGAAGGCTGCGAACTTGGAAAGCCAACGGGCTTTTCCGCAGCCAAGCTGGTTCGCATGGAGGATCTGGCAGCCCCAAAAGAAATCCCCGGCATCGGGCGCGATATTTTGCTCACACAAGTCGGCTGCCTCACGATCAAAGCTGTCGACGAGCTCGGTGTTGCGTCTCTTGGCTATCCCAATCAGGAAGTGGCCATCTCAATGGCCCAACTCTATGCAGATCAGTTGTTGTCCGGCCGCGTATACCGTCCTCATGACGGCGTTCTGCTGGAGTCTTTGTTGGCCAAAGGCCAGATATCAGCCATTGTCGATCGCTTCAACGAGGTTCTCAACGCTTTAGACCACAAGCGCTACCCAATCGTTGACGAAGCGTCGTGCCGAGCCTATCTTCAGGTTCTGATGATCGGCGCGGATATGGTTCCTCAGGTTGAGGTGCACACCTCTCAAGGCACAAGCGCCTTGGAGGTAGATGCCGGCCGCCGCCACTGGGTCTTTGAGCTCAAGTTTGCCGAAAAAACTTCGCAAGCCAATCAGCTCTTAATCAAGGCAGCTGCGCAAATGCAAAACCGGCGCTATGGACGAACGCCGCATGACAAAAAGCTCATCTGCGCTGCCTTAGTCTTCAGCGCCGAGGCTCGACGATTCGTCGCCTGGCAGCAAGTGCAGGCCGAGGCTTAATCTGACAGAATGCTGAGGCCTTGCCTCAAGAGCGCGGCAGAACACATGCGCACGAATGTGTGCTTGACGGCTTGCGGCTAAGCAAAGCAGCAGGCATTTTCGGCTTGCCCTCGCCTTTGTCCACAGCCGCATGCTTCAAGCACGAGCCTTTACAACTTGAGAAAACTCCCATACTCAATCTGCTTCCAGCCAAAGAGCCCAAGAAGAGAGGCAAAAACCGTCGCTTCCTCGTAGGTAAGCGTATCGGTCTCAATCATCAGGCTCGTGGCTGAAGGCGCATTTCTCGAAAAACTAGCCGCGTGACGAATGACGTCGCTCCAGGGCATGCAGACGTGCTCGGTAAAGGGAACGTCGCCCACGGCATGCATGATGGGCGTCGTCATTGTCTTTTCGTCTTGCGCGAAAAGCCACCCTTCGCACTCAAGCTCAAGCCTGCGCATAGACTCGTAGGCAAGCCAAACGGCTTCGGGATTGGCGCTTGCAGCGAACACTTCTCCAGCGGCCGTCTCCAAATCCACGGTTTCGAGCACGCTGCCCGTGCGCTTGACGAGATCAAACTCCCAGCGCTTGACGACCGGCGCTTCGGCAACGATGTTTTCGTAGTAAAGCTTCTCTACAGGGCGTGAAGATTTGCTGACGACGATTTTCAAAAGCGCCGACATTGCCGGCGCATAAGGCTTAGCGGCAAAGCGCTCGAACTTCTCAATGTCAAGCAGGCAGGCTAGCGAGAGCTCTGCGTGATCAAAGCCAAAGATGCCGCGCATCAAGTCCGGCGGGAAAAAGCCTCCCATGGGGCGCGCTGCGGTTTCAATGAGCCGGGGACCGCGGGAGGTAAGCATCAGTTCGGTGTGAGAAGGCCCATACTCAAAGCCCAAGGCATCAAGAACCTCAAGCGTATAGGCAACGAGCGACTTTTCCGTTTCGTTGGGCGTGCGCACAAGCGCAGCATAGTTGTAGGCATTGCCTTTGCTTCCGACCGCAATCTTGTCATAGCGCCAAATGTCGGTCACCATGTGGCGGCCCCGGCAGCTCATAGTGTTCACGATGAATTCCGTGCCGCGGGCAAATTCCTGCAGGAGCACTTCAGAGTTTGGCGTGCCAAAGAGATCCTGCTCGCGAAAAAGCGCTCTGCACACCTCTTTTAAGGACTCGGCGCTCTCGCAAAAGTGAACGCCCAAAGACCCCGCCCCAGCCAGGGGCTTAACGACCACAGGCCAAGCATTCCAGCTTGAAGCCGCCTCAACACACTCCTCGGGCGTTTTGCACTTGCGGCACTTCAAAGCCGCAACGCCCGCCTCTTCCAGGCGCTTTTGCATCTCAAACTTATTGCGGCGCACGATGCTTGTGGCCGGATCGTTTCCGGGAAGGCCCAAAGAGTGCGCCAGAAAGTCCGTCCAAGGCACGCCAAGTTCGCTGCCGCTGACGATTGCCGCGGGTTCAAGCGCCCTGACAACTTCAAGCATGGATGCGCGATCCATCTCTTTGAGTTCGATCACGCGGCATCCTTTGGCCTTCCAGTAACCAGCAGCCGAATCGCGCATCACGCGATAGGGTTCACTGCAGCTTACTTTGGGAAACACCACCACAGGCTCCACACCTCGCTTCAAGGCTGCGTCGGCAAAGTACCGGCCAGCAGAAATTCCCTCCATAACGACGACGACCGGGCGATGGGAGTTGGACATTTCAATCTCCAAAAAATGCGGATGCACGAAATGCAAGAAATGCCGCTAGTTTAGCGTGCTGCAGTGCTTTATCCCATGGTGAGCAATATTGCCGACACGGTTTTCTAATACTTGATCTCTTCTTTGCCAGACTGCCTAAGCCAACGGCAAGAAGATCTTTCAGGACAAAGACTTTTTCCGGGCGCACTTCAGGCGACGACCTCGGGTGCTTGAACGCACGTCCTAGAGCTTTGGCTCAATTTCACCTTTCGGCTTGAGACAACTAAACGGAATATGCACTCACGCAAATGACTGTTTGGCATTTCCACCAAGTCAAGAGCACGCTCTTGATTTCGTAAAGAGCGTGCTCTTGATGCGGCATAGCCAATCGAAAAAACGGCGAAATCTGTGCTGCAAAAACCAAAAAACAATGCCCCGCCCCGCTCTCGGTGCCCGATGTCAGGCAGGCAAGGTAGCATCTGCCGGTTTGGTTTTTAGCCGATCATGCCCAGACCGAGCACCCGGCAAAAGGAATAATTTGTGTCTCCCCAGCCCAATCCAATCGCAATGCAGAAACTGCGACCGGCATTGACCTCTTCAAGTTCCTCTGGAGAAAGCTCCTGCGCTTGCGTTTCGTATTCCTTCAGATCATCAGCTGTGATGTCATAACCATTGCTGCGGGCAAATTCAGCAATCCGTTCAAAAGCCTCTTGAGCAACCCGGCGGTTGAGTTCGGCAGAGGCGTCGTTAAGCTCTTCGGCCATTGCAGGATTGGTCTTTAGAGCCTCGTAAAATTTACGGACATTTTCCATACTCATAGCACCTCCTTTGCCGGAGCCTTCAAATCTGTTTTGTGTATTCAGGATTCTGATGAGTGCTTAAGCTGAGATCTCTCTCAAAACAATGATAGCGTAACAGTCTGAATCCTTCCGGCACCAGCCGCCGAGTTTTCCACGATTTTCCCAAGACCCAGAATAATAGAGACCGAAGAAGCCTCATTTTCTCTGAACGAGCGCTGCCGCCAAGCAGCATGAGAGCTCACCGCCGCCAAGTCCGGCTCAACGGCGCGACGTCAAGGAGTTTTTTTGCCAAGCAGCCTTCCCGCCCGGTCTTTTCGGACTTCTTGGGCAACGGCGGGCTTCTACGTGGCCTCTTTCATGAGCGCAGCGATCTGCACAATGTCTGAAGGCAGCGTCCTGCAGCAGCCGCCCAAGCACACAGCCCCCATGGACTTCCATTTGGAGATGAAGTTCTCCCACCCCGGCCCCGCGACCGGATGATGCCAGGTCTTCGTGCTCGGGTCGTAAGTTTCTCCTGAGTTGGGATAAACAATCATGGGCTTGTCGGTGACTGAAGAAATGCGCTTTAAGGCGTCGGCCACCATTTCGCGCTTGACGCAGTTGATGCCGATGGCGTCAACCAAAGGATGGCTGCCGCAGACTTGGGCGGCCTCTTCAATGGGCGTGCCGTCGGCAATATGGGCGCTGTCTTTGAGCGTAAACGTAACCCAGGCGGGTGCGTCAATTTCGGCCATCATCTCGAGAATGACCTTGACTTCGTCGAGTCTGGCCTGCGTTTCAACGGCAAGAAAGTCTGCTCCAGCCTCAACCAAGGCCTTCATGCGCAGCTGATGAAATGTCCGGTATTGGCGCTCAGTGAGGTGATAATCGCCCGTGTACTCAGCGCCGTTGGCAAGATAGGCCCCGTAGGGACCTACAGCGCCGGCAATCAAAAGAGATTTCGGGTCTTTCTCAGGATGACGAGCCAGAAAATCGGCGCGAGCTTCCTTGGCAAGCATCACGGACTGCGCAATGAGTCCATAGGCAGTTTTGGAATCGATGCCGCGCTCGCTAAAGCCCGCCTCGGTTGCCTGATAGCTTGCGGTAATGGCGACATTGGCTCCGGCCTCAAAGTAGTCGGCGTGAACTTGGCGAATCTTTGCCGGCTCCTCAATGAGCACTCGAGCGCTCCAAAGCTTGTCGTTTAGGTCGCAGCCAGCCTTTTCAAGTGCGGTGGACATGGCTCCGTCGATCACAACAGAACCGGTTTGACGAATTAAATCGGCTAAAAGATGCTGCGCCATGTGGCTTCTCCCATGATGATTTACGGCTCAAAAGGATAGCAAATAGATGCGGCTGCGAGTCAAGATCGGGAGACAAAAGGTGCGCGCCAAGACGCCTTCGGCGAGAAAACCGCCCACCCTTTGAGCCAATGCACGCGAAAATTCTTAACTGCGCAAGGCCGGCCAAAAAGCGCTTTGGGCAGGAGGGACTTTTTGCGCAAGATCGCAATACCTGCTCGCAAAGACGACCGAGAGGCGGCATCTCGGTCAAAAGCTCCTTAAAATTTGTTTTTTGTGCCGCAACCGTAAGGCATCGATCAATATTCACCGAGCAAAAACATGCAAAAGAGAACCTTCTTAACCGCCGCGATCGCCGCTGCCCTTTCCTCTACCGTCCCGGCCTGGGCAAAAAACCAACGCAAGCTTGTGGTCGGCATGGACGCGACGTATCCCCCGTTTGGTTCTCAGGACACCGAAACTCGTCAGTATGTGGGCTATGACGTTGACATCATCCGCGCCATCGGCAGAATCGAAGGCTTTGAAGTTGAGGTAAGAAACCTCTCCTTTGACGGCTTGATTCCGGCCTTGAAGACCGGCAACATCGACATTGCCATCAACGACATTACGATTACGCCCGAGCGCGCAAAAAGCGTGGACTTTTCCAATCGCTACTACATTGCAGGCTTGGGCGTCGTGGTCAACGCCAACAACACGACGATCACCAAGCCCGAAGACCTCGAAGGCAAGCGTCTGGCCGTCTCCATCGGCTCGACCGGAGAGATTGCCTCGCGCGGCATCAAAAACGCCAAGGTGCGCATCTTCAATCAACTCACCGAGTGCTATCTGGAGCTGCGCAACGACGGCGTCGATGCCGTTGTCAACGACATTCCCACCAACGACTACTACGTTGCAACGGCCGGCCGCGGCAAGGTGAAGTCGCTGCCGATTGCCTTAACTCGCGAGGACTTGGGCATTGCCGTAAAAAAGGGAAATAAGGAACTTTTGCTTCGCATCAATCGAGGGCTTGCCGCGATCAAGCAAAACGGCGAATTTGCAAGGATCTTTGAGAAGTGGTTCGGCCGTCAGCCTGAAGCCGAGCTCCTCAAGGACTAATGCGATTAGAGCCGCAAAACTCAGACCTCGCGTTCAAGACAGAAACAGTCAGTGACCGCGAGGTTTTCTTTTACAAGCGCATGTGCTGCGCTGCGTAGTTTGTCTTGCCCGACCTGATCAAAGGATTTTTGGCGGGAGTCGGTCGAGAGTGAATGAGCTGCGCCGCTAAAATCGGCGCAGATGCATTTCGCTTAGAACTTCTCAATGACTATGAGTAATCAGCAGGTTCTGCCGTTGGGTCTGTCGGGCTTTCCATTGCTTCGCAAGATCAATGCGGTCTATGTCGACAAGACCTCCTTGATTTGCAAACTAGCCCGTACGCCAGGCAAATTTTTGCTGACGCGCCCTCGCCGCTTCGGCAAATCGCTTTTGATTTCAACCTTTGAATCTCTGTTTAAGTTTGGTCTTGAGGATTTTCACGAGCTAGCCATTGAAAAACATTGGTCTGACAAGACATACGCCGTCGTTAGGCTCGATTTTTCGTGCATCAAGCAATTTTCCGATGCAAGAAGCTTCTCGCAAAAATTCTTCCGAACTTTAACGGCAGGCTTTGGCAAAATTGGGTTTGAGGCATCCGATCCAGACAATGTTGTTGCAGAACTCTGCTGCTGGCTTGCCGATCAGCCATCGGGCTCCTTGGTCATCTTGGTTGACGAATACGATGCGCCGCTGACGGCTTGTCTTGACGACAAGGAAATGTTCCAAAGCGTTCGCTCGACCATGAGCGAGTTCTACAGCGTACTGAAGAGCAACGACAACTGCCTTCGCTTTCTATTCATTACCGGCATTACCAAGTTGAGCAGCACCAGCATATTTTCTGAGCTCAACAACCTGACGGACATCACAATGGATCCGGCTTACGGCGCTTTGCTGGGCTATACGGAAAATGAAATAAAAAAATATTTCTCTGACTACTTGGTGCATGCCTGCCGGGTGCTGAACCAATCTGAAAGTCAACTCCTGCTGGCATTAAAAGAAAACTACAACGGCTTTTGCTTTGACAGGAAAGCTCAAACGCGCGTCTACTGTCCTTGGTCCGTTTTGAATTTTTTTAATTCGCCCGAGCAAGGATTCATCAATTACTGGTACGCCAGCGGCGGTCATCCGACAGTACTCATGCAATACCTCAAAGGCCACGAACTTGAGGAACCCGCGAGCTATTCCAAAATTAAGAACGTCTGGCTAAGAGATCTCGAAACCCCCAGAGATTACGAAGGAGTTGATCGCGATGTGCTCCTCGCCCAGGCAGGCTACCTGACGATTCAGGATATAAGTCCCAACCAGGTTGTCTCTTTGGCCTATCCCAACCAAGAAGTTGCCATGTCGATGGCGCAGCTTTACGCCGACAAGCTGCTCAATGGAAAAACATTTCGTTCTCCGGACAATGCCGCCTTGACCGATATACTGAGCTCAACAGATCTCGATGCCGTCGTCTCTCGGTTCAATCTGGTCCTCAATGCGCTTGACTACCATCGCTACCCGATAAAAGACGAAGCAACTTGTCGAGCCTATTTGCAGGTTCTAATGATGGGAGCCGATATGGTTCCTCATGTTGAAAACCATACAGCCATGGGGCGAAGCGACCTTGAAGTTGAAGCTGGCGAGCTTCATTGGGTTTTTGAATTCAAGTATGTAGAGTTCACCCAAAATGTACAAAAGGCTCTTGAGGAAGCGCTGGAACAAATTCGGTCACGTCGCTGCGGCATGACTGCGCATGGCAAAAAGCTCATTTGCGCCGCATTGGTTTTCTGCGCCCAAACACGCAGTTTTGCCGCCTGGCAGATTGCGCAATCCTGATTTCGAAGGAAATCTGCGGACAGGCCTTTCGCATTTGCAGCAGCGTGTTTTTCGCCGCTCATGGCTGCATTGCGCAACCACTTGTGCACTGTGCCGCGTGCAACTCTCAGGACCTTAGCAATTTCAACAACACGCAAGACTCGCAACGCAGGTCAAAACCATATTCGCGAAGGACGTTGAGTTTTTCGGGACTATGTCTGCAGGCTTCTGCTGCTTTCATAACCAGATCACATCAAAAAGTTGACTATTTTGCGATCCGCTTGACAAGCATCTGCGCATTTATGAGCAAAGCGGCTGGGAACCTGCCGACAGGCGCACATCACGCAGAAATCTCTTGCGGACTCGCTCTTTTGCTTCGCCTTTCGTTGCTATCTGCGCTTCGAGTAAACTCAAGAAAGAAAATACTTGCCGGCACTCTTGCTGCGGCTCTACGACAATTTCCATTAGCTTCAATCCAATCGTTTTCTTCGGAAGGACTATGGCTTCAGGCATTAATCGAATCACGCGCACGGCTGGCGCCATTGCGACGGCACTTCTGGCTCTTTCGGGGCAAACGCCGACAGCTCTAGCCGCCCGAACCGAGCCGATGATTGCCCCTGACGGCACGCATTACGCCGACCTCATCATTCAGCAGGCCGCAGACTACGACGACTTCTACAACGGTGTTCTGGGAATGCCGCTGTCGACCGGAGAAATCAGCTCTGCCGAACTTGCCGGCGTGAACTTGGGCTTCAACTACTTTTGGGACATGATCGGCGACAGCTTCAAAGCGCAAAAGCCAGTTCAGATTCTCGTGTCGACCGAAAATGCATCGTCAGCCAACGCGTCCGCCTTCAGCCCCTCTCATCAGTCCATCACAGAACTGGCCGCAGCCTGGAGCGGAGACGAAAATGTCTCGGACATTGCCGCAGGCCTGTGCATCACCCATTTGCCCTCCGATTTCCCATGGTACACGGGGCCCCTGACGGTTCTGCCCGATCAAGGCGCAAACATGCACCTTTCAAGCACGATTGTTCATGAACTTACGCATGCTTTCGGTCTCGGATTCAATGCAAATACGGACAATTCAGGAAAGTTCTGGTGCAGCGCAGCAGAAAACTCCGCTTTTGCCTACGGGCTGCATGACGCATACAAAAAAAATCTCGGCAATCTGCTCAACAATGCACCCGACGGAATCGTCGATATCGTTGAGCTTGACTTATCTGGCGGCACCGACAGCCAATCGCACAATGACGACGTCTTCCATGCTTATAAATACCCCATCTACAGCGGCATTTATTTTTCGGGAAAGCATGTCGCTGAAGTTCTTAACGGAGCAGAAATTGCTTGGCCCACGGATGTCTCCGGCTACTATACGGACCTGAGCGATGAACTCAAGGCCGTTGCTGGGCTTCCCGTCAACGGCTTTGAGGACAACGGCTACGGCGGCCTCTATCTCGACGCCTCGCACATTGAGCTGCAAAACAGCTTGCTGAGCCATCAGTGGTTCCGCAATTGGGCGGTCCCGATGGAAGCCGAACTCGCTCTGCTTCAAGATCTGGGACTCGAATTCGATCGCAAACGCTACTTCGGCTATTCCGTCTACGGCAGCAATCTGACAATTGACAACGAACAAGGATATTGGGATCGAAGCGAAGACGGCTCCGGCTGGCTTGAAGGCAAAGCATCGCATCAGGTTTGGGGCGTCGGGCTTCATATTTACGGCTCAAACAACAAGCTCACGCAGTCGGCCGACCTCCTTTCCGACGGCAGCTGCGGCATCGGTGCACGAATCGACGGCTCGCAAAACGATGTGACCGTTGCCTCGGACACTACGATTCAAGCCGACGGCGACGGCGGCAAAGGAATGCTCTTTTCCTGGGGCAAAAACCATTCCTTAACAGTTGAAAAAGGCGCGAAGATAACGGCCGACGGCGCAAACGGCATTGCTCTTGCTTTTGACTTCGGCTCAAATACGCTCGGCGACGGCTATGCATATGTAGGATCCTACACGTCGGTTGAGTACGATCCCTATGCGCAAGAGTGGTTTCAGAAAATTTACGTTCCAGACGAACTTAAGGGACCTCTGGCTTCATCGGTGAAGGTAGCAGGCCGTCTTTCGGGAAAGCTTGCATCGATTTATATCTCTCCCAACGCCTACGTCAAGAATATCGTCATTGAATCGGGCGCCGAAATTTCGGGCGACATCATCTCGCTTTGGGATCCAGACAAGTCGATCTACGGCACGCCTCACTACGGTTATGAGGCGAACGAATCTCTTGTAACGACGCTCACCTTCGGCGAGAGCAATCAAATTCCCTCGCTCCAATCTTCCAATTCCGAAACTCCCGCAACCGAATTCAACGATGACATCGTGAGCAACGGCAGCATCGCGATGCGTGTGGCGTCGGGCGAACTCAAAATGAACGGCACAGCCTCGGTGTCAAACGTAACCATTGAGTCGGGCGCGACGCTTTCGGGCGGCGCCTACAACCTCATTGCACGAGACGATGCGGCCAATTCGGGATGCCTTGTCAACAACGGCAGCCTTGTCTCCACGGCCGACAACCCGGTCGTCATTGCGGGAGATTACGAACAAAAATCTGGCGCAAGTCTGACTTTGAGCGTCAGCGGCGGACGTTTTGTACCGCTTGCCGTCACTGGCAGCGCCAACTTTGCGAACACCGCAACGGTCCTCGCCTCTCCCGTCGGCGGCTGGCATTCCGATGGTTGGGTGATGGTGGACGCTTCTTCGCCTCTTACCACAGCCGCCGGCGGCAATCCGACCTCGGTCAATGTCGCTTGGTCGACTTCTGCAGAGCTTCCCTCATCTCCCACGTTAAAGATCACGCAATCCGAACAAGGCTATTTTGTCGAGCGCGCCGAGCACGCCTATTCTCAGCATGTTGCAAGCGACGCTGCCGACATCGGCCTTATTTTCGATGCTTCTGCTTCAACGCTTCTGAGCTCTGCCGCTCAGGATTTCTTCGCTAAGCTCGATTGGTCGGATGCCGGCGGCTCGCGGATCAATAAGGCTGCGCACGCGCTCGACGGCAAAGGCGTCGTCGACGGCATTGCGGCCGTTTTAATGCTCAACCGCATGGCGCAAGACATTCTTTCTGCCGACTCCGGTGCAGCTGTCGCCGACGGCAGTTTCGTGTGGGCAAGTCCGATCGGGGCAAGAGCCGAAATTCTCTCTGCGTCCGCCGTGAACTTTAATGCCGCAGGAGCTGCCGGAGGCTGGGTCAGCCGATTCCAAGGCTCAACCGTCTCAGTGTCGATTGCGGCAATGAATGTGAACGGCGACGGCGAGAATCTCACCGATCTAGACGCTCGCGGCTTGTGGGTTTCCGGAACCTTGCGGCAGGACTTGCTGAATTCGAACGCCTTCTGGGAAGGAATTCTCAATTTGGGCTACA
Organism: uncultured Duodenibacillus sp.; assembly: GCA_944388865.1. Taxonomy (GTDB): domain Bacteria; phylum Pseudomonadota; class Gammaproteobacteria; order Burkholderiales; family Burkholderiaceae_F; genus Duodenibacillus. The sequence goes on along the minus strand of CALXKM010000028.1, from coordinate 40,057 downwards.
TCGAAGCCGACGAGACGCGCTGCATTGCGTTTGACGACTATCGCGAGCCAATAAAGGCCGCGGCAAACTTTTGGACGTTCGGTGCCTTGATCAAAGCCGGCGTGTCTCTTGCCGTTGCCGATTCGATTTCTCTTGAGCCCTTTGCACAGCTTTCGGGATCCATGATTTATTCACCCTCTTACGATGAGAGCTCCGGCGGTGTGTCGGCTTTGTCGGTAGAAAGCGAAACCTACCGCTCGCTTGAGGCCGGAATCGGAGTTGCGCTGCAAAGATCCGTTTCGTCCGGCTCTCTTTTCTGGCGGATGCATGCCTCTTATGGCCGAGAACTTCTATCGGATGCGGGCACCATGACGGCATCCTTTGTAAATTCAGACCTCAAGGGATCGTTTGATCGGACGGTCGACTGGGACAGCCGAAACCGGCTGCGGGCGGGCTTAACCGTCGGAATTGAAAACGAAAGCGGCATGTCGGTTCGCGGGCGGATTGAAGGTTGTCGCGAGTCGGCCGATACACGTGCGTTGGCTGGCAGCGTTGAGGTGCAGTGGCGGTTTTGAACCCGAAGAAAAATGTTGAAATTTTCTTGAAACCACCTCCGTCACGTCTGGCGCGCAAACTCTTCACGCCTATCCTCTCAGGTTGACAAGTCAGGATTTGACGAGTCACCACACAGTTCAGAAAGCCCGCTTTTTTCGATTTGTTGGTCAGAAACCTTCGAAAGCCGCTTTGCCAAATTATTTTGGAACGATTCATCGGGAAGGCTTTGCAGAAAACTTAAGATAGGCTCAGGGAAAGATATCGGCGTTTCATGAATCGAATCAGCCCAAGCGTACAAATCCGCAAGCTTGAGCGGAAAATCAATGCCGAGATAGTCAAGGCGCAGTACCTCATCGAAAGGTGTTGCGGCTAGCTCGGGCGCATACCAAACGACTTCTTCCTCATCGGCATCCGGCTCGAAGATGACCGCGCCTAATTGCGCCAGTTTTTCGTCAACCACGACAAGTTCTCTCGCCTTCTCCTTGCGGTTGCCGGCAATAAGACCGCAGCGCAGGATGTTGAGACGCGTTTCGTCGCTGCCGGCAAGCTCAAGCAACATTTCTAAAGAGAGCTTGTCGCGAATGTTGCGGTTGTCGAGCAGCTGGAGATTCAGAAACGTTGAGCGTTCATTTGCGAGAGCCGTGGCTTCTTCTACGCTTAGAGAAGCGAACTGAGCGGCGATGACGCGGTTTGAAAAGTCCGGTGAGGCAAGGAGCGCTTTTCTCAATGCGTGAACACGGCGGGCCTCTTCTGGAGAGCATTCCGATGGAATCAACTCGATGAGTGAGGACGTGAGCCGGCGGCAATCAACAAGGCTCACGGGCGCGCGGCACGCGTCCAAGCGCAGCACGCCGGCAGGTTCATGCGCGTAGTCGCGCTTCTGAGCAAGCGCTATTCGACTTGGATCGTCGCTTTTAAGAGCCAACTGCCTTATCGTCTCCTTCACTTCCGGACAAACTTTCAGCAAATTCAAGGCATTTTCAAAAAGCTCGGTGTTCGTCAACAAAAGGGCAAGATCAGATGACAAAGCGCTATTTAAAACAGCGGCTCGTCTTGCCATCCGATCTCTATGCGTAAGATCGGCCGTTTCGATGCGGCGATGCAGCGTTCTCTTGTCGAGATTCTTCAGTCTGGGAAAGCGTCGACCGGGCGGTTCGGCAACATCGATGAAGTCCGTAACAACGTCCAGCACATTGTTTGAGACCGGCATTTCAAAGCCATTCCATTCAATCGCATAACCGCTTTCATTTTCCTCGTCGGACGTTGCGAGATCCTTTGATTCATTCAGTGAGCGATAAAAATATTTGCTCATGCGTTCCACCAGCCTTGCGTCAAACAACTCCAGGCCGGTGAGATCCCCAACTGCCTCCTGAAGAGTTCGGCGTTTCTCTTTAGCATCGCTTGCGAGATCAAGTCGGATTACGCAATCGAGCATGAGCAAAACGGTTCGTACGAGATCAGGATCGCGACCTGCTGCAAAAATAAGATCAGAGCAATCAAGCTGCGGCATGGTTTGAATATTTTGAAGAAGCGCGCGACGGACAAGACAATCTTCATCATGCGCGAGTTTTGCCGCCGTTTTCTTCTCAAGCTTTGCGCAAGCAGCCGCGCATCGCATGAAAGGATCTTCGGAGATGGAAGCGGCGCGGATGAAGCGAGCTGTTTGTTCGTCACGGCTTTCGTCAAGCAAAGAAAAGGCTCTAATCAGGGCGATGCCGCACAACCACATCGAATCTTTCGTGCTGAAAGTCCAGCTTTTTTCATTCTTGATCAGCCGAAATATTTGCTTTTGATGGGGTGCATAGTAAAAGAAACGAAAATCGTCGCCTACTGACGTGGAGAGATAGTGTCGATCCAAAGCGGCGCCTGCACGCAGCCGTACGCTAAGATCCGGATCGGCGGCAAGCCTTTCACGAATCTGCAACGGCACGCGTCGCTCTAGACTGAGGCTTCGCTTGATGTCTGAGTCGCCCGTTTCGTACAGTGCCTCAAAAAGACCGAGCTCATTGAGCACCCGGTTCGGCAGACATAGCGCTTCTTGCGCTGAAAGAGGTAGCCTCAGAGACCCGCATCTGGCAAAGAGGCCATCGAGCGGCTGACAAGCTGCTTGCATGGTGTCTGGACGTACCTTGCGTTTTCTCGGACGAAGAACTTCGCGGCTAAGCGGACCGCTGAAATTTTTAAATAGTTCCCGCCCGAGTCTGAGCGCATGCAAGGGAAGGTCAGATTTGCAAAGCGCGTCAAGCACGCAGTCAAGATTTGACGGCTTGTCTTCGATCAACAGCAGAAGTTCATGAGAAGACAATCGCTCAAGAAGCTTGGTGTTGCAAAGGAGAATGCTCCGAAGTTGTTCATCACGGATGCTTGTACAGAAATAGAGAACGTCATCGGCTGTAAGTTCAGGTCTTCTAGCCACCCATTGACGTACATGCACATTGCCGGATCGAAAGGCTTGGCGAACGAAAGCGGTGTTTGCTGCACACGGGGCAGCTGATTGCCTGAAGAGACTTAAGGCATCGAAATTCCACTCGACGCGTTTGTCTTGGAATTCGAAGAAGAATCGATCAGTCATGATGAACAGTCAAAAGTTGAGCAACGCGCATATGGTAGCGTCCTCTGCGTCACAAATTGACGCATGACGTTCTAGGATGACGCCATGGGAAGCCCGGGCAAGTCTATCTCCTTATCAACAAACTTAATGCCGAGCTTCCCGTTGTTTCATCAACAACGACTGATCAATTTTGCGTTTGATTCCTGATGCTGCTTAAAAACCGTCGGCCTTCGCAAGATCAGCTTCAAAGCCTTAATCACCCTAAGAACCATGAAGAAAATTACCGTCATAGAGGCAGATATCACAACGCTGACGGTCGACGCCATCGTCAATTCTGCAAAGACCTCTCTTACGGGAGGCAGCGGCGTTGACCGCGCCATTCACCGTGCGGCAGGCCCTGAGCTGCTCGAAGAGTGCTGGGATCTTGCACCTTGTTTTCCCGGTTCGTGCGTAGTCACTAAACCATACCGGCTGCCCTGCAGCATCATCATTCATACCGTTGCACCGCACTGGAGAGGAGGAACGGCAAACGAAGTCGAGGTTCTCAAAAGCTGCTATCAATCGGCACTGGATATCGCGCAGGAAAGAGGCCTCAAGTCGATTGCCTTTCCGTGCATCGGCGTCGGCGCTTTCTGCATTCCGCATGTTCTTGCGGCACAAACGGCCATAAGTGCCGTAGAGAACCATTCGTTTGACGGCGAAGTGATTTTCTGCTGTTTTTTGCCGGTCGATAAGGCAATCTACGATGCTATTCTTGAAAAAGGTTCTGCTGTTGCGGCCAGCTGACAACAGGCGGCATCGATCAATTGAACTGCTCGTGCATCGCTTTGTATGACGTAGCTTGACCCTCCCCTTGCTCCTTAGATGAAAAAAAGTCGCTGCTTTGGCTTTTTTGCAGGCGTCAGAACAATCCTGCGCGATGCGCAGACAGCAATTCAAAGGTACAGTCGTATTGGGGGGATTTTTGCCCGTTTGCGTGCCGCTCTTGGCCTCGAAACTTCAATCGGCAACTCTTCCGTCGTCGCTTTTTCAGCACGATCCTGCCGCAAAGTCAATTATCCTCACCAAGTTTCTTCAAAATTCTGTTGCGAGCTTCTTCCCAAAAGCGATCAAGCTTGTCAAAGTATGCGTTTAAAGTCTCTCGCACATAACGATTTTCGTTGGATACCTCCTGCCGAGGCTGCGTGAGCATGGCAAAAAATTGCAGATTTGGCCAGCAATTCTCTGTTATGCGGACAGCTTTTTCTTCAACCGTAAGATCTCTCCAACTTTGGTTGAGCCCATTGGCGATAAATGCGTAATTGGCTGATCGATCCAGATCTTTGTCCATAACGTCCCCCTTGTCTGTGTCCTTACGCCGCATGGCAACCCAATGCTCGATTTCGGCAGCGCCAGTCGAGCTCGGGAGCAGCGGTTGGGGCTTTTTGAAGGAAAACTGTGCGTTTGTTTTTTTCAACTTAGCAGCCAGCAAGGCTCCATCAACAACTTCGAGATAGATGCCTAAGAGCTTCTCTTTCTCTTCCTCCTTTCCATTCTTCTTAATATCGGCAAAATACGCCTGCCAAAGCAGCCATTCGCGAGCTGCCAGCATTTCGCGATCGTTGGAATTTTTCGCCAAGGGCTCTTTGTTTTCGCCTGCCTTTCCGTTGTCGTCAGCAAGGCTCAAAAATAGCTCTTTTTCAACGGCCTTGACGGCTTTGTGCGCAGTCAGATTCAGATCTTCTATTTCGCAGCGGTCAAGAGCTCGGAGAAGCGTCAGCAGATAATCGTTTGAGAACCAGTGTCCGCCAAGCGAAGCATTGAGCAAGCAGCAAAGCTGCAGCATGTTGAACTGCCAGTTTCGATCCTGAAAAACTTTAATCTGCAGATTTCTGTCGACAAGATGCGATCTCGTCACCAGAAGATACTGACGATGCTTCTCAAAAAGGCCAAGCATTCGATCAAAGCGATTTAAGAAATTCTCTATTTCGCTGTGATCCGATTTGTCAAATTTTTCGTAGAGCGCTTGCCAAACTTTAGCGGGCTTATTTGCATCAAGCAGCGCATCCCTATCGCTTTTCAACCCGTCATTTTCACCATCACTGTCTGCAAATGCCTTGGCCAACAAAAGCAGCCTGCAGAATGCCTCGCGTCGAGATTTTTCGTCGCGCAGCGGACATGGCATCAAGGGCTTGCTTGCGGCAATCCGATCCCAAATCGACCCCTCAATCCGATCAAAGCTCTTTTCCAAATCATCATCACGAATCATCGGCTCAAGAATCAGGCGCTTGGCACGGTTCCAGCATTGCTCAACCTTGTCTGCAACATCAAAGCGCAAGGCTTGCCTGCACTTGAAAATTAATTTGGCCTTGAAGACTTCTTCTGGATTCAAGGGCTTAGCCTGACGATTGAGGCGCTCGAAGTATGGCGGCAAAAGACGGTTGAAGTCCTTGAGCGATATCTCTGAGCCGCAAGCTTCGCTTGCGAGCACCACCAGCACGACGTGGAACTTAATGTTGTTCAAAACGTGAAGCTTGAGCGCCTTTTCATGTTGACTGAACGCACAATCAAACTCAGCTTTCTGTCTTGCGTCATGAAAACAATGGGCTTCATCGTCCAAGGAGTTCCCCTGACCGTCTTTAATGTCAAGCTTGCTTATTGGGGAATGCTCTTGGTTTGCTGCACCGGAGGCCTTGTCGACAGAGCTCGGCGCTTCGTCATCACCGGTCAGTTTCCTCAATTTAATGTACAGGTTGTTGACGGTTCTAAGCCGCTGCTGGCCGTCCACGACCCAAACAGCTTCACGATTGGACTTCGTGCAAGCCAAAACCAGAGTGCCCAGTCGCAGCGGCATTTGCTTTGATGCGGCATTGAGGTCCTTAACAAATGTTTCGAACTGCTCACGGCCCCAATCATATTTTCGCTGCCACAGAGGAATCTGCAAATGCCAGGCCGATGGATAAGACAGTGCTTTGGACAATGTCTGCGGCAAATCGGCATAGGAGCAATTGAAATGCTCAACTTCGAACTTCATCGCCATGATTCAATCCAGATAAGAAGCGATCAACGAATTGAGAGCTTTCGGAGCTTCGTCACCTTCGTATTCGTTGAAAAACTCGCGAAGTCCTATGAAAAAGTATTTGACGCCGTAGTCTTGACGAACGAGCTTCATAAAACGCCACCAGGCATTGTCGAGATCGTGCGAGAAATGCGCAGCGCCAACGGCCTGGACAGCATGAAGTCTCCCCAAAACCGATGAGTATCGACAGCAACAATCAAAACGCGCGGCAAGAAAGAGCCACAGGGCAAGCTGACGAAGCGTATCATCCAAATGCTCAACCTGATCAGCATCGCTTGAACGCACGCCGGGCCCCTTTCCTAGCGCTTTGTCTTCAAATCGGTCGGCCCAACAAAGAAGAATGCTGAAAACAACGACGAGCATGCATCCGGATGAATTCATTGCCCTTTGCTGACCATCATTTAAGCCAAGCCAATATTCGATTTTTTCCATTTGATCAAGCGTTCGGTCGATATATTCACCATCTAAATTTGTTTTGCCTCGGGAAATTGCATCGATCACTTTGGCTTTGTAGACCGACATATCTTGTGAGTCAGCAGCTTGTTGCTTGAACCTTTCAATGCGCTTTTGCACCTGATGCATTGTCCGGATGGCATCAAGCAAACCTCGGCAGAAGGCCTGAGTCACTCTGTTGGTTTCAGCAAGGTCCAGATCGACATCGTCATCGAGCCGACTTGATATTTGATCTTCCGTTGTATGCAGACCGCGCAAAAGATCGGCAAACAAGTCATTGAGCCGATTGAGCATGGCAAAAAAGCCCCAGCCCTTTGCAAAAACAAGAGGGTCATCGGCTCTCCAGCCATAGTGCTCAAGCGTTTTCACAACATCGCTCTGATCGTCTACTGAACCTTCCGGTTGATTCTGTTGGGTTCCTTGCATCCGATCAAACGGATCCATGCGCTCTCCGCCCTGAAGGTTGAGCTCAGACCACCAATTGTCCTGACCAAGCAAAATCCCCTGCACGCTTTGCACGAAGCCCTGACCTGGGGCATACCAGGCTTCTTGATTCGGCGCATCGACGAATTCATCCTTGGTACAGGGTACTCTTGCTGCCGAAAACGCCAAAGCGTCTCGCCTCTTGTCCGAGGGAGATTCATCTTTCTCATCAAGCCACCAGGATTCGAGCTTTTTGAGCACTTCCGGTTCTGCAATTGCCCCGTAGTGCCGAGCTTTGAGAATCTGTCCGCCGTTGAGAGGCTTGGCTGTCGTATTGATGGCCTCAAACAAGCGCACGATGCTGCGATCGGCTTGCGCATGCTCGGCATTGACCTCAATTTTGTCGATGCCGCAAGTAACCAGCTTAAGATTTTTGCGAATCACCCCCGGATCCAAGAGTTCACGGTCTAGAACTTTTCTGATGATCCTATAGGCCTCATCAGCACGCACAAGCGTTTCCAGGTCGCAGAAAGACGAACCACACTCTGAGCAAACGCCACCGCACTGAGCAGAGCACTGTCCGACTGAAGGCCGAGACGACGCCCCCAACAAGGATCTGATCCTGGATCTGCAGTCACTGGACTCACCGTCTGGAAATGCACCCTTGCCCAGCACGGCAACAGCCAAAAGAGCAAAAGTCAAGATGCGCTGCTGGCCGTCGGCGATGCATTCAATCGGCGCACCATCCTTTGCCTCATAAACCTCAAGCACCACCGCCCCAAGATCTGCAGGACCGCCATCGGTGTTCTTCGGATCAATTGCCGCCAAAATGGTTTTGACGAAATTCGTGATAAAGCTCTCCGGCCAGCAATAGGCTCTCTGATATTGAGCAATGCACAGATTTCCGGGCTCTTTGAGCCATTGAAGAACTCTGCGTTTGATGCTGCCGCTTTCAACTTCTTTAGACATATTGCTTCGGGTGCAGAGCTTGGGGAAAGCTCCGAGAAGAGTTTTAGAGTTAAACGAACCAATCTTCCCAAACAAATCCGGGAACAAGCAGGCCTTCATAGGCCTTTTTGTCGTGGCTGACAAGCACTGCGCCCAAGGCAATCGCCTGACCAGCAAGGCACATATCGAAAAAACCAAGTTCTCGGCCTTGCTTCAAAGAGCAAGCTTCTACTTCTACTGTTTTGAGCGCTGCCAAATCGTCGAAAGGAACCAGCTGAAACACCGAAAGTTGTTTTTCGACTCTTTCGACAAGTTCGGCTTTAACCTCTTTGCTGATTTTTCGGGAGCGTTTCAATGCTTCGAGTCCCGCCCTGCACTCAACCAAAGTAAGCGTTGAGATAAAAAAATCAGCATTGGAAAAGTTGTTGAAGCGACTCAATAAATTGGCGCGATAAGGACTGTCCGGGCGAGCAATTTCTCCAATGACATTCGTATCCAAAAGGATCTTCATTTGAACAGTCTCCGGATCGGATCTTTGCTGCCGGTAAAGAACTCGCTGATGTCAGGATATGGGGCCTTGCTTTTCGGTTTTCTCGAGAGCAATTCCACCACGACGTTTTTATAGCTTTCGTCCGACGCAGGTTTCTCTCTGACAAGCAACGAGCCGTCCGGATTGCGCTGCAAAACAACCTCTTTTGTCTTGAAGCGGTACTGCATTGGAATCCGAATTGCTTGAGAATTGCCGGACTGGAAAACTTTTGCTGTGATCATTGGCCGCCCCTGGAGTATATATACGTGAAGTATATACTTCACGGAGTTATTTAACTTTGTAGACCCAGAGACGTTTCTCCTTTTACTTGTGATTGACTGCTGTTAATACTTCTCATCGGCCAAACTCAATGCCGCTCTAGTGCAAAAGAGACATTGCCGTCCAGGAATTTTTGATTGGCTATAGTCGCGTGCAATGCGCTATTTACGTGATTGCATTCTCCCTATGATCGTTTAAAACCAAAAGCGTCACACATAGCCATCTACAAGGAGAGAAAAGTAGACAAAACACTACGGGGGGGGGTATAGTCAGGTTGCCTTTATCCTCAAAGTTAGGAGCAATTTCAATGCAATACCCTTCCTTCAAAATGTCAGCACTTGCTTTTGCTGTTTTAACCGCCTTTTCATCCTATGCCCTTGCGGGAGACTACGGAACCCTTGAATTCACCGATTCAAGCCAGACTCCTACGACCATTGCCGATGAAGCAACCAATGTGACGGCAACTGACAAAATCTCGCTGGGAACACAAGCAAAACCAGACGACCGGGTCATCGCCATCTACCAAAATGACAAGACTGTTTCCCTTACCGGCAACACGATCAATATCACGGCTCCGGCACTTAAGTTTGATGGAGTGGACGTTAAGAGCACGGGCATCTACCAGACAGGAAGTACATCGTCAATGAACGTTGGCCATTCCACCAGCACTGTCGCAATCAATGCAGCAAGCGTGAAAAACAGCTATGGCATTTTTACGACCAATGAAGCCTCTGCTGTTATAGATGGATCTTCCATCGTAATTCGTGCTGAAAGCACTGGCAATGCTGATGTTAGAGGTGTTCAAGCTTCTGAGGGCGGCAAGCTCACCTTAGGCTCAGAAGGAACCAAGCTCATCGATATTAATGCTGCAGGCGGCGTGAACTCTATTGGGCTTACTGCTTTGAGAACAGATAAAACAAAACCTGGAAGCTCGATCGTCATCACTGCGGATGAATTTCGTCTCACGACAAACGGCTCTTTTGGCATCCACGTACAAAACGGATCACAGGAAACAACTGCTCCTGAGAATACTTCAAGCATCATCGTCAACGCAGGCAAAACAACTATTACAAATACCCTTGACGGAGGTCTTGGAATATCGGCCTTCTCAAATGGCTACATGGAAATCAACGGTGATTTAACCGTCAATGCCGGCCACGCAATCGATGTTCGCGGCAATTCGACCGTGCTCATAAATAAAAATAAAACGGGCATCGTAACTTTAAACGGCGACATCGTATTCGAAACGCCAAACCAGTCCCCCGACGGCGACGACTACCAAAGTGGCGACAAGATAAATGCCTACGTCACGGTCAATCTCACGGAAGGTTCTTCATGGACAGGCCGTGCCTACCAATCATTTCCAGTCAAAAATGAAAACGGTGAGTGGCAGGAGCATATAACCGTAGATCTTGAAGATGATCGCGATCAGCACTACGGCTTCATCACTGGCTTTGCGCTGGAAATTGCTGACGGCGGCGTGTGGAATGTAACTGGCGACAGCTTCGTCAACAATGCCTCAGTCAATGGCGGCGTCATCAATGTTTCAGCAGAGGCCAAAACGGTCAATGCTGCCGCCCTGGATTTAAACGGCGGCGTCGTCAACATGCAGGGCTCTGCTGATCAAAAGCTCAATGTCGTCACCCTTACCGGCACCGGCGGCACAGTCAATGTCGCAACGAGTGCCAACGAAGACGGCACGTTCACCACTCCTACGCTTCATGTCGAAACCGTTGAGTCTGCTGCTGATGTGCCGACCACGCTTGCCATGAACTATGCAGGCATCACGGCCGATGATCTTTCTGCAGACGCTGCGGCGGATCTTGAAAAGATCGCTGCCCAGAGCCTCTCTCTCGGTGAAGGCGAGTCCGTTGCTCAAATTCGCACCGTTGCCGAAGGCAATGTTCGCGGCGCCGTGATTCAGAACGTCAACGAAGCTGGTGAAGTTACGAATACGAATGTGGCCGCCAACACCAAGCTCACGAATTTCAGTTCGGTCAACGCCATGAGCCTCGTGCAGTGGCGCAATGAAATCAATCACCTCACCAAGCGCCTTGGCGACATCCGCGCCTCTGAGGGCACAATCGGCGCATGGGCTCGCGTCTACGGCGGCGAATCGCAATGGGGCGGCTCAAATGAAGTCGAAATGGATCACACGACCATTCAAGTGGGCGGCGACTACCGCATCAACGACCACTGGATTGCCGGCGGTGCATTCTCCTACACTGACTCTGACGCTGACTTCAGCAACGGTGCAGCTGACGGCGAAAGCTACAGCCTTGCAGCCTACGCGACCTACATGGCCGACGGCGGCTCGTTCCTTGACTTGATTGCTCGCTACGGCTATCTCAAAAACGACGTCACCGCGGGCAACATGGGCCTTGACACCAGCTCAAGCGCCTTCAGTCTGTCGGCAGAAATGGGCCACACATTCCGCTTCGTTGAGGATCGCGCCTATGTAGAGCCCCAGGTTGAATTCACCTATGGCTTCATCAGCGGCGACGATGCCACGGCTTCAAACGGCGTGCGAATCGATCAGGACGACTTCCAGTCGTTTGTGACGCGCGTAGGCGTGCGCGCAGGCTATGACTTCCCTGAGAAGAAGGGGTCGTTCTACGGCATGCTTTCCTACTCCTATGACTGGATGGGCGATGCTGACGGCGTAGCTTCTCAAAACGGCATTTCCGCCAACATGAACGAAGATCTCGGCGGCGGCTGGGTTACTTACGGCATCGGCGCGCAGTTCATGATGGGCAAGAGCGCTTACCTCTACGGCGAACTCGAACGCACCTCGGGAGGCGACATCGACAATCCGTACCTCTTTAGCGCTGGCTTCAGAATGACCTTCTAATCCAATAACCAGGATTGAGAGCGGCTGTTGAAATGCAGCCGCACAAGATGTTCGTTGAGGCTTCATCAGTCATTTGGTCACTGATGAAGCCTCAATCATAAGAAGAGGCACAATGGCGTGCCGCGAAAATTCACCACAGGCGCTCTTAGCTTTGATTGAAAAGACATTCAAGGCGGGCTAGAACACGGCGGACATGTCGGCCGTTCGCTCCCACAGAGAAGATACGACCGAAGGCAGATTCATCATTTCCTTTGCAGCAATGACGATTCTCAGCCGTCTGTACGCCTTGATGAAAAAATCCGTGACTATAGCCGACAGCAAAGGCAAACTGAAGACACTCGAACCTTTGGCGCGGGATATGAGCTTTAATGAATTGAAGAACTATCTCGAGAACATCTACATGATCTTCGACGGCCGTGGCGGCAGACGATGGTCTGAGATGACAAAGAAGCAGCACAACATCGCGCTTAGAATGGGTTTCCCGGATCTCTATGCGGCGTTGCCGGAATGGGGCCCGCGATAACCTCTCCCGGTGCCGATTCGACAGTCCTACGTACGTGCAGCGGCGAATGGCAGAACTTTTTGACTGCGGAACGGACAATATTGGTCTTCACTCGAAGAACATATACGCTGAGGGTGAATTGGAAGGGGCGGCAACTACCGAGGATTTCTCGGTAGTTCGTCAAGAAGACTCCAGTACGGTCACCCTTGCAGCGCCACACCTCACGTTCACCCCGCCGGTCGGAGTGCGCCCGCCTGGTCGCGACTAAATTTGCAGTTTTTTTAATCGCAATCAGCAAAATCCACACCTATAGGCTGCTTACAAAGCATGTTGCCAAAAATACGAGATTTTGAAAATTTCAGCCTACGGCGGCGCAAAACCTATTTCACGCGAATTTCCGAAAAAGCAATTTCTGCTTTACCGCCGAGCCCATGCATCCGAGTGTTATCCTTGGCACTTTCAATGCACACCAAACGCTTCAAACGACGGCAGCTTTTTTGAGTCTTGACGATGACGGCTTCTTTTCGTTACGAAAACTTTCTTTTTGCGACTCCCTGGTCTCCTTCCGGCACAGAGCGCCCCGTTCAAGACGCGCTCGGCGTCATGCTCTTTATCCGCAATCTGCAGCACGAATGCTTTCCGCAGTTCACAGTGCTCACTGGGGTGCGCGAACATGCCGAACTGCTCTTAACCTTAATCGGCCTTGTCGAAAAGATTCCCGAATTGCGAAGAAGCGACTGGCCGCGAAATCGGCGCTACCGCGCATTTGAACTGCTTTGGGCCTGCGCGCAGCTCGCGGCCAAGGGCGGAGACATTTCAGCGATTGAGGGCATTTTGAATTTGCGGCGCTTTGAGGACTTCTGGGAATCCCGCACAAGTCCTAAAGTTCGATTGACAGAACCATCAAGCACAGCTTGCTTTCGCAATCTCAGTTATGGCATTTCACCTCATTACTGGACGGCTCTGCTTAACTGGAACCTCATTGAGCGAGACGGTGATGACGCAAAGCTCACAGCCGCAGGCAGCCGCTTTTTTGATGTGCTTTTCCCTAAAAAATCCAAAAAGCAGCTCGAGATCATCAAGCGCCATGCTCAAAACTGGCTTGACCCCAAAATAGGCCTTTCAGAATCCGACCTTATTGAACTGGCTGGGTACTTCCCGAGAAAGTCGAAAAATATCTACGCCACCTTCAGCCTCTGGCATGAACAGGCTCAGTGGTTATCGCAAAACACCAAAGGCACTTTCCCTGCCATATGGAAGCTTACTGGCAAGAAATTGGCGTCGCCCGAGTCTTGCCGCACTTTTGCGGATGAATTAAAGAATTTCACGCCGAATGCTCCCAACCTGGGATACGCCCTTCGCCGATGGGTTGAAGCGCAATGCCCTGATCTCCCCCAACACTCCCTCAAAGAGTCTCTCTCATTAACCTCCCGCGACTGCCGCGATCTGGAGTACATAGAAGGTTCGGCAAGGTTCACTCTGGATGCAATGGTTCACGCGGCAAGAACCGTAAAGCCTGTGACGACGCCTATGCTTGCCGAGCAATGGGCAAACTGGCTCAATCCCCTTGCTTCTCAGTTTGTCAGCTGGTTAAACGCTTGCCGCAATTCTGAGATTAAGGCTGCATTTTCCGGCGTTTCACCCTCTAAGCCGCAGTCGCTGCTTGACGCCGTGCTCAACCGCCATCAAGAAGTCAAAATGTCTCGCGCCTTTATTGTGAAGGACTCCGGCAGCCAGCTTCTGTTAACCGACGAACGGCCGCCGGCTGCCGGCGGAATTGAACGCATGCTCGAGCAGCTTGCCAATAACCCCAGCCTCCCCTCGGATCGTGACCCAGAGCATCCTATTCCTGAAAACAACCCGGTTTGGCGAGAATATTCCATCCGTGATTGGCACTGGCAACGATTTGCGGCCTGGATGCGGCTTGATGCCCAAGCTCAAGATTCGTCCTACATCGCAGCCGAACATGACAGGGCAATTGACGAGGGAGTCGGGCAATGAGAAAGAATCCTCACTACGCTTCGCTTCTCAAATTGCTGCGCGAACTGGATCAAAAAATCACGCAAAGCGTCATTCTCACTTACGAATTTGATCCGCAGCTTGCCGAAACGCTTGCAAACAATGGCATAGCCGCCTTTGACGGAACCGAAGACGGAACTTCAATGCTTTGCTGGTCCGGGGCATTTCCGTGCGTACTGTTCTACGATCCAACGAGAACGCAGGCTGCCAAGAGGCTGCCCGGGAATTTTCAAATCCATTTTTGGAAGCGTGGTCCTTTTCGCTGCCACCACGCCAAGGCCTACGCCTTCCTTTTAGGCGATGGATCGGCCGAACTCATTCTCGGCAGCTTTAACTTCACGCCGTCGGGCTTTTTTAGAAATCGTGAAGCGCTGCTGCGCTTTCGACTTTGCAAAAAGGATGCATCGCAGCGTTCTGTTTTTCTTCAATGGCGTGAAATTCTGCTGACACACTATGTGCCCCGAGCGTCTCAAAGCGCTGCGCTCAAGGATTATCTCAACGGCCTCAATCGACTGCTTGAAGAAACAGCAGGAAGCGGCCCCGCTGCCTCTGCGGAATTTCCCGTTCATCTCATCTTTTCGGGAAGCGATCCTGATCAAACAGGATTTGACGCCCTCAAAAATCTGCTTTCTCAAGCGGGGCTCAAGGATCTTCGGGAGATGGTCTGCGTATCGCCATTTTTTGACGGTGCGGGACGCGGTCAAAAGATCTTCGAGCTGATGCTTAAGAACTTTCGCAACATCGAAAAAGTCAATCTTTTCTCCGACATTGCCGACGACAAATGGAACAGCAACGCATTTCCTGGATCAGAGCAAATTCGCATGAGGCGATGGCAAATTTCGCAGAAGATTGATGAGACGGAATTTGAGAACCTTTCGCATGAACTTGGCGGAGACATCAACAGAAAAATTTCTGTTCTGCGCCCCCTTCACGCCAAGATGTTGCTGCTGCGAGATCACTCAGGCAAAGCGCTCCTATACGTCGGCAGCGCCAATTTCACGGCAAATGCATGGCTGGGCAAAAACGTTGAGCTTGGAGCTGCAATGATTCTGCCCAAATGGCCAGCCGCAACCCCTGAGCTTTGGACAAAACAATTCTTTGGTCTCGGCGATGAAGGCATACGTCTGGTGACATCGCCAATGACAACCGAAGCCCTTGCGCCCGAAGATCCTGAGGATGCTGAAAACTGTGGTTTTCCTGACGAACTTGAAGACATCGAACTGCAGCCGAACCCTTCAGATTCAGGCATAAAAGACGGTCGCTTTGCTGTTTTCGTTCGAGTGCATGACGACAAACCGAAAGCACCTGGCGGAGAGTTCCATTGGGGCGAACTTGCGCTCAAGCTTCAATGGTCTGCCCAGCTGCAAGCCTGGGTGAGCCAGACGATTGGCCTTGACGATATCCGCAAAGAACTCCTGCATCGGCGCTCTGTAGAGCTGCGACAAGGAAATCTGACGACGCAGATTCCCTTCAACATTTCTTCAGAGCTCTGCATTGCCGCAGACCTGAGTTTTTCGACCACGCCTGAAAATTCGCTTTCGTTTCTTGCTTCAATCTTGACGACAGGCGCTTATGAAAAGAAACGCAAGTCTGAAAGCACATTTGAGTCGACAGAAGCCGTAAGCCGTAAAAGAACAGCTGACGCTGCAGCCGCAAGCTCTGTGAGTCGAGAGGACAATGCCGTCATCGGCATGCAGCGTTGGATTGAGTCGCTCAACGAGCTTGAGCGAGCACTTTTTGAACCAACAGGAAGCCCTCGAGCTGCAGCCTGGCGCAGCGACCTTCCAACCTATTTCAGGACCGTCGCTGAGCTTATTTTTAAAGATGCATCGGACGCGGCCGCAGCTCAATTTCAAAGCGGTGAACTTCTGATGTTGGCCAACCGTCTGATTGAGGCGCTTCAAGCTCAGGGCTGGAAGTCAAAAGCGCTCAAAGAAGCTTGGACCAATGCGATTTCAGACATGAGCAGATTCTTTTCTTGTGCTGCCGAAGACAATAAAAAAGCGCATCGCGGCGACAAACTTCCCTCTATATACGAAACTTTTGTGAAGACGCATCATGGTCAAAAAGCAGCAGGGATTTGACGAATACGGGCGGATTGAACCTGAAGACAAACGCTTCAAAGCCATCTACCCGCAGCAACGACTGGAAGCAAAGGTACTGCATAGGCGCTTTACTTCAGCAAAGTCCAACTCGCGGCGCGTCCAGATTTTGGCCGACGACGTCGGCCTTGGAAAAACGCGCGTTGCCATGATCGTGCTTTTTGCCATGCTGCAAAAGCCGAACTCTCATGCTCTTGTCATCGCACCAACCCGCATGCTCGCGGCAAATTGGATCAACGAGCTGCTCAACTACCGAAAAAAATGTCTTGAACCTCAATTCGCCTCGAAAACAAGCATAGAGATTGTCACAAGCAGCACCTCGCTCAAGCAAAGGCTTGCTGACATTCAAGAAAACACTACGCGGATAAAAAGTCTGAGCAAGCTTGTAAAGTCAGCCATTGAGCACGCACCGCTTGGCTTTCTTGCATTTTGTCTACGGGAATACTTTGAAGCAACGGGCATAACCCGCAAAAATTCCGAGTCAGCCAAATCCATGCTCAAATGGATTGCGCGTGTTGAAGCCATTGCAAACAGCGAAGACTCCAAATTCAGAATCGACAATTTTCACCGGTTCTTTTCACAGAACGAAATTTTGCGCTTCATGCGCTTTTTGCGGCGTTTTGCAGCCGCCAACAAATACGGCAATTGGCTTGAACTGCACGCGGACGCCAAGAGCATCGAAGCTGCCCTAAAGCGAAAGCGGATGGGAAGACTGAACAATTTCATCCAGAGTCTTGCCGCTCAGCTCGACATAGAACGCAGAATCTGCAAAGCCAGCGAGCTCGGCATGGGACGCGAAACCAGCCAAGCCGGTCAGCTCGACGTAGTAATCGAAACCTGCAAATACAGGCGCACTTTTGATGCACAACGCCGCCAAACAGGAAATGATTTTCTGCGGCTCGCCGCGGAGGCTATGCCGCGCCTAGCTGAACTTGATTCCGAAGAAAAGACTGATGACAAGTTTGCTCCAACAGAAAATGCTGAAGCATTCAAAAATTTAGAAGACAGACTTGACAAGTTGATGCGACGCTTCATGCGTCTGCAGCCCAAAACTGATCAAAGTGAATCCCCTTTGACGGCTCTTGACTGCATGGCCTGGCTCTACCTTAATGGACTATCTAAAAAATCCCTCACTGGCCTGTCTTCACCGCTCATCAGCTACTTGAAAGGTCTCATCGAGTCAATCAAAAACAGAAAAAAGGACAAATATCTTCAGAAGCTCTTTGGAGAGAACGATTGCCGCAAATTAATGGACGGCGTACGCCGCTACCATGCGGCTGTCGTGCAGAACCACTTGCCCGACGCGAATTTTCTTTCAACGCTGCACTCGCCTTGGACGCTGCCGCAAAGCGGCAGTCGACCAAAAAATAAGAGTCTTGAAGAATTCCTCGACGATACCGTTCGGGCTCTTTTCGTCAATTGCTCGCCCAAGCGCGTTCCTCGAAATGCGAGAGTTCGTTTCGAGGCGCCCATGCGATTTCTGGAACTATGCAGAGATCTTTGCCGCTTCAAGCAAACAAAAGAGAAAACAAGCGCTCCCTGCTTTTGGTCTCGTGAAAAGCTTCTGCACCATGTCTTCGTCATGTACGCAAACGATCTGAAGCAAACGCACAATGACGATTGCAGACTTAGCAATTTCAAACCCAAAGGCAAGCCATTTGCTCTTGCAGTCATCGACGAAGCCCACAACTGGCGAAACGAGAAGAAAGGCGCTGCGGAATTTTCAAAAGATTGGGCAAAACTCGCCTCCCACATGCTTCTGCTGACGGCAACTCCGCTTCAGCTGGAGGCTGAGGACCTCAAAAAAATAGTCAATGCCGTCTATCCCGAGGCCCAATGGCCGACAAATAGTCCTTTCGAAAAGCTCTTTCTCAATTCAGGAGCTTTCTCCGGCTGCGTGCTTCAAGAGGCTGCGCAGCGGCGCAACTGCATCAATGCCGCCTGGGACAACCTGCCGGCTCGAGGATGTGAACGAATCGAACATCTGGCGCAGTCAATTGGAGAATCCACACCGTCTGAATCAAAGCTTCAATGCTGGAGACATCTTGCCCAAACTGATGAAGATTCGGCGGAAATTCGAACATTGGCAAACGCCGTCATTGATTTTCATGCGTATCTGGAAAAAGAGATGCGCTCGTCTCTGAGTGAAATCATGATGAAGCACCTCGCTCAGAAACAACGCGTTTATTACTGCGGAAAAGATGTGGAAAGAGTCCTAGCTGGGTCACCGGTGCCTCTACACCAGCACTTTTACCTGACTGAGGGAATTTCGAATCGCGCTTCGCTTTTCAACTTCATCTGCATGCGCATCTCGAGTTTCGGCTCGAATGCTGATGCAGCCTTGCGGCCCAAACTCATGCTCGGCCTGCCTTCGAGCTACAGCGCTTTCCTAGGAAGCGCCATTGGGTCAAAAGTGCTCGAGCAAGCTGGTCTATATGCCGATCTTCTGCAGCAGATGCGCAAGTTGACAGAATCCTCGCTCGTGCACCCCAAGGTTGACGTGACGGTTAGGATCATTCTCAGAAACCTGCTTGAGCAGGGTGAAAAAACACTGGTTTTCTGCGAGCGTATCAAAACAGTCACAGAAATCGCGAACGTCTTGCGTACGCGCATTGATGCTTTCTTTGCCGAACATGACTGGTCAAACGCAGGCATTGCGAGCCGCTTTGAAACGCTTGCCGACGGCAGAGACAAAACGAAAGATTTAGAAAGCATCCTTGAAGAGCTATCGCGAGAAATCTTCAGCTCGCTTTTTCCCGATGCTCTTTGGGAGCTCAAAAACCCAACCCAAGAAAACTTCGATGCGCGCATTTTGCTTGTTGTTTCGCAAGCTGCGCTCGCATTGGAGGAAATCGGCATTCAAAACGTAGCCGAAGCTGCAGAGGAACTTCTGGAGCCAAAAAATACAAAAGAGCAGGAACTCGACAGCGAAAATCATCAGCCGATGAAATCGATTGAACTGATCACCGGCAACCACCAAGATCGGCGAGAAGCCATTCTCCAAGGATTTTCTTCGCCTGCTCTTCCGTTTTGCCTCATCTGCTCGCCCGTGAGTCAAGAAGGCGTCAATTTGCACGGCTATTGCCGCGAAATCGTGCTGCATGACCTCAACTGGAACCCTGCTCTTCTTGAGCAGCGCATCGGCCGCGTTGATCGCCGCGGCTCGCTTGCAGCCGCCAGAAAGCTTCCAGTTGAAGTTTATGTGCCGTTTCTTTCCACAAGCTATGACGAATACCAGTACCGCGTCATGCTCGAACGCGCCGAGCTTCAGGAGCTTGCATTCGGCCGCAACGAATTTGTCGCCGAAGAGGCTTCAGAAGACGAAGCCGAACCTGCCGAAGACTGGTCCTTCAAAGAGCATTCGGAAAAGCGCCGGGCGTTGATCGGAAACCTCATTTACGGACTTTTCGACATGGAGCTTGCCGTGACGGAAGAAGATGCCGCAAAGCTTGACGTCGTCAAGCGACCTCAAGATTCAGGACGGTCAGGATAAAAAAAATTCATCAGTGCAATTTTTGCTTGAGAGATTATTCTGCGGCCTGTCGAAAAGCATTGCTTGATTTGCCAAGAGCTGCAAAATCACGCGACCACATTGGAAATTAGCGGGCAATGCCCTTGCCTGAAAGAAAACTTCGCCCCGAAGCTTCTACGTCTTTGCAAAGCAAAATGTTTCGTCGAAAGCCGAATTTCAGGCCATGGAGATGATCTTCGTTGAAGTGATTCGAAAGGTTAAAAAATGACAAAAGCCCAGTGCGCCAACACTGAGCTTCGTCATTTTTTGAGGGAGTTTATGATGTACACGCATCTAATTTCCTCGTGGGAGATTATGCCACAGGCGCTCGTCTACTGCTTCCGTGATGTCATCCTTTGCGTAATTTGATGCCACGAAAACGCTAAAGCGCAAACCCAAAAAATATCTTTTCCAGCTTAACAATCAGCCTCGAAAAACGTTAATAAAAGAATGAAGCTATCCAAGTGATAAATGCGGCAATAGTGGCCGATATGCCAAATATGAATAAAAGCACTCGGCCTGCGCTTTGATAGGGCTGCCAGTATCCGAGGTTTATGGCCCCAAAAAAGAAACTGGAAACAGTCCCCGTCATACATAAAAACCAAGTCGCAACGTCACCGCCGTCCATTGTTTCAGCCTCATGAATATGAGGCGCGCTGAAAGTAACGCGCCCAAACTTATTCTGCAGCGTCTTCGTGATCAATTTCGCTCAATCCTGTGCCGTCAAGTCGATCGCTTCCAGTATCCATACGCAACCCGAGCTTTCTGCACAAACCCAACAGACCACTGAAAATTTCGGAGCGCTTTTCTGGCGGCACAGCCTCAACCTCAAAAGCGTACTGAATATATGGAAGTTTGACATATGCAAGCGAACAGACAACCACGTCTCTCTCACTGCCGGTCAATTCATCAAAATGCCCGAGCGTGAAATTCATTAATCGTTCTAAATCATCAATGCGCTTATGGACAGACCAAGCTGCTGTTAATGCAGAAAGACTTTCTTGCTTTTGAGTCCCCCGCTTCGGACTATATTGCTTGTGCGGCAGCAGGAGCGACACGGGAAGACCTTTTTCTGCCAAGAATTTCAGCCAGCTTGTGTCGTACTCCATGCCCATGAAGCGAACTATGTCTTCCCATCGTTCGGAATCTTTTAAGAGAAAAACATGTTCGAAAACATCTTGATCCAAGGTGCTGTTGCAGAGAAAGTCATTGCGCATGCCCTGGGCAAGGCTGAAATTGCCGGCCTCAATAAGATCAAGGCAGGCGCGCAAATGATTGGCAACATAATGGGGTCCTGGATGGAAGGGAACACAACTGCAGATCTCAATTCCGTATTCCCCAAAGGCGCTTTCGCAGGACTCTCGAAATTTCAGCTGATCCCACTTAATTGCGGTCCGATGCCAATCCCCGGAAGTACTCAAACTGCAAGGAAGGTTTAACGCCTGCACTCCGGTTATGTACTTCATTTTCTAGAAATCCATGAACTCTTGCGGATTCGGAATCCGCCCGCCATAGCGTTCCTTGTACATCTCCAACGGGTAGTAATAGCACTGCCACCGAGGATCAATTGACTTCCCGTCTGGGGTTTCCCAACGAGTTGAAAATGTTTGGTTGCTTTCAGGCGAAAAGTCCACGTAGAGTGATCCATCATAGGGCGCCGCAATGATGCCGCTGTCGCTTGTAAAGGTGTAGATTGGACCAACCTCGGTGTCCGGCAAATTCTCAGCAAACCAGCGCAGAAGCTCTTCCCTGCCGGGAATTTTTTCATAATCCTCGCTCAAGGGGAATCCCGTCAAAGGATCTTTTTTCACCCCTGTGAAGACAATGAAGTAGAGATCGCGCTGCTTCTTGAAAAAGTAGGATGTGAAGTCATTAATCAGTTGCGGCATCTGGCTTTCCTCCTGATGTTTCTGCTCTTCCCATTATGGGTGTAACAGCGTCATACTTCGTCGCACGCAAACTTAAAGCGATCCGTTCGACAGCATCGAGATTTTGAAGACTGCCCAGCCAAAGCCTGCGGCACGCAGAAGATAATGCTTGGCCTCACAAAGCGACGAGCTTTCGGCACTGCTCAAGGAGCCAGACGTCAGCGCCGCGCTCGGAAACTAGTGAAATGCCAAAGGGCGCGCCATCGAGCTGCGCTATGGGCAGCGTAGCCCAGGGGACTCCGGCCAGACCGCCAAGACAAAATGAAGCGCTGATTTTCGTGCGCCAGATGCTTTGTTCTTCGTCGGTCGCCGTCAGCTTCAGCGCGGCATCCGGAAGCGTCGGCAAAATCAAAATTCCGCCGTTGGAAAGAAGTCCTTCAAGATGCGCGACAGCTTTTCTGCTCAACTCTTCTTCATCAGAAAGAACGGCATCGCGCATCAAAAACGCCTTGGCAAACCGTTCTTTAACTCCGGGACCGAACTGCGGCTGGTAGTTCTGAATAAACGAACTCCAGGTACGCCATACTTCTCGGGCCTGCAGCGCCTGATATGCAACAAGAATGCGTGACAATTCTGCAGGTGCGGCATTAACGAAGTGAGCCGGCCCAAAGACTTCCTGCGCTTTGCGCAGAAACGGCTCGAATGCAGCCAGCGACTTGGAGCCGAAAAGCTTGAGAACATCAAGGGCAACGAGCAGTCTGGGCTTGTCCTTGACCTGCTTTTGGTCAGCCCCGACAAGCACTTTTGCTGCCTTTTGGAAAACCTCCGCGTCTGCGGTCATGATGCCTGCCGTGTCATAAGGCGGGCATAGGCCGCGGCATCCTTTTAGAGACACGCGTCCCCAGCTCGGACGCAAGCCGAAAAGCCCGCATTGAGCGGCAGGACCTCGTACGGATCCACCTGAGTCGGTGCCCAAAGAGAAGTCGCACAGTCCGCAGGAAACCGAAGAAGCAGATCCGCTTGACGAGCCGCCGGCATAGCGATCGGGCGCAGCACCATTGACAGGCGTGCCGAAATGCGAATTTTCACCAATTACAGAATAAGCGAGCTCGTCGGTGACGACCTTCCCGTCAAAGCGCGCACCTGCATCAAGAAGCAGCTGCACAGCTGCAGCATTTGTGCTTTTGATGCCAGAGACGGCAAGCATCGTCGGACTGCCAGCACTTGTGGGATAGCCTTCCACGTCAAACATATCCTTGACCGTGAAGGAAAGACCGGCCAACGGTCCAGTGGGAGCGTGCGCAACTGCATGATCAGGATACGGCATATATGCGCGAGAAGAAGAACGCGTCCATGTTGAAATCGAGGTCATAAAAAATTATCCGTGTTTTAAGAATCGTCGCTTTCCTTGCCTGCCTAATTTTGAAAACGGATTAACGAAAAACAAAAGTTGCAGTTGGAGCACTTTGACCAAGTACTTCAAACTATCGGCTTTGTGGTTTTCAGGATGACTAGAGAAGCTTGTCTATGCCGTCTTCTGCTTCAAGCTTTGGGATTGTCTTTAGCCCAAACGCTCCGCCTTGGCTATAGACGCGGTAGCTGTTCATAAGCTTAGTCTTCAAGTCCTGTTGGCTGTCGAACCATTCTTGAGCCGCACTGCTCATTTTTATCAAGGTGCAGCTCCTAATTCTTTGAACAATGTCCTTTTGCAGATCGTCCCTCGTCATAGGGAGCATCTCGAAACGAGGATTTGTAAGAAAGCTTTCGGCAAAAAACGCGTTCTTTGAGACAGGAGCTTCTAATCGAACGTAATAATGTTTATTAGACGCCAGTTCGGCATTTAAGCGAGACGGCTGCTTTGACCCAATGAAGAAGCTGTACTTGCCGGGCGGAAGCTCTTTTCTGATTTTATATCCGGCATTTAAGAAACCAACCGGCTCATACTCAAAATTTGCTTTTTCCAATAAAACAGGAACGCTTGTTGAAACTTTGTCCGGAAGATTGAAATCATCTCTGTAAAAAGTGACAGTTGCATTTCCTTCTTGAGGCGGGACAGGTTTTTCAACCACTTCTCCATATCTCATAGATGAGCAGCCAGTCAGCACAACTGCTGCGGACAAGAGCGCTCCAACCAACTTTTTCATATTTGGCTCCCAAAACAGAATATCTCGTCAGGATTATATCTGCACAAATCACCTATTCTTGAAGATATATCCTTCAGAACAAATGGCGCATGCTTCAAAATTCAAATCAAAAATCAAGACAAACAACAATGTAGTACCATATCAGCGCACCCTCTCCATTTTAGGCCCAAGCCGCCGAGTCTCTCTTCTTGCCAGACTTCTTCCCAGGCTGCTGCAGAGACCAAACTCACCAGCTTGCCGATGCAAGAAGGCCGAATGCAGCAACAGCCAGGGATGGTTGTCGCCGCTCAAGCGATTGCAAATGTTCACACGCTCACTGAGCCTTTGTTGAAGCAGTCAGAATAAGCAAATGCCAGTCGCGGAAAGAGTTGCTCTGATCAATCGACGGAAACATCTTCACAGTCAAGTGATTGCTCCGAGCGGCTATTTGTTTGCATGAGGCGCTTTCTAATCATCTGAACTTTAGACTTGTTGGCAAGTTCAAAACCGCGAATCATCGCCTTCTCCATCACTTCAGTCTCATAAGCCTTTCGTGCCTTTTCGCTGATTCGCGGAAAAATCGTGACAGCAAAAGCCCAAATCTTTACGCCTTCAGCCAGATGCTCTGTTTGACGGTGCACGATGTCGACAGCTTCACCAATATAGACCCTTCCATCATTGCGGAGCTGAAGATACACCCCGCTTGTGATTCTTGGCATCGCAGCACGCATCAGTTCGATATCGCCGCCGATGATGTAGATCTGACATAGCAACTCATCGATAAATTGTTCAAATTGCACCAGCAAAGTACTTTTAAGAGGTTTTTTAGCCATCAGTTTGTTTATGCTTGATATTACAGCAATTAACCAGAAAGTCATCAGAATCAACTACAACAAGATCAATCATGCCAAAATATATAAATCTTTGATCTTGTTCTTGACGATTTAGAATCTTTAGTTTACGATCGAACAAAACGCTTACTGCCCGCCGCCATGATAAATCTTAATTTTTTAAAACATTTATTCACTGTTGTTTTCAACATTTTCTTTTTCAACATAAAAAGACATTATCCTCAAGACCCTAAAGCAATGTCTTTCAACTTACGAAAAAAAAGAAAAAGACTTTTCAGAAAATATGGTTTTTGGCCGGGGAAATTATGATTTTCGCTATTCCATGCATTTGAAAAACTCTTGCTCGAATCGTTTCATTAATCATTTTTTATCGTTTTTAAAACTCTTTCCAAATCGTTTTCTGTCAATCCGTGGGACTTCCTTTCGCCTATTTCTTCAAGCACTCTTCGTGCCTCTTCATTTCCAGAAGAAATCACTAACAACTTCTCCTGTATTTGCTCTCCTGATTCATATCCATAAGCTCCAAAAAAAGCATTTCTCAACGCAAAATTTTTATTCTCCGCCTCATCCCGATATATTGCCTGGGAAACAAGTAATATGCCTCTATGCAAAGTCAGATCAGAGCTTTCAGATCTGTACTCCTTGCTAATTTCATCGAGGCTTCCTGCATAAGCATCTTTTACGAAATCAGATTGAAACTCGACATCCTCCATCCTAGAACTTGACACATCCTGAGGAATTCGAGATGAAAATCCATCAATTGAGCTTTCTAGTGAGGTTTTTGATTTTTCGGAAAAATCTACATTCATCTTACGCGCGGACACAATAGTCCCTGGTCCAAAATCATCAGCAGGACCAAACCCAAAACGTTTTTTCTCATAATATTTAGCTGCATTATCTGACAATACATCACTTGAGTACATTGCTTTCAAGGCTCTCTCTGGACTCAAATGTTGTGCAATAGCCATGTTCATGGCATCAACAGAATCATCAATTGAAGTAGTAAATTCACTACCCATATTTTGAATAACAGAACTAGAGGCAGAAATTGAATCAGAAACAATCCGTGCATTATCTATAACTGCCTGTCGAGATGACCCCAAGCTCTCTGAAAAATTTCTAGCGACAGAACGAATACTTTCATCACTATGATTTTTTGCAACACGATCAACAGCATTTTTTACTATCTCAAATGCTTCTGATTGCTGTTTTGACGAGCTAGATCCATTTCTTGTAATGGCCCTATCAACAAGTTGCTGTGCATCGTTTAAAGAAAACTCCGCTCTCAGTCCAATTCGACCGAATCTTTCGACATCAAGAAAGTCGTTATTTATGGCTAATAAACTTGCACTCCCATTATCATCATCTCCAGTTTTTGTCAGATCTATATTTTCAACACGAATTTGCCCAATACTTCTAAGTGGGGAAGGTAGGCTTGTATTTTTTTCTGACGGACTTTTTAAGACCTTTGACATAGCATTATTTGTGGATTTCATTAACCTTGAATCAACCAATTGTGTTGCTGATTGACCGAACATTCCACCTCCAGTACCAATGTCAACACCTTCGCTGACGATATTTTCACTCGCCAACTCCACCCCACGATCAACCACCAAACTCGACCCAGTTCGCTCTGACCGTGAATACGCATCCATCGTCCCTATTTCCTTATTGATCGCATCCCTCAACGCATGCGCAAACCCTCTCTGAACCGAATCAGAACTCGTTGCCGACTGGGTAAAGCTAAACCTCGCCGCATCCGCCCAAGAACTCGTCATCTGCGAAACATTGCTCGACGCGTGTCCTCTGGTAAAGCTCTGCGTCGTCGTTGACGACACACCGAAATTAACGGGCGTTCTCGTCATGCCCGTCACCTGCCCTTCATCAGACCTCGTCACCGATCCAAAGGCCGACGTACTCACGAGCGTGCCGGGGTGCGAAGCCACAATGGATCGATCAAACTTGTTGGCAGACGTGTTGTTGCTCTGCACGTTGGAGAGCTGCACGTTGCCCTGAGAGACGTTTCCAGCTGCCAAGGACGATCCTTGAGAGGAAGCTGCGCTTTGCGCCGGAGCAGTCAAGCCGCCCACGAGCTGCCCCACGGCCACGTCGCCCGCTCGCACCAACGCATAAGCAATCACTGGCACGGCGCACATCAAGGCTCCTGCCATCGCTTGGCTGGTTGCGCCGGTTTCCCTGATCAAGGCCGCGGCCTGAAGCGAATTGCCTCCGAATTGCGAAGCAATGACGCCAAAGGGGTGCGCGTCATAGGTGATCATGAGGTAGTTCACGATGGAAGAAAGCGCTGGCCACACCTGAATCGTCACCAAAAGCGTGACGTAGGAGCGCACGATCGAGCCCATAGCCGAGCCCGAGACAAGCGCCATGAGCACGATGACGGGAAAAGCGCCGATCACGATGAATTCAAGCGCATTGCGAATTTTGGGCAAAGCATCCTGCGCAATCTTTGCCATCGTGCGGTAGTTGATTTCGCTTGCAAGATTGCCTTGCGCCTTCGCCAACCCCACGGCGGCTGAAAGCGGATCGTCTTTGCCTGCGGCAGCGCCCGCTGCAGCCTCAGGGATTGCCGAAAGCATGAGCGAGTGCTTAAGCGACGCATCCATCGTGCGCGAGAGGTTGAGCAACAGTCCTTCGGCCTGCGGCAAAGCTGAGGTGATCACGGCTTCGGGAGAGGCATGGTCGGGAGCGAGCTTTGCGCCAAGCTTCATTTTCAGGGCCGGAAGCTCAACGTCGCGCATGATGTCGTCGGCGTATTTCATTGCATCCGGGCACTTCTTGACTTCGCCTGTCGGAAGAGCGGTGAGCCGCGCGGGATTGACCCACCCTGCGGCCGAAACGTCCTTCCAGATGTCGGTTGATTTGATAAGGCGCGCAGCCTTTGTCTGATCGGTCAAAAGCTCGGGCACGATGCAGCCCGTCACGACGGCCTTGATGGTCGACATTCCCTCGACCGTCACCGGCCCCACGCTTTGCAGCACTTCAAGAATGCGTTCGGGATAGACAGCGCCGAACCTGGAAAAGCGCGCGACATCAACGGGCGCAAAGGCGTCTTCATATAGCCTCGAGAGCCAATATCCTGCGCGATTGGCAATCGACCCAAAGACCCCGATGCCAAGAGGCACGTTGTCAACGGTGTAGACGGTTTCGCTTCGAATGTCTTGGATCGAAACGGTTGTCTTTGGCACCACCGCCACTCCCCAGAAAAGCACGGCGCAGGCAAAGTAGGCAATGGCGGGTCTGCCTTCGCTTTTGACGGCGCCCATAGCGATGACGATGATCATGCCCAAAAGAAAAATCAGTGCCGCAAATTGACCAAAGGCGCTGCTTGCCGTGATCGAAGCCAGGCCCTCGAAAAGATCGCGAATCTGCGCGCCGTTCCAGTATGCATAAAAAAGAAATGCGTCCATGCTGATGAAAATTCTTCTTTGTTTTTGTTCTTTTTAGAGCTGCAGGCAAGCGAGCCTTCCACCAGAAGGATCCCCTTTCATCCTCTTTTCTGCGCTCATGTTGTCCTATGTCGTCCGAAGCTTCAGGCAAGCCGATTCAAACGACTTGCCTTGCCTTTTGCGTCTATTGTCCAGAGGCAGCCGAAGCCGGCAGCACCTGCAAAAGCGCTGCGCTTTGGTTGCCCGCGATGCTGCGCTCGATGTGCTCCAACTGCACCACAAGGCTTGAGGCGCGCATCATGGCCTGCATGACTTTGCCTTCGCGCGCATTGAGGCTTGCTTCGATTTCGGCAATTCTTGAGTGCAGCTTTTCAACGTGGCGCGCATGTTCTGAAGACGTGGTTGAGGCTGCGCTTGAGCCCAAAGCAGAGCGAATGTCAAGCGCGAGAGATCTCACGGCCGAAGCGAGCATCTCGTAGGCCGCAGCCTCCACATACACGCGCGTGAGATCATGCGCAATGCCCTGATAGCGCGACAGCGCCGCAAGATTGAGTATGCGCAGAAGCGGAACGCCCGTAGCTCCCCCAAGAAGCATCAATTCATCGTCGGTCACAAGAGAGGCGTCGCGCTTATCCAGAGCATCGCGATAGTGGTCTGCGGCCTCCTGAATCTTGTCGACCAAGCTCATGTCGGAAGTCTTTTCGCGCGTAATCGTCAGGCACTTTTTGGCCTCATCGCACTTGAGCCTTTCAAATCCGGCGCCGTCTCTGACTTCGCCAAAAAGAATCGGCAAAAGGTCGGCTCCGGCGTAGTGAGAGGATTCAATAACGGCGTCTTCGCCGCTTCCGGATTTTTTGAAGACGGTCGTGCCCACAAGCGTCATCATGACTTCTCGCAGAAGCTGTGCGTCGCCAGAGGTTTTGCCCAACTTTCCGGAGTTGATGAGCGCCCAGGTGAGATTGATTTCAGGCGCATCGATGATGTTGCCGCCCGAATCCTTTCGCACAGGGGCGCTTTCAATAGCCGCCTCCCCATCGTCGCGAACCTTGCGGTCGGCTTCGGATTGATCAGACACTTCGCCCGTGCTTCTAAGGCTATTTTTGGCCTTTAAAAGCACGCCCTGCAGATGGCTTGCCGCGCCCGTATCCTCAAAAAGAGCTTGGGCGGCCGTGCATGAATCGGTGTAGCGATTGGTGTAGCTGCGGATTAAATCAGCGTAGCGGCCGACCATTTCGTTTAAGTCGGGCGCCATCGTCTGCAGCGCAAGCTGAAAGGCAAGCCCGGGCAATGCGGTGCCAACGCTTTTTAAAAAGGAGACGAACTCATCGCGGCTCGGGATGGCAAAGGCGCCGAGAAAAACGTCAATGCCTCCGCACCCAGCCTTCAACGACGGAGGCGTAATTGAAAAAGGCACAAACTCGCGTCTGGGCGTGCGGTACACAAAGCCTCCGCCCGAGACGACGTTTAAGGCTCCAGCCTCAACAATGCCCGCCTGCGTAACGTTTGTCATCTGCGCATTTTCTTCAAAAAATTCGTCGACAAAGCCAGCCTGCGCTGCTGCAGCCGCAAGCGCCATCGACGCGGCTGCGGCAAGGTTCTTTAGACAAAAGGATCGCTTTTTCTTTGCATTTTCACTTTCGGCAAATTTTTTACTGTGATGCATTTCTGATCTCTATCGGTGTTTCAAGTTCGGTGTCGGCTCTTTTTGCGCACGCCTCCTAAAAGCGCGCGTTCATCGTTTCTTTGCTCAGGACTCCTGGCTTTTTTGCAGCATCTGATGCATTTACGCCTGCCCCGTAAAGCCCAAAGGCCTTCTCTTCGAACCCCTCGGGCGTTGCCTCGGAATGCACCAGCAAAGCGCTTTTGCCTTGCGCAAAGCCTTCTGCGCTTTTCATGGGCTCTTGCCCGTCAGGGGAGTCTTCGCTCGCGGCAAGCCGCACCACGCGGCGCGCGAGCTCTGCAAGGTCGACCACGCCCGTGGCAACCAAACGCGCCTGTCTGGGATCTTGGTCGCCGCGCCGCACAAGCACGAGCGCAGGAAAAAGCCTGATGCCTCCAGCCATGACCGAAGCCTGCCCGTGATCGCGTCGGGCTTGCGGCATCAAAGGGTTGTCGTCGATCATGGAGACGTAGACCGTATTAAAGCCATGGCGCTCAGAAAAGCTCTCTACCAATGGGAGCATCATGCGCGTGAGGTCTGAGTCATCGCCAAAGAAAATAAAGCCCCAGTCGTCTTTCAAGGCGCGAGCTTGCTCCTCAATCTTTCTTGCCGCCAGGCGCGAAAGTTCGGTGGAGGCAAAATTCACCGTCGGGTGCTGCGCCGTCCAGTCAAAGTGCGGGGCCTGCAGCAGGGCGCTTCTCCAGCTCTCGGCAAAGCGGCCTGCCTTTTCAATCAAAAACGCATTGGCTTCAAGATAAGCCGTCATGTTCTGGGCTGTGGGCTGCATCACCGCCCGATCAAGCCTTTTTTTGACTTCCGCCTGAAGCCCTTCGAGCGTTTCAATGGCTTCAAGCCCTTGAGTTTTTCCATCCAAGGCAGCCGCAGAATCGTTCTTTTCTTTAGGTTCGAGTGTTTGATCGCGTTGGCGCTTTGCTTCTTGCGGCTGCTCCGTCGCATTCCCATAAAAAAGAAACGGTCGCTCTGGGTCGCTCCAGACGTCCTGCGTCCAAAAACTGTCGTTTGCACGCACATCTGCCGCAGCAAGCGCAAAGAAGCACCCGACGCAAGCGAGCACCCCTCGAAGTAGACCAGCGTGAGCGCATTCGGCTGCCGTCTTTGGGCGCGCATTCGCTTCGATCTGCCGCAGCATCCATAGGTTTGAAAAACACATTTTTCTCATCGTCGATGTGAAGAAGAAATTCTCAAAGGGTCAAAGACGTTTATCTTTTGCCAAAGCTTTGGCCGGCCTAGTCAGAAGCCAAGGGCAAGGAAGCGTTCTTTTCTGACGGCAGCACCAGAGTTGGCCTTGCAGGCATTTCTTTTTGGCTTTCCAAAATGCGATAGCCTCTCAGCAAAAAAGCGTTTCCCTCGCTGCATCCCGTTGAAATTGCGCACTTGCCGGTGATGTTGTCAAAGGCAACGTACTGATCGCCTCCGGAGGCAATGTCAGAGACGCGAGCCTTGCTGCGCGATAGAGCCGCATCGGCATTGAATTCAACCCCGTTTTTAGAGGCCTCAAGCGCAATGTCGCTCACAACGCCAGAGAGATCCATCTTTGAAAAGTCAAGGCTTTGAAATTCAGCCATCGTAAAGCCGCGCGTTAGCGGCGCTTTGGGCGTGCCCCAGGAAAGCCCCAGCTGCTTGCGGCCTTCTTCGGCGACGATGCGCGCAAGCTTTGAGTTGAAGCACACCCAGCTTTCCTTTTTCTCCAGACACTTGCTGCCTGCGTACTTGTCGCACCAGCTGCCCACGTAATGGCACAGCCCCCGGGCTTCGCGCAGCACGTGCATGCGGTCGGACTCTTCGCAGGAGAAGTAGTCAGCCGCCATCTCGAGCGCGACGGCCGCAAGAAACCCTGCGGGCGAAAAGTTAAGCGCAAAGGAGCCAGAGGAACTGATCGAGACTGAGACGCCGTAGTAGGAAAGGCTCGGACTGTAGACGCCGCTGCCGGCCGTGCCGTAGAGCGCCGTCAAAAGGCCTGAGGTCTCTTCATAGGAACTCAAAATGTCATAGACAAAGGGACTTCCGACCCACTTGATTGCCTCCCAGCCGGCTTCAAGGCCGATCGTGAGCGCAACGCCAAAGGCTGAGTTGTCCATTGAAGAGGCGCTTTGCGCGTCATCAATGCTGCAGCACGAAAACCCAAAGGCTTTCGTCGAGCAGCGGCTTGCCGTGCCGCCAAAGATGCTGTCCTTGTTGGCGTCTCCGTAGACCCCAGCCTGACGAATGATTTCCATCAAGGCAATCGAGTGCAGAAAATCCTTGCTCGTCTCATTGGCCGTGGGCTCGCACAATCCGGCAATGCAGATTTCGCCGTCGCATATTTCTCCAGCCTCAACCTCCTCTTCACCCCCGGCGCAGACCCAGGTTTCGGTGCGCATGGCGCACTTGCCCGCTTCGTCGGTTCCAAGGCAGACGCTCTCGGTCTTTTTGCAATTGGGATCTGCGGCAAGCTTGGCGCACTCATCGAGCACCTCTTCGCTGTCTGACCCCGAGCCGCACACAAAGGTCGACTGCGTCTTCCAGCAGTCCTTGTAGACGGGAACGCCGTCGACAATCTTTGTTGCCGGACCTTCAAGACAGACTTCTTCTTTTAAGCGGCAAACCGGATTTTCTTCATACTCGCGGCAGGTCGAGACTTCAACGATCGAGTCAATCGTCGTGCTGTCTTCAACGAGCGCAGCGTCGCCCGCTTCAATGTCCTCGGCCCCAACGCCGCAGGCGTAAGTGACGCGCCACTCGAGACACCCCTCATCATCGCTTTTGACGCACTCGCACGCAGCTTCGCTGCAGGCCTCTTCGGCTGCCAGGCCTAAGCAGGTATTTTCTGGATTGATCGTCGTGCACTCAAGCACGCGCTCATAGCCCCAGCAGGGCATCGAGTAGCCCTTGCCGTTGATGACGCGATAGGTGGGATAGCGATCAACGCACGTCTGCGAAATCTGCCGGCAGCTAGTCGATTCGTTTTCAATGTTCGTGCAGGCCGAGGCATCGGGCTTGGGCATGCCGACGTTGACGGTGGAGCTGTCGATGATTTCACCTTGGCCCGCGTCAATCACTCCGTCGGGCAAGGGGCCCTTGCAGCGCACCTCGCCTTCGAGAATGGCGCAAGTCTCATCAACCGTGGGGTTGCACACGGGGTCTTTGACGCTCGTGCAGCCGGCCTGAATCAGACTCGAGCAGCCCTCTACGCGCCTGCCGCCGCACAAATAAGTGCGCGTGCAGGACTCTTCGGTGCAGGCAAGTTCTCCCTTGACGCAGGAATCATTGGCCTCAAGCTCGCCGCAGGCTGACTCATCGATCATTTCTTCCTGCATCTCGGTCTCACCCGTCCATTGCGCATTTACCGGAGGAAGCTCAATTTTTTGCTCGCACGCCCAAGACTCTTTTTCACTCAAGCAGACGTTTTCGCCGTTGATGCCAGTGACCGATTCCGAGCAGGCCGACTCGGTCTTGGCGCAGCGCGCGGCGTTGATGCCGCCAGCCTCCGAGGCGAGCGTTGCGCACCCGTCGACGGCCTTCTCATCGGGCCTGATGCAGGCATAGGTGTCTCGCGTCGCCCAGCAGTCGCGCGTCACTTCAATGCCGTTGACGAGGCGCGTGCCGCCGGGCTCGACGCACGTTGACTCGGTCACAAAGCATGTTTCGCCCTGGGCGTTTTTAAACATCTCGCCCTCAAAAAGAAGCCGAGCAGGAAGCTCTGAAGAGTCAAGCGCCTCCATCTCAGGGAGGCCTTTCAAATTTTCAGAAGCAGCAAAAAGAGTGTCGCCAGCCAAAGCAAAAGCAGCCGTCAACGCAAATGCAAAAAGATGGATGCGCGCCATGCCCTTAGACTCCTGTGCAGGTCTCGGTCCAATGTTCGGATTCGCCCGTCTTCATAAAGCGCACGAAGACGAGACGCACGAACACGTCGCCCGAATACACGGCAGAAGACCCCGTGCCGGCATAAACGCTCATTCGCACCGAAGAGATGCACTGCGAGCCATTGCACGTCGTGCTCCCGGAAAAGCGCACCGTGCCGCGATCAACGACCATGGGCACGTCAAAAATTTCTTCTCGCGTAGAAACCGCAAGCGTCGGAAGAGCTCCTGCAGCCTCATTCGTCTTAAAGGTCAAAAGCGGCATTTCGCCTTCTTTGCCTTGAGCGCAGACGGCTAAGACTTCAAGCGTATCGGCCCCGGGAACGGGATCTTGCATCAGCACCGCCCAGTCCGTGTTTGAGGCTTTTGTTTCGGTTCCTACGGTGCAGGTTGCCTCGGGCTTGACGACAAGTCTGCGGCTGCAGCGGCGCTCGACTTTCTTAAGCTTGGGGCGCACGCAGGCGGCCAAAAACTTCTTTTTGACTTCAGAATTCACCGTCACGGGACAGGTCTCGCGAAGAGGTTCCTTGACGCCTTCCCAGCAGGCCACGGTTGAGGTTGTTTCCTGAGCCACCACGACGGGTACCGAGCAGGTCGCAGAAAAGGTATTTCGATCAACGATGCGGCAAACCCATTTTGAAGCCTCTTCCAAAATCGACTCCCAGGCCGTGGTGCAGGTGTTGGTGGTCGACGTACTCGCAGACCCCACCCGCACGTCGCACGTGTGCGTCACAGAAGGATTTTGAACCGTCTCCGAATGAGGCCTGCAGGTGCCGGTTGAACTTCCGTTTCCTTCAACGTCGACGATGTCGCCCGCGTTGTCGACCACTTCGTCTCTGCTGCCCATTAAGTCGCCCGACTCGTCCGGGTTGATTGTAGGCTTATCGGTGCTTGCGCGATCAACGACCTGCACGGCCAGACACGTGGGATCGCCTTCGCCTCGGCAGCGGTCGGCTTCCGTTCTTCCGGGCGCAAACAAAATGCCCTGCCCGTTTTGTCTGAGCGACTCAATGGCTGTGGTGTCGCCCGTGACGCGCTGCAGCACATCCTTGATGTCGCCCGAGGACTGAAGCCCAGCGTAATCAGGCATTGGCGTTTTGCGGGCAGCTTCAACGGCTGCTTCAACGGCTGGAGACGTACGCGAATCAGCCGACTCGGGCACGGCACCAGCCGCAGCCTCAAAAACAAAGACGCCCGCCAAAACGAAAGCGCTAAATTGCATCAGCCTTGCGAAGGATATTGGCGCGATCACGGCAAAACTCCTTGCCGCGCAGGCGCTTCATAGACGCGCGTTGATGCAAGCGGCTTTTCGCTATTGATCACGCCGAAAGCCGAATCGGACAATTGCAAAAGCGCTCGTGCATCCTCAGCATAGCCTTGGCCGGAGGCGCAGGAGGCCATTTTCTCAAGCGCCCAGCCAAGGTCGACTGCGCCGCGCACGATGTAGGTGCGCGACTGACCATCAATCTTTTGCGTCTCGCCCTCACGAGAAGCCTCTTTGTCATTGACGGCGCTTGCCGCGGACTTGACGTCCAACTCGCAGGAATTGCCGGCTTTTTCCTTTGTGCTTAAATCGTTGATCGAGCCGATTCGCACCACAAAAACCGGCACGGCATCAATGCGGTGCGTGCGGAAAAACTGAGGATCGATTTCAAATCCAGCCGCTTGAGTTTTTTGCGCCATCGCGCGAAGACCTTTGCCGATGCGCTCGCGCACGCGCTTTTGCTTGTCGCGATCCAAAGCAAAAAAGGGTGCGCTCTCAAAGTCTCGGGCAAAGCGATTTGCTGCATCAAAACGATTTCCCTGACTGCCGTCTAAAGCCGCAGCGTCATCATTAGAACTCTCTCGCACATCAATGCCGCGCACGACCATGCGGCCGCCTGTGCGCTCGAGCGCCGTGGAAAGCTTCGCAAGATAGTCTTTGGCTAGGCTATTAGAAACGGCAATCGTGATCTCGGCATTCTTTCTGCGTAAAGCACTTGAGTCAATCAGGTCTTTGACGCCCTCGATCGTCTCATTGATCGCGTGAAGATCAAAATCCTCCTGCGCGTGCAGCGGCTGGCTGCCTGCGGCAAAGACAATGCCCGCAAGTCCAACGAGAGCGAATTTTCCAAAATAATAGGTCATGACAGAATCTTTAATTTTTCAACAGTCAAAAGCTCAAAGCCAAACAGACGCTCGACGCGCTCAATCAAAAAAAGAGCGACATGGTCTTATTTTTGAACTCTTAGGTGTCTTTAATGGGCTTAAAGACCAGTTGGTCGTTAAAAGAAATTTTTTGACGCGCAGCAGTCTCGCTTTCTCCAAAGAAGGATCGCGCCGTCTTCACCGTTGACGGGAAAGGTTTTGCCTGCGCCCCAAACGGCTGTGGGAGCCCCAAGGGGCCTGCAGCAGGTGCCCGAAGCCGTCACCGACGGATGCACGAGCTGCCCGCGCCAGACGTCCTTTCTCGGGATGGGCTCAAAGTACGGCCCGCACTGCCCTGCCTTGCCGTAGGCAGCCCACAAAAGCCCTTCTCGAGCGAGCTTGACCGTCATGCGCGCGGCAATGAGGTGCCAGGCCTGCAAAGGGCTTGTCATGGCGGCGACCCACCCTGAGAGCGGATATAAGCTCCCCTGGCAACCGCTGCACCAAAAAAGCTCGGGCCTAGGATTCATGAGCGAAGCGGCCGTGCAGTCGAGCATGCAGGCGCCCACGGCAACAGGATTGGCAAAAAGCGCCGACTCAGGAGCCAAAATGAAGGCCGCAAGCGCATCGTTCCAGATGGGGTCAAGCTCCGTCATGTAGGCAAGATCGTATGGAGCGTTTTCAAGGCACGTGGTGTCAAGCAAAACTTCGAGCACAAAAAGCCACGGCGTGTGATACCAATGCGCCTGATAAAAGGCACTCGACGAGTCGATGGCTTCGTTTGAGTCAACGGCCGCCGACTTTCCTCTTGAAGCGCTTCTGCCGTGGGCTGCCGCGCGCGGCATGGCATTGTCCGGATTCATGTCCAGGCCCCCGAGCGAAGGAAAGCAATAAGGTTCGCGCACGACTTCGACCGTTCTGACCGGCTCCCAAAAGCTCATGTTGAGCCCGGCCTGCGGCACGGGCCCTTTTTGACAGACGCAAAGCGCCGGCGCATCGGTGTCGGGATCTGAGACGCCGCTCGCTGAAAGCGAAGCGCCAGCCACCTTAATCGGCATCAGGCACGACCAGCAGACATCCGTGACCGGATTGATGATGCGCCCGCTGCAGGCTGCGGCAGCGGGCCCAAACGCCTCAAAGAAAGCCGCAAGCACCCATAGGATGATGAAGAAAAACTTCCCTTCAAGCCCCTTTGAACCTTGCACGCATCGCATGCTTTTGACTTGACGCCCGCTCATGACCGGGCCCTCTCTTGAAGTCCGCGGGCAGTCGCTTTTGTTTGCTCAGGGGGCTGTGCGTTTTTGAGCGCTTCCTCGTCGTTGAATTCTTTTCTTTGCCGAATGCGGCGCGCTTCGTTGTCAAGAAGCGCGTCTTCTTCGACTTTTGTTTTGGGTGCGCACCGGGCAAGCGCGAGCGCAATCGCTGGGTGGCTTTTCTTTTTGAGCTCTTTTTGGTTGACGCGCCCACCCGGAAACGTGACCGTCCACCCTCCCAATCTTCTTTCAAGCAAAAGAACCGTGCCCGAATTCTGCGTGATCCACTCAAAGAGCCCCTGTTCGTCATCGATGACAAGCATGTAGCTCGGAAGCTTCGGTCTAATTTCAACGCCGGGCGCACGGCTGATGACGACGATTTCGCCGCTAGCCGCGTCGTAGAGCGAAATGGCGGCAGCCAAGTGCTCGGGCACATTGAGGTCGCACAAAAACACGGGGTAGCCGCTGTTCCAGGCCGCATAAGCCCTGCCCTGGCGCGCAAGCAGCATGTAGCAGGTGCGCACGCGCGAGGCAAATGCGCCGCTCGTCTTTTCAAAGTAGCGCACGAGCTTTAGTCTTGCGGCCGTCTCACGCGTCATCCAGTGTCCGTCGTAGCCAAACTGATAGCGCGCAAGGCTTCTTGCAAAAAGCTGCCCTTCGTGCTCGTCTTCGGCCAAATGGTTGTGCTTTTGTCTGCCGGCGGCTTTAAGTTTGGCTTTTAAAACTTTGTGCTGCTCGCTCGCATACCCGCGGTAAATGGGGGCAAGCCGCACGAGGTCCTTTAAAGCTCCGTTGATTTTTCTCATCTCAAGCGGAAGCGTCAGATCAAACAGCGAAAGAAGCGCCTGAAGCGCTGCGTCGCTATCCTTTTTCTCAATGCCGCAGGACTCGCGCACGGTTTTTAGCGTCAATCCCGCAAGCGCCAGCGCAAGGATCCCGACGTCGCCTGCGGCCGGAAGGCTCAACGCATCGAGCTCTTTGCCAGGCATGCACTCGCGCGCAAAATTCACGGCCGCAAAGGGATCGGGCACGCATTCAACCCCTTGACGGGCAATTTCCTTCATGCGGCTTCGGGTCTTGGCAATTTCGCTGCGTTTGATGTAAGTGGTCATGGCAAGAAATTCTTGATGTTGATCTTGTTTTCTTTTTTATTCGGCTTTCGGGCTCAATCAGACCTGCCTCGAGCAGAATCGCCTTGCGTCCGCTGCCCGAGCACAAAGCTTTCAACGTCAAGGAAAACGTCGATTTCGCCAGTGCTCTTTTTGCGGCCATTGAGCCGCGCAATCGCAGGCAGCGCCGTGACGGAAAATCGCCGCACAAGAGTGCCTCCCTGATCGGCCCAGATGCGCGTTCGCATTTCGCGCGAGAGCTTTTGAACATCTCCGGCAACGGCCACGATGCGCGCGTTGGCTGGCGTCAATGTCGGCAGATCGAAGCGCCCTTCTTTGAGTTCGGCGCTTGGCCTTTCTTTCTTAAAGGATTCGAGAAGCCACTTGACCTGTTCCATGTCATCGGCGTTGATGAAAATGTAGGTTCGCTCAAAGCCTGCCACGAGCTCACGCACGTCTCGAGAAAGGAGCGCAACTCTTTTGGCCGAAAAAATGACTGCGCTTGTGCGCGTTTTTTTCTCAGCTCTTGGCAGCAGCACCTCGACGGGTCGGGCGGCATGCGCTTTAAGGCGCTTTCTTGCCTTTTCATTTTCCGCCTCAATAAGGCCTAGGCGCGCAGCTTCGCGAGCCTTGTTTTCAAGCACGGTCAGCCAATCTGGCTCCACCACGGGGTGCAAAGCGCTGGCGGCTTCATCCATCACCACAAAAGCGTAAAGATCCGCTTGCGGGCTATTGAAAAGGATGACAGTGATGATCATCATCAAAGCACGAAGCAGCCGCTCTCCTTTGTCTGCATGCGGTGATCTTCGCTTTCTGCGGCTTAAGGTCTCAGTACTGAGCTCTTTACTCACGGCTTTTCTCCCTTGAGGCTTAAGCTTTTCTGCGGCGTTTCTTCAATGAGCGCATTTATGACGTTTTGTCTTTGCTCATTGAGGCGCTCGATTTCTTCGAGGCGTTTTTGCTCCTCGCGCTGCGCTCTGGCGGCAAAGCTGTCTTCGTGCACGCCAAAGCGAGGAAAAAGCCACTCAAGCGAGCTTTCAATGAAGTGAGCTCCCCAACGTTTGACAACCTCGAAATAGTCTTTGACCGCATCGGCGGCAACGTTGAGAACGCTCCCAACCGGACTTGCCCATTTGATTGTCTGCTCTGCGAGCCAACGGCAAAAGCCTGCCGATGCCTGCGCAGCACGGCTGCCCCAATCAATCAGATCGAAGGCGGCATTGGGAAAACTCGCCGCCTCCAGAGCGCTTTGCACCTTCACCAAATAATCGGGCTGCGCCGGATTTGCCCCAAGATGCGCCAACGTGCGGGCAGCTTCGCGCACGAGATGCTTGATGAGATCGGTTTTATCTACACATTGCTTGCCGCCAGCTGAGAGCACGGCCCGAGAATCGAGCAGCACGCAATCGCATTCGATTGCCGCGCGCGAAACCGCCGCAGCAAAAAGCGCATCAAAGCCCTCAGAGGCTGCGATTGACGCAGCAAGCGTCTCGCCCTCGGCCATCTCAAGGAGCACCTCGCGCGCGGCTCTTTCATCGACCACCGCCAGGCGTTCTTGCGCATCAAACGCGCTCAGCATCACGCTGACCATCAACGCTGCCGCTGCAGTCAGGCTCAAGAAGCAAAAACCTTGCCCCAAGGAAAAGGGAAGCCCAGTGGACTTTGCTTCTTTCTTTGTTTTGATTCTCGAGCCGCAAGCCGTTTGTCTCAGGCCGCACGAAGCGTTCTCAATATCGCGCTTTCTGCTGGTTTTGCTGCTATAGAGGCGCGCAAACGTGCTTTGTACTTTTTTGAAAAGCTCCAGAGAGCCTTCTCTAAGTCTTTCTGCGCGCTCGCAGCACCAATCGAGAACTCTCAAAGCCGCGTTCAGGGCCTCGCGTCGATGTGCGCGCTCGCGCGCGAGAACGCGCCGCCGGTATCTGTCAAGGTACTTCAAAAAAATTTATGAGGAGCTTTTCGCTCCGTTGAAAGTCTCGGCAGGGGCTTTGCCCCTACGCTTCGCTACCCCAGGATATTTTTCAAACGTAAATAGGTTGATC
>CALXKM010000027.1 GCA_944388865.1 uncultured Duodenibacillus sp. | reverse complement strand
CGAGCGGGGAGGTTTCTGTGGTTTTCCTGCGAGAGGTGCGTTTGATTTTCGGTTTGGTTGTGTTCATAGGTCTTGCCCGGCTTAAGGGCCTTAATTATCCCTTGGACACAAAATTTCTGACGGCCTCCGCCAGCATACAGGAAAAATTGGCTTCAAAAAGAAAGAATGAAACAAGGGCTTCCGCCAATCGGTCTGGATAAGTTTCAGCCTGTGCCTTCAATTCGAGGAATCGGGCGTCTTTGGCATAAAGCGTTTGGCAAGAAGCCAGTTCGCCACGATACATCACATTCAAGAAAGCGTGCGGATGCCCGGTCTGATAATGAGCCGAGATATTTCCTTCGTCTGTCTGGCGGATACAGTCTGCCACCCGATTGATCTCCCTCAATATCAAATCCACCTGAAATCCACCTATGGTGAGCCATCCTCCGCAGTTCACCCATTTTCCCCAACCGCCTTCCTCACAAATCAAATTGTCGCGATGCATATCGTCCAGCCGGCTGGCTATTTCATTCAATGTCTTGAAATCAACCTGTCCCTTGTCATAATAGATACCGATATCTATGTCCGATTTATCTGTTGCCGTTCCTGTCGCTCTTGAACCACCCAGCACTATACCGTTTATAAAAGGACAAACGGATAGCTCATCGGTTATTTGATTAAGAATATGTTCTATCATATTGCAATGTTTTCGAAATTACTCCAACTTATTTTAAAACTGTGATGCAGGTCAAAACCATTGCCAATAATGAAAAACTGCATAAATATCAATCCTCATCGAGTTTACTTTCATCCTCTACGGCTTCAGTGGTAAATAACGAGCCCCGAGCCAAAAGACTTGGGCCGATTCCCCCCCCCCCCCCGTCCTTCTTTGATCATTTTTTCTAAATTAGAACGACGATAAAGACTTCTCCCTCGCAGGGTTTCGAAAGAATAACCGAGTCCTCGAATATTTGTTTCGCGTATTAATCGGTTAGCGCATTCCGTGTAACCATTGGTGATTTTTAACAATAGGGCTTTGCAGGATGAAATGGATTCAACCTAATATTTAACAACTTTCAACCAATCTTTTTACATACCCAAAAAAAGCCCGCATCCAAAAAAGGTTCGCGGGCTTTTTTAGCGCGGTGCTCAAACTGCCGCAGTCGTCAGTCTTTGAGGAAATACTCTACAGTCGTGACCACGCGCACGTTTTTGATGTAGGGCGTGTTGGTGTCGCGATCATAGATGGAGAACTGCCCTTGGCTGGCACGGCGGATTTTTCCGAGAGTCGAGCCGGAGTCCTGAGCGAATTTCTGGGCCGCTTCGCGGGCATTGACGGTGGCCGTTTCGATCATTTTTGGCTTGATGCTGTTTAAGCCGGTGAAGTCAAAGCGGGTACGGTAGCTGTAATCGTTGGCAAGCGTAATTCCCTTTCCGATGAGTTCGCTTTGCTTTTGCATCAGTTCAAGCACAGCCTGGACCTTGTCGGTGGACACCGTCACAGTCTGCGTGAGCGCATAGCGCATGGCGCGCTGATTGCCGCCGTAGTTGTTGGCCTGTGCATCGTCGACATTTGGTACGGA
Organism: uncultured Duodenibacillus sp.; assembly: GCA_944388865.1. Classification (GTDB taxonomy): domain Bacteria; phylum Pseudomonadota; class Gammaproteobacteria; order Burkholderiales; family Burkholderiaceae_F; genus Duodenibacillus. Next base: position 10,608 of record CALXKM010000027.1, on the reverse strand, counting down.
AACCGTGATTTCCTTTTCATCGATGCCTCCCGCCTTAAGAAAGGCTACGATGACTGCCGTTTTATCGTTCATGCGCTGGTAGACCTCCTGGAGGTCATTGCCGAGCTCGCGAAACGATACCGGCCAGATGGCGCGATCGGCAGGCACTTGCTGCTCGGCGAGTCCCTTGACGGTGACCACGCGGTCACGGTCAACAAAGCGCCCGACGGCGCCGTCGATTTGCGTGCCGAGAACGCCCAAGCCGCCGGCAATGCCGACGGCAATGATGACGCTGCTCGCAATTGATTTGCTGTCCATATACATGCCTCTCAATGCCGCTCAAAATGCGTGCGGCAAAACAAATGTTCGATGCTCTCAGTCTAGCAACGACAAGCGCAAGAAAATTTCAAAAAAAGTGAAAATTCGTGTCGCCAAATGCCTGACATTGAACAGGAACAAATTGTGCGCCTAAGCGTTTTTTTCTAAAACCGCATGTTCCAACGCAGGCTTGCGCCCCAGCGCTCAAGTCCAGAGTCTCCACTCTCCGAGCTCAGAATCATCGCGAAGTCGTGCCCGGAGGGCGTGGTCAAGCCCAAAGTGCACTGTGCGGCAAAAGCGTGGCGGTTGTCAAAAAATTCCACATGCGATTCATCGCTGATGCCGGACCATGCGTATGTCTCGTCTCCTCTGACATGGAAACGATTGCGATAAGCCGCCTTGCCTTCAAAATGCACTTGCCAAGCGTTCATTGTGCTCAATGTCCGCGATTTCAACGCTAGTCCGCTCTCAACGGCTGCAACGTTTAAAAATTCGCGCTGATAGCTTTGCGAGACAATCGAATTTGACTCAGAAATGCCGTCGCGGTCAATGCCGTCCCAACTGAGCTTGACGTAGGGCATCAGATCAAGCGGCAGAGCTCTCAGCTCCAGCTTTTGCCCAAGCCCAACGGCAGCTCCTGCGCTTACGCTGTGCACAGTATTGTCAAACTTTTGCTCAACGCCCTGCACATGAACGACTCGCTGTCTGTCTTCGATGCCGTAGCCAAGCAGAGCTTCGCCGAAAAATCTAAAGCCTGAGCCGATTTCACGCACTGCTGAAAGAGAAGCAAAAATACCCTCAGCCGATGCTTCGTCTTTTCCTCGACATTCAACGTTGTCGTAAAAAGCTCCGAGCCGCCAGCCGAAAGCCCAATCGCCAAAACTTCTTCGTGCGCCTGCAGACAGAATGGTGCGCGTACTTTCAAAGCTGGACTTTCCGACATCCATTTCTGATCGTTCAACCGTCAGCCAAGCTTCTGGAACAATCGCCGAGGCTGAGAGATTCGTCAAGGGAGAAAGACCTGAAATTTCTCGCAGGCGCACGGAGCGCGAAAGGGCCGCCGCGTCAAACGCAAGGTGAGCATCTGGCTCAATCGCGGCAAAAATAGAAGCGATGTCTGATGCAGCTTGCGCTTTTTCCTCTGAAGTGCTCATACCCATCAAATTTTCCGAAGCCGTGTCGATGAGGTTCACAAACTCTGCCGAAACTCCTTGGAGCACGCCATCGGCCAAGACGGCCTCATCGAGCCGCTGTGCTCGGAGATGGGCTATGCCCGGCAAAGAAACGGCCTGTGCGACTTTTTGCATGCCGTCATGCACTCGATGCAATGAAAAATAACCGTTTTCGTCAACCGAAAAATTAAAGGTGATGCCGCCGTCCCAGGACAACTCTGCGGTTTTGAGTTGCTCGAGCAAATCATCGCTTTCGGTGAGATCGGGGAAAAAGGCGACTGGATTGATGCTCAGCACATGGTCGACATAGCCGCCCGTTCGGATGGTGAGCTTAAGGTTACCCTTCTCTTGAAGGGGACTGATCAAAGCCTCAGATGAAGACTCTTCACCCGCAGAGGCGCTCTGACCCAATATTCGGATCTGATCAATGGTGTGTTCGCTGACGTCCAGAATCAAACTCGAACCGGCTGCAAGCTCAAGGTTCTTGTTGACGGTGAGCGTGCCTAAGCGTGACACGGCATCGTCTCCGGGCGAGAGCGTGCCGCGGGAAGTCAAAGATCCTACCGTGCCCATGCCGCCGATGGTTGATAGTTTATCAGACTGCACGTCGCCTTCAATCGTTCCGTTGACAATGAGCGTTGCACCGTTGACAACATCCGTTGAGCCGCTGTAAGTGGCCGTGCCGCTGAAAACCAGTGTCCCGGCAGACGCAACGGCGCCGTTTTGCAAAGTGCCGAGGACAACGAGAGAAACGGGAAGATAAGCTTCGTCCGGGGCTTTTGTTTGCGGGCTCGAACCTTCGTAATAGCCTTTCTCGGCCAAAGCTTCGTTGTAGGCCACAAATTCGTCTTCGGTGGTGATGTGTAGCACCGGATCCCAGTCCACTTCGATGATGTCGTTAGTAAAGCGGCTCACGCTGTTTTCGGAAAGGGTGAGCGTATAAGCGATTTGCTTTTGGCCGTTGAGTCCGGGTCGTATCGGCAGCGTCCAGTGTCCGTTCTTGTCGTCGTCTTCCCAGCGCGCCATGCGGTTGACGTTGAGCTCGGCCAAGCCTCCCGCGGCTTTGCCGGCATCAAGCAGTCCTGCGCCGATGCCGTATTCAACAATGATGCAGTTTTCGATGAAGTACTTCTTCCATTCATCGTAGGCTTTCCAGACAGCTTCAGTAAAGGCCTCGGAATCAAATTCCCATTCTGCAATTTCAAGCTGCTCTTGAAGCCACTGAGCACTGATGCGCTCGGCGGCTTCTCGCTTGAGGGCTGCTATGTCTTTGGTTTTGTAGCCGGCGCTGCCCCAAAAGACAATCGCAGCGGCCTCTTTGTGGACATTTGTTTCGTAGATGTCTTTTTCCGGCGCATAGGCAGGCTGTGCGATGTAAAAGCGCTGACTGCCGCCGAATTGCCATTTGAAGTCGGCATTTGGGTGAGTGTCGTCAGTGACTGCAGCATCGGGGTGAAAGGCGATGACGTCGTAGGTGCCGGGAGTTGGCTTTTGAGCCGTTGAAAGAACCGTGTCGGCTAGCTGCGAGGCGCTCATCCAGGGAAAGGATTGTTCAACAAGCGCAAGCGTGCCGCTTACATGCGGAGCAGCCATGGATGTCCCGGTCATTGAGATGGAGTCAGCACCGCTTCCGGCTGAAGCGCTCAGAATATTTGTTCCCGGCGCGGCGATTGTCCACAGCGAGGCAAATAGCCCCATATTGGAGCCTTCAATGGCTGATCCCACATTGCCATGGATGAAGCGGCCTTCTTCAAAGAGGTGATCGGACTCGATATTGACGACATTGATGAGGTGTCCGGCGTTGGCCGGGTTGCGCATTTGGCTCAGCACAGGATCTTCAGGCGCAAGACCTCCGTAGTTGCCTGCCGCGAAAACCAAAAGCTTGTCTTTTTCAACGGCGCTCGAAAAAATTGCGTTGAAAGCTTCGGTTTCCATTGGAACGCCGCGATAGGCGTAGAGCCCCCGCACCCATCCCCAGGAATTGTTGTAGATCGTGACGTTTGGATATAAGTCAAATGCCTTTTGATAGAGCTCTGCTGGTTCGTTGATCGAGCCCGAAGCGGTCAGTGTTGCCGATAAAAGCAGCAAAGACGCATCTTTGGCTACGCCGTAGTCGACGGCATTGGAGCCGGCCGCAATCCCGGCAACATGCGTGCCGTGGTTGTGCGCTTCCCAGTTGGGATCCATGCCGTAGCGCTCTTCGTATTGCGCCGACGCCAGCCCAATGATGTCTTTTCCCTCAAAAGCAATGTGCGAGACATCAAACCCGGAATCCAAAATGCCGAATCTGACGCCGGTTCCGGTATAGCCTTGAGCATAGGCATCAGCTGCATGAATGGCATCCAGATGGATGTTGTTCGCAAGGGGAGCAGCGCAGCAGGCTGCGGCGCTGCATAGACCAAAAGCCAGACGGATGAGCGTTTGGGCTCGGCTGGGCTTGAAGCTGTGGTGCGGCATAAGAAGAAATTTTCTGAATACGCAAGGCTGCAGCGGCCAACGGCGTCAGACGCTGCTCAATGGATGCCTTATATTGTGTCAGAAGTTTTCTCTAATAAACAACAAGAAACCGAAGTTGGATCGCTGCAAAAACATCGATCGAATGGTAAAAAAGTTCTTATCGCAGAGGTTGCCGGCCGCAGGTTTTTGAGCCCAAGTCCGCAGCTAAACGTCAAGCTCAACGTCGTCGCCGTGCATTTCCATCCAGGTGCGGCGACCAAGCGCTTCACCCTTGCTCATCAGAAGCGACATCACGGCATTGGTCTGGGCGGCTTCAACATCGCCGAGCGTGACCGGCAGCAGTTTTCTGGTGTCAGGATGAAAGGCCGCTTCGGCAAGCTGCTTTTCACTCATTTCCCCCAGGCCCTTAAAGCGTGAAATGGAGAGCTTCTCAAGCGTCATGCCATCTTTTTCAAGCTTATTTAAGGTTCGTTTGAGTTCTTTGTCGTCAGAGCAGTAGATTTTCTTTTCCGGCTTTTTGCCGGACTTGGGCACATCGACGCGAAACAGGGGAGGCTGCGCAATGTAAACGTGGCCTTGGGCGATGAGTTTTGGAAAGTGTCTGTAAAAGAGCGTGAGCAATAGCACCTGAATGTGGCTGCCGTCAACGTCGGCATCGGCCAGAATGCAGATCTTGCCGTAGCGAAGACCTTTGATGTCCGTGTCGTCGTCCATTCTGTGCGGATCTACGCCTAAGGCAACAGCGATGTCGTGAATTACCTGAGAGGCGAAGATGCGGTCGCTGTCGACTTCCCAGGTGTTGAGCACCTTTCCGCGCAAAGGCAAAATTGCCTGATTTTCCTTGTTGCGGCCTTGTTTGGCAGTGCCACCGGCACTGTCGCCCTCTACGAGAAAGATTTCGTTGCGTTCAATATCGGTCGATTCGCAGTCGGTGAGTTTGCCCGGAAGCACGGCAACGCTTGAGCCGCGCTTTTTTTCCACCTTCTGAGACTGACGCTGACGCGCCTGAGCCTGGCGATTGACGAGTTCGGCAAGCTTCTTGCCTTCTTCCATGTGGTGCGTGAGCCAGAACTCAAACTGCGGACGCACGAAGTTCGACACCAGTCTGAAGACGTCGCGGCTTGTCAGCTTTTCTTTTGTCTGCCCTTGGAATTGAGGATCCAGAGCTTTGGTGGATAGCACAAAGCTTGCGCGCGCAAAGACGTCTTCGGGCAAAAGCTTGACGCCTTTGCTCATCAATCCGTGAGCTTCCATGAAGGCCTTCATGGCTCCGTAGAGACCGTCGCGCAGGCCTGCTTCATGTGTGCCGCCGGCCGGAGTCGGAATGAGGTTGACGTAGCTTTCACGCGTCAAGGGGCCAAGTTCAGTCCAGCACACTACCCAGCTTGCGCCTTCTCCGTTGGCAAACCCTTCCGTGTCGTCATCGGCCCAGCCTTCGGATTCAAAGGGTTCGATCAGAAGCGGTTCGGCAAGCTCGGCGAGCAGATATTCGCGCAGACCGCCGTCGTATTTCCAGCTTTCCTGGGCTCCGGTTATTTCGTTTTTGTAGCTGACGGTACAGCCGGGCATCAGCACGGCTTTGCTCTTGAGAAGACGGATGAGCTGCTGTTCGGGAATGACGGCGCTATCGAAGTACTTTGGATCCGGACGGCAGGAAACCCTTGTGCCGGTGCTGCGCTTGGGACGCGGCGAAGGCGTGCTCGAGAGAGGTTCGGCAACAAAGCCGTCGGCAAAGCCGATGTCAAATTGCCGGCCTTCGCGCCAGACTGTCACGTGCATGAAGCTGCTCAAGGCATTCGTGACCGAAACGCCGACGCCGTGCAGGCCTCCTGAGAAGGCGTAAGCGCCGCCTTCGGCCTTGTCGAACTTGCCGCCGGCGTGCAGCTGCGTAAACACAAGCTCAATGGTGGGAACTCCCTCGGTTGGATGCAGACCTGTCGGGATGCCTCGACCATTGTCTTCGACTGTAATCGTGCCGTCTGCACTGACGGTGAGCGAGATGTTGTCGCCAAAGCCTGCGAGCACCTCGTCGCTTGAGTTGTCGAGCACTTCCTGCACGATATGCAGGGGATTGTCGGTGAGGGTGTACATGCCCGGGCGCTGCTTGACGGGTTCAAGACCCTTGAGCACGCGAATGGAGCTTTCCTGATAGTCTGAATTGCGCTTGCGAACTGCCATAAAAAACAAAGTCTTACGTCAATCGCCCCGCGTTTGCACGCGGGGCGAAGTATCTATTTCCTCAAAGCCGCAGATTGTACCCAATCAGGAGACGTTCTCTGAGTTTTTGTCGGCCTCTGGTCCGGGAAGCGTCGTCTTTGAGTCGCCCGCAGAGTTGCTAGCATCCGCTGCAGCCAGGCTTTTCTCTGCGGCTTTGCGCCGCACCGGATTTTTGAGCCAGGATTGGAACATTGCAATGCTTGCCGACAGAAGAATGGGGCCAAGCACGAGGCCCAGCATGCCGAACGTCATGATGCCGCCCAATACGCCTAAAAAGACGAGAGCCAAGGGAAGCGTGGTGCCGCGGCTGATCAGAATCGGCTTGATGAAGTTGTCAACAGAGCTTACGGCTAGAACGCCCCAAAACACCATAAAGACGGCCCAGCCGGTCTGGCCGGTGGAAAATAGCCACAAGGCCACTGGCCCCCAGACCAAAGGGGGACCAACCGGAACGACCGACAGCACGCAGACAGCAAAACTGAGCATGACGACGCCGGGCACGTCGGCAATCAAAAAGCCGACTGCAGCAACAAGTCCCTGACCAATGGCAGTGCCGATGACGCCAAAGACTACGGAACGGGTAGTGTTGACCAGAATGTCGGTGTATTCCTTGGCAAGGTCGCCGGAGATTTTGTTGAGCGATAGTCTCAGGCGGCGCGCAAGCGACTGACCGTCTCTATAAAAGAAGAAGGCGATGAACGCAACAAGCGCCAGTTGAAACAGGCCGTTGCCAATGCCTACTGAAATGCCCAAGATCCACTTGCTTAAGGGATCGAAGGATTTTTGAATAAAGCTGCCCAGTGCCTTAGGGTCAACGCCGAAATGAAAAGCATCATTGATGCTCTGTCCTACATAAGGAAGCGAAGTGAGCCACTCAGGCAAAGGCATTCCATTGGTGACCCAGTGACGAAACCATTCGACGACTTCCGGAATCTGGTGGGCAAGTACCCCGCATAGAAGCGATAAAGGAATGAGAACCGTAATGACAACAAGCGTGACCATGATGAGCGCAGCGAATGTGGCGCTTCCGCCAGTGCTGGTCAACGCCCGTCGATAAAGGGGCCAGCTGACGACAGTCAATATGGCTGCCAAAATGATGGCTGTCATGAAGGGCTCAATGACAAGGTAACACCCGATCAAAATCAGGGCGCCGAAGCCAGCGCGCAGCCATAAGTCGATGCGGTCTTGAAAGTTGAACATGTTCAGGCCTTTAGGAATGTCGACCATGATCGTAGCAGGAAATGTTGTACGCGGCAGGCGTCCTTTTGGTAAAATGCGCGCTCTGTTCGGGATGATTCAAGCAAAATCCCACAGCTTCAGACGCCTCCGTAGTTCAACTGGATAGAACGGGCCCCTCCTAAGGGTCAAATCTGAGTTCGAGTCTCGGCGGGGGTACCAGATGAATTTCAATATAACCAAGTATTAACTATCAGAGTACAGATCGCCCGAATTTGGATTGTAAGCGCAGCCAGCCAAAGTCCTTAGTGTAAGACAGGGCGGACACATTTGATCAGCCAACCTCATTTTGAAACAACGTCAGAAAGAGCGAGTGCTTGGCGGATCATTTCAACAGCGTAAGGGATTTTATTGGCTCGAGCGCGCAGTGTTTTGATGGAAACCGTTTCACCGGTTTCTTGCTTTAGTCGTCTCTGCTCACGATAGAGAATGGCGAGGACGAGCTTGCGAATTGCACTGCTATTGGCAATAAAGTTAGCGTTGCTTGCCGTCATTCGATCCTGATTAAACAACACATCAAGCATGTAGTGCAAGCGGTTTTCTACACCCCAATGCGAACGAACGACGCGTGCGTGCTTCTTTTCGATCCCTTCGACAAAGGGAAGCGAGCTGATGAAGTAGCGCACTTCCTGAGAGGTCTCTGCGGTCGTTTTTACTTCAACTTTTGTTGTTGTCCGCACGATGCACCCCGAGGCCAATCCCGGCCATTGTGCGAGAAGCCCTCGCTTTAAGAATTTGGCCGGGAGTACTTCGGTGATGCGTTGCTCAATGCGCCCATGAGCGCAGGTGATATCGTCCCGCCACACTCTGAGGTGCGAAGCATCTGCTCCTGCGGCAAACAAGTACATGAGGTTTTCGTAGAGCGACGGTTGATTTTCCTTCACTGCCAGACAGTAGTCGGCCCCCATTGAACAGATCGATTCTGCCGTCGCCCGCTGAGTATTCATTGCGTCGGCTGTCAGCACGGCTCCTTTGAGGTCCATTCCCTCCAGCATTTCCGGCAGCACCTTAATCTCATTGCGCTTCTTTGGGATCAGCTGCTGTCCAATGCACAATCGATTTTCACAGTCCCACAAGTTCATGATGTAGTAGGTGCCGCTGAGCGTTTTTCGACCACTCCTGCGTCTTCCCGTTGCTCTGCACGCCTGCCCGTCAGCGGCAATAACTCTGAGGTCATCAGCTCCTGCGGCCGGCGCAACCAGCATGGGTTGAACAAGGCGACCGACAAAGTCTTTGACTTTTTGCGGATCAATGATGAAAAGGATTCGACGCACAGCCTCTCGAGATAATGTTTTGGGGGCAGCAAATTCGCCTAGCAGAGCAGTCAATTCTTCGTGTCGGGAAAGATTGAAGCTGCAAATGTCTTCACAATCATTGGCAGTTCCAAGCATGGCCACAAGAGCGGTAAAGATAACGGCGTTCATGCACAAGGAACTGTTTGAAGCACGAGGATCAAGCTGAACTTCATCGGCAGCCTTGGCGATGACATCAAAAGTTGATTTTGCTCGCTTTTGATCGGCTTTTTTTGTCCGACGTGCATTGGCATCGCGCTGAGCCGACAGGTGTCTGACTTGGGTCTGCAGCTTATCGATTTCCATCTTTTTGAGATAGCTGGGACTAAAAGTGAAAACACCGTCAGCATCAATCTTTCCGACCTGCGTGCGGGAAGTTTTTCCTTTGACGCGAGTCTGAAGAAATACGTAGGAAATGTTCCGTGCAGAGTTTTGATTGATCAGACAGCCACGGGGGATCATGGGATATTTTTCGTAATCAACTTTCATAGTGGTGCACCACGCTTAGAGCTATACCGTATAGCTTAATTCTAACAAAAAAGGCCCGATTTCAAGGGTGCAATGCTGGAACCTCTTTGAAAATTAAAGAATTTTTTAACCGACCCCGGAGCCTCGTAGCTCTATTTCAAATCAAACCGCCCTGAGTGTAAGACGGTTATTTTTAAAGCTGTTCGGCATGGCATCCTCTTCCAAGGGGAAATTTTGCTAACACCTCCACGCATGCGGTATCTGTCAAGGTACTTCAAAAAAATTTATGAGGAGCTTTTCGCTCCGTTGAAAGTCTCGGCAGGGGCTTTGCCCCTACGCTTCGCTACCCCAGGATATTTTTCAAACGTAAATAGGTTGATCTCTGTCTGACTTCGTGTACTATGCCGCTGCGGTACAGGGAGGGATCCCGATGACCGCAAACGTAAATAGGGGTGGCTCTGCGTGATTTGCAGGGCCATTTCTTTAGGCCGCGGTTTTTATTGTGGACTCCTGCCTGTCAGGATTCAACCACTGGCTACCGGCGACTTCGCACTTCTTCACTCGACCGCTAATCCATCGTTGCGGATGCTGTTGTCTGGCCTTCTCGAGCACCACGCGTCGTGCCTCGCAAATCGCCGCATCCGCACCACTAAAACGCGCCCACGGGGTTACGTTGTTAATGCCGCTATGCACCCATTGCTCGTTGTACATCTGCGCAAATGCGGCCAACCCCTCCTTGCATTCCTCAAGGCTGTGATAGTTACGTTTACCCATGTGACCGGTGTACTTCATGGTTTTAAACAGTGACTCGCTGTAGGGGTTGTCGTTGCTTACCCGAGGCCGACTGTGAGAGAACTCCACGCCGCGCACCGCCAGCAAGCCCAGAGTTTCAGCGGCTTTCATAGCCGCCCCATTGTCCGAGTGCAAAACCAAACAACGCGGACGTATGTAGTGCTTATCCATCGCCTCGCTCAGAAAGCGCACGGCGTTTTGGGCCGTCTCGGCCTCGAAGACATCGTAGTGCACCATGTAGCGGCTATAGATATCGATTACCGCAAAAGCGTAGTAAAAGCGCGTTGAGTGCCCTGCGTCTCGCAAATACGTGATATCCCACGTCCAGACTTGATTGGGCCCTGTCGCTTCGTAGCTTGTCGGCTTGTGCCGCTTGATAGCGGGGCGAACTCCGTCACGGCGCGCATTGGCCTTGAAACGACGCAAAACACGGTACACCGTTGACTCGGAGGCCAGATACTCGCCCTTGTCCAGCAAGGCGTAGAAGGCCTGTCGAACACTCAGATCGCAAACATCGGGCTGGCAATAACGCTCGTACACGGCCTGGCGTTCCTCTGATGACAGCGCCCGCGGGTTGGCTGCAAATTCGCGCTTCGGACGCTGGTCCTCGTTTTCCGGGCAATCACGCCACTTGAGGTAACTGCTGAAGGCAATGCCCAAGCATTTGCATGCCTCGA